>JAZQCB010000086.1:0-103320 GCA_045546035.1 Clostridia bacterium
ATAGCATCCGAGCTGATCCGGAAAAAAATTTGTTTGAAGAAGTGACCAGGATCTTCGAGAGATGAGATGCCGTCGGCCTACCGACATCAGTCAGTATAGGCCGACGGCCTTTTCTGTTCAAGCTGACCTGTGAACAGTAACTCCGCCTGTTTTCGGGGCGGCGCGAAGTTCTTTTTTCGATTGACATCTTCCGGCAAATGCGATAAAGTGAAGAAAACGAGGCCGGTTATTCTTGCCCGGGGCGCGAGGGCGCCATGCGGGGCCTGTTTTCCTGTCCGCCACCGGGGATTAAGCAGCTGGCCTTTCCAGTTCAAAGGAGCTTTATCCATGAAAATCCTGTTTGTTACCAGCGAATGCGCTCCCTTCAGCAAATCCGGCGGCCTGGCCGACGTGGCCTTTTCCCTTCCCCCCGCCCTGCAGGCGGCCGGGGACGAGGCGGCGATCATTACGCCCCTGTATCAGTGCGTCCGGCAGCGTTTTGACGGAAAGCTGAAGAAAATTGCCGACTGCGACATCCGGCACGGGGAAACCGTTTATCCCATGGGCCTGTGGAAGGGCGACCGCGCCGGGGTGCCGGTCTGGTTTGTGGAATACGATCCCTTCTTCGACCGGCCCCGCCTCTACGGCTATGACGACGACAAGCTCCGCTTTGCCGTCTTCAGCCGGGCGGTCATCGAAATGCTGCCCGAGATGGGCCCCCTTCCCCAGATTCTGCACTGCAACGACTGGGAAACCGCCCTGACGGTCGTCTATCTCAAGAATGACCAGGTGACCCGGCCGGAGCTGAAAAACATCCGTTCCGTTTTTACCATTCATAATATCGCCTACCAGGGCCAGTTCAGCGCCTGGGAGCTTCAGACCACCTTCGCCCTGCCGGAGGGGTGGTATGACGGCGGCCTGGGATATGAGTATCAGGGGCGGCACGATGTCAATCTGATGAAGGGCGCCATGATGATGGCCGACGCGGTCACGACCGTTTCGCCCAATTACGCCCGGGAACTCCATCGCGCCAAATACGGCATGGGGCTGGAGGGCGTGGCCAATCTGGTGGCCAACAAGCTCAGCGGCATCCTCAACGGCATCGACATGGATCATTACGATCCCCGGCTGGACCGGCGCCTCCCCGCCGCCTTCGACCGGGACCACATGGAGGGCAAGGCCCGCTGCAAGGAGGCCATCCAGGAGCGCTTCGGCCTGAACCGGCAGCCCCGCTTTCCCCTCTTCTGCTCCGTCGCCCGCCTGGTGGAGCAAAAGGGCATCGAGCTGATCCGGGATCTGCTGCCCCGGCTGATGGATCTGGGCGCCCAGGTCATCATCTACGGCCAGGGGGACGATTCCTACGTCGGCTATTTCAACGAATGCGTCCGCCGCTGGCCGGGCCAGTTCGGCTTCTCCAGCGATTATTCCGAGGACGTGGCCGCCCAGGTGTTCGCCGGGTCCGATTTCTATCTGATGCCCTCCCGCTTCGAGCCCTGCGGCCTGAGCCAGATGATGGCCATGCGGTATGGGACCATTCCCATCGTCCATGAAACCGGCGGCCTGAAGGACTCCGTCCGGGCCTACAGCGAGTTCGACGGCATCGGCGACGGCTTCTCCTTCCTGGAATACCATTCCGACGCCCTGATGCTGGCCATCATGAACGCCCTGCGGGTTTATTTCTGCGACGAGGAAACCTTCGCGCTGCTGCGGCGCCGCTGCATGGAAAAGGATTTCTCCTGGGACCGCAGCGCCCAGCAGTATCAGCGGATCTATGCCCGCATCGCCGTCGGGAACGAGGTGGTGCAGATCCCCTATCGGGACGCCTATCTCCGCCTGAAGGACGCCTACGTGGCCCTGGAGAAGGAGAACCGGGCCTATGCCTCCGAGATCTTCGGCCCGAAGTATCACCGGGTGATCCAGGTGCATATGACGACCCAGACCGACGGCTTCTTCTTCATGGTGTTCGACCGGGACGGGGACAACGCCTCCTTCCAGATCGAGCCCTTTACCTTCCATGACGCCGACGCCTTTGTCTCCGCCAGCTTTGACCATCTGATGGCCATGGCCCAGGGAAAAACCACCTTCGACAAGCTGTATCTCAGCGGCCTGCTGCGGGTGAAGGGTAACCTGGCTAAGGGCGCAGAGATGCGGGTCCTGCTGGGCCGCAGAAGCTGATTTCCGCGCGGCGGGGCCTCCTCCTCCCTGTTTTCACGTGTCCCGGGCAGGAGCTTTTCTGGTTCAGGCGCCTGCCCGGAATCGCCCTGGGCCACGCGCGGTGATCGCTGCGGCAGTTTGCGGCGGGGCATCACCCTCCCCCATGACAAAGAGCGGCTTCCCGAAACCGGGAAGCCGCTCTTTTGTTTGGGAATCAGAAGGAGAAGGAATCCTTGAGGCTGATGTCCTTGTACCGCCTCATACCGGTACCGGCGGGAATCAGCTTGCCCAGGATGACGTTTTCCTTCAGGCCGATCAGCGGATCGACCTTGCCGTGGATGGCCGCCTCGGTCAGCACCCGGGTCGTCTCCTGGAAGGAGGCGGCGGACAGGAAGCTTTCCGTGGCCAGGGAAGCCTTGGTAATGCCCAGCAGCACGCGCTTGGCGACGGCGGGCATTTTGCCCTCCAGAATGGCCTTCTGGTTGGCTTCCTCGAAGCGGAAGATATCGACCAGGGAGCCGGGCAGCAGATCCGTATCTCCGCTGTCCTCGATGCGAACCTTGCGGAGCATCTGGCGGATGATGATCTCGATATGCTTGTCGCTCACGCCCACGCCCTGGAGCCGGTAAACCGACAGCACTTCGCGCAGCAGGTATTCCTGAACCGCCTTGACGCCCAGGATGCGCAGCAGATCGTGCGGGTTCACGGAGCCTTCGGTCAGCTCGTCGCCGGCCTCCACATGATCCCCCTCATGCACCTTCTCGCGGGAGCCGTAGGTAATCTGATAGCTCTTCTGGTCATTGGGATCCTCGTCGGAGGTAATGATCATCATCCTCTTCTTCTTGGTTTCCTGGATGGAAACGGTGCCGGAGATTTCCGCCAGAATCGCGTCGCGCTTGGGCTTGCGGGCTTCGAAAAGCTCCTCGACCCGGGGAAGACCCTGGGTAATGTCGTCGGCCCCGGCGATACCGCCGGTATGGAAGGTCCGCATGGTCAGCTGGGTGCCGGGCTCGCCGATGGCCTGGGCCGCGATGATACCCACGACCTCACCCACGTCGACCTTGCCGCCGTGCGCCATGTTCTCGCCGTAGCACCGGGCGCAGACGCCGTTCTCGGTCCGGCAGGTCAGCACTGAGCGCACGGGCACGCGGGTCAGCCCCTTCGCCACGATCTCCTTGGCCTTCCGATAATCGATCGGCTCATTGAGGCGCACCAGCACGTCGCCCGTGGCCGGATCGAGAATGTCCTCGGCGGCCGTGCGGCCCCGCAGCCGGTCCTCCAGGCTTTCGATGGACTGGCGGCCGCTCATCAGCTCGCTGACGATGATGCCGCGCACCTTTTCGTTCCGGGAAGCGAAGCAATCCTCCTCCCGGACGATGACCTCCTGGGAAACGTCCACCAGGCGGCGGGTCAGATATCCAGAGTCGGCCGTCCGCAGCGCGGTATCGGCCAGAGACTTCCGGCTGCCGTGGGAGCTGAGGAAGAACTCCAGCACCGTCAGGCCTTCGCGGAAGTTCGCCCGGATGGGCAGCTCGATGGTTTTGCCCGTGGGGGAAGCCATCAGGCCGCGCATGCCCGCCAGCTGGGAAACCTGCTGGCTGGAACCGCGGGCGCCGGAATCGGTCATCATGCGGATGGGGTTAAACTTGTCCAGATTCGGCAGGATCTGCTCCCGCAGATTGGCGGTGCAGTCGCCCCAGATCTTGATGACCCGCTGATACCGCTCGTCCTCGGACAGAAGACCGCGGTGATACATATTGTTGACCTTCCGGACCTCCTCGTCCGCCTCGGCGAGCATGGTCTCCTTGGTCTGGGGTACCTTGATGTCGGAAACTGAAACGGTGATGGCGCCGATGGTGGAATACTTGTAGCCCAGCGCCTTGATCTTGTCCAGCACCTGGGCGGTCTTATGCTCGCCCTGGGTGTGGAAGCACATGTCCACGATGCTGGACAGCTGCTTCTTCCCGACCAGCTCGTCGATCTCCAGCTGGAACATGTCGTCCAGGCATTCCCGCTTCTTGAAGCCCAGGTTCTGGGGCAGAGCGTCGTTGAAGATCAGGCGGCCCAGGGTGGTGTCGATAATGCGGGAGGCGGTCTCGCCGTTAAAGCTCCGGGTGATCCGGACCTTGATGGGGCTCTGGAGCGTAATCTGCTCCATGGAATAGGCCATCATGGCCTCGTCCTCGGAGGCGAAAACCCGCCCGGATCCCTTGGCGCCCTCATGCACGATGGTCAGATAGTAGCATCCGATGACCATGTCCTGGGACGGGGAAATGACGGGCTTGCCGTCCTGGGGCTTCAGAATATTGTTGTGCGCCAGCATGAGGAACCGGGCCTCGGCCTGGGCTTCCATGCTCAGCGGAACGTGAACGGCCATCTGGTCGCCGTCGAAGTCGGCGTTGAAGGCGGTACAGGCCAGGGGGTGCAGCTTGATGGCCTTGCCCTCGACCAGAATCGGCTCAAAGGCCTGGATGCCCAGGCGGTGCAGCGTAGGGGCGCGGTTCAGAAGCACCGGATGATCCCGGATGACCTCCTCCAGAATGTCCCACACCTCGGGGCGGACCTTTTCGACCGCGCGCTTGGCGCTCTTGACATTGTGGCAGATTTTCAGGCTGACCAGCCGCTCCATGACGAAGGGCTTGAACAGCTCCAGCGCCATTTCCTTGGGCAGGCCGCACTGATACAGCTTCAGCTCGGGGCCGACGACGATAACGCTGCGGCCGGAATAGTCGACGCGCTTGCCCAGCAGGTTCTGGCGGAAACGCCCCTGCTTGCCCCGCAGCAGATCGCTCAGGGATTTCAGCGCCCGGTTGCCGGGGCCGGTCACGGGACGGCCGCGGCGGCCGTTGTCGATCAGCGCGTCCACGGATTCCTGCAGCATGCGCTTCTCGTTCCGCACGATGATGTCCGGCGCGCCCAGCTCCAGCAGCCGCTTCAGGCGGTTGTTCCGGTTGATGACCCGGCGGTACAGATCGTTCAGGTCGGAGGTGGCGAATCGGCCGCCGTCCAGCTGAATCAGGGGCCGCAGGTCCGGCGGAATGACGGGGACGATGGTCAGGATCATCCATTCGGGCTTGTTGTGGCTCGTCCGGAAGGATTCCACCACCTCCAGCCGCTTGACCGCCCGCGCCCGCTTCTGGCCCTCGGTTTCCCGATCCCTTTCCTTTTCGGTCAGGGTGGCGATTTCGGCCTTCAGATCGGCGCTGAGCTTGTCCAGATCCAGCTCCCGGAGCATGTCCAGCACCGCCTCGGCGCCCATCTTGGCGACGAAGGAGCCCTTGCCGCAGTTGCTTTCCACCTCGCGGTAGCGGGCGTCGTTGATCAGCTCATACTTCTTCAGACCGGTTTTCTCGGCGTCGCCGGGATCCAGGACGATGAAGTTGGGGAAATACAGCACTTTCTCCAGATTGCGGGGAGAAATATCCAGCAGCATGCCCATGCGGCTGGGGATGCCCTTGAAATACCAGATGTGGCTGACGGGGGCGGCCAGCTTGATGTGGCCCATGCGCTCCCGGCGAACCTTGGCCCGGGTCACCTGCACGCCGCACTTGTCGCAGATCTTGTCCTTATCCTTGAACTTGATCCGCTTGTACTTTCCGCAGTTGCACTCCCAGTCCTTGGTGGGCCCGAAGATCCGCTCGCAGTACAGGCCGTCCCGCTCGGGCTTCAGGGTCCGATAGTTGATGGTTTCAGGCTTGGTAACCTCCCCGTGAGACCAGGCCAGAATCTGTTCCGGCGAGGCCATGCCAATCCGGATGGAATCAAGATTCGAAAGCTCAAACAAAAGGTTCCACGCTCCCTTCAGGTATCACTGGTTCAGTTACAGGTCTTCGTCGTCCAGTTTCAGATCGCCCAGATCGTCCGGAATCAGATCCTCCAGCGCGCCTTCTCCCAGGTCGAAATCCTCGTCGTCTTCCTCTTCGCTCTCGCCCAGATCCAGATCCTCGGCGGACATGTTCATGGCCTCCTCGGCGGCGCGGTTGAGCTCCTCGGTCTCCTCTTCCTCCTCAGGCTCCTCGCTCAGCGCCTCTGCGCGGGCGGCGGGCCGGCGGGCGGGAGCCGGGACCGCCATGTCCTCCGGATCCAGCTCCGGAATCTCGATCTCGTTCTTCTCCGCGTCCAGCACCCGGACATCCAGGCTCAGCGCCTGCATTTCCTTCAGCAGCACCTTAAAGCTTTCGGGAACGCCGGGGGTCGGAATGTTCTGGCCCTTGATGATCGCCTCGTAGGTCTTGACGCGGCCGACCGTGTCGTCGCTCTTGACCGTCAGGATTTCCTGCAGCGTGTTGGCGGCGCCGTAGGCCTCCAGCGCCCAGACTTCCATTTCGCCGAAGCGCTGGCCGCCGAACTGGGCCTTGCCGCCCAGCGGCTGCTGGGTGACCAGGCTGTAGGGGCCGGTGGAACGGGCGTGCATCTTATCGTCGACCAGGTGGTGCAGCTTCAGAAAGTACATGATGCCCACCGTAACGGGGTTTTCGAAATAATCGCCGGTGCGGCCGTCCCGGACCTGGATCTTGCCCTGGCGGAAGAGGGCCTTGCCTTCCTCGTCCAGCTTCAGGCGAAGCGGCCGGCCGTTATGGAAATGGTTCTCGGTCACGTGGGGATCGCTCTCGTCCTCGGGGGCGGTCATCTTTTCCTCCGCCGCGGCCAGGCGTTCCAGAATCTCGTCATAGGTGGCGCCGTCGAAAACCGGCGTGGCGATATGCCATCCCAGCGCCCGGCAGGCCAGGCCGAGATGGACCTCCAGCACCTGTCCCAGGTTCATCCGGCTGGGCACGCCCAGGGGGTTCAGCACGATCTGCAGCGGGGTCCCGTCCGGCAGGAAGGGCATATCCTCTTCCCGCAGGATCCGGGAAACGACGCCCTTGTTGCCATGGCGGCCGGACATCTTGTCGCCGACGGAAATCTTCCGCTTCTGGGCGATGTAGATCCGGACCATTTTATTGACGCCGGGAGAAAGCTCGTCCTTGTTTTCCCGGGTAAAGATCTTGACGTCGACGACGATGCCGCCCTCTCCGTGCGGAACCCGCAGGCTGGTATCCCGGACCTCCCGGGCCTTTTCGCCGAAGATGGCCCGCAGCAGCCGCTCCTCCGCCGTCAGCTCGGTTTCGCCCTTGGGGGTCACCTTGCCCACCAGGATGTCGCCCGCGTGCACCTCGGCGCCGATGCGGATGATGCCGTCCTCGTCCAGATCCTTGATGGCGTCCTCGGAAATATTGGGAATATCCCGGGTAATTTCCTCCGGCCCCAGCTTGGTTTCCCGGGCTTCGGACTCGAACTCCTCGATATGGATGGAGGTATAGATATCCTCCTTGACCAGCTTCTCGCTCAGCAGCACGGCGTCCTCATAGTTGTAGCCTTCCCAGGTCATGAAGCCGATCAGCGCGTTCCGGCCCAGGCCGATTTCGCCCTTTTCCGTGGAGGGGCCGTCGGCCAGCAGGTCTCCCTTTTCGATGATCTGGCCGGCGGAAACCACGGGCCGCTGGTTGATGCAGGTGCTCTGGTTGCTGCGGGCAAACTTGGTCAGCGGATAATCATGCCGCTCGCCGAAATTGTCCTTGATCACAATGTGGTTCGCGTCCACCTTCTCGACCACGCCGTCTTCCTTCGCCAGGATGACGACGCCGGAATCGTGCGCCGCGCGGTATTCCATGCCCGTGGCCACCAGCGGGGCTTCGGGCACCAGCAGCGGCACCGCCTGGCGCTGCATGTTGGATCCCATCAGGGCGCGGGTGGCGTCGTCGTTTTCCAGGAAGGGCACCATGGCCGTCGCCACGGAAACCACCTGGCGGGGGCTGACGTCGATGTAGTCGACCCGGGATACGGGCACCTCGACAATCTCCGCCTTGTCACGCACCGTGATCCGGTCATGCACAAAGCTGCCGTCCTCCTTCAGGGGCTCGTTGGCGGTGGCGATCCGGTACAGATCCTCCTCGTCGGCGGTCATGTATTCGATCTCGTCGGTTACCTTGCCGCTTTCCTTGTCGACCCGGCGATAGGGAGCCTCGATGAATCCGTACTGATTGATCCGGGCGTAGGTCGCCAGGGAACCGATGAGGCCGATGTTGGGGCCTTCAGGCGTCTCGATGGGGCAGATACGGGCGTAGTGGCTGTAGTGCACGTCCCGGACCTCGAAGGAGGCGCGGTCGCGGTTCAGGCCGCCGGGGCCCAGGGCGCTCAGGCGGCGCTTGTGGGTCAGCTCGGCCAGCGGGTTGGGCTGGTCCATGAACTGGCTCAGCTGGGAGGAGCCGAAGAACTCCTTGATGGCGGCGCTGACGGGGCGGATGTTGATCAGATCCCCGGGCTTGATGTCGCTGCTGTCCTGGATGGACATCCGCTCCCGGACGACCCGCTCCAGCCGGCTCAGGCCGATGCGGATCTGGTTCTGGAGCAGCTCGCCCACGCTGCGCAGACGGCGGTTGCCCAGATGGTCGATATCATCGGTGGTGCCGATGCCGTAGGGCAGGCCGAGCATATAGCTGACGGAGGAGACGATATCGTCGGGAATAATGTGCTTGGGCACCAGCGCGCCGACGTTTTCCTTCACGGCCTCAAAGAGCTGGTCGGGCTCGACGGAGGCGATGATGGACTGGAGC
Organism: Clostridia bacterium; assembly: GCA_045546035.1. Classification (GTDB taxonomy): domain Bacteria; phylum Bacillota; class Clostridia; order Christensenellales; family Aristaeellaceae; genus Aristaeella. The sequence continues at coordinate 8,730 of JAZQCB010000086.1, forward strand.
GTCGGGAAATGGACCATTTCCAGGATGCCCGCTTCCTTCGGATCGAAGGGCAGATACCGGGCCGCGTCGACGAAGTTGTTGCCCACGACCTTGCGGATTTCGCCTCCGCAGTCCACCTCGACGGTGTTCACGCCGGCGTTCTGAATCTCCCGGGCCACGCTCAGATCGATGGCTTCGCCCTTTTTCACCAGGATCTCGCCGGTCTGGGGATGAACGATGTTGCCGGCGGCGATCTGGTTATGGATCCGGTTGGCCAGGGAAAGCTTCTTGTTGTATTTGTAGCGGCCGACCCGCATCAGGTCGTACCTCTTGGGATCGAAGAACAGGGAATTGAACAGATTGGTCGCGCTTTCGAGGCTGGCGGGCTCGCCGGGCTTCTGGCGCTTGTAGATTTCGATCAGGCCCTCTTCCCGGGACTTGGCGTTGTCGCCCTTGCGGATGGTCTCCTGCAGGCGGTTGTCGTCGCCCAGCAGGTCGATAATCTCCGCGTCGGTCCCGTATCCCAGGGCCCGAAGGATCACGGTAATGGGCAGCTTCCGGGCGCGGTCGATCCGGACCCAGAGCACGTCGTTGGAGTCGGTCTCATATTCCAGCCAGGCGCCCCGGTTCGGGATGATCTGGGAGGAATAGAGCTCCTTGCCGGCCTTGTCGTGGGTCATGTCGAAATACACGCCCGGAGAGCGGACCAGCTGGCTGACGATGACGCGCTCGGCGCCGTTGATGATGAACGTTCCCGTATCGGTCATAAGGGGGAAGTCGCCCATAAACACGTCCGACTCTTTGATTTCGCCGGTTTCGCGGTTTTTCAGGCGGACAAAGAACTTCAGCGGAGCCGCGTAGGTCAGATCCCGTTCCCGGCAGCGGGCCACGGAATTCTTCGGTTCCTCCAGAGAGTAGTCCACAAACTCCAGAACGAGATTGCCGTTGTAGTCCGTGATCGGCGAAACGTCGTTCAGAACCTCGCGGAGATCGGTGTCGAGAAAGCGTTGATAGGAGTTTTTCTGAACCTCGATCAGGTTCGGCATTTCCAGAACCTCGTCAATGCGCGAGAAACTCATGCGCTTCCGGAGCTTCCCCATTTGGACCTCATGTACCATGAAAGCATTCACCCCTTATTCAGTCCGACCAGTCACGGGAGCCGATGGATTTGCCCCTTGCTTTTTTCGCGCAACCTGTGTACAATAGCAAAGCGCAAAAATCCTGCACAGCACCCAAACGATACTGATGCAATCATAAATTTTATCACTGGGAAACAGGGTTGTCAATGTTTTTCCGGCTCCGCGAGAAAATTTTCCCCAGGGCGGGCGAAAAGGCGCTCCCCTCCGGTCTGGTTTTTGCAAAAGCGGGCTCTCCGTGCCGGCCCGCGGATGGCCTGAGCGCCCGAAGCCCCTGCGCGTTCATCATGCTGATTATGGAAGAAAAGATAAGAAAATGAAAAGAAAAACCGTACTCTGGCTTCTGATCCTCTGCATATCCCTGTCGGTTTCCCTTCCCTGCTCCGCGGAGGGGCCGGAGAACCTCCTCCGCCTCTTCGGGGTGATTCGCTCCGCCTGGTGGGCCGCGCTGGAGGAGCAGAACGCCCCGCCGAAGATCATCAACCGGATCGCGGATCCCTCCGCCTGCCCGGATTTCGCCTTCCCCGCCGGCGCGGAGCTGCTGGACATCTGGTTCCCCGTCATCCAGAATATGGACGCGGCCGTCTTCCGGTATCAGGGCCAGTGGTGGATGCTGGACTGCGGGGACGAATTCGCCCCCACGGAAGTGGTTCCCCTGCTGAAGGCCCTGAATCCCCCCGGAATCGACCGGGTCATCAACACCCATCCCCATCACGATCATCTCGACGGGTTTTACGCGGTCAACGAGGCCGCCCCCGTGCGCGAGCTCTGCGTCTGTTTTCCCCCGGACGCAAACGCCCGGATGCAAAAGGTCATCGCCTACTGCCGGGAAAGGGGGATCCTGGTCTCCTCCTATCAGGACGAGGATCTGCTGCTGATGGGCGACGGCGGGGTCTCCTTCCTCTGCTGGCAGAAACCCCTGGACGAGGAGGACATGAACAACCGCAGCGCCCAGTTCATGGTGTTCTATGGCGACTGCAGCATCCTCTTCATGGCGGATATCGAGCTGCGGGGCGAGAGGCAGATGTACGAGGTGCTGGGGCCCGCGCCCCTGAAGGCCGACATTCTCCGCTATCCTCATCACGGGAAGGAAGGCATGATCGAGGAATTCTTCCGCGCCGTCGATCCCGGGCTGGTCATCGTGACCAACGCCGCCAATATCGCCTCCGCCAAGCCGGGCAACCGCTTTCTCTCCTACCACAAGGTGCCCGTCGCCTATACGGCCCAGGGCTGTATTCATCTGGTGACCGACGGCCGGAACTGGCTGGCGGAAATCGTCAGCAAAGGCCTCTCCGCGGACTGAGCCTTCGCGCCGCCCTGAACCGGGCGGTCTTTGACGCCTTTCGTCCGAAGCGAAGTGGCCGGAGAAGCTGGAAAAACTTCACGAAAAAAGCGCCTCCTTCCACGTTCCGGCAGGGAGGCGCACTTTCCCGGGAAAAAAAGGGGGCCGCTGCGCGCGGTCCCCTTTTTCGTCCCTGTTAATTGTTGACAAACGTCCGGACCCGGATAATCCCCGGCAGCTGGCCCAGATAGTTCAGCGCTTCCTGGGAGGGCAGCTCCTTCAGCTCCATGACCGTGACCGCCATGTCCTTTTTGCTGCGGTTGATCATGTTCTCGATGTTCAGACCTTCCTGGGCCGCGGCGGAGGTTATGGTGGTAATCATGTTGGGAATGTTCTCATGCAGCACCAGCACCCGGACCCCCTCGGGCGCTCCCAAAGGAAGCTCCGGGAAGTTCACGCTGTTGTGAATGCTGCCGTATTCGAGATAGTCCCGGATTTCCATGGCCGCCATCCGCGCGCAGTTCTCCTCGCTCTCGGGGGTGCTGGCGCCCAGATGGGGAATGCAGACCACCTTGTCCTCGCAGAGCAGGTCGTCGCTGGGGAAATCGGTCACGTAGCTGCGGAGCTTGCCGCTCGCCAGCGCCTCCTTGACGGCCTGGGTATCCGCCAGCTCGCCCCGGCTGAAGTTCAGGATCCCCGCCCCGTCCTTCATCTTGGCGATCATTTCGGCGTTAATCGTGCCCCTTGTTTTGTCGTTGAGCGGAATATGGAAGGTCACATAATCCGCCTGGGCCAGGACATCCTCCGTCGAGGCGGCCCGATGAATGGTGGTGCTCAGGCTCCAGGCGCTTTCCACGGAAATAAAGGGGTCGTAGCCGACCACGTTCATCCCCAGGCCCCGGCTGGCGGCGTTGGCCACGATGGCGCCGATCGCGCCCAGGCCGATGACCCCCAGGGTCTTCCCCCGCATTTCGGGGCCCACAAACTGGCTCTTGCCCTTCTCCACCAGCTTGCCCACCTCGGCCCCCTGCCCCTTCAGGCTCCGGGCCCAGTCGATGCCGCCGGCGATGTTGCGGCCGCTCATCAGGAGCCCCGCGATCACCAGCTCCGCCACCGCGTTGGCGTTAGCCCCCGGGGTGTTGAAGACCACGATGCCCGCCTTCGAGCAGCGGTCGATGGGAATGTTGTTGACCCCCGCGCCGGCCCGGCCGATGGCCTTCAGCTCGGGATTGAAGGTGTTTTCCAGCATGGACGCGGAGCGGACCAGAATCGCGTCCGGCACCGGCTCTTCCTTGCTCACGGTATACATATCCGCGCTCAGCTGCGTATGAATCACGTCCGAAATCGCGTTCAGCGTCTGAATCTTATACATGCCTACTCTCCTCAGGCGTTCTGCGCCTCAAATTTCTTCATAAATTCCACCAGCCGGACCACGCCTTCCCTGGGCATGGCGTTATAGATGCTGGCCCGCATGCCGCCGACGGTCCGGTGTCCCTTGAGGTTCACCAGGCCCTCCGCCGCCGCCGCCTTGACGAAAGCCGCGTCCTTCTCGGCGTCGCCGGTCACGAAGGTCACGTTCATGCGGCTCCGGTATTCCTTCCGGGCCGTAGCCTTGAAGAGCCTGCTGTTGTCCAGGAAGTCATAGAGCAGCGCGGCCTTTTCAATGTTGATCTTTTCGAGCGCCTCGACGCCGCCCTGTTCCATGAGCCACTGGAAGGTCAGCCCCGCCACGTAGATGCCCCAGGTGTTGGGCGTGTTGTACATGCTGGCCTTTTCGACCTCCACCGTCCAGTTCAGGAGCTTGGGGCAGATGGGCATCGCCTTCCCCAGCAGATCCTTCCGGATGATCATCACGCACAGGCCGCTGGGGCCGATGTTCTTCTGGGCGCCGGCGTAGATGACGCCGTAGCGGCTCACGTCCATCTTCTCGGACAGGATCATGCTGCTGGCGTCGCAGACCAGGGGCGCCGGGCTTTCGGGCAGCTCCGTATAACGGGTTCCGTAAATCGTGTTGTTCTGGGTGATGTGCAGGTAGTCGGCGCCCTCGGTCAGCGAGAGCTTCTTTACGTCCGGCACATAGGTGTAGTTGTCCTCGCGGCTGCTGGCGGCCACGTTGACCTGGCCGTAGCGCTTGCCCTCCTCCGCCGCCAGATGGGCGAAGTTGCCGGAATCGATGTAATCCGCCTTTCCGTTGACCATCAGGTTCAGCGGAATCGCGGAGAACTGCTGGGTCGCGCCGCCCTGGAGGAAAATGACCTCATAATTCTCCGGAATGGCCATCAGATCCCGAAGATCGGCCACCGCCCGGTCATAAATATCGGTATACATCTTGCTGCGATGGCTCATTTCCATCACGGACATGCCTGTATCGCCGTAAACCAGCAGTTCCTTCTGCGCCTTTTCAAGCACGGGGAGCGCCAGCTGGGAAGGTCCGGGAGAAAAGTTATAGACTCGATCCATGATGCAGTTGCCTCCTTTGATCTTTCCGGGACAATTTTGTCCCGCTGGGTTCTTTTTGAACCGCTCGATCAGTATGCCTGATTTTCATCCATTTGGCAAGCGAAATACAGTCAAAATACAATCCGCCTCATTCCACGCCGGTGACCCGCAGCACCCCGTCCCGCACCCGGAAGCGGATCCGCCGCCCGGCGAATTCAAAGGCGTATTCCCGCTCCGGATCCTCCTGATAGGCGGGCCGTGGATCCTCGGCCAGCACCCGCGCCAGCGCCGCCGCCTTCTCCGCTCCGAGCCTGTCCGCCGCCTCCTTCGGGATGTCCACTGAAACCCTCCGCTTCTCCCTTTCCCCGGCAAAGCCCGCCGTCGCCTCCGGGCGGCAGTCGCTCTCCGGCAGATAGGGCTTGATGTCATAGATCGGGGTTCCGTTCATCAGATCCGCCCCCGCCACCTTCAGCACCGTGCCCCTTCCCGCCTCCCGTACCACCCCGGTCAGCCGGACGCAGCTGAGCCCCAGCCCGTTGGGTCGGTAAGGCGAGCGGGTGGCGAAAACGCCGATTCGGGTATTGCCCCCCAGCCTTGGAGGGCGCACCGTGGGGCGCCAGCCTTCCCGCTCAGCCCGGTGGAACCCCCAGATCAGCCACAGGTGGCTGAAGCCCTCGATGCCCCGCAGCGCCTCCTCCGATCGGTAGGCGGGCTCGAAGACAATGGTGGAAATGACTTCTTCCACCAGGCCGCTCTGGCGGGGCACCCCGAATTTGGAGGTATAGTCATTGAGGATTTCGGCGATTTTTTCCATGCTTTCCTCCCGATAAAAGGCCCGCCGGAGGAAGTCCCCGGCGGGCGTCAAAAAGATGTCGGTTCTGCTTACATCACAACGGTCAGATCGTTTTCCGCCGCCAGCTCCGCCTCGGGAATCACCCCTACCGGGCGTTCCACGCCGTTGAGCACATAGCGCCTCGGATTTCCCTGCCGGTGTTCCCGGTTGTCGACGGTGATCCGAAGAATCCGTCCCCGGAACCGCTTCTCCATGGTCAGTCCGTCCCAGGTTTCCGGGATGGCCGGGAGCACCGCGATGCCCTCCGGCGTGGGCCGCAGCCCCAAAATGCCTTCGACGCATCCGACCATCACGGTGCTGGCGGTGCCCGTCAGCCAGTGCACATGGGAGCGGCCGGCGAAGGGGCTGTCGTGCCCCTCGATGAACTGGCCGTGGACATAGGGCTCGATGACGCGCCGGTCGGCGTCGTCGTTAAAGGAGGCCGGGCAGCTCTCCGCGAAATACTCGAAGGCGCGGTTGCCGTGGCCCAGCAGGGCCTCCGCCAGGATCGCCCATCCCTGAATCTGGCAGAAAATGCCGCCGTTTTCCTTCGTTCCGGGGTTAAAGAGAATCATCGCCGCCCCGTCGAAGGCCTCATACCGGTAGGCCGGGGACATGATTTCCAGCCCGTAGGGGGTGTTCAGCTTTTCGTGGGCGGTTTCCATGATGGTCTCCGCCTGCTCCCGGGTGGCCCCGCCGGAGATGACCGCCCAGCTCTGGGGGTTCAGCCACATGGCGGCCTCCCGGTCGCGCTTGCTGCCGATGATCTGGCCGGCCTCGGTATATCCGCGGATGAACCGGTCTTCCTCAAAGCAGGTGTCGTTGATGATCTTCAGCAGCTTTTCCGCCTCTTCCCGCAGCCACGCGACGTATTCCGGCTCCTCCCGGCAGAAATCCTGCATGATGTTCAGCGCGTAATACAGCTGAAAGGCCACAAAGGTGCTCTCCCCCGTCGCTCCCAGCCGCAGGCAGTCGTTCCAGTCCGCGTGGAGCCCGGCGGGCATGCCGTGGGTGCCCAGATGATGCATGCTGAAATCGATGGCCCGCTTCAGATGCTCCCGAACCGTCCCGGAATCCCGGTCGGCGAAGGGGATTTCCTCGTCGAGATAGGCCAGGTTGCCGGTTTCGGCGATGTATTTGTAAACCGTCGGAAAGAGCCACAGGGCGTCGTCCGCCCGGTAGTGCGGATGCCCCGTCGCCTTGACGTAGCTCTCCTGCTCCGGGGTGTCCTCCTTTCCCGGGGTATGGGTGTATTTGACCAGGGGCAGACCCGCCCCGTGATGCACCTGGGCGCTGAGCATGAAGGTCAGCTGCTTCCGGGCCAGCTCCGGATCCAGATGGATGATGCCCTGGATGTCCTGGACGGTGTCCCGGTATCCGTATCCGTTCCGCTCCCCGCAGTAGATCAGGCTGGCCGCCCGGCTCCATACGAAGGTAATGAAGCACTGGAAGGCGTTCCATGTGTTGACCATGGTGTTAAAGCGCTCATCCGGGGTCCGCACCTTCAGATTCTCCAGCTCGCCGTGCCAGTAGGCAATCAGCTCCGCCTTTTCCCGGGCGATCGTCCCCGCCGTATCCCGGTAGCGGTCCAGAATCGCCCGGGCGTCCTCGGCGTTCTTTTCGCCCAGGAGGAACGCGGCCTGCTTCTTCTCCCCCGCGGAAAGGGACAGACGCAGTTGCAGCGCGCCGCAGGGATTGCCGTTATAGTTCAGGCTGTTGTCGCACTTTCCCTCGACCACCGCCTTCGGCGCGTCGAAACGGTTCCGGCCGAGGAACTGTTCTCTCCGCCCGGTATAGGAAAAAACCTCCGCTCCGGCGGCGCCCAGAAAACGCTCCCGGTTTCTTCCGGCCTGCGGGCCCCGGTCGCAGTATTCGTTGATATGCTCAAGGATGAAATCGCCCATGAATTCCGTCCGGGTAATGAACTGAGTATACTGCATATTGACCAGATCCTGGGTATACAGTCCCTCGGTGGTAAATTCCGCGTAGGCAAAGACGCTGAGCCGCCGCGGCCGACCGGAGAGGTTTTCGATTTCCAGACTCCAGACCTCGTGTGTGGCGCCCAGGGGGACATAATACAGCGCGCGGCTGCGGATGCCGGCGTATTCGCTGATAAACTCGGTATAGCTGGTCCCGTGGCGGCATTCCGTCCTGTACTCGCCCAGGGGCTTTTTGACCGGCTTCCAGCTGGCGGACCAATAGTCCCCGCTCTCCTCGTCGCGAAGGTAAAGGTAGCGGCCCGGCTCATCGAACTGGTTGAACGTATAGCGCAGAATCCGCCCGGCCGCGCCGCTGCGGACAAAGCTGTATCCGCCTGCGTTTACGGTAATGATGGCCCCGTATTCCGGGGAGCCCAGATAATTGGCCCAGGGGGCCGGCGTGTCCGGGTTGGTAATCACATATTCCCGGCGTTCCTCGTCAAAATACCCGTACTGCATCCATTTGCCTCCTATCTGTGGTTCCTGACATGGGTCATCCCCTTTTTCGCCGGAAATCGGGACTTCCGCCGGAAGCCCGCCAGGGGCGCCCGCCGAAAAATGATCGATCCTTCCTCGAAAAAGGGGATGGGGTGAAATATGCTTTCCATGCAGGCGGCGATCGCGGGGTAGTATTTACCGCATGGCACCGAAGCGCATCTGCCGTTCCATGGTTTCCGGGTGCAGGGCGTAGGCCCTGGCCATTTCCTTGGGAATAATATTGTCCCGGGCCAGCTTCGCCAGCTCGCTGTCCATGGACAGCATGTCGGCGCCGGAGCCGGTAATGACGTTGTCGATCTGGTGCGTCTTGCCCTCGCGGATCAGGTTCTGGATGGCGGGATTGACCGTCATGACCTCGAACACGGGATGCAGCTTGCCGTCGGTGGTCACAATCAGGCGCTGGCTGACCACCGCCCGCAGCACCATGCTCAGCTGCGTCCGGATCTGGTTCTGCTGCTCGGCGGCGAAGGCGTCGATGACGCGGTCGATCGTTTTCGCCGCCCCCAGGGTATGCAGGGTGGAAAAGAGCAGATGGCCCGTTTCCGCGGCGGTAATGGCGGTGGAGATGGTTTCGATATCGCGCATCTCGCCGAGCATGACCACGTCCGGCGCCTCGCGCAGGGCCGCCCGGACCGCCCGGGCAAAGGTGCTGGCGTCCTCGGGAACTTCCCGCTGGCTGACCAGGCATTTCTTGTGGGAATGAAGGTACTCGATGGGATCCTCGATGGTAATGATATGCCCGCTGCGTGTGTTGTTGATCCGGTCGAGAATACAGGCCAGGGTCGTGCTCTTGCCGCTGCCGGCGGGGCCGGTGACCAGCACCATGCCGCTGCGCAGATCCGCCAGCTTCATGACCAGATCCGGAATGTGCCGTTCCTTGGGATCCGGCAGCCCGAAGGCCACGACCCGGAAGACCGCCGCCAGCGTGCCTCTCTGGCGGTAGATGTTGCAGCGGAAGCGGCTCAGATCCCGGATGGCGAAGGAAAAATCGTCGTCGCCGTCCAGGTCGAGGTTGCGCTTGTTCCGCCCGGCCAACTCGTACGCCCGGTCGATCAGCACGCCGATCTCCGCGGGACGAACCTTATCATCGGAAATGGGCACCATCTGCCCGTTGGATTTGACCTCTACCGGGGAAAAGGGAATGATGAATATATCAGATCCGCCTACCTGCATCGCGTCGCGAAGCAGCTCGTCCAGGGTTTTCAATCCCAATCATCCCCCCACTCGTCTTCTTCCCAGGCCGCGCCGGAGGTCAGCCGATGTTCCCTCCACGCGAACCGCTTTTCCCCGCCGGGGGCGAACACCTCCACGGCGCATTCCAGGGACCGGTCTCCCTCCGTCTCGCGCCAGGAAACCGTATGCTCATCCAGGGTCATGCCCTCGGGCAGGTATTCCTCCAGCGAGCCAAAGAAATCCTCTTCCTCCGGATGTTCCTTCAGGCACTGAAGCAGCGCCGTGTCCAGCGCGGCGACCTGCTTCTCCCCCCGGTTGAACATCCCGTATACCTGATACCGGGTTTCCATGCTTCGGCCGCTGAGCGAATCGTCATTCCGGGCGGAAATCATCGTCAGCACCGTCAGCACGCTCAGCGCCAGCACCACCGCTATCAGGATCAGCGACGAGGCGCCCGGACCCGCGGCGATCTTTCTTCTGTTCACGGGCTCACCTCCCCGGGAACGTATTGGGTGAGGGGCATTTCAAAAAGCGTGTCCTCCCCCCGAACCGCCGTCAGCAGGACGGAACGCAGAAGCCCCGCGTCCGTATGCTGAACGCCGAGATCGGCGTAAAGCACGTATTGCTCTTCCTTCCGAACCCAGCGGCCTTCTTCGCTGGCGAAGCCGTTTTCCGCGAGCATTTCCGCCGGGTCCCCGGAGGCGTAAAAGCGCGCTGCCAGGTTTTCCGCTTCCATCATAACCTGGTTCACCGCCAGGGCGTGATTGCTCTTCTGCTTGGCCAGGCCGAAGGTTTCCACGATCGTGGAAAAGCAGAGCATGAAGAAAAAGATCACGATCAACAATTCGAGCAGCAGAACATTGGCGCTGCTGTGCCTTCTCATTGCGCAGCACCTCCCGCCGTCAGCCATACGCTGACCGTCCGCTCCCCGACCTGGGGGATAACGACCTTCGCCGTCAGCAGATTGCCGTTGATTTCCGGTTCAAAAGCGTCGACCGGACAGATCGAATCGCCCATGTCCAGCTCGAACTCCCGCTCGGCGGAGGTAAAGCTTTCCCGCAGGAAGCCGTCGAAGCAGTACAGCCGCCGGAGATAGATATCCCCGTCATAGTCGTTGGTAAAGGTCAGCACCGGGACGCCGCCTTCCATCTTGATTGAGGCGATGCCCGCATCCTCCCCCTGGGCCGCGCCGCGAATAATGGCGGTCACGATCCGCTCGTTGTTGTTCCGGGTGGAGGTGTCGACGATGCCGCGATAGATCTGGGCGCCCAGCGCCGTCAGGAAAATGGCGGACATGGCGAAAACGGCCAGCAGCAGGAACACGAACACGTTCTGGATCTGCGGATGGGGGGCCCGCCGTTTCTTTGCTTCGCTCAAAGATCCTTCACCCCCCTTTCCCGAACGGTAATCGTCGGCATCAGGTTGGACGCGAAGGCGTCATAGTCGACGATGAACCGATCGGTATTGTATGCCAGCTTGTAATGTTCCCGCAGGTAATCCAAGTTTTCGGGATAGGAGCCCTCCACGGCGTAGCAGGTCAGCGCCGCGTTTTTGACCGCGTCGTGAACCAGCTGGGCTTCATGATCCCCGGAGGTAGCCGTCAGGGAATTGATCAGCAAAACGAAGGCAATGATCAGAGCGACAAATGCGGCGCCCGCGGCGATATCCTTTTTTGTAAAGCTCATTTGACCACTCCTTTCCTTTTGATCCTTTTCCGGGTATTACAGGCTGCTCATCACGCTGGCCATCGGCATCATCATGCTCAGCAGAATCGCGCCGATCACGATGCTCAGAAGCGCCACCAGCACGGGCTCGATCAGGGAGATCAGCCTGGACAGGTCGTCCTCCACCTGCTCCTCATAGACCTCGGCAATCTTGGTCAGCACCTGGGGCTCGTTGCCGCTGGCGGCGCCGATCTTCAGAATCCGGTTGTAGAAATCCGAAAACAGGCTGCTGGAGGCGATGGCGTCGGCAAAGGGCTCGCCCTCGGCCATCTTATTCTGAATCTGTTTCACCTTTTCGATGGAAACGGGATCATCCAGGGCGTTAATGGCCATATCCAGCGCGTTCTCGATCGGGAAACCGCCGGAGAGCATCATGCCAAGCATGCCCGCGATCCGGGAGGAGCTCAGCTTGTGGCTGATCTGCTGTACCGGGGGGAGGATTTTCCGCAGGAACTCCATGACCTTGTCCCGGTGCTTCGTCCGCATCAGGATCACCACCACGATTACGGCCACCAGCAGCAGCGCGATCAGGATCAGCACGACCCATCCGGCGATGGCGCCGATGTTCATCAGCCGCACGGAGGCGCCGTCAGGGTTGACGCCCAGGGAGCCCAGCACCCGCCGGAAAACCGGCATAACCCGCCAGAGCAGCACCGCGATGATGACCACCATCATCACGCCCAGCACCAGCGGATAGGTCACCGCGCTGGAGGCTGCGGACTTGATCCGGCCCTCCCGCCGGTAATAGGCGGAAAGGTTCCGCATGATTTCTTCCAGCCGGCCGGTCTCCTCGCCGATGCCCACCATCTCGACCATGTAATGGGGCCAGTCCTGTTCCTGCTCCTTCATGGCAATATAGAGGGAACCGGTTTCCTCGATGGTCTCCCGCATCCGGGAATAGGGACGGGATTTGGCACCCTGCTTCTCCTCGTCCTCCGCCAGCATATCAATGCCGTCCCGCAGCGTCATCCCGGATTCCAGCATCAGAGCGATCTGATCGCAGAATACGCTCAGCTCCTCGGAATTCAGGATCGCGCCCTTGTTTTCCTTCTCTTTGCTCATCGGTCCAGTCCCCCCTGTATCTGCTTCATCCCAGGATTCCTGACCCTGAATCAGTAAAACCGCTCGATGGTGTAGGAATCATTTTTGTTGATGGCGTTCAGCGCGGCCGTCGGGTCAAAAAAAACATCGTCCCCGTTGATGACCGCCGTTACCCATGCGTGGTACGTACTGGCGCCCACAGTTCCGATCATCAGCCTCGCGGGAACGCCCTGGCTCCGCAGCATGGCCACCATAATTGCGCTCAGATCCTGGCAGATGCCCATGTGCTTTTTCCACGCGTCGTCAATCTCGGGCAGCTGCCCGCTCTTGACGCTGACAGACTTGATGTAGTCGTAGGTAAAATGGCTGGTCATATATTGGGAAACGGTGTCGAATATCTGTTTATGGTCGGTCATGCCGCTGCAGATCTTGCCGGCCTCCACGACCGCGTCCGTGGCGGCGGTATAATTGACGTATTGGTTGGGATAGAGGAAGCACTGGTTTTCGTCCACCAGCTTCGCATCCAGCGAGATCTTTCCTTCCTCGGAATACTTTTTCCCGCTCACGTTTTTATAGAGGCTGAAGGAGTATTTTCCGCTGCCCAGCTGGAGGGGGAAGACCTCGTATTCGCCGCTGTTGTTCAAATCGTAGTTCAGCGTGGTATCTCCCTTTTTGATCCGGACCTTCAGCTTTTTATTTCCTTTTTTGCTTTTGATCATGACGTAGCCCTGATCAATGTGGGAATAATCGATGGTCATATCCCCGTTTTTCTTGGTTTTCTTTCCGGTTTCCGGCATCATCACGTCGGCCAGGCAGAGAGAGACCATGATCAAAAGAAGGAGCATCGAAATACACGCAAGCACCGCGTGTCTTCTGTCCATTCCACGTTTCATGATCGTCCCTCCCGGGTAAGCATTCAACTAGACTTAGGCAAGTATACTACAGGTCCGCGAAAAAGGCAAATTATTTCTTCATTTTTTTCAGGAGCGCTTCCTGAACCGGCATGCGCCCGCGCCGGGGATACGTTTTCTCATACCACCGGGCCGCCTCCGCCCGGGTCGCCGGATCCATCCGCGGGATCAGCGGCTCCAGATGCCGCTGCGCGGCGCAGAGCATCAGCCGGGCGTATTCCGGCCCCTCATATTCCGCCGCGGCGGCCAGCACGGCCCGGATCAGGTTTTCCCGGTCCTCCGGATCCGCGCCCTCCCCTGCGCGGGCGGCCAGGGACTCGGCCTTCCGGTCGAGGGCCTCGTGGCAGGGGTCGTCGGAGGGATGCTTTCCGAAGCCCAGCACGCCGTCGAAAAAGCGCCGGTTCTTTTCCAGATCCCGCACCTTTTCGCCGTATTCCATCAGCGCGATCTTCCATTCCTGCGTCAGCGTCATGAGCTTTCCCGCCTTTCCGTCCGGCATCCCCTCGCCCGTTTCTTTTGTCCTGATTTTATCCCATTTCCGCCCGCCCGTCAAGGACGGAAATGGCGCGGAGCCACAGCCCCGCGCCCAGGTTTCATTTTCCGGGAAAAATGTTCAGCTTGTATACGCCGGCGGCTTCCAGAATGATCAGAAGCACGACCGCGCCCAGCAGGACGGACACGATCCGGATCAGCCAGGTCAGCCCTTTTTCAGAAACCGGCAGCCTGTCATACCAGGATTCCTTCCGCTCCTTAATCGCCTGGGAGAAGCCGTCCAGCTGTTTTTCCCGCCGGTCCAGCTCCCGTTCCCGGTCGGCCAGCTCCTTTTCCCGCCGTTTCAGTTCCTTCTCGTCCATCTTACTTCTTCCGGATGTACTTCCGGATATCCAGCGCGACGGCCAGCACGATGACCAGGCCCTGGACCACGTAGTTGTAATAGGGGTTGACGCCCAGGAACTGCAGGATGATCTTCAGCAGTTCGAACACCAGCACGCCCACCAGGATGCCGGGCACGGTACCGATCCCGCCTGTAGTGGAAACGCCGCCGATGGTGCAGCCCGCGATGGCTTCCAGCTCGTAGCCCTGGCCCATGGAAGCGGAGGCGCCGCCGGATTTGGCCGCCAGCAGATAGCCCGCCAGCGCGTACATGAGGCCGGCCGTGGCGTAGATCCGCATCAGCGTCCGGGTGGTGTTGACGCCGGAAACCTCGGCCGCCACTTCGTTTCCGCCGATGGCGTACATGTATTTCCCATGCCTGGTCTTGTTATAGATGAACCAGAACAGCAGCCCGAACACCGCCGCCACGAACAGCAGATACGGCAGATGGAACCCCTTCGTGTCGCCGATGCGCCCGTTGATCAGGGTGGTATAGATCTTCTGGAAGCCGCCGATAGGCTGCGCATCCGAGATCACCAGGGAGATGCCGTAAATGATGGTCTGCGTGCCCAGGGTCGCGATAAAGGGCGGCACATGCAGCCGGGTCACGATCAGGCCGTTGATCAGGCCCCAGATCAGGCCAAGGCAAAGCACGATCAGCAGCACCAGCCCGATGTTCATCTCCGGCGCCCATTTCCACATCCGGCCGTTATAGTCCCCGCGCTGGCACAGGATGCCGGCCACCACCGCCGCGAAGCCCACCTGGCGGCCGGCGGAAAGGTCGGTGCCCTTGGTAATCAGGCATCCGGAAACGCCCAGGGCGATCAGGAACCGGACGGCGGTATTGCTCATCAGGTTCGTCAGGTTCGACCAGGAGACGAAATTGTCCTTCAGAAATCCCACGACCACCGTCGCGATCAGCAGCAGAATGACAATGGGATTGCCCTTGACCAGGGCCAGGAATTTGACGCCGAAGCCCGGCTTCTGGCTTTGACTTTGAATCGATTTGTTCATGCTTTCATCCCCCTATTATGATTCGAACTGAGTCGCCAGGGCCATGATGTTTTCCTGGGTCGCGTCCGGCCCGTCGATAAAGCCTGTCACTCTTCCGTCGCACATGACCATGATCCGGTCGCTCATGCCGATCAGCTCGCTCATTTCCGAGCTGATCATGATGATGCTCTTTCCTTCCCGGGCCAGCTCCTCGATGATGCAGTATATCTCGTACTTGGCGCCCACGTCGATGCCGCGGGTCGGCTCGTCGAGGATCAGCACGTCCGGGTTGTTGGCCAGCCAGCGCCCCACCAGCACCTTCTGCTGGTTGCCGCCGGACAGAGACTGAATCTGTGTCTTTGAAGAAGGCGTTTTAATGTTCATCTTCTTCACGTTGTCCTGAACCAGCTTTTCCACCTTTTTCCCGTTGATGGCGATGCCGTAATCCAGGTACTGGCTCAGGGAGGAGATGGAAATATTGTCCGCCACGCTCAGCACGCCCATGATGCCGCTGCCGCGCCGGTCCTCCGTCAGCATGGCGATGCCCTGGTCGATGGCGTCCTTCGGGCGGGTAATGTGCAGCTCCTTCCCGTTGTAGAAGATCTGCCCGCTCGTATGGGAGCGGATGCCGAAGATGCCCTCCATCAGCTCCGTCCGCTGGGCGCCCACCAGGCCGCCCACCCCGAGAATCTCGCCCCTTCGCAGGGTAAAGCTCACGTTCCGGAAGGAGCGCGGATTGATGGAGGTAAAATTCCGAACCTCGAACACCACCTCCCCGGGCTGGTTGTGCTTCGGGGGATAGAGGTTGGTCAGCTCCCGGCCCACCATCTTGGTAATGATGCTTTCGGTGGTCATCTCGCTGGCCGGCCAGGTGCCA
This sequence comes from Clostridia bacterium, assembly GCA_045546035.1. GTDB lineage: Bacteria > Bacillota > Clostridia > Christensenellales > Aristaeellaceae > Aristaeella. Next base: position 24,467 of record JAZQCB010000086.1, read on the forward strand.
ATATACTGGCCGTCCCGCATGATGGTCACATCGTCGCCGATGCGGAGGATCTCGTCCATTTTGTGGGAAATATAGACGATGGCCACGTTCTCCGCCTTCAGATCGGCGATGATCCGGAACAGGGCCTCGACCTCGTTGGCCGTCAGGGAGGAGGTGGGCTCGTCGAGAATCAGCACCCGGCAGTTGGCGGAAACGGCCTTGGCGATTTCGACGCTCTGCATCTGGGAGACGCTCAGCTCGCCCACCTTCTGCTTCGGGTCAAAATGCATCCGGACCTTTTTCAGCAGCTCCGCCGTATCCTCGTACATCTTCTTGTGGTCGATGGTCGGGATAAAGCCCAGCGCCTTCTTCATGGGATAGCGGCCCAGGAAAATGTTTTCCCCGACCGTCCGGGCGGGAATGGGCTGCAGCTCCTGATGCACCATCGCGATGCCCTTTTTCAGGGCATCCATCGGGTCCGAGATGGTGACCGGCTGCCCGTCGATGCGGATCTGCCCCTCGTCCATCTTATAGATCCCGAACATGCATTTCATCAGGGTCGACTTGCCGGCGCCGTTCTCGCCCATCAGCGCGTGGACCTTGCCGGGACGCAGCTTCAGCTGGACATGGTCCAGCGCCTTGACGCCCGGGAAGGACTTGCATACGTCCGTCATTTCCAGTACGTATTCGGACATACAGGCATGCTCTCCTTTCTTGCACCGTCCCGGTGCTCTTCCGCCGGACGCCTGCGGGAAACGGAAGCGTCCGGCGGAAAAACGCCTTTACAGGAAATGGCGGGTGGGCCGGAAGGGGCCCACCCGCCTCCTGAAGGATTTACCTTCTCAGCGGATCTTGCTTACTGGGCATCCACATAGGCCTTGTTGACCTTGACGTAGTCAACCCAGTAGTAGTTATCGATCTTTTCGCCGTTGAGCAGCATCACAGCCACGTCAACCGCCTTGTGGGACTGGCCGATGTGGTCGTTCAGCACGGTACCGGTCATCTCGCCGTTCTTGACCAGCTCGACCGCTTCTTCCAGCGCGTCGACGCCCAGCAGGTAGATGTCGGTGCCCACGGTCCGGCCGGCGGCGGTGATGGCGGTCGCCGCGCCCAGCGCCATGGCGTCGTTGTTGCAGAACACGACCTCAACCTTGTCGCCGTACTTGGTCAGCGCGTTGGCGCACAGCTCCTGGCCCTTGGTCTGGTCCCAGTTGCCGACCTGGTCGTCCAGGCATTCAACTTCGAAGCCCTTGTCCTTCAGCGCCTTGATGGAGAACTCGGTCCGATACTGGGCGTCGATGTTCTCGGGGTCGCCTTCGATCATGACATAGGAGATCTTGCCGTCGCCGTTGATGTCGCCGTGGTTCTCCAGCTCGGCGACCATCTCGCCCTGGAAGGTGCCGCTCTGACGGGCGTCAGCGCCGACATAGCAGACGGTGGGGTTGTTCAGGATGCCTTCGTAGGACTCGTCCAGGGTGTTGCCGTCCTTGTCATAGGCCAGGGGCTCGCGGTTGATCAGAACCAGCGGGATGCCAGCGGCCACGACCTTGTCGATCAGCGCATCGGCGGAGGAGGTCTGCACCAGGTTCAGGATGATGACGTCCATGCCTTCGGTGATGAAGCCGTCGATCTGGTTGGTCTGCTCGGCCATGTCGTTCTTGCCGTCGACAAACTTCACGTCGTACTTCACGGTGTCGGTCTCCAGGGACTTGAAGTAGTCGGCGATCTCGTTCCGATACAGGGTCATGAAGTTATCGGTGTACTGATAGATCGCGACGCCCACCTTGTAGGTCTTGACATCATCCGCGGAAGCGAAGGACGCCATGCCCAGCAGCATCATAGCAGCCAGAACCAGTGCCAGAAACTTTTTCATAGGGACACACTCTCCTTTTCTTTTTCCGGATTGATACACAATCCGGTCGAATTTGAGCGTATTTTACACTAATTGGCGGAAATTGTAAAGGATAAATTTATTTCAATTTGTTTGGTTTTTCTCCGCCTTTTTTTCTTTTCGCGGGGCTCCTCCCGTCTTCCGCTCCGGCCGCCGGAAGAAGCGCTTCCGCGCAAGAAAAACCGCCCGGCTTTCGGCGGGCGGCTGCTTCTCTGATTACTTGCTGGCCTTGGCGTTGACCTTGTCCTTCAGAGCCTTGCCGGCTTTGAAAGCGGGGGCCTTGCAAGCGGCGATCTTGACTTCCTCGTTGGTGCGGGGGTTGCGGGCAATGCGGGCGGGCCGATCCTTCGCTTCGAAGGTACCGAAGCCAATCAGCTGAACCTTTTCACCCTTGGCCATCGCTTCGCTGATCACGTCGACCATGGCGTTCAGAGCGTTCTCGGAATCTTTCTTGCTCAGCCCCGTCTTCGTGGACAGAGCGGCAACCAGTTCACCTTTGTTCATCAGAGATTACCTCCTTGGATTGATATTGCTCAATCAGTATACCCTAAACTTGTTTTCTGTCAAGGGTTTTCGGTAAAAATCCCCCTGATTTCGTTTTTTTCGTGTCTTTTCCGAATGATGTCGCTTCCCCTTCCCGGGCAAAGGCGTCGTCCCTCCCCGGGAGAAGGCCACTTTCTTTCCGGGAAACAGGCCGTCTCCCCTCCCCGGGAAACGGCTGTGTCCTCCCCGGGAGAAGGTCACTTCCCTTCCTGGAAAAAGGCCGTCTCCTCTCCCCGGCACCGTGTGCGGAAACCGCGCGGAGGGCTCATTCCCCAAACAGCTCCCTTTTCAGGCCGGCCACCGTTTTGAAATACCGCCCGCAATTGCGCCGCATGAAGCTTTCGATCTCCGGGATGTCGTTGGCCCATCCGGCGGCGGCGAAGGGTACGCCGGCGGCCTTGGCCATATCGAAGCCGGGCTTGAGATCGTCGACCACCAGCATTTCCTCCGGCGAAAGGTGAAACTGTTCCATGATCCGCCGCAGCGGCCAGGGGCTGGGCTTGCGCTTCTCCGCCGGATATTCCCATCCGAAGACCGCATCCGGCCGCGGCAGGCCGTTTTCCCGATAATCCCGGAGGATGTATTCGGAAAAGGAATGGCTGACGACCGCGATGAATCCGTCCCTTTTTTTCTGCTCCTCCATCATTTCCCGGATGCCGGGATAGGCCCGGGGCACATGGTGGCGGACGTATTCCTTCCAGTAGTTCTCCTCGTCCGTCATCTCCTCCGTCGTCATCCCGCAGATCTCGGTAAACAGCCGGACGACGCCGGGATCGAAATTATACCGGAAATACTCCTCCAGGGTCAGGGAGACTCCCGGATGATACTTTTCCATATATTCCACGAAGCAGGGATAGTGGACCGTGGCGGAGGAATTGACGACGGTATCGTCATGATCCAGCACCAGGCATTTGAATTTCAGGCTCACTTCTTCTCTCCTTCCCCAGGGGGGGTTACCGGACCGTATTGTATTCCTCCAGCACGCTCAGCGCGTGGCCGAAGTACTGCTCCACCTCGGCGCCGCTCAGCTTCATGGCCTTCTTCAGCAGCTCCGGGATCTTTTTCGGCCGGACCCGGGCATAGTATTTCGTGGCCCGGATGTTCTTGTGCCAGTTTTCGATCTTCATGTTCTTCCATCGGGCGATGTGCCGGGGCAGGATGGGTTCCAGTTTTTCGATGACCGCGTCGAAATGGGCCTCAACATTGTCCCATCGGAAGACGGTTTCCATCAGCTCCGCCACCCGGGACAGGAACCGGTCCCGGTATTCCGGAACCCGCAGCAGGGCGTTGAGCGGCTCGTGGCGGAATCCCTGAATCTTCCCGCTGACGGGCTTGATGTAATACTCGATGGGGGTTTTGTCCAGCCCCCGCCAGCAGGCCTCAACGTCGAAGAGCAAAAGCCGCCATTTTCCCCCGGGCACCCGGTAGACCCGGACGTTGGTAAAATCCACGTTGCCCAGGATGATTTCGAAGGCCGCGTGGGTAAACATGGAATCGATATCCAGCCTTTCCTCCACGTACCTCAGGTTTTCCGGATCGTTCAGATCCTTCTTCCGGCAGAAATCGCACAGGGCCAGCCAGTCCGCGTTGTCCCCGTTCTGCAGGAACTGATCCGTCCCCGTCCGGGCCAGGATGTCGATGCGGTCGATCTCCTCCGGATCGGTCACGCCCTCATACTGGGCGATGAAATACTTGTTGATCTTTTCCCGCAGGTTGTAATGCCCCCAGTACCGGCCGTTGATGTAGACCTGGATGACCTGGTAATCCTGATAGAGGATCCCCTGCCCTTCCGCCAGGGACGAGGCCACCACATCCCGCAGGCGGGTGGCGTAGGTGTCGGAATTGGCGGCCCGCAGCAGCAGGCTCTTGTATCCATCGTAGTTCCGGGTCGGAAAGGGATTGAAGGCGAAGCGGTCGGAGCCCCAGGCCTTCCGGGCGTAAAGGGCGATGCTCTTCTGGGCGTTAACCCGGGCGCTGTGGCCGGAACAGGTAAAGGTGCCCATCTGGTTGATGGGGTTTTCGCCCTCCAGGGTATAGTATTCGATGTTGACGGGATACTCCCATCCTTTCGAATAATTGGGGATGGAACCGGTCCCCTTGGTCAGGATGCCGGTTTTGGAGCTGAAAAGGTATTTGTCGTCGGAAATCAGGCAGACCACCGGCGTCTGTGCTTCCTCGCCGATCAGATAGGTGGCGCTGACGGTTTCGGAGGAAACCATGTTTTCCCGGAAAGCCCGGATCCGCAGGGGGGTGGTTTTCTTCATCGTCAGCCCCGCCTCCGGAAAGGCTTTGCTCTTAGCCGTGGGTGTCTCCCCGTCGGTCGTATAGCGGAGGACGGCGCCCTCCGAGGCCGACGCCCGTACCGTGACCGTCTCCGCGTAATATCCGCCGGGCGTCTCCAGCCTCGGCGTCTCCGCCCGGGCGGGAAAGGCCTCTCCCTCGTTTCGCCTGCCCCGGGTCGGGGTTTCCAGATAGCCGTATTCCTCCCCTTTTTCGCCCAGCCCCCAGGAGACGCAGCCAAACTGGGGCGGCAGCTCCATCCTTTGAACCTCCTCGCCCACCGCGTCGGAGAGGATCAGGGTTTCCCCGCCGGAGGAAATGGCGAAATCCGCGAAAAAGGCGGAGCCGGAGCCCGGGGAGGCGTTCTTCTCCCCCGTGCACCAGACCGTCAGATACTTTCCGGCCTTCAGCTTCGCGCCTTTGGGAAAGGCCCACTTCATCGGGTTCTTTTTGCTGTCGCTCAGATGCCACCCGGAAAGATCGACTTCCTTTTTCCCGTTGTTATGAAGCTCGATCCAGTCCCAGGCGTGGCCGGATTCGAAATACCCGTTGCTGGCCATGACCTCGCTGATGACCACCTCCGCGCCGGCGGAGGCGAGGGAGAACAGCAGCAAAAGCAGGGCCGCCGTGAAAAGCGTTTTTTTCATTCTGGTCATTCCGGTTCCTTTATTGAATTTGTTTTCTGATTCCACGCCTTCCTATTTTACATAATAGTGCCGGGCGATCCATTTGGACAGCCCGTCCAGCCCGGGAAAGAAGATCCGCTCGCTCATGTTCAGCTGGTCCAGCATATCCCGCACCCGCCAGCGCAGCGACCGATCGATAATATACTTAACGGTATGCTCCGTCCGGGTATCCAGAAAGCTTTCGATATCCGTCATCGGAATCGGGACAACGGAAAAGAAGGAATACTGGTTGATGATGCGGCTGTTGGTGCTGGGAGGCTCGATGATGACCATGGCCTGATCCCCCATGTCCTGGTCATACTGCTCCAGGGAGGGGGCGACGCCGGACAGGATCCGGACGTTGAAGATGGTGCTCTGGGTCCGGTTGACCGCGTCCCGGTATTTCCCGGGCAGCAGGGCGCAGAGCTCCTGCATGTCGATCCGCCAGACCATGCAGTCGTGCTCCTCCATATCCTGCAGGTTGTCCTCCGTGACGGCGAAATGCAGCCCCACCAGCGCGGAATGGCTCCAGTCCAGCAGACGCGTGGGCAGGCCGTTATGCTGCCCGGTAATCATGCACTGCCATACGCTGGCGGCAACGGAGGGATCCTCCTGGACGGCGTATTTGGCGAAATTGTTCAGGATCGCCGGCTCCAGTTCCTTTTGCAGATGCTTGCAGTTCTGCCGCAGGGAGGTAATCATCCGGTAATCGGTGTTGGGCATCCCGCGATACAGAAAGGTCCCCCGGTTCCGCTTCAGATCCGGCCGGTATTCCTGCTCCGTCAGCATGGGCAAAAGGTCTTCCACCGTCCGGATCCGCTCTTCCCTGATCATGGCCGCCGCCTCCTTCCCGCGATTCCCGCCTATTTTAACACACCCGCCCCCGCCGGACAACCGGAAAAGCGGATTCTTGAATTCTCCCGGTCGGTATGGTATGATGCGTATATCGCATCGATCGGAAAGAAGAAAGGAATGCTCCGCCGTGCTGCCAAAGCTGATCGTGATTGAGGGAACCAACGCCTCCGGAAAAAGCGCGCTGGGGGTGGCGCTGGCCAAAAAATACAATGGGGAGATCATCTCCGCCGATTCCCGCCAGGTCTTCCGGGGGCTGGATCTGGGCTCCGGGAAAATCACTCCGGAGGAAATGGACGGGGTGCCGCATCATCTGCTCGACGTCCGGGATCCCGGGGAGTTCTTTTCCATGGCGGATTTCCAGGCCCTGGCCTATGAGGCCATAGGCGGCATTCTGGCCCGGGGCCGCGTGCCCTTCCTCGTGGGGGGAACCGGCCTGTATGTCGACGCGGTGGCGGACGGCTATGTGCTGACCGGGGATAAACCCGATCCCGCCTACCGGGCGGAGCTGGAAGGCTACGACACGCCCGCCCTCTATGCCATGCTGCTGGAGAAAAAGCCGGATGTCGAGGTCGATTCCCATAACCGGCACAGGATCATCCGTATGCTGGAAAAAATAAACGCCGGGGATTCGGGTCTCCCCTCCAAGGCTTCCCGCTTCCGCCTGCTCAAATTCGGCGTAACCTGGCCCCGGGAGGTGCTCCGAAGCCGCATCGACGAGCGGCTGGACCGGCGGCTGAAGGAGGGCATGGTGGAGGAGGTCCGCGGCCTGCTGGACCGGGGCGTCCCGGAGGAGGCGCTGATCAAGCTGGGGCTGGAGTATAAATATCTGACATGGTATCTGACGGGGAAGATGGGCTATGAGCAGATGCGGGAGGAGCTGGCTCTGGCCATCAAACGCTTCGCCAAACGGCAGATGACCTGGTTCCGCAGGGATCCCAGGATCATCTGGCTGGATATGTCCGCCGATCCCGTCGCTCAGGCCTCCCCCCTGATTGAAAGCTTCCTGAAGGGATAAAAACACCGCGCCTTTGTCCGGCGGTTCCCGGCCAGGGCGTTTCCATCCTTTGGAGCGTGACGTCCCCGTCCGGGTCTCGCCCTGGATCGGGGTCCTTCCGGAAGACAGAAAAACAGCGCTGCCACCCTGCTTTCGGGAAAGCGGCGCTGTTTCCATAAGGCGCTTTTTCCATGAAAAGAGCCGCGGAAACCCGCGGCTCTTTTTTCGTCCCCGTCTGCTTATTTCACGGTGACGGAGGTGGTGTGCAGCTGCACGCCGTTGTACCAGTAGAGGAAGCCCTCGATGTCGATCGTGTCGCCGACCTTCAGGCCCTCGACCGCCTTATACACGTCGGTATCCTTGCCGCACAGGTAGGATTCCACCACGAAGGTATAGACCTTGCCGTCAACGGTCACGTCGTAGTACAGGTCGTCGCCCTGCTTGCCGGATCCGTCATACTTGTACAGGAAGGCCTTGTCGCCGTCCTTGGCGGTGACCACGGCGCCCTTCACCGTCACAAACTCATTCTGATGGTCGATCAGCTTTTCGTCCGCCAGCAGGGCCGTTACGTCCTCGGCTTCGGCGATCCAGGGCTCGGCGTCCACAAAGGTAAAGGTTCCGTCCATGATTTCCACTTCGCCGGACCATTCGCCCTTGTAACCGGTCACGCGGATTTTCGTTCCGGGAACCAGCTTGGCGGCGTCCTCCTCGGTGCTGGCGGCCTCGTAGGCAAAATAGGCGCCGTCGGCATCCTGCAGATAGATGGTCACCTTGCCCTTGCCGTTGTCTTCCCACCAGCCCTGGTGCGCCTGCACATAGGCCTCGATGGTTACCTCGGTGTCCATCTCCGCGGCGATATACTCCGCGTGGGTCATTACCTTCGCGTCCTCCGCCGCGGCGATCCCGCAGCACAGCACCAGCGCCGCCAGCGCGGCCAGCACCATCACCAGAGTCTTCTTCATCATCCTGTTCTCCTTTCTTCTTATCCCCGCCCTTGCCGGGCGCACGCCTATCTTACACCCGAAGAGCTGTTTTTTCAATGGTTTTTTGTGTCCCCGGCGCCGGGCTTTCCCGTCCGAAGGCGCGTTTTTGTTTCCCGATCTTCCTGTCGGGCGGCGTGCTGTTTTTTCCTGTTTTTCCGTCCGAAGCCGCTCCGTTTTTTTCCGGCTTTCCCTCCTGCCGTCGGGCCGCTTAGACGCGCTTTACCCTTTTTTCTTCCGGTCCTTTTTCCCGTTCATCAGGGTGAAAATCCCCACCAGGATCCAGAAGCCGCCCAGGACCCCCAGCAGCACCTTGGATTCAATCGGCAGCCCAGCCTGCGGCCGCAGACCGCCTTCCGCTCCCCCGTCCTCCGTCCGGATCTGATCCAGCCGATAAAGCCTGGTCATATCGCTGAACAGCCCCTCCAGGAAGGCGTCGTTCATTTCCTTCTTCCGCCGGGCGGCCTTGGCCGTCTGCTCGATCATCTCCCCCGCCGCCTGGCGAAGGGAGGTGCTGCCGTTGAAAACCGGGGTCACGAAGGTATCGCCCATATGATCCATGAGCAGCCGGCTGGCATCGATCTTTACGGCGTAGTGCTCCCGGTTGTCCTCGCCCCTTCGGGCCAGATAGTCCTGATATTCCGGGCTGCGCTGCGCCTTCAGGGTCACGGGGAGATATCCCTCGGTTCCCGCGTAGGCGATCTGTACCTGATTGGTCAGCAAATACTGGACGAAAAGCCAGCTGGCCAGCACCTGCTGGCTGTCCTCCTTGGAGAAGATGCACACGCTGGGCCCCTGGCTGATCATCTTCGGGTGCTCCGGGTCAAACTGGGGAATCGGGCGCACCACCGTTTCAAAGGGAACGATCTGATCCTGATGGATATCCAGCAGCGGAGCGTCGCTGCCCATCCAGGTGGCCCCGGCGGTGGAATCGATGGCGAAGACGCACTGCCCGGCGTTCAGGAAATTGCCCGGATAGCCGCTGATGCTGAAGGTGGAGAAGGCCCGGCTCTGGGCGTGGGTATAGATTTCCCGCAGGAGGCCGCGGGTCTCATCGCTGAAGATCAGCACCTCTCCGCCGGCGGTGGAATAGGGCGCCCCCTTCTGCTGCAGCATGGAGATCATCATATTGTCCGTGCTCTTATACATGAAGGGAATCAGGGTTTTCTGCCCGTTGAGCAGGAAATTTCCCTCCGCGTCCTTCTCCATGGCCTTTTCGGACACTTCCCAGATGAAGTCCCATGTGGGCACGTCGGGCACCTGGTATCCGAGCTTTTCCACGAAATCCCGGTTGATGTAGAGGGCCTCGGTGCTCCGCATATAGGGCATGGCGTACTGTTTTCCGCCGATGACGCCTTCCTTCAGGAATTCCGGAACGATTTCCTCCCGCGTCGGCCCCTCGAACTTCAGTTCCTTTCCGCCCAGGCCGTACAGGGGATCGTCCATCAGGTCGTCCAGGGGCACCACCACGTTGCTTCCCGTCATATAGGTGGCGATATGGTCCGGGTAGGTGATGCAGACGTTGGGCGTCGTGTCGGTCGAGATATTGGTGATGACATCGTTATAGATCTGGTTATAGTCCGTATAGGGCCGGATGGTCACGGTGATGTTGGGATAGAGGGCCTCGAAGTCTTCGATGGCCTTCCGGTAAATCTCTGCCTGGGTTTTGTTGGTGTCGTTCTTGGCCCAGAAGATGATTTCCACCGGTTTGCTTTCGTCGAACCGCCCGGAAATCACAAACGCGCTCCGGTCCACCTGGCCGTGGCAGGCCGCCAGCATCGGAACGATCATCAGCAGCACCATCGCCAGCGCGATCCGCTTTTTCATCCCTTGGTCCCCCCTCTCGAAACCCCGGCCATGATCTTCTTCCGGAAAATCAGGAACAGGATGATCAGCGGCGCGCTGATGACCACCACCGCGGCCATCATGGCGGGGGTATTTTCCCGGCCGGCGCCGTTTTCCCGCAGCTCCTGGATGCCGTTGGAAACCAGGAAGTAGTTCTGGTCAAAGGTAATCAGCCGGGGCCACACGTAGCTGTTCCAGCATTCGATGACCTTCAGGATGACGATGGTTACGATGGTGGGCTGGGCGATGGGAACCATGACCCGCAGCAGGTATTTCAGATCGCTGGTGCCGTCGACCTTCGCCGCGTTGTACAGCTCATCCGGAATGGATTCGAAGTTTTCCTTCAGCAGATAGATGTAGAACACGCTGGTGACCGAGGGCAGGATCAGGCCCAGATAGGTGTTGCGCAGGTGCCAGTTGACGATGGTAACGTAATTGGTAATGATAACCAGCTCCGTCGGGATCATCATCAGACTCAGAAACAGGGCGAAAACCGCGTTCCGTCCCTTGAATTCCAGCCGGGCAAAGGCGAAGGCGGCGGGGATGATGACCAGCATCATCAGCCCCGTCGTCGCGACGGTAAAGATGATGGTGTTAAAGAAATACCGCGCCAGCGGCACCTCGGTAAACACGGCCCGATAGTTTTCCAGCGTCGGATTGGGCGTCCAGAAGCGGGGAATATATTCGCTGTTATAGGCCGCGAGACTCTTGACGCTGGTCAGGATCATCCAGTAAAACGGAAACAGCACGATGATCGCCCAGATCACCAGGAACAGGACAATGAACGCCTTCCCCACGGCGCTGCTTTTCTTTTCCACGTTCATCCCGCCACCCCCTTACACATACTGAACCGTCTTCCGGCTGACGGTCAGGTTGATATAGGTGATGGTAAAGACGATGCCGAAGAGGATCAGCGCCGCGGCCGCCGCGTAGCTGGGATAGCCGCCGCTGTTGCCGTAGAGCATGTCATACACGTATCCGACGATGGTGTTCATCCCGGCGTTGTTCAGGTTGGTGCCGAAGATGGCGACCTCGTCGCTGTAGGCCTTAAAGGCGCCGATGAACCCGGTGATGATCAGGTAGAATACCGTAGGGCTGATCATGGGCAGGGTGATCTTCCGGAAAATGCGGAAGCTGGAGGCGCCGTCCACCCTGGCGGCCTTGTAGTAATCCGGGTTCACGCTGGCCAGGGCGCTGGTCAGGATCAGGATCTTGAAGGGCATGACGACCCAGATCGTGTAAAAACACATGACGAACATCTTCGCCCAGTAGGGGCCCTCGATGAAGTCCACCCCGGTTCCGCCCAGCCGGTTAATCAGCAGGTTCACCAGCCCCTCCGAATAATCCGTCTTCCGAAACAGGATCATGAACACCAGCCCCACCGCCAGCGTGTTGGTCACGTAGGGCAGGAAGTAGATCGTCTGGAACAGCTGCTGCAGGCGGCGGATGGAGCTGAGCCCCAGGCTGATCAGCAGGGAGAATCCCGTGCTCAGGGGCACGGTAATAATCACGATCAGGAAGGTGTTCTTCAGCGCCTGGACGAAATAGGGATCGCTCAAAACGTATTGAAAGTTGGCCAGGCCGATGCCCGTGGCCTCCTGGCGGGCGAAATTGTAGTTTTCCTCCACCGAATAGACGCATACGTCGATCAGGGGATAGACCATAAAGACCCCGAGGAAGAGGATCGCCGGCAGCAGATACAGCCAGGCCTTCCAGTTGTTCTTTTTCATAGCCGCACCTCGCTTACCCGGTCGAAAAGGTGCACCTTGCGGGGCTTCAGGGAGAAGCGCACCGTCCGGCTGCCGGCGGGAACGCTGTTCTCCGCGCTGATGATGGCCCGCATGTTCCGCCCGGTCATCTTTTCATGGGTGCAGACCACGCTGACGTCCCGGCCCATGACCTCCACCCGGTCCAGCTGGCAGGTGAAGGGGCCGTTTTCGTCCAGGATGAAGCCCTCCGGCCGGATCCCGACCCAGACGGCGCCCTCCCGGATTCCGGGAACATCCATCACCGCCTCCTGCCCGATATACAGCCGGCCGCGCCGAACGTCCCCCTCCAGGGTGTTGATGGCCGGCGTTCCCAGAAACTGGGCGACGAACAGGTTCCCCGGCTCGTCATAGACCTCCTGCGGCCGGCCGATCTGATTGACGATTCCGTCCTTCATGACGATGATCAGGTCGGAAATGCTCATGGCCTCCTCCTGATCGTGCGTTACGAAAATGGTCGTCACGCCGGTCTCCCGCTGGATCCGGCGCAGCTCCTCCCGCGTCTGCAGCCGCAGGCGGGCGTCCAGATTGCTCAGCGGCTCGTCCAGCAGCAGCACGTTGGGAATCTTGACCAGGGCCCGGGCGATGGCGACCCGCTGCTGCTGCCCGCCGGAAAGCTCCCGGGGCTTGCGGTCCATGAGCTGGTCGATCTGCACCAGCCCGGCCGCCTCGACCGCCTTGCGGTGCATCTCTTCCTTGCTCATCTTCCTGCTTCCCTTCAGGTTCTGCAGGGGGAAGATGATGTTCTGCTCGACCGTCAGATGGGGATAGAGGGCGTAGTTCTGGAACACCAGTCCGATGCCCCGCTCCTCGGGCGGCAGTTCTGTCACGTCCCGGTCTCCAAAGAAGATTTTTCCCCTCGTGGGCGTCTCCAGCCCGCTGATCAGATTCAGCGTGGTGCTCTTGCCGCATCCGCTGGGGCCCAGCAGGCCCACCAGCTGCCCGTCTGGAATCTCAAAGCTGAAGTCGTTGACCGCGACGACTTCCTTCCCCTTTTCCTGGCGGGACGCGAAAACCTTGGTCAGATGATCCAGCACGACTTTCATATTCTTTGACTCCCTCCCCTTCTTGGCCCCTTTTACTCTTCCATCTCCAGCACATCCAGCCCCTCCGGAAGCTCCACATCCAGGTCGTCTTCCTCCTCCGCCATGACTTCCCGGATGGCGGCCTCCGCCGTCGGGTCCTTCTCCTCCGTCGGATCCCGCAGTTCGCCGATGGTCTCCGGCTCCGGCTCTTCCTCCTCGTCCCCGATGAGCTTATAATTCATCATCAGCGTTCGCTTCTGGCCCAGCAGATCCGCCTCGATCTCCGCCAGCCGCTTCTGGCGGTTGACCCGGATGACCCGGCCGTTGATCTTCCTGAGCAGGGTGTCTGTGATATGGATAAAGTCCCCTTCGCTGACGGCCTCCATCAGATCAATCTTCCCGTCCAGCTCCCCGACGGTTTCAGAGAATTCCAGGTCCACGCCCCGCAGATAGCCGTCGGGCTCCCGGTCGTACCGCAGCACCTTCAGCACATGATCCATAAACTGGTACCGCCAGACCGGGATTTCATCATCCGTATACACGAAAACGTATCCCGGCAGCAGCCGGATCGTGTCCTCCATCCATTTGCCCCGGATCTTCCGAATACGAACCCTTTGGGGATACAACCCCTTCCCCAGGTTCAGCACCTTCAGCAGCCGGACCGTCGCGGCCTCCTTGCCGGGCTCCACCATCAGGCACCGGATGCGGGGCCCGTCAAAGGGCGTTTCCGGCGGCTTTTCCGGCGCTGTCCAGGGCATCAGCCTCCAGGGAGCCTCCAGCTGGGCCGGAAACGGGTTTTCCTCCTCCGGGCTTTCCCCGGCCGCTTCCCTGGCCCGGCGCCACTGCTCCTCCAGCCAGCGCATCCTGATCCGGTAGCTCGAAAGGGAGGCCTGAAGCTCCCGCTCCTCCGGACCCTTCTCATCCCGCGGATTGTCCAAATCGTCCGCCTCCTGTTTTTGATGGCGCTATCTTATCATACTTCCCGCGCGTTTGCAATTCCGGCCCTTGTCATCCCCGCGGAAATGGAATATAATCCCCTTGGTCCCGGGCCAACCCGGGCGAAGGAGGAGCGGCCATGAAGGTGCAAATCAGCGCGGACTCGACCTGCGATCTGAGTCCTGAACTCTGTGAAAAATACAACATCGTTCTTGCGCCCCTGAGCGTCATCATTGACGGAAACAGCTATAAGGACGGGGTGGATGTGAATCCGGAAACCATCTTCCGGGCCGTCGACCACGGCAAGAAGGTGCAGACCGCCGCGGTCAACCAGTATGAGTATGCCGAGCTGTTTTCCAATCTGCTGAAGGAAAACGACGCCGTGGTGCATTTCTGCATCAGCCGGGAGATGAGCTCCTGCTATGCCGACGCCTGCGAGGTTGCGGAGAAGCTCGGCAACGTCTTCGTGGTGGACACGATGAACCTGTCCACCGGGGAGGGCCTCCTGGTGCTGGAGGCGGCGGAGCTGGCCGCCATGGGACGCTCCGCGAAGGAAATCTTCGACTCTGTCCTCGCCCGGCGGGATAAGGTCCGCGCCAGCTTTACCGTCCAGGACATCGGCTATCTCTATCGCGGCGGCCGCTGCAGCGGGCTGGAGGCGCTGGGGGCCAAGATGATGCGAATCCGCCCCTCCATCGAGGTGGTGGACGGAAAAATGCGCCCCGGAAAAAAATACCGGGGCTCCTATGAGCATTATATCAAGCATTATATCAAGGACGTGCTGAAGGAAACCGAAAACATCGACTATAAGCGCGTCTTCATTACCCATTCCCCCTGCGAGGACGGCATGGCCGCCTTCGCCGCCGACATGGTGCGGGAATACGGCCATTTCCGGGAGATTCTGGATACCACCGCCGGCTGCACCATCTGCGTCCACTGCGGGCCCAATACCCTGGGCATCCTCTTTATGACAAAATAAGGGGAATCCCGCCCGGAAAAGCACCGCGAGAGCGGGCAGCCGGAGGGCCGCTTTTCAGTTCGCTTTCCCGATGGAATACGTCGAGGATCGCGCGGCCGGTATCGAAACGGAAGAGAGAAAAGCCATGCTGAAAAACCCGAAAACCGTCGCCGGGCTGATCGCCGCCGGGCTGCTGCTGGCGGGGCTCATCGTACTCATGACCTATATGGTGCCGACGATCCGGGAGACCCGGCGCCAGATGAGCCTGACGCCGACCCCCGAGCCCGCCTGGCCCGCCAGCGTGCTGGCCGTGACGCCGGATCCCTCCCGTCCGACGGCGGAGCCGGTGCTCCGCTCCGGCGCCTCCGGCCAGTCCGTCAAAGATGTCCAGAGCAGGCTGTATACCCTGGGATATTACTCCGGGGAAATTGACGGACAGTTCGGCCCCGGGACGAAGGAGGCGGTCCGAACCTTCCAGCGCCAGAACGGCCTGGGGGCGGACGGCATCGTCGGGGAGGAAACCAAAGCCGTTCTCTTCTCCGCCGCCGCCCGGCCGTATGTCGCCGAATCCACCCCCAGTCCCCAGCCCTGAAGCGCGCCGAAGGATCCTTTCGAAGAATTCAGCCGGTTTTCACCCATTGTTTTCTTCCCCTTAACGGACGCCTGTTATGCTGACCGCACAATGAAAGAGGTTCGAGGCCTCCTTCTTCACATAGATTACTGCCCCGCTTCCGCCGGATGAAAACGTTCCGGCCCCGAAGCGGGGCAGACGATTATCACTGTCGGTTCGCCGCCGTCCCCGGGGGAGGCTGCGGAGAGCCGGCTCTTTTTCCCGACCTTCGGGCGCGGCGGCCTGCTACTCCGTTTTGCGCGGAATCGCCGCCAGCGGGACCGGCCCCGCGCCGCCCGCCTGCAGGGAGACCGTCGCCCCCTCCAGAACGGAGGCCGGCTGATCCCCTAATTTGAACAGAATATCGAAGCTGTACGCGTGATCGTTGTCCTCTTTGGTGCCATGGAACCCCCAGGTGCCGGAGGCATAAACCGCGTCATTCCCGTCCGTCAGGATGATTTCCTTGATGTGCTCCTTAGCGAAATCATAGGTGATCATGCCCTCCGCGACCTGGAAGAGCACCACCACGTTCAGCTCATCCGCGGAAAAGAAGACGGAGGGATAGGTGATCAGGTCGTTCCGATCCGTCACCTGCTTCACCAGCAGGGTATAGCCCGCCCAGGGAAGCACCGGGCCCTCCGCCTCCGAGGCGGCCGTGGCTGTGGTGCCTGAGGCGCCGGCAGTTTCGCTCGTCGAGGTCTGCACCGTCGTCCCTCCCGCGGTCGGGATATTCGGCACCACGGGCGGAGCCGGGATATTCGGAACCACGGGCGGAGCAGGGATGTTGGGTATCACCGGCGGCGCCGGAATGGGCAAGGTCAGCGCTCCGGCGGAGACCGCTGCCGCCACCATCGCGACCAGAATCAGCACGGATAGCAACTTCTTCATCTTCTGTACCTCCTGTCATTCCTGTTCGCGGGCAGAGCCCCGGGAATCCGCCGGAAGAACACGGCGGCATCCGGCGAGAAAAATCCTCGGCCGGGCGAAGGATGGGGCCTATGGCGAACTGATCATTTCGGAATAATTCTACCCCTTCTTTCCAATAAAAAAGTGGGCAGCCTGCCCACTTTTCCATTATTCCTTTTTTTCGGCTCCGGCAGCGATGGGCCGGAGGAGGCGGAAAAGCCTGCACGCCGGGGAAAAACCCGGGCAACGCTCCGCGGGCCTCAGGAAAACAGCTCCCGGACGTCCTGCTCCGTCAGCGCCGCCAGCCCGGACTCCCCGGGGGTAATCAGCCGGTCGAACAGGGCCTTTTTCCTTTCGCCCAGCTCCACCACCTTTTCCTCGATGCTGTCCCCCATCACCAGCCGGAGCACGTCCACCTTTTTCGTCTGGCCGATCCGGTGCGCCCGGTCGGTCGCCTGCTCCTCCGTCGCGGGGTTCCACCAGGGGTCGTAGTGGATCACCACGTCCGCCCCCCTCAGGTTCAACCCCGATCCCCCCGCCCGCAGGCTGATGAGAAACACCGGCGTATCCCCTTCGTTGAACTGGCGGGTCATCTCCAGCCGCTCCCCGGCGGGAGTGTCTCCGTCCAGATACAGATGCCGGATGCCCCGCTCCGTCAGCCTGGGCCGCAGAATTTTCAGCATGGAGGTAAACTGGCTGAAGATCAGCACCCTTCGGCCCCCGTCGATCAGCCCCGGCAGGATTTCCAGCAGCATCTCTTCCTTGCCGCTGGAGCCCGTATAGCCATCCAGCACCAGCGAGGGATGGCAGCAGATTTCCCGCAGCTCCGTAATGGCGGAAAGGATTTCCATCCTGCTTCCCTGGAAGCCTTTCTCCGTCATAACCTTCCGAACCCGCTGCCGCAGCCGCTCCATGGCCGCCTGATAGACATTCCGCTGCTCCGGCGTCATGTTGGCGGTCAGCCGGGTTTCCACCTTGTCCGGCAGTTCCTCCAGCACCTCCTGCTTCAGCCTCCGGGTCAGGAACGGCCGAATGCGGGTTCTCAGATCCTCGCTGTTCATGCCGTCCTGATACCTGCGCAGAAAAACATGATAGGGCTGCAGGTATCCGGGCAGCACAAAATCAAAAATGCTCCAGAGCTCCCCGATGCCGTTCTCCATGGGGGTCCCCGTCAGGGCCAGGCGGGTATCGGCCCGCAGCCTTTTCACCGTCGAGGCGGCGATGCTGCCGGCGTTCTTGATGTTCTGCGCCTCGTCCAGCACGGCAAACCGGAAAGCGTAATCCTCGATCCATCCGATATCCCGCCGGATCAGGGGATAGCTGGTAATGGCGACGTCGACATCGCTGTTCTCGGTAACATGGCGCCAGAGGCTCTCCCGCTGGGCCGCGGTGCCGGCCACCACCACCGCGCTCAGCTCCGGCGCGAAGCGGTTGATTTCGCTCAGCCAGTTATACGTCAGGCTCGTCGGCGCGACGATCAGGCTGGTTCTTTCCAGGGATTGGGTTGCCCGAAGCAGGGCGATGATCTGGATCGTCTTGCCCAGGCCCATATCGTCCGCCAGGATGCCGCCCATATGCAGCCGATCGAGCATATACATCCATTCATATCCCCGGATCTGGTAGTCCCGCAGGGGAAGACCCGGGGCAGGCGCCGGCGCCGGCTGCCGTTTGCCCGTCAGCTCCTCCTCGGTTTCCCGAACCTCGTCGCTGATATCCACGGGCACCCCCGCTTCCTCCAGCAGCCGGGCCAGATATCCCGTCCGGTATCCCCGAAGGGTCAGCGCGTCCCGCTCCATATCCGCCCCGTCGGTTTTCGCGGCCTCATACAGGTTTTCCGCCGCCTCCTGCCAGCCCTGCATCTCCGAAAGGTTCAGGAAGGTGCCGTCCTTCATCCGGTAATACCGGCGGGACCGGCTCAGCGCCTCCAGGATGCCCATGATTTCATCCGTGGGCTCCCCGTCCAGGTTCAGGTTCAGCAGCAGGCTGCCCCGCTCCATCTTCAGCCCGCCCCGCAGGGTCGGCCGCCGGATATACATTTTTCGGAAATCCCGGCTCAGAAAAATTTCGCTGACGCCCTCCAGCTGATGAACGCCCTCCGCCAGAAACGCGAACAGATCGTCCGGCTTCATCAGCCGCAGGTTCTCCTTTGTCACCCGGAAGCCCGCGTTGGCCAGGATCTCCAGCACCGCGTGCTCCCCCTCCGCGTCCCGCAGCAGCAGCTTTTCCCCCTTTTCGAGGGCAATCTTCTCCCGGGCCGGCGCAAAGGGATTCAGCTCCGTCCGCCCGTAGAGGAAGGCCACCCGCGCGGCGATGCCCTTGCCTTCCCGATCCAGATACACCCGCGCCTGCAGCGGCAGGCGCACCAGCATCTTCCGAAGCTCCTCGCTCATCTCCACCGCGCAGCGGCGCTTCAGGTAGGGGATCACCTCGCCCACCACCTGCTCCGTCGCCTGCAGGGGGAAATCGAAATAGATGGGCCCTTCCCGCTCCTGGGAGAGCATCATCCGAAGCAGCGGCCGCTGCTCCGGGGGCACGATGATCGCCTGCTGCTGATATAGCGCGTAGGCGCAGCTCTTCGTCAGCGGAACGATGCCCTCCGGCACCGCCGATATCAGATGAAGGCCCCGGGGCGTCATCCGGATTTCCACCCGCAGCGGCAGGGACGATTCCGTCATCTTCGGGCAGGAAACAACCTCCCCATCCGCGGTCATGACGCGCATGGGCACGTTTTGCAGCGTTTCCAGCAGCTCCTCCGCAAAGGGCTCCGGCAGGGGCATCAGCCTCGCGTCCGCCTGGGTCGGCATCCGGTTCAGCATCTCCCCGACCGACAGCATCTTCTCCAGCACCCGGAGAATCCGAAGATCCTCCTCCCGGAACCGCATCCAGGAGGGCTCGTAGATAAACTTGCTCTGGAAGGAAAGGGGCTGGTTCAGCCGCTTCGCCTCCAGCAGCTGGGCGATGTCCTTGACGACGTACCATTTCTTTTCGCCGATCCGAAGCCCGACCCGCAGGCCGTCCCCCGGCTGCCGGGGAGAAATCAGGGTCACCTCCAGGCGGATATTGGCCTCCGCCGGCATTCCCTGTTCCACCAGGGCGCTCAGGCTTTCCGCGCGGGATAAAGCCTCCCGCTGCAAATGGATCTCCCGGTCTTCCGTCTGCATCTTCAAAAAGCCCTCCTTCCGCGGCTGTTAATCCGGTTATATTCGTTCCGGTTTTGCCTGTTTCCTTTCTCCGGCGAAAACTTTTTCTTCTTCCCTTCGGCGAAATCTCCGGATCTGTCTGAAAAAAATCGCGCGCGGTTTCCCGCGCGCGAAGGGGCGAACTTCCGTTCTTCCCCGAAAAAGGTCAGGGCTTCGCTTCCGTGGTCTCCGCGGGCGTCTCTTCCGGCTTCGCTTCCGTGGTCTCCGCGGGTTTTTCCTCCGGTTTCGCTTCCGCGTTCTCCGCGGGCGTTTCCGACGGCTTCGCTTCCGCGGTCTCCTCCTTGGACATCAGACCGTCCAGGAACTCCTTATCCAGGATGGTCACGTTTTCCAATCCCGTTCCGGGAATCTCCACCGTCCCGCCCTGGGGGATCCGGAAAATCAGCTGGTTCTTCCAATCCATGATGGCGGCGAAAACCTCGTCGAAATTGATGCTGTCCACCCACGCCTGGATGGCCTGCTCATCCCCGGCGATCTCCAGGGCCTTCTTCATCGGTCCGCCCAGGTCGACCCACCGGTTCATCAGATACGCGGCCACAGCGGCGCTCTTCACCTCGTTCCCGTCGTCCGACACTTCCAGCCGGACCAGAACCGGAATCGTATAGCCAGGCTGGCAGACCATCCGGATGGTTCTGCCGTCCTGCCCGGCCGAGTTATGCCCCAGGAAGAAGGTTTCCTTCAGGTTGCGCCGGATCCAATCCTTCAGCTCCGGCGGAAGCGTAAAGCCGGAGGGCTTCTCTTCCGCCTTCGTCGGATCGCCGGCGTCCTCGGTCTTCGTCGGGTCCCCGGCCGCTTCCGTTTTCTTGTCCCCGTTCTTCGTCAATCTTCCCAGCAGCGCGTCCAGCAATCCGCCGCCTTCCGTCCCGGGCGCCGTCTCGCTGACAGGGTTGATGCCAAGGATTTTCTCCAGTTCCACCAAGGCCGAGCCGTATTCCCCTTCTCCCATGATCATCTGGAGCACCCGACTCATGATTTCGTCCACGTTCACGCTGAAGATAAACAGGCTCCAGTTTCCGTCCTGATACAGGTCGGTCTCCGGCAGGGTCAGGGTGACCAGCGCGCGGTCCTCCGGCAGGGTTTCGGGGAGGCCGTTCTGCCCCAGCTTCGTCTTTTCGATGACCTGGGCGAGCGCCCCCTGGTACTTTTCCAGCCCCTGAATTTTCATCACCCAGGGCAGCAGCACCGCCAGCTGGGGATAATCCGTCCCCGGCACCATGGCGCAGTCCACCGCGAACCAGAACAGCCGGGCCTCCTCCAGGGGCATGCCGCCCTCGGCGCAAAGGCTCCACGCCACATGGTTCAGCAGGCTGGAATTGGTGTGCACCCCGCCCTGGTCGTTAAAGGGCGTGGGGGTCTTGACGTTCGTCTGATAATACAGATCCCAGGTGTAGGCGGGCTGATTGTGTTTGTGCGGTTCGCTCATGGACCGGATGGCCCCTTCCTTGCCGTTTTCCCCCAGGAGCCATTCCGTATCGGTCGTGTCTCCCGCCATCATTTCGCAGATATTGCCCATGATGTCGCTCATGGCCTCGTTGATGGCGCCGAAATCGTTCATGTAGGCGTTGTAGGTCATGACGGAGTGGGTAAAACAGTGGGTATACTCATGTCCCAGCACGTCCAGGCACTGGGCCAGGTCGTTGGCGCCGCTGGAAAGGAAGAGCTGCCATCCGTGATATTTTCCGGCGTAGGCCGCGTTGTTGATGGGTTCGTGATTCTTGTCGCAGAAGTCCTTCAGGATCAGGATCGGGGTTTCCAGGCCATCCCCGCCCAGCCAGCCGATCTCCCGATAGAAATCGTAGGCCATGCAGTAATGATACAGGCTCATCAGGCTGGTATTGTTCCAGTCCTTGTTGTCCTGGCTCGTTTCCAGCGCCAGGCTGCCGTTCTCATAAAGGAAGGGATAGCAGTCCGCCACCACGATGCGCCGCTCCAGATTGCCCAGGTAATACACGCCGGTCCGGCTGTCCCGCATCAGGTCGATGGTGATCTCCTTCTCCGTCCCGTCGGAATAGCGCACCTTCCCGGTATAGGGAGCCGGCTCCATGTTTTCAAACACATAGGCGGAGCCAAAGCCCGCGGTGGACGCCTCATCCTGGGGCATGACGGTGGGCAGGCTGTAGAGGTATTCCCCCTTCATCGTCACATAGTGGGCCAGATAGGGCATTTCGGATCCCCGATCCTTGCCGGCGTCGGGATTGTTCGAATAGACCGCCCACACATAGTGGCTTTCCTCTTTTTCGTCGGTATAGGGGTCAATCTCCAGCACCACCGGCAGGATCACCCGGATCGTCTTTCCCGCCAGGATTTCCAGCTTCTCGCCGTTGTGGCTTTTCCCCCAGAATTCCTGGGTCTTTTTCTCCGCCTCGGCAGCGTCGATCCCCTCGCCTTCCTGCTCATCCGGCAGATCCTGCTCGATGCTGCGGATCAGGCCCAGCATTTTTCCCTCTCCGTCCGTCACGATCTTGACCGCGCCGCCGGAAACGGTGGTCTCGTCGTACATCTGCTGGAAGATATAGGTATGGTTTCCCTTGCTGTCGGTCAACTCCCGCCAGGGCTCAAAATGCACCCGGGGATCGTCCCCCAGGGTTTTCTGAGCTTCCTTCAGAAAGGCTTCCGCCTCGTCCATGCCGGAAATCGGCTTCCCGGTCATATCGCCCTCGACGAAGAAGAGAAAGCCTTCCTCCGTCCGGTGATAAACCGGCTCGCCCTCCACGGCCGGCGCGGCTGCTTCCTGCGCGTCAGCTCCCGCCGCAGCCGCTTCCGCCACGCCCGCTTCCGGAACAGCCGTTTCCGCCAGCCCGGCCAGCGGCGTCATCATCATCGCGCAGATCAGAAGCGCGGCAATCAGCTTTTTCCCGATCATATTCATGCTTTTCCCTCCCGAGCCATTTTCTTGTCTCCCCGGCGCCTCCGCCTCTTTCCCCGGGCGGATCGCTTTTTTCCGGGGCTCTACTCTTTCATACGCACGAAAAAAGGAACCGGCACCTTTTTGGGGGTGCCGATTCCGAAAAAACCGGGAATTACTGCGCGGCCATCTTCTTGTAGCTCTCGCGGCGCTCCTTGGCGTCCTCCTCCTGCTGCACGAACAGGGTGGCGGCCGCGTCGGGGAACTGCTGGGCCAGAGAAGTGTAGCGGACCTCGCCCTTCAGGAATTCCTGATAGTCGCCGGTGGGATCCTTGCTGTCGACGGTCATGGGGTTCTTGCCTTCCGCCGCCAGGGCCGGATTGTACCGGTACAGCTGCCAGTATCCGCAATCCACAGCCTTCTTGATCTCGGCCTGGGACTTGCCCATGCCGCCCTTGGCCCGCAGGCCGTGGTTGATGCAGGGCGCGTAGGCGATGATCAGGGACGGGCCGTCATAGGCTTCCGCCTCCAGCATGGCCTTGAGCACCTGGGCGGGATTGCTCATGGCGACCTGGGCCACGTAGACGTAGCCGTAGCTCATGGCCATCATGCCCAGATCCTTCTTCTTGGTGCGCTTGCCGGCGGCGGCGAATTTCGCCACGGAGCCGGTGGGCGTCGCCTTGGAGGCCTGGCCGCCGGTGTTGGAATACACCTCGGTATCCAGCACCAGGATGTTGACGTCCTGATTCTGGGCCAGCACGTGATCCACGCCGCCGTATCCGATGTCATAGGCCCAGCCGTCGCCGCCGAAGATCCAGATGGACTTCTTGGTCAGCAGGTCCTTGTTGTCCAGCACATACTGGCAATGCTCGCAACAGCTTCCGCTGGCCTGAATCGCGGCCACCAGCTTGTCGCCGGCCTTGCGGGAGCCCTCGGCATCCTTCATGTTGTCCAGCCATTCCTTCGCGGCGGCCTTCTTCGTCTCGTCCTTCGCGTTTTCGGCGATGTAGCAGACTTCCTCGGCCAGCTTGGCGCGGCGCTGCGCGGTGGCCAGGTTCATGCCGAAGCCGAATTCCGCGTTGTCCTCGAACAGGCTGTTGCTCCAGGCGGGGCCGAAGCCCTTCTCATTGGTGGTATAGGGGCAGGTCGGGGCGGATCCGCCGTAGATGGAGGAGCAGCCCGTCGCGTTGGCCACGATCATCCGATCGCCGAACAGCTGGGTAACCAGCTTGACATAGGGGGTCTCGCCGCATCCCGCGCAGGCGCCGGAGAACTCGAACAGGGGCTTGAGGGCCTGGCTGTTCTTGACGGTGGCCTTGTTGGTGATCCGGTCCGCCACTTCCGGAACGGTCATGGCGTACTCCCAGTTGGCCTCTTCCTTCCGCTGGGAATCCAGAGGCTTCATGATCAGGGCTTCCTTGCCCTCCTTGCCCTTCAGCGGGCAGACATCGGCGCAGTTGCCGCACCCGGTGCAGTCCAGGGGGCTGATCTGCATACGATACTGCATGCCCTTGAATTCCGCGCCGGTGGCCGGCTTGGTCTCGAAGGAAGCGGGCTTCTCCGCGCCTTCCGCCACATAGATGGGCCGGATGCAGGCGTGGGGGCAGACCATGGCGCAGTTGCCGCACTGGATACAGTTGGCCATCTGCCACTCGGGAACGAAGACGGCGATGCCGCGCTTCTCGAACTTGGTGGTCCCGGTGGGCACGATGCCGCGGGGATCCAGCTTGCTGACGGGCAGCTTGTTGCCTTCCTGGGCCAGCACGGGAGCGATGAACTCATCGAAATACTCGTTGGTTCCCGGCACCTTGGCGGGCACGGCACCCTCGGTGGTGGTCGCCCAGTCGGCGGGGATCTCCACCTCTTCCAGCCCGGTCAGGGCGGCGTCGATGGCGGCGAAGTTCATCTTCACCACGTCCTCACCCTTCTTGCCGTAGGAGGCGACGACCTTTTCCTTCATGTACTTGTCGGCGTCCTCATAGGGGATGATGTTGGCCAGCTTGAAGAAGGCGGCCTGCATGGTGGTATTGGTGCGACCGCCCATGCCGACCTTGCGGGCCAGGTCGATGGCGTTGATGATGTAGAACCGGGCCTTCTTGGCGGCCAGCCTGTTCTTCATGGAGGCGGGCAGCCGCTCGTTCAGCTCTTCCTTGCTCCACTGGCAGTTCAGCAGGAAAATCCCGCCCTCGCGCAGGGGGGTCACCATGTCATACATGGTCACATAGGCCGGATTGGAGCAGCTGATGAAGTCCGCGTGGTCGATCAGGTAGGGGCTCTGGATCGGCTTGTCGCCGAAGCGCAGATGGGACACCGTCAGACCGCCGCTCTTCTTGGAATCATAGAAGAAGTAGGCCTGGGCGTACTTCTCGGTATGATCGCCGATGATCTTGATGGAGTTCTTGTTGGCGCCAACGGTTCCGTCGGAGCCCAGGCCGTAGAACATGCAGGCGCTGGTGCCGGCGGGGGCCGCCGCGAAGGTCTTGCCCAGCTTCAGGCTGGTTCCGGTCACGTCGTCCTCGATGCCGACGGTGAAGTGGTTCTTCATCTCGCCGTCCAGATTATCGAACACGGCCTTGACCATGGTGGGGGTGAATTCCTTGGAGCCCAGACCGTAGCGGCCGCCCACGACCTTGATGTCGCTGCGTCCGGCTTCCAGCAGCGCGGCGCACACATCCAGGTAGAGAGGCTCGCCCAGGGATCCGGATTCCTTCGTCCGATCCAGCACTGCGATCTTCTTCACGGTCTTCGGGAGCACCTTCATCAGGTATTCCACGGAGAAGGGACGATACAGATGCACCTTCAGGATACCGACCTTTTCGCCGCTCTCCAGCATCTTGTTCACCGTCTCGTGGGCCACGTCGCAGCTGGAGCCCATGGAGATGATGATCTTCTCGGCGTCGGGAGCGCCTTCATACTGGAAGGGCTTGTACACGCGGCCCGTCAGCTTGGCGACGGCGTCCATGCACTCTTCCACGATGCCCGGCACGGCCTGGTAGAACCTGTTGCCCGCCTCGCGGCCCTGGAAGTAGATGTCGCTGTTCTGGGCGGTTCCGGCCTGATGGGGATGCTCGGGATTCAGCGCGCGGGCGCGGAATTCGGCGATCTTGTCCCAGGGAACCAGGCTCTTGATCTCTTCGTAGCAGTTCTTGGTGTCGATGGCGTCGATCTTCTGGATTTCATGGCTGGTCCGGAAGCCGTCGAAGAAATGCAGGAAGGGCACGGAGCTCTTCAGCGTCGCCAGATGGGCCACCAGGGCCATGTCGTGGGCTTCCTGAACGGAGTTGGAGGCCAGCATGGCAAACCCGGTCTGCCGGCAGGCCATCACGTCGCTGTGATCCCCGAAGATGTTCAGCGCGTGATACGCCAGAGCGCGGGCGCTGACATGGAAGACCGCGGGCGTCAGCTCGCCGGAGATCTTGTACATATTCGGGATCATCAGCAGCAGGCCCTGGGAAGCGGTAAAGGTTGTCGTCAGGGCGCCGGCGGACAGGGATCCGTGCACAGCGCCGGCGGCACCGGCTTCGGACTGCATTTCGGCGATTTTCACGGTCTGCCCGAACAGGTTTTTCCTGTCATGGGCGGCCCATTCATCCGCGACTTCCGCCATGGGGGAAGAGGGGGTAATGGGATAGATGGCGGCCACATCGCTGAACGCGTAAGCGACATGGCTGACGGCGGTATTGCCGTCAACGGTGATCTTGATGGCCATGGATTTACCTCCTTGGTTTATTGGGGATCGGAAAGGAAGCCCGCGCCTTTTCCGGCTGCGTTTGCCACGGCACACAAAAAACGCGGTTCTTTTCAAACGGATTTATTATACGGGAATCGGAAGCCGATGTCAATGAATCAGTTGCCTTTTTTCCCCGCCCTATGGTAAAATGGTCGCCGGAACCTATTGCGACTCGAGAGGTGACGATTTCATGACCGATATGATGACCCGGATCGCGGGGCTGACCGCGGATCTGCTCCATTCCCTCTGGCCGGAAGCCCAGGGGCTGCCCGCCGCAGCGGAGCTGCGCCCGCTGCTGGCCGTCCCGCCGGATCCCGCCCTGGGGGATTACGCCTTTCCCTGCTTCCGCCTGGCCAAAGCCCTGCGCATGGCGCCGCCGAAAATCGCGGAGGCCCTCTGCGCGGCCTGGGCGCATCCGGAGGTGGCGGAGGTCCGCCCCGTAAACGGATATATGAATTTCTTCCTGAACCGGGCGAATTTTGCCGCCGAAACCATGGCGGAGCTGCTGGAAAAGGGGAAAAAATACGGTTCCTCCGATCTGGGCGCGGGCAAAACCGTCTGTCTGGATTACTCCTCCATCAATATCGCCAAGCGGTTCCATCTGGGCCATCTGTCGACGACGATGCTGGGCCACTCCCTGAAGCGGATCTACAGCTTCCTGGGATACAAAACCGTCGGCATCAACCACCTGGGCGACTGGGGGACCCAGTTCGGCAAGATGATCTGCGCCTATAAAAAATGGGGCGACCGGGAACAGGTCGAAAAGGGCGGCGTAAACGAGCTGGTCCGCCTCTACGTGATGTTCCATGAAAAGGCGGAAAAGGATCCCGCCCTGGACGACGAGGGCCGCGCCTGGTTCAAAAAGATCGAGGATGGGGATCCCGAGGCCCTTTCCATTTTTAACTGGTTCAAGGAGCTGACCCTCAAGGATACCGAGCGGGTCTACAGCCTGCTGGGCGTCTCCTTCGACAGCTACGCCGGCGAAAGCTTCTATAATGACAAGATGGGCCGGGTGATCGACGAGCTGCGGGAAAAGAACCTGCTCTCGGTTTCCGAGGGCGCCACGATCGTGGATCTGAGCAAGGACAACATGCCCCCCTGCATCATTCTCCGCTCCGACGGCGCCACGCTCTACGCGACCCGGGATCTGGCCGCCGCCCTCTATCGGCACGATACCTATCATTTCGATAAATGCCTCTATGTGGTCGCCTATCAGCAGGATCTGCATTTCCGCCAGGTCTTCCGCGTGCTCGAAAAGATGGGCTACGCCTGGGCGAAGGACTGTGTCCACGTAGCCTTCGGCATGATCAGCTATGAAGGCAAAGCGCTTTCCACCCGGGAGGGGCACGTGGTCTATCTGGACGATCTGCTGGATCAGGCCCGCCGGAAGGCCCTGGAAATCATCAACGAAAAATCCCCCGACCTGCCGGATAAGGAAACGATCGCCCGCCAGGTGGGCATCGGCGCGGTCATCTATACCGATCTGTCCAACAACCGGATCAAGGATATCGACTTCCGGTGGGATCGGGCCCTGAATTTCGACGGGGAAAGCGGCCCCTATGTCCAGTATACCCATGCCCGCTGCTGCTCCGTCCTGCGCAAGGCCGCGGAGCTTTCCCTCCCGGCGCCCGACTGGGCCGCCCTGACGGACGACGAGGCCCAGGCCCTGCTCCGGCTCATGAGCCGCTTCCCGGATACCGTAAAGGAAGCCGCGGAAAAATACGAGCCCAGCATGATTACCCGCGCGGTGACCGATATCGCCCAGGCCTTCAACAAGTACTATTACGAGCATCGGATTCTCGACGGGGATCCCGCCGGCATCGCGGCCCGCGTGGCGCTGACGGGGGCCGCCGCCTCCCTCATCAAAACCGGGTTGTATCTGATCGGCATCGAGGCGCCGGAGCGGATGTAAGGGATGTTTTCCCCGCGGTCAAAAACGGAGGCTCCCCTGTCCGTTTTCCCGCGGCGAAAAAAGATTTTTCTTTCCAGCAGGAATTTTAAATTTCTGTGACGAAATTATAAAAGAATCGATATGCCCACCCTTTGTGGGGAGGAAGGTGTAAGCGAACATGAGTGCAAGAAAGAGGAAAAGCAAAGCGGTTCCGGTGGTCATTACCGTTACGGTCGTTCTGGCGCTTCTCTGCGCCGCCTGCTTCTTCGCCGGCAGCTGGGTCAAGAGCCAGCGGGAGGCCGCCCTCGCCTCCGCCCGCGCGGAAGCCGAGGCCCATAACGCCGAGGAAGATCAGAAATTCGCCGCCGCCCAGGCGGAGCTCGAAAAGAAAAACACGCCCAGCGCCAGCCTGAGCTGGCCGACGCAGAAATCCGAGGGATGGGATATTCTGGATCTGACCACCTATCCGCTCGAATATCCGAACCGGGTGACCATGTCCCGGGCGGACGTCATGAATACCGGGCTGCTGCTGGTGAACCAGTGGCATTCCCGGCCGGAGGATTTTAACGAGAGCACCCTGGTGGGCCTGGGCAACTATTTTAATTGGAACGTTCAGGTCTCCGACGCCAGCGTTTCCCTCTTCCCCGTGGCGGCGGACGCCCTGAAGGCCGCCCTGGATGCCGCGACGGCCGAGGATCTGGGCCATTATATGGTCTCCGAGGGATACCGCAGCTGGGATACCCAGAACGGGTATTTCCAGAAGCGGGTGGAAAAGCTGTCCTCCAAGTACTCGGGCGACGCCCTGATCGAAGCCGCGAAAAAAGAGGTCAACTATCCCGGAACCAGCGAGTTTAATACCGGCCTGTCCTTTACCCTGCGGCTCTACAGCCGGGATGACCCCGAGGTCAACAAGACCACCTACGCCACCTCGAGCCAGGGTATCTGGATGAACGAAAACTGCTGGA
Source organism: Clostridia bacterium (assembly GCA_045546035.1). Lineage (GTDB taxonomy): Bacteria > Bacillota > Clostridia > Christensenellales > Aristaeellaceae > Aristaeella. The sequence goes on from JAZQCB010000086.1 coordinate 53,331, forward strand.
AATACGGGCTGGTCTTCCGCTTCCCGCTCAATGCCTGGCCCCTTCCCACCTCGACGGACAAGAGCTTCGTGACCGGCATCAGCAGCCAGCTGAACCTCTATCGCTATGTCGGCAAAGGGCACGCCGCCGTTATGCATTATATGGATTTCTGCCTCGAGGAATACATCCAGTATCTGGGCGAGCATCCCCATATCGCCCTCTTTGAGGACGGCCAGCTGAAATACGAGATCTACCGCCAGTATGTGGGCGACGCCGATACCTTCGAGGTGCTGGTGGCCGGAAACGCTCGTTCCTATACCACATCCCTGGACAACATGGGCGGCATCGTGACGGTCTTCGAATATTAAGGAAGGCCCGCCGGATTCAATTCCGTCTTCGCGAAGAACATTTTTCCGCTCCCCCGGATCCCGGGGGAGTTTTCTTTTCCTTCTGTGGTTTTCGAGGCGCCTTGCGCTTCCGCTGAAAAACACGTATAATGATCCGGCGCGCCTTCCGCGCGCAAAACCCCGATGATCAGGAGCGATATTCCCTTGAAAAAGCTGATTTCCGATACGGTCAAGGCCCTTTCCGCCCTCCGGAGTTCCTCCGCCTGCGCGTCCTCCCCCCTCTGTTCCCCGCCGGACCGGCGGGAGGTCGTCCGGGTCATCAAGGCGCTGCAGGCGCTGCTCTTCCCTTCCTGCTTTCAAAGGGAGAACCCCCGGATGTCCGATGAAGCCCTGCTGGAGTGTACCGCCCGGGATCTGACGGAGCAGATCGGGCGGGCCTTCCTTTTCCGGGGCGGAGAAGGGGACGCGGCAGCCCTCTGCGACCGATACCTCGCCCGCCTGCCGGGAATCAAGCGGCTGCTGCTGCTGGACGTGGAGGCCCTCTACGAGGGAGACCCCGCCGCCCGCAGCCGCGAGGAGGTCATGATCTGTTACCCCGGCTTCTATGCCATCTCGATTTATCGCCTGGCCCATGAGCTCTATGCCCTGGAGGTTCCGCTTTTGCCCCGGATCATGACCGAGTTCGCCCATGAAAAGACCGGCATCGACATCCATCCCGGCGCCGCGATCGGGGAATACTTTTTTATCGACCACGGAACCGGCACGGTCATCGGGGAAACCACCGTGATCGGCGATCATGTGAAGCTCTATCAGGGCGTGACCCTCGGGGCCCGCAGCTTCGATCTGGATGAAAACGGAAACCCGGTCAAAGGTATCAAGCGCCATCCCAACATCGGGAACAACGTGGTCATCTACGCCAATGCCACCATCCTCGGCGGGGATACCTCGATCGGGGATAACTGCGTTATCGGCGGCAACACCTGGCTGACCTCCTCCGTTCCCGCGGGGGAAATCGTCCAGTATCATTCGCCGGATCAGGAGGAAAGAGAATCATGAAAACCCGTAAAACGCTCGCGCTTCTGCTGGGGCTGCTGCTGCTTTGGGCGGCGCTCCTCCCCGCCTTCGCCGAGGAGGAGGACGAGGATCCCCTGGCCCGCTTCCTTGTCCGCCACGGCAGCCGGGCGGAGAAGAAAATCGCCGTGACCGTCGATGATTCCTTCGATCTGAATTATACCTGGAAAATCCGTGACCTTTTCGCCCAGTATGGCGTGGTCGGAACCTTCTTCCCCATCGGGAAACAGATCCACGTCGAGGATCGGGACGAATGGCAGAAGATTCTCGATAACGGAAACGAGATCGGCTCCCATAACGACGGGCATTACAAGATGGGCGGCTCCGACCTCTGGGACATTCTCGCCGCCCTGGGCCGGTATCAGGAGGCGCTGGACAAGGCCCTCGGATACCATTATGACGTCCATTGCTTCCGTCCTCCCTTCGGCAATACGACCAATAAGAACGGCAGCGATAAAACCTTCCGAAACGCCGTAACCACCTTCGGCTTTTCCCATGCCATCCTCTGGGACGTCAGCCAGACGGATCCGGACAAATGCTATCCTCTGGTCAAAAACGGAAGTATCCTGCTTTTCCACGCCCGCGCCAGGGATTACCGTTGCCTGGAGAATCTGATTCCCCGCCTGCTGGCCGACGGCTATGAGTTTGTAACCGTCAGCCAGCTGCTGGGCTTCGGCCCAAACGAAACCTCCCCGGAGCTCTATGTCTTCCAGAAATCTCTGTATCGAAAGGAATGAGACGTTCGATCCCATGAATATCCGTTCTCTTCGCTCCAGCCTGCTGCTGCTTCTGGCCTCCCTGATCTGGGGACTGGCCTTCGTAGCCCAAAGGGTCGGCATGGATTATATGCCGCCCTTTGCTTTTAACGGGATCCGGACCCTGATGGCCAGCGCCGCGCTGCTTCCGGTGATCCTGTTTATGGATCGGAAGCAGCCGGCCCGCCGCTCCCCTTCCCCGGCGGAAAAAAAGAACCTGCGAACTGCCTCCTGCCTGTGCGGCCTCCTGCTTTGCCTGTCCACCAATCTGCAGCAGGCGGGTCTGGTGTCCACCTCCGCCGGCAAGGGCGGCTTTATTACCGCCCTGTATGTGGTGCTGGTGCCGGTCGCCGGGTGGCTCTTCTTTCGGCGCAATCCCGGAAAATGGATCTGGCTCAGCGTCCTGATGGCGGTGTTCGGGCTGTTTCTCCTCTGCGTTCCCGCCGGGGAGCGCTTCGTCGTGAGCCAGGGGGATCTGCTGATTCTGGGCTGCGCCATCGCCTTCGCCGGGCATATCCTGGTGGTGGACCATTTCTCCCCCCTGGTGGACGGCCTCCGGCTCAGCTGCTACCAGTTCCTCTTCTGCGGCGTCGCAAGCCTGATCCTTTCCCTCCTGACGGAAAGTTTTACCCTCTCCGGCCTGTGGGGCGCCATGCCGGCGATGCTCTACGCGGGCATTCTCTCCGGCGCCGTCGGCTATACGATCCAGATCCTCGCCCAGAGAAACGTCAACCCCACCCTCGCTTCCATCCTCATGTGCATGGAATCCGTCTTCTCCGTCCTGGGCGGCGCCCTGCTGCTGGGCGAAACCCTGACCCGCCGGGAATCCCTCGGCTGCGCGATCATGTTCGCCGCCGTGATTCTGGCCCAGCTCTCCCCTGCGCTCGCCCTGAAAAAAAGGGTGCCCGCGTCCTGATGGTGCCACGGTGATTCCGCCCCGGCTTTTTCCCGGCGCTCGCCCCGAAAAAAGGGTGCCCGCGTCCTGAGGATGCCCCGCCGCCCGTTGACTTCCCTTCCGCTGGCTGATACAATAATGTCGGCGGAGAAAAGATTCCATTCGGCTCCCCTTCCCGCCGGCGGCCGCTGCCCATCTCGGCTTTTCCGTCCGCCGGGGAGAAAAGCGCCCCGCTGGTTTCCGCTCCATCCGTTCCCGCCGCGCTCGCCCGGGTGGCGGCGCTTCTGTCTGGGTTCTGACCCTTTTGGAAGGAGTTGATCCTCGTGAAAAAGCTTTCCGTTCTTCTGCTGGTTCTTTCGGTGTTTCTCCTTTCGATGCTCGCCCCGGCTCTGGCCGAAAACGAAATCAGGCAGGGCAGCATGTATGTGAAAACCGATAACGGAAAAGCGCTGCGCTTTCGCGCAAAGCCCAGCACAGCCGCCGACGTGCTGACCGAGCTCCCCTACGGAACCAAGGTCTATGTAACCTCCTGGGACGGGACATGGGCCCGTGTAACGTATAACAGCGCCAAGGGCTACGTGGTGCAGAAATACCTGGTCGTCGCCCGTCCCGAGCCTTATGAAGTGGTGGTCGCCCAGCGAGCCGAGGCCGCCGCTGAAAAGGAAAAGGAAAAGGAAGAGAAGGCCGCCGAAGAGGAAAGAGAAAGGGAAGAGAAGGCCGCCGAGCGGGAGAGGATGAAAGAGCTGGCGGCCGCCAACAATAAGCTGGATCATTCCAAGGTCAAAAACATCTCGGCCTACGATGTAACGGTGCGCGTCGGCGTGGTGGATCTGACCGTGAATCTGTATAACAAGCCGGATCTGACCTCCAAGGTCCTGGAAACCTATGAGGATGGGGAGCGCCTCGTGGTCTACGCGACGAACAAAGACTGGGCCCAGGTCTATAACGGCCGGACGGATAACCTGGGCTATATGCTCCTGACGGATCTGGAGGCCGACATCGTCGAGGACGAGCTTCTGGACGATGATGAATGACGGGAGGTTCATCGCCCTTGTTTCAGGATTTTCTCCATAATCAGGTTTTGGTCTGCAGCTTCTTTTCCTGGCTTTCCGCCCAGATGACCAAGTATGTCATCGACGGCATCCGGTATCGAACCTGGGGCGCCGGAAATCTTCTCAGCTCCGGCGGCATGCCTTCCTCCCATACGGCCGCCGTCGTGGCGCTGACCTTCGCCGTCGGCTTTCAGGAGGGCTTCGGTTCCGCCGTTTTCGCCGTCTCCGCGGTTTTTTCCCTGGTCGTCATGTCCGACGCCATCGGCGTCCGGAGGGAAACCGGCCGCCAGGGCAGCGTCCTGAACTGGATGCTGGACACGGTCAGGGACTGGCTGGAGGAGATGCAGAAAAAGCCCGAGGAGCTGAACGTCCAGGATCTGAAGGAGCGCGTCGGCCATACCCCGCTGGAGGTGCTGGCCGGATTCATCTGGGGGCTGGTCTTCGCCCTGCTGTTCCGCGCCGCGTAATCGCCTCGGGCAGCGTGATCGTCTCCCCCGGGCCGCGCCGACAGAGTCCCCTGTCGGCAGATCGTTTTGTTTTCCATCGCAAAGCCGCCCTCGCGCGGCAATCAATCGGTACAGAGTAAAAGCTTTTCGCGTTAAGTGCTGCCGGAAGGGGGATGTGGTCCGGCGGACGAAGGCAGGATGCCGCGGTGAAAAGTTTCCGCCCGCTGGCCGGAAGGAAAAACCTCCTTCCGCAGTAGCGATTGCTCTGGAAGGAGGTCTTTTTATGTCGAATCGTTCTTCTTCTCCCCTTCTCTTTCCTTCCCCTTTCTCGAAGGAATACTGGCGGTGCGCCGCTTCGGAGCTGAAAAACACCCGGATGCTGCTCTTCGCCGCCCTGATGATCGCCCTGCGGGTCGCCCTGAAATCCTTTAAGATTCCGCTCGGGCCCTCCCTGAACATCAATGTCCAGTTCTTCGTTAACGCCCTGGGCTCCGCGGTTTACGGTCCGGTGGTGGCGATCCTCGCCGGCGCCGTGACCGATACCCTGGGGACGCTGCTATTCCCCAGCGGGCCTTATTTCTTCCCCTTTATCTTTACGGAAATCGCCGGTTCCCTGGTCTTCGCCCTTTTCCTCTATCGGGCGGAGATTACGGTTCGCCGGATGATCCTTTGCCGCTTCTGCGTGAATTTCTTCGTCAATCTCCTGCTCCAGACGCCGATCATGGCGCTGTATTACCAGATGGTTCTGGGGAAATATTACGCGCTGGTGGATCTGCCCCGGATCGTCAAGAATCTGGCTCTGTTCCCCCTGGAGTCGGCGCTGCTGATCCTGGTGTTCCGCGCCGTGGTGCCGCCCCTGAACCGGATGGGCTATCTGGCCTCCCGGGTCACAAATCTGAAGATGACCGGGCGCACCGCCGCCCTGCTGGTGGCCTTGACGCTTGTGAGCGCCGCCGTCGGCGGGGGCTACAGCATCTATATGTATAATACGACCTCCCTCAGCGCGAGCTACTCCGCCTCCGAGCGGCTGGAGAAAAACGAAAAGATGAACGCCGCCGTTCTCTCCCGCCATCCCGAATACGCCGCGGAAGAAACGGTGACCGTGATCGAAAGCGCCTTCCCCCGCTTTCTCTCGGATGAGGTCACTTATACCGCCGCCGTTTACCGGGCCGACCGGGAGGCCCTCGTCCGCCGCGCGGAAGCGGACGGCACGGATCCCGAGGCCGTCCGGGGCTATTCCAAATCCAAAGCCGCCAAGGACGAAGCTCTTACCCGCCTCATGACCGTGACCGCCGTCCTGAAGGGAGAATCCTGGGAAGTTCAATCCTGGCAGGAATCCACTCCGTAAGATGGCAAGTTACATATCGGTAAACTGACCGGCAAAATGGCATGCGACTTCTGTGTTTCCGACTTTCCGTAGTGCCGGTTCTTCCGCGGCGCAGCGCTCCGCAGCGTAAGGACAGCGTGTCCGGAACCGGCAGCCGCTCGGCGGATCCGCCGGGCTCGGGGGTTCGCCCTTCAGCAGGCGAAGCTCTTTTCCGCGCAGGGCCGGATCCGGTTCCGGTACCGCGTCCAGCAGGAAACGGGTATAGGGATGCCGGGGATGCTGATAGACTTCCTCCGTCGGCCCGATCTCGCACACCTTTCCCAGGAACATGATGCAGACCCGGTCCGCAAGATAGCGGACCACGGACAGATCGTGGCTAATGAACAGATATGTCAGCTTCCGGCTTGTTTTCAGTTCTTTCAGCAGATTCAGGATCTGGTTCTGCACCGATACATCCAGCGCCGAAACAGGCTCATCGCAGACGATAAAAGCCGGATCCGCGGCAATCGCCCGCGCGATTCCGATCCGCTGACGCTGGCCGCCTGAGAACTGATGTGGATAGCGGTACAGGAATTCCTCCGGCATGCCCACCGCCCGCAGCAGTTCCATCACCCGCTCCGTCACTTTTCCCCGGCTGTCGCACAGATGCCAGGTTTCGATGGGCTCCGCCACCAGATCCCGCACGGTCATCCGGGGGTTCAGGGATGCACAGGGATCCTGGAAAACCAGCTGCATATCCCTTCGGTATTGCCGGAATTCCTTGTCCTTCATCCCGGATATCATCTGTCCCCGGAAAAGCACCTGCCCGGAGGTCGGCTCCAGCGTACGGATCAGCAGCCTGCCGAGGGTGCTCTTTCCGCAGCCGGATTCTCCCGCCAGTCCCAGGGTTTCTCCTTCCCGGATCTGCAAAGAGACGCCCGAGACGGCATGAACCGTCTTTTTTCCTGCGGCCGGGAACTCCTTTGTCAGCTCCCGCGCCTCCACCAGGCATCTGTTCATTCCGTTTTCTCCTTTCCCGCGAGGAAACAGCGAACCCTGTGGCCCGGCTCCGTTTGCAGCAGTTCGGGTACGTTCGTTTTGCAGTTTTCTTTGCACTGCCCGCAGCGCAGCGAGAAACTGCAGCCCGCCGGCAGCCGCAGCAGATTCGGCACGACCCCGGGAATGGTTTCCAGGGGTTCGCTGCCTTCCCGCAGGGAAGCCACGGACCTGAACAAGCCCTGGGTGTAAGGATGCATCGGACGGTCGAAAAGCGTTTTTGTTTCTGCCTGCTCGACAATGCGGCCGGCATACATGACATAGACATAATCACATACTCTGGCGATCACCCCCAGGTTATGGCTGATGATCAGCACGCTGGTGCCTGCGTCCCGCAGCTTTTCCAGCAGTTTCAGAATCTGCGCTTCCACGGTCACATCCAGCGCGGTGGTCGGTTCGTCGGCAATCAGGAGCTTTGGCCTGCACACCATGGCCATGGCGATCATGACACGCTGTCGCAGTCCGCCGGACAGTTGGTGTGGATAGCAGTTGCAGCGGATTTCCGGCTCCGGAATTTCCACTTCCCGGAATAATTCCAGCATCTTTTTTCTCGCTTCCTCCCGGCTGCAGGGCACATGCAGGCGGACGGCTTCCTCTACCTGCCGGCCAACCCTGACCACAGGATTCAGGCTGGTCATCGGTTCCTGAAAGATCATGGAGATTTCAGCGCAACGAAGTTTCCGGCGTTCCTTCTCCGGAAGGGAGGTGATTTCCCGTCCGCAAAGGTACACCGATCCCCCGGTGGTTTTCCCCGGGAATCGGAGCAGCCCCATCACCGCCCGGGCGGTCATACTCTTTCCGCAGCCGGATTCCCCGACAATTCCCGCGATGCTTCCAGCCGGCACTTCCAGGGATACGTCATTCACAGGGCAAATCACACCCTTATCCGTCTCAAAGCAGACAGTCAGGCCGCGGACCTCCAGCGTTTTCTCGTCCATTGTCTGTCCCTTTACTGTTTTTTCAGCCGGGGATCCAGCACATCCAGCAGTCCGTTCCCCAGAAAGTTAAAAGCCAGCACGATCAGCATGATCGCCGCCCCGGGCGCAAAGCACAGCCATGGCGCGTTGTAAAGATACTGACGGCCGGTATTGATCATCAGTCCCCAGGAGGCGTTCGGCGGCTGGATGCCAAGCCCCAGGAAACTCAGGCTGCTCTCCGTCAGGATCGAAGCGGGAATATTCAGCGTGAACAGTACCAGCAGTGTCGGCAGGCAGTTCGGCAGGATATGCCGCCTCATGATCCTGCCGCGGGATACGCCGATGACCCGCGCGGCTTCCACGAACTCGCTGTTTTTCAGTTTCAGCGTCTCCGCCCGTACGACGCGCGCCACATTGGCCCAGTTGACCAGCGTCAACGTCAGGAAAACGTTCAGGATACCCCCGCCCAGGGCATACATCATCACCATTGCGAGCAGCATGGACGGGAATGCCAGCGTCACATCCGCGATACGCATGACAACCGCATCCAGCAGCCCGCCCCTATATCCGGCAACCACACCGAGCAGCGCGCCGAGGATCAGGCTCAGCAGCGCCGGCGCCACACCGATCAGCAGTGAAACACGGGCGCCGTAAAGCAGCCGCGTCAGTATATCCCGTCCGCCTTCGTCCGTGCCCAGCAAATGTTCCGATGACGGCGCCGCCAGCCGGTGCATCAGATCCATGTCATTTTCCCCATAGGGCGTCAGAAACGGCGCCAAAATGGCAAGAAGAATCACCAGGAGAATCAAAAAAAAGGAAACGACAGCCGTTTTGTTCTCCCGGGCCATGCGGCGCATGAGATCCCGGAATGTTTCCTCCTCGCCGATCTGACTTTGCAGCAGCAGGTCAGCGATCTGCTCCGCCTGTTTCCGTTTTGTGCGCAGCATCGTCTCAGGCCTCCTTCCGGATCCGGGGGTCGAGCACGGAATACAGGCAGTCTGCCAGCAGGCTTCCGAGGATGACCACAGTGGTAGCAAGCAGGGAAGTTGCCTGCAGCAGCGGAATATCCCGTCCGGAGATGCCCTGCACCATCAGGCGCCCGATCCCGTTGATGGAAAACACGGTCTCGGTGATCACCGCGCCGGAGAGCAGGCCGGAAAACTGGATCGCCATCATCGTCAGAACCGGCAGCATGGCATTGCGGAGCGCATGATGCATCAGTACGCCAAACGGGCCTCTGCCTTTGGCAAAGGCCGTGTCAATATAGGCCTCCTGCAGGGTTTCCAGAAGGGTGGATCGGGTCATCTGGGCGACCTGTCCGGCGGAATTCCAGCCAAGCGCGATCGCGGGCAGGATAAACCCGGTCCAGCTCTCCGTACCGGAAATTGGCAGCCATTTCAGCCGAAAGGCGAAAACATACTGCAGGAACATGGCCGCCATGAACACCGGCAGGGAGATTCCAAGCAGGGAAAAGCCCATAAACAGGCGGTCCGGCAGCCGATTCTTTTTGACAGCGGAAAAGATGCCGCAGCCGATGCCCACGATCCAAGCAAAAGCAGCGGCAAACAGCGCCAGAATCAGGGTGTTGGGGAAGGCGCTGCCGATCAGCTGGGAAACGGGTTTTCCCAGAGAATAGCTGGTTCCGAAGTCCCCGCGAACGGCGGAGGAAATGTAACGGAAAAACTGAACATGCAGCGGCTGGTCCAGACCCATTTCGGCGGTCATGCGCGCCACGGTCTCGGCGTTCGCATGCTCACCCATCATGGTCTCGACCGGGTTTCCGGGGACGATCCGCAGCATCACAAAGATCAGCAGGATCACCCCGGCCAGGACGATCAGCGCCTGAACCAGCCGGCGCGCCAGATTTTTCTTCATCATATTATTTCAGAACAACGTCCGCCGCGTAGAAATCCGAGAAGCCTGCCCAGTGGGGTGTGAAGGAAGCCACCCGGTCGCCCAGGCACCACAGGTGCATCTCGGTATACATCGGGATCCAGGCTGCGTCTTCCTCAATCAGTTTTTTATCAAGCATCCGGTACTCCTTTTCACGTTCCTCATCGTCCACGATCGAACGCACCGCGGATACACGGGCGATGACTTCCTTATCCGGATAATTCAGGCTCCTGACCCTCGAATTCTCTTCGCTGCCGAAGAAGGTGTACATGATGTTCGCCGGGTCGTTGTAGTCCATGCCCCACCGGGCCACGAAGGAATCCATCTCGCCGCTTGAACGCTTTGCCAGCCAGGCGGAATGTTCATAGCTGCTGACGGTTGCTTCGATCCCGACTTTCTTCAGCTGTTCGCTGATGAACGCGTAGACCAGCTGGATGTTGGTGCTGGCATTGGAGTCCATCGCCAGTTCGAATTTCACTTCTCCGTCGGCGTATCCGGCTTCCCGCAGCAGCGCTTTTGCGCCTTCCGGATCATAGCGGAATCCTTCCATTTCGTCGTTATGCGCCCAGACGCCCGTCGGGATGATTCCGTTTTCCCTCTGCGCGTCTCCCATGTATACGCCCTGGATGATCTGATCCACGTCGATGGCCATGCCGATGGCCCTGCGGACCCTGGCGTCCTTCAAATACTGATTGTTCTCGTTCATCAGCAGATAGGTCAGTCCGACCTTCGGGGTGCTGACAATCCGATCCGCAGGCATGGTTTTGTAGGTTCCCGCCACGATGGCGCTGTCCAGGTTCTGCAGATCGATGATGTCCAGTTCCCCGTTCCGGAACATAAGGTCCTGGGTCGTGGCGTCCGCGATCACCCGAACCACCAGTTTTTTCACGCTGGGTTCAGTACCCCAGTATTTTTCGTTATACACCAGGGTATAATGATCGTTGCTGACCCATTCTGTTACGATGTAGGGACCAGAACCGATCGTCTCCGCAGGCTCCTTGCCGAAGCCGGGAGTCATGGACTCCGCGTCCACAATGGAGGCGGCCGGGGAGGACAGCTCCGCCGGGAAGCCCGCGTTCGGCGCGGCCAGCGTGATGGAAAAGTGCGTGTCGTCCGTGATCCTGAATCCTTCCAGGGAATCAGCCTCGCCCTTCATCACCGCTTCGCCGCCCGCGATCTCCAGCGGGATATCGGTGTTATCCTTCGCAATCTTCAGCAGCCGCTCAAAGCTGAACTGCACGTCCGACGCGGTCAGCGCGCTGCCGTTGGAAAAAACGACGCCTTCGCGCAGAGTGAAGTCGTAGGTCAGACCGTCCGCGCTGACGGAGTAGTCCGTCACCAGGCTCTTGACCACCTCAGAGGCGCCGTCGGCGGGCCGCGTTTCAAACAGCCGGTCAAAGACATTCATCGGGACCAGGTAGTTGTCCGTGGTCTCCGCGACATCCAGGGTGGAGATGTCGTAGATGATCGCCGTCCGCAGCAGGCCGGGTTCCGCGTCGTCAGCCAGCGCGGCGCCGTAGAGCAGGAGTGCCAGGACCATCAGCAGTAAAGTGATCTTCTTCATACGTTAATCCGTCCTTTTGTATTCAATATTCGTTCAGCCTCTTCATCTTTTCGTGGTTATGTTTTCCGCCGCACGCGGCGTGATTCATTGATTTGCTCTGCCGGACGGCGCTGCCGCCCGTAAATAATAGTTTACATGCCGAATATCACAGCATTCTCACACAAAATGTCCGACAGGAAAGTTTTTCACCGCGCGGGATCAGTCCGTAATCGACACGGGATCCTGGCCGTAGTCCTGGTAAGCCGTGATCTTGCCTTCCAGGCCGTTCTGGTTCACATATCCGATAATGAAGCTGCGGCGATACTGGGGCAGGTATCCGTCGGTAGCGTCTCCGGCAGCATAGTACTCCTCGGTCTTCAGGCGTTTGTTTTTTGCCCTTCACTTGCTGATTGATACGCTCTGTTTTTATTGCGGCAGAAGCAGCCCGCGCCATCTTACATTCTTTTCCTGATTATGCTATGATGACCGTGGGCGGGGAGCCTGTGAATGCCGTTGATGGGAGGGGCGTCCGTGAAAGTTCTCATTGCAACCGATTGCTATCGATTCAATCTGGGCGGAATTGCAACGTCCGTTCTGGCCCTGAGCGCAGGCCTCCGCGGCCTCGGGCACGAGGTCAAAGTGCTGGCGCTCTCCAACAGCCACCGCTCGTTCCGGGATGGCGACGATGCTTTCATCCGGTCTTTTCCTGCGCCCTATTATCCCGATATGCGCATAAGCTTTGCGATGCGTGATCCCCTGCTGAGAGAGCTTGAAGTATGGGGGCCCGACATCATCCACATCCAGACCGAGGGATCAGCCCGCCGCCTTGGGCTGCGTCTCCATCGGCTCGGCCACGCGCCGGTGGTCATGACGTGCCACACGGATTACAGTCACTTCATCTTTCATGGGCTGAAGGCGACAGCTCCGGTGAAAGCCCTCATGCGGGCGGCGGGAAAGCATCTCTACCGGCACGCGGACAGGGTGACCACGCCATCCAGGAAGGCGGCCGCTTTTCCGTTCCTGGATTCGGTGCGGGAGCGGCTCACCGTGGTGCCGAACGGTATGGAGATCGAAAAGTATCAGCGGCATTTCACGCAAGAGGCGAGGCTCGCATTCCGGGCCTCGCTGGGCATCGGCGATGAGGCGGGCGTGCTCGTAACGGTTTCGAGGCTCAGCAGGGAAAAGAACATCCAGGAGCTGATCTCCTATCTTCCGGGGCTTCTGCGGAAGGCGCCCAATACCCGGCTTTTGATTGTCGGCGACGGACCGTATCGCCAGAAGCTGGTGAAGCTGGCCGAAAAGCTGAGCCTGTCGGACCGCGTAATCTTTGCCGGGAGAGTGCCCGCGGAGGATGTCTGGCAGTACTATGACGCGGGCGATCTGTTTGTGTCGGCATCCACATTTGAGGTGCAAGGCATGACCTATGTTGAGGCGATGGCCTGCGGCCTGCCGCTGGTGTGCCGGGATGACGCATGCCTGGTGGGTGTGGTCGAGCAGCACAAAAGCGGCATGACCTATCGTACCGGGACAGAGTTCGCCGATTATTCGGCTCAGCTTCTCCGCGATGAAAAGCTGAGGGCGGAGATGGGAGCCCGCGCGGCGCGGAAAGCGGCTGATTTCTCATGCGATGCCTTTGCGGGCGCCATGCTGAAGGTATACGCCGGCGCTATCGCGGCAAGGAAAGCAGGTAAAACAAGATGAACACACGCGCTGAACAGGGCACGTCCACCCGTGAGCACCTGACCGTATTCATGCAGCGCCGCAGCCTGACTGCCCTGGTCTGCGGCATCCTGTCCCTGATCTTTGCCTTTTACGGCATCATCGCGGGCGTGGATCTGACCATCACCGTATTGGGTGAAAACGCCTTTCTCTCCTTCAATCACTTTACCATGGTCTCCAATCTGTTCGCGGCCCTGTCCGTGGCGTTTGTGTTTCCATATACGGTCGAAGGTATCCGGAGAAAGCGCTTCATTCTGCCCAAATGGCTGGCGGTCATGCACTATCTGGCCACATCCTCCATCGCGATCGTCATGGTTTTTGTGCTCGCCTTTATGAGCTGGGCGCATCCGGAGGGTGCCTTTGGGAATTCCAACCTGGTAACCCATGTGATCTGTCCGCTGTTAATCCTGCTGTCCTTCTTTCAGATGGAAAACGGCCACCTGCTGACATGGAAGGACTGCCTGCTTGGCTGCGCGCCATTCTGCGTCTACCTCATCGTTTACGCGGTCGAGGTGCTGGTAATCGGCAAGGCCAACGGTGGCTGGGAGGATATCTATCATATCCAGGACTACGCTTCGCCCGCCTTCGCGATTCCCGCCCTGCTGCTGCTGGCCTTCGGTGTCAGCGCCGCCATCGCGCTGGTCTCCAACGCGCTTACCAGAAGGCGAAAGGAAAAGATGTTTCAAATCTGGCGCGATAGCATGGACCCCATCGAGGTCCGGATTGAAGCCTATGGGCTTGGCCGAATGGCCGGTCAGTATGGCGAACCAGGCAGCATCCAGATTCCTTATGATATTCTGGCGTATCTTGCGGAAAGGTATCATCTGGATACAGAGGATGTCGTCCAGCCCTTTATCAAATCGCTTCTGATTGAGCTCCGGGAGCACGATCGGGCGGAGAGAGGCGCGGCCATGGAGTCAGGCGGTCACCGTCTGCGCTGATCAATGAATATCATAAACGTAAACCTCGTGGATCTCTTCGCTGTACCCTTCATAAAACCCTGCAGGCATTCCTGCAACGATTCTCGCCCCCCTGTTATACAGAAGAAGGAATTGTCCGCGCTCCTCGTCAAACGTAAGGCCTTCGATTTCTCCCTGCATCATCACATCATCAAATGTCTTTTCAAGCTGGACGGTCCCCGTCTCCCTGCTTTGCGAGGGATCGACCCTGTACATATGATCCGGCGCGAGTTCATCGGCTTCCCCGTCATCGCTCGTCAGATACAGATGCCCGTCATGGCAGGCAATGCCCTGCAGCCATTTGGGGCTTGGGTTTAGCTTCATCCTTCCCATGTAATCCCCTGTATCAAGGTCATACATGTAGAGATATTCGCTGGATTCATCATCGATCCAGGAGGTCATATAGACTGTACGGGAATCGGGATCAACAGCGATCCCGCTGCATTCCATCTGGCCGGTATCGGAACGGAAGGGAAAAACCCGTTTGAGCTTCAGCGTGTCGCCGTCATAGACGGCAATCTGGATGTTCTTCCCCTCTCCGTCCATAAAGTATTCTACGCCCAGATACAGTTCGTTACGGTAGACATCGATGTCTCCGATGTGGTTCACCTCAAATGTGTAGCCATCAAAGGGCTCCGTATTCTCCGCCACAAGGTTCCAGTCCGCGTCGTATTTTGTCAGCGTTCCAGACCCACTGACCCAGTAATATCCCGCTTCTGTGCAGATTCCCTGTCGGCCCGCAACCGGGTGTACTTCCGCCAGCTCATAGCGGAACGCGGGATCTGCCGCGCTGCATTCCCACAGAAGCACCAAAACCATCAGACTGATCAAAATCGCTGTAATTCTTCGCATGCTATTTCCCTCGCACAAGAAATCCGGATGATTGACTGTCTGTTATTCGTTTACTGTCGCAAAACCGTTTACTGTTCGTTTACTGTCGTGATTTAATTTACTGTCTGTTTACTGCTTTGTCAAGTTCAGATCGCGCATGCTGCCCACTTCTGCGCAGATTCCCTGTCGGCCCGCGCCAGCTCATAACGAAAAGCATGACGTGCCGGTCATGGCACTCTCTCCCCAAAACCCTTCTATAGGGATTTTTTCCGATTTTCCCTATAGGGACTTATGGGATGATTCAGGGCTGAAACAGGTCATCCAGTGTGACCTGGTTTTGTACAAGACCACTGTACATATTTCGTTTCAAACCATAAGTAGTGATCATGATCAGCTGAAGAGATTTTCTGCTTTTTGTTTCCTGTCGGAATACGCTGATTTTGTTGCGAAGGGCCAGGTCACAGGCCTGATCAATTGTGAATTCCCCGATAGAGAATTTGATTTCACACAGATTGATCACCCGATCGCGTCGATCAATTAACAGATCAATTTGTGCGCCCCGGGTACCTGTTTCTTCATTTCCCCGGGTACGCCAGACACTTTCTTCGGACAGGACGCCCAGGATCCCGAGCTTTCTCTTAATCTGTGGGATGTGTTCCATACAAAGAGATTCAAATGCCAGACCGCTCCAGGAGCGTCGGGTAGGAAGATCGATGGAATTGCTCCAGAAATGCGCATCCTTACCATAAAAATCCCGGACAAAGCGGAAATAAAACACGGAATAATGGTCGGAAAGACGGTATCGTGTATCTTTTGCCTTTTTCCCATAGAAACGCGCCGCCTGAATGAATCCAGATGAGTTCAGGTTGTGCAGGGCTTTTGTGAGGGCTCCGTTGTCACTGATTTTGCAGCATTGACAGATCTCCTGTCTGCTGAGGCCACCGGGCTTTGCGCTGAGTGCCTCAGCAATTTGAAGATGAAGACGGCTGTTGGAGAACAGGGTTTTATACAGATGGTCAAACTCATCCCAGAATTCTCCTCTGGGCTGAAAAAACAGACGGTCAATGTTCTGCGTGAGGGAATATCTTTCGCTGAGCGCGTTCAGATAAAAAGGAATGCCTCCCATAATCATATAGCATTCTGCGATTTCGTACCTGGACCAGAATATGTT
The DNA here is from genome assembly GCA_045546035.1 of Clostridia bacterium. Classification (GTDB taxonomy): domain Bacteria; phylum Bacillota; class Clostridia; order Christensenellales; family Aristaeellaceae; genus Aristaeella. The sequence continues at coordinate 69,271 of JAZQCB010000086.1, forward strand.
TTTAGACTGAAGAAACAATTCGGTTTCATGCAGCGTGAAAGGCTGTAAGTACAGGCGGCAGGTCTGCCTGTTAAAAAGCCCGCCCCTGTTTTCCGAGAATTTCTCATCCAGCCATGAAGACGCGGATCCACAGACAATGAAAACCAAATTTTTCCGGGTGGATCCCCAGTCATTCCAAAACCATTCAAAGGCAGGAAGAAAATTGGATCTGTGTGAATCCAGCCAGGGCATTTCATCAAAGAAGACTACCTGCTTTTCCATCGGCTCGCTTTTTTCCAGATAAGCCCGCAGATATTCAAAGGCCTGAATCCAGTTTTCAGGGTCCTTCCATTTTATTCCGGTTTTTCGGGTAAGCTCTGCCGCAAAGCTGTGCAGCTGCACTTTTCTTGATTGATTATAGGCACCGGTTATTTTGAACGCGAAATGATGATCGAAATATTCATTAATGAGAAATGTCTTTCCGATTCTTCTCCTGCCATAGATAATGATCAGTTGAGCCTGATTGCTCAGCATGCAGTCATCCAGGCGTTCGCATTCATATTCACGGCCGACAATATTCTGCTTCATAACTGGGTAATACTCCTTTACTCGACGAACCTGCGTCGAAATCCGCGTTTATTATATACATTTCGACGCAGGTTTTCAAGATGCAGCATAGAAATCCATGTCGAAATCTGCAAAAAAATAAGAGATTTCGACATGGGTTCCTGATAAAAAAGGGGGGAGTATATCGTCGTAACGATAGCCGTTCCTATCGATTAACCGGTTCAATCGTTTGGAAGCTGTAGCGATTCCGCCATTCCCGGCCAGCCTCTCTCTCGATTCAGTAGTATAGTTCCGTCAGGTACTCGTCCGTATTCTGATTTTTCGTTGCAGCGTTCAGCAAAACCGCGATCCGAGCGCATATTTGTCTTTTCTTTCCGTTCTCAAATATGATACAATGATCAGGGCGTCAAAAGGAGTTTTTTCGCTTCGCTAGTTACGGCCAGCCTTATAAACCGACAGTTTTTGTTGGGGCTATTTCGCCTGAAAGGGACCTTTGACGCTCGCGTCATACGATGCTTTCGGCGTCAGATAGGATTTTCAGTTTGAGGGGCGGATGCGGATGGATGTTCAGAAGGTGGCTGTCATTTCGGATACCCACGGGCTTCTGCGCCGGGAGGTTGTATCCGAGGTTCAGCGCTGCTCCTCCATTCTTCACGCCGGGGATATCATCCGGGAGGCGGATCTTGATGAGCTCCGGCTGTACGGCCATCTCTACGCCGTTCGGGGGAACAACGACCGCTGGCAGCCGGGGCTGTCGGAGCTGAAGGGGCTTCTGCGGTTTCAGATTGCCGGGGTCTCCTTTCTGATGACCCACGACCCGTATGATGTGCCCAGGAATCTGGATGGCGTTCAGGTGATCGTCTGCGGCCATACCCATCGGTACCGGGAGGAATGGATTGACGGCCGGCTGTGGCTGAATCCGGGAAGCTGCGGCCGTTCCCGTTTCGGCAGCCCAATCACCATGGCCGTGCTGACGCTGGGGGACGGTCACGTGACCGATATCCGGCGGATTGACTTTCAGGATACCTGATCTCCGGCAGAACCTGGTCCTGTCGGCCGCCCGATCACCATGGCCGTGCTGACGCTGGGAGACGATCGTGTGACGGATATCCGACGAATTGACGGAGGCCTGAACGCAGGACAGAAGAACCGTCCCCCTGTCTGGATCCCCCTGTCTGGTACGCTGTCCGCTGCGAGGAGGAAACATAAATGTTTGACCGGGAAAAAGCAAAGGCTGTCTTTCTCCGATACGCGGAGGATTACGACACCACGAATATCCTGATTCGCCATAAAATAGAGCATACATTCCGCGTGGCCGAACTGTCGGAGCGCTGCGCCGCGTCTTTGGAATTGAACGGCGCGGATACGGCGCTGGCCTGGTTTCTCGGCCTGCTGCACGACATCGGGCGCTTCGAGCAGGTCCGGCGCTTCGGAACTTTTGTGGATTCCCAGTCCGTGGACCACGCGGAGTTGAGCGGCGATATCCTTTTCCGCGACGGGCTGCTGGAACGTTTTCCGGAGGAAGGCCTGCCGGAAGGCTGGCGGGCCGCGGCGGAAACGGCGATCCGCCAGCACAATAAGCTGAAGCTTCCGGATACCCTGGACGACCGGACGCGGCGCTTTGCGGAGATCCTTCGCGACGCCGACAAGACGGACATCTTCCGGGTCATCGCCAGCATTCCCTTTGAGGATCGGGTCGGGAGCAGCCGGGCCATTTTCCGGGAAACCGGGGAAGCAAGCCCGGAGGTCATGGCCTGCGTTCTGGCGCACCGCTGCGTGCCCGCCCGGCTGAGGCGATCCCGTTTCGAGGGGCGGATTTCCCATTGCTGCCTGGCTTTTGAGCTGGTGTTCGAATACAGCCGGCGCACCGCAAGGGACGAAGGCTGGCTCCGCGCCCTGCTTGCGGAAAAGGACGCGGAGGGAAAGCAGATCTGGACCGACCGGGAAACGGAGCAGCTCCGGGTGCTGCGCCACGAAATTGAGAAGGTCTGGGGAATTCCGCTGTAAAAGGAAAGGAGGGACTCCGGTGGTTCTGGTGTTATACGGGGCCGGCGCGATGGGCCGGGAATTCAAATATGTGGCGGATCAGACCGGGCAGTGGACAGAAACGGTCTTTATCGACGATCACGCCCAAACGGACAGCCTGCTGGGCAGTCCCGTTCTTGGCTTCCATACATTCCGCAAGCGTTACAGCCCGGAAAGTACAAGCTTTTTGATTACCATCGGCGAGCCGAAATTCCGCCGGGAGGCTTTCGACCGGATGACGGAGGCGGGGTACCAGGGCGCGCGCCTGATTCATCCCTCCGCCTTTATCAGCCCCGATGCGGAGCTGGGAGAGGGCGCCGTCATCGGTCCGGGCGCCTTCATAGGCTCTCTGGCCAGGGTCGGCAAGAACTTTTACGCGGCGAAGGGGGCGGCCATCGGTCATGACGCGGTCGTCGGAAACCATACGCGCGTGGGAGCGGGTGCTTTTATCGGCGGACATACGGTCATTGGGGAAAACGTGTTTATCGGGGCCGGCGCCCTTCTGAAGGATCGGATCCGGATCGGCGATTACAGCGTCGTGGCGATGGGCAGCGTTGTATTCGGCGATGTGGATGCCAATACAACGGTCATGGGCAATCCCGCCAGAATCGCCAATGAAGGCGTGCAGGGGCTGCTCTATGCGCCGAGCCGCAAACTGGCGGACGCCGGCCAGTTGGAAGCGAAACAGCCGAAGGATGCGGTCGAAGCCCCGGAATTCGATCCGACGCGGATCTCGGAGCTGTACTGGGATGTCTTTTCCGGTTGCTTCGAGGGCATCGATTTCAACCCGATCAGCTTCCGTTTTCATGACCAGGGCTGGGATTCCATCGCCCAGATGCATCTGATCAGCCGTCTGGAGGAGGCTTTCGGGATCTCCTTCAGGGGCCGGGAATCGATGAAAATCAACTCCTACCGGGCCGGTCTGGAGCTGGTGCGGAAAAAGCTGGAAGACGCAAAGTCGAAAAAGTGAGGAAGCGATATGGGAATTTACTGGGATTTTGATCGCTTTGGCGATTCGCCGGCCCTGATCGGCGAGACCGGCGCAACGATGACCTACCGTGATCTCATCGTTCTTTCGGAGGAAACAGAGGCAGCCATCATCCGGCTCGCGGATGGCGGTGCGGAGGCCAGGCCGCTGGTCATGATCTTCTGCCGGAATTCCCTGGGCGCCCTTTCCGGCTATGCCGCGCTGGCGAACAGCGGGTATCCCCTGCTGCCCCTTTCCGCGGAGCTTCGCGCCGAAACGCGCAGGGAACTGATGAACGTCTATCGTCCGGGGTTTGTGCTGCTGCCGGAGGAGATGCGCGGAGACTATCCCGCGATGAGGGAAGTCTGCGGAATCCGGGATTATGTCCTCCTGAAAACGAACTATCCGGAGCTTTTTCCCGTGCATCCGCGGCTCGGTCTGCTGATCACCACCTCCGGGTCCACCGGCTCCGCGAAGTTCGTCCGCCAGAGCCGGGAGAACCTTCGCTTCAATGCCGCTGTTCACGCCGATATACTTCAGATTACTTCCGACGACCGTACCATCACCGCCCTGCCCCTGCAGTATACCTATGGGCAGTCCATCTTTCGCGCGAACCTGCTGTGTGGCGCCGCCATGGTGGTGACCGGGAGCGGCGTCATGGATCCGGAATTCTGGGATCTCTTCGAGGCGGAGAGCGTAACCTGCTTCCACGGCGTGCCCAGTACCTATGAAATGCTGCATCATATCGGCCTGTTTGAAGAGGAATTCCCCAGCCTCCGGACCATGAGCCAGGCGGGCGGAAAGCTCAGCCGGGAGATGCAGGAATACTATGGCCGGTATGCCGCCGAAAACGGGAAGCGCTTCGTCATCATGTATGGGCAGAGCGAGGCGACGGCGGCGATCAGCTTCCTGCCGCCGGAGGACGCGCTCCGGAAGCCCGGGTCAGTTGGCCGTGTCATCCCGGGCGGAAGTATCCGGCTCATGGACGGGGCGGGAAACCCGGTCCAGGGCGCCCGCATGCGGGGAGAGCTTGTTTATCGGGGCCCCAATGTGGCGATGGGCTACGCGCGGCGCGGCGAAGACCTGATCCTCGGGGACGAGTGGAACGGCGAGATCCGGACGGGCGATCTCGCGGAGACGGACGAGGAAGGTTATCTGACCATTACCGGAAGACTCAAGCGCTTTATCAAGCTGGCCGGTCACAGGGTCAGCCTGGATGAGATTGACAGCATGATTATGGATGAGTTCAACATTCCCAGCGTCAGTGTCGGAACGGATGACCATCTGACCATCTTTGTTACCGGGGAGCGGGAAAAGGAAATGGTCGCGGCGTATGTCCCCCGGGTTCTCAGCGCTGCCCGCGGCGGCCTTCGTGTTCTGACCGTTCCGGCGTTCCCGAGAAATGAAGGCGGCAAAATCCTGTATTCCGAACTGCAGGCCGTCGCTGAAACAGCCCCTCTCTTTTCGTGATGCACTTTCACATAGTCCGCCCCTTTGAGGGCATGCGGCATAAACCTGACTTCCAGCCCATATTCCTTCAGCCTGCGAAGGCCAGCATGCACGGGGACGTCAGAATCCGCCCGATTGTTGATAGCATCATCCTCAGCAGATTTACTTTTTGATCAGAAGCGATTCTCCCGTCATCTCCTCCGGCTTTTCCAATCCCATCATCTCCAACAGCGTGGGCGCGACATCCGCCAGGCAGCCGCCCTCCCTGAGGGTATAGGCGGGATCGTAATTCACCAGAATGAAGGGAACGGGATTCGTGGTATGGGAGGTCAGGGGCTCACCGGTCTCCTTGTCCACCATGACCTCCGCATTCCCGTGATCGGCGCAGATGAACAGCTGGCCTCCTTCTTCCTCGACGGCCTCCACCACTCTTCCGATACACTTGTCCATGAAGGCCACCGCCTCGACAGCGGCTTTTTCCACGCCGGTATGGCCTACCATATCCGCGTTGGCGAGGTTGACGACGATCAGGTCGTATCCGCCGGAATGGATCTTCTCCACCAGCGTGTCGCAGATCTCCGATGCGCTCATCTCCGGCGCAAGATCGTAGGTCGCCACCTTCTGGGACGGGATCAGGAAGCGGTCCTCGCCCGGGTTGGGCTCCTCCACGCCGCCGTTGAAGAAGAAGGTCACATGGGCGTATTTCTCCGTCTCGGCGATCCTCGCCTGCTTCAGGCCGTTGGCCGCCAGCCACTCGCCCAGGGTATTGGCCATGCTGATTTTGGGGAAGGCGACCTCCTTGTTGGGAATGGTCGCGTCATAGTCCGTAAAGCAGACGTAGCTTACCTGCTTTCGCGATCCCCTTTCAAAGCCGTCAAAATCGTCGCTGCAGAAGGCGCGGGTCAGTTCCCTGGCGCGATCCGCGCGGAAATTGAAGAAGATAATGGTATCCCCGTCCCCGATGGTGGCGACCGGCGCGCCGTCCTTCATCACCACCGTGGGGAGGATAAACTCATCCGTCTCGCCCTTTTCGTAGGACTGGGTTACGGCCTCGAGCGCGGAACCCGCCGTCACGCCCTCGCCGAGGGTCATGGCCCGATAGGCTTTCTCTACGCGATCCCAGCGGTTGTCCCGATCCATGCCCCAATAGCGGCCGCCCACCGTAGCGATCGCGCCGCAGCCGATCTGTTCCATCCGATCCTGCAATTCCTGAATAAAGGTCTTGCCGGATTCCGGCGGCGTATCCCGCCCGTCCGTAAAGCAATGTACATAGACCTTCTCCAGCCCCCGGCGCTTCGCCATCTCCAGCAGGGCAAAAAGGTGCGAATTGTGGCTGTGCACGCCGCCATCGGAGAGCAGGCCGATAATATGCAGGCTCGTTCTCTTTTCTTTCGTCCGGTCCATGGCTTGCAGCAGGGCTTCGTTCTCAAAGAAATCGCCGTCCTCGATGGCCTTCGTGATCCGGGTCAGATCCTGATACACGATCCGCCCGGCGCCAATGTTCAGATGGCCCACCTCGGAGCTGCCCATCACCCCGTCCGGAAGTCCCACTGCCCGGCCGCTGGCCTGGCCCGTCACAAAGGGGTATTCCTTCATCAGACGGTCCATAACCGGCGTGTCCGCCAGCGCGATGGCATTGTGCTCCGTTTCATCGATCACGCCGTAGCCGTCCAGAATAAGCAGCACGGTCGGTCTTTTCGCGCCCGCCTCTTCCGCGGCGCCAGGCAAGGCCGCGATGCATAACAGCGCCGCCATAAGAACCGTCAGCAATGATTTGACTCTTTCTTTCATCTGGTACTTCTCCTTTTCCGAAAACGTTTCGCTGCGGATTCTTTCCTTCTTCCTTTCCGCAAAGCTTCCTGTCGTAAACAGCGCATCCGCTCTACCCGACCAGCGCGGGCGCGCTTTCTGTCTGAAACTGCGTCATTCCGATGCTTCCCCCTTCTTTCTTTGTTTCTGGCATCGCCGGCACGCGCTTGCGATTCCGGAAAAGCCCCTTATCCCAAATCGTTATGCTTCGAAGCGGATCACCTGCTGTCCTGCGTCCACATCGGCCACCGTTCCAAAGGGCATGATGCAGCGGGGCATCGCGTGTCCGATATTCAGATTAAACAGAATCGGAAGATCCTGCCGGTCGATGACCTCCGTCAGCAGCTTTTTATATTCCTCCGCGTAGGTTTCATCCATGGGTTTCCCGGCCAGCACCCCGCTCACCGCGTCAAAAACGCCGGTCCCCTTCAGCATCTCCAGCGCCTTCCGATACTTCTCCGGGGACGGCTTTTCCTCGCTCGATTCCAGCAGGAGAATTCTCCCCTTCCATTCCCCCGCGTCCGGGAACAGATGATACTTCCGGCACATCTCCGGCATATCGGCATAACGATCCCCGCAGAAAAAGTCATACAGGGTGTCAATGCATCCGCCCAAGATCTTCCCGGAGAAGCGGGCCGGCCCCCGCAGCAGCTCAAACCCCTGATTGGGGCGAGGATCAAGCGCCTTCCCCGCCTGATCGGGAGAGAAGAGCTTTCTTTCTTCATACCAGACGTCGCTCGGCCTGATTTCCCGGATGCTTCCGGTTGTGATCAGCTCCTCGAAATACTTCCGGGTGTACGGGTGCATTTCCGGCCCCAGCTCGCACAGATCCGGCAGGAAGGCCTGCCCGTAAAAGGAGCGCAGCCCCACCCTGTGAAGCATCAGATGATTGACGGTCGTATCCGAGAAGCCCAAAAACACCTTGTCCCCGGCCGCCTTTGCCAGCTCGTCATGCTCAAACAGATACGGAAGCAGCCGATAGGTATCGTCCCCGCCAATGGCACAGAGGATCATATCGACCTCCGGATCCCGGAAAGCCTCCAGCAGATCCTCCGCTCTCTTTTCGGGATGCGCTTTCACATAGTCCGCCCCTTTGAGGGCATGCGGCATAAACCTGACTTCCAGCCCATATTCCTTCAGCCTGCGAAGGCCGATTTCAACCTCAAAACGGACAAATGGTTCACCCATTATTCCGCTTGAAAGGCTGACCAGGGCGACCGTTTTAACAGCTTTCATCGAATTCGCTCCATCCTTTGCTTATCATTCCATCTTTTACAACATTCATATCCTTGCCGACCCGGGCCTCTATCTTCCCGCGGTCCGGAGGGATTTTTCCCATCAGAGGAAGAAACGCCACTGCAAAAGCCCGCTACATCCACTTCTTCCGTTTAAACCAGGCCAGACTGGCGATGACGATCACAATAGAAACCGCGATCACGACGGGATAGCTGTACCGCCATTCGAGCTCCGGCATGTATTTGAAATTCATCCCGTACCATCCCGCGATCAGCGTCAGCGGCAGGAAAATGGAGGTAATCACCGTAAGCACCGTCATAATACGGTTCTGCCGGACCTCCATCTGGGACTGCATCAGATCCCGCAGCTGCATCACGTATTCCCGCTGGCCGTTTACCTGCTCCTGCAGCCGCATGACCCGCTCGGTAAACATATGGAAGTAGCGCAGATTTTCCTCCCGGAAGAAGCCATTTTCGTTTTCCTCCAGCTCCTGTCCAAGGTCAATCATCTGCGCATAATGCACGCGAAGATCCAGCAGATCTCCCCGGATATCGTTCATTTCCTGGGGATAGTGCTCGACCTCTCCGCGGAGAATAGCTTCCTCTATCCGGTTCAGCTTCAGTTCCGACCTCTCCAGCAGGTTCAGATCCTGGCTGATCGTCAATTCCAGCAGGTCATACAGAAAGCGTTCCAGCCCGGGCAGCCGCCATTTCTTGCTGCGGCGGATCTCCTGGACCAGTTTTTCCGCATAGCCGCTGTCGTCCACCAGCACAATGCCCTTTTCATCCAGCGCGAAAGAAAAGCAATGGCTCGGTCCGCTGATATTGTTCCGGTCCGGAATGGCCAGCGACCCGGTCAGCGAATCCTTATTCACCACGGCTTTTGTCTCTTCCGCCGCGTCCATATCCATGTCGATCAGCATGTCAAACTTTTCCCGCTCCGCCTGCCACTGCGCGCTGCTCAGCACAGCCACATACTGCGCGTCGCCTTCGCGGATTTTTTCCGGCTCACAGGGGGTCAGGAACTCCCGGATCAGATAATACATCATGTCCTCCCGTTTCATGTGGTTTTCGCGCGGCCTTTTGCTATACCAGCGCCTTCATCATGATCCGGATACCTGCTTCCGGATCACGCATTCCTTTCCCTGGAAGGCAAAGCCGTATTTCAGGATGTTCTCCGCCGGAATGCCCCGGGCCAGCAGCCCGGCCTCGTACTTTTTTTCTTCGATCTGCCGGAGGGCGTTTTCAGCCGTATCCTCCAGCGTCTTCTCATCGTCGAGCGAATCAAACACCTTAAACTCCAGGATGGCCGCGGAATTTCTGATGTCCCTCGGCTCCATCACCACGTCGTACCTCCCGTACCCGCTTTCCCGGTTGGAGGTAAGTATATAATCCCGGCTGTTTTCCGCCAGCAGGCCCAGTACGAGCCCGTGATAGAAGTTTTCCGGCAGCCTGATCGACGGGTTCTTTCCCCCGTCAAAGGAGCTCATGGAGGTCAGCATAATATCGTTCAGATACCGGTTCATTCCTCGTACATCCCCCCGCAGCATGGCCTGGGCAAACCGAGGCAGGCTGCGGGTCTGGGCGAACCAGCTCTGCACCATTTTTGAAAACATTCTTCGCACTTCCAGATTGGTAAGCCGCAGAGTATAGAGCCTTTCGCTGTCCAGGTCGGCGGCCTCCTTTTCCGTCATGGCCCGCACGATTTTCAGATATCCCGTTGCCAGCAGCAGACTCCAGACCGCGTACGAATTTGTGTCCAGCTGGTTATAGATGATCTGCTCATCAACGGGAACCGTGACCTCTCCGCCGCTCAGCAGGGTTTCAAACTGACTTTTGATCTCCGGCTCGCCCGTGCGAAGCAGCTTCCCGATCAGCGCGTTCCCGCTGGTGTTCGCCCAGTAGGTGTCGAGTTTGCCCTTATCGAGGAAGTTCGTGACAGACCAGGGATTATAGATATCCGTCACAGAACCGAAGGTAAACCCATCGTACCAGGTTTTCACGTCCCGCTTGTCCTCTTCGCCGAACCCCTGCTGGTCCAGAGCGTCAAAGACCTCTTGCTCCGTAAAGCCGAAGGCGGTCGCGTATTTTTCCGACGTCGTCGTCACCACATCCAGATTGTTCAGGTCGGAAAAAATGGATTCCTTGCTGACCCGGGTGATTCCCGTCATGATTCCTCGCTCCAGGGAGGAATTCGTCTTGAAGGTGTTGTTGAACATGCTTCTCGTAAAGGCTGCCAGCTCGTCCCAATAGCCGTGAATATATGCCTCCTGCAGCGGCGTGTCATATTCGTCGAGGAAGATCAGGACCTTTTTCCCGTAATATGCATACAACCAGTCGCACAGCTTTTTCAGGGATATGGCCGCCACATAGTCCGGCATATCTGCCCTTACTTTATCAAAGAACGAACGGTCCGTTTCTGAAAAGGCAGGATCCTGAAGCATCAGTCGATAGTTCCCGTATACATCCTCAAGCAGCTGATTCAGGCTGGCCAGGGTACTTTCCCATGTCGTCTGTTTGATATTCGCGAAGGAAAGAAAGATCACCGGCCATTTCCCCTGCTGCTCCCGCATGGCCGGGTCTTCCCAGACCTTCAGGCCCTCAAAAAGTTCCGGACGGTTTGCGTATTTATTTGAGAAGAAGCAGTTCAGCGTAGACATATTAAGCGTCTTGCCAAAACGGCGGGGCCGGGTGATCAGGGTCACGTCATCATGACCCCACCACCATTCCCGGATAAATTCCGTTTTGTCCACATAGAAAGTCCCGTTCGTCCGGATTTTTTCAAAATCCTGAATCCCGGTTCCAATCTCGCGTTTCATTCTCTTCACGCTCCCCTGTCTCCGCTCGCGCTTTTCTTCATGATCCGGACACCTGCTTCCGGATCAGGCATTCCTTTCCCTGAAAGGCAAAACCGTATTTCAGGATGTTCTCCGCAGGAATCCCACGGGCCAGCAGGCCGGCCTCGTACTTTTTTTCTTCGATCTGCCGAAGGGCGTTTTCAGCCGTATCCTCCAGCGTCTTTTCTCCGCGTCTTGCGTTGAATACCTTGAATTCTATGATCACAGCCGGCTTCCCGGTATCCCTCGGTTCCATGACCACATCGTAGCGGCCGTATCCGCTTTCCTGGTTGGACGTGATGATATAATCCCCGCTGTTTTCCGCCAGTATTCCCAGCACCAGACCGTGATAGAAGTTTTCCGGGAGCTTGATCGAGGGATTCTTTCCCCCGTCAAAGGAGCTCATGGAGGTCAGCATGATATCCTCCAGCCGCTCCTCCATACTTTCCACATCCCCCTCCAGCATGGCCCGGATGAACCGGGACAGGCCCCCGGTCTGGGCGAACCAGCCCTGTACCATCTGTTCAAACATCAGCCGGACCTCCAGGTTGGTCAGCCGAAGGGTGTAGAGCGGCCGCGTGTTCATTCGGACCGCTTCTATTCTGGATACAACGTGAACCGGCTTCAGATATCCCGTCGCCAGCAGCAGGCTCCAGACCGCGTCCGGGTTCGTGTCCAGCTGGTTATAGATGATCTGTTCATCTACCGGGACGGTAACCGTTCCGCCGGTCAGGAGGGTTTCAAACTGGCTCTTGATTTCAGGCTTTCCCGTCCGCAGCAGCTTTCCGATCAGGCCGTTCCCGCTGGTGTTCGCCCAGTAGGTGTCAAGTTTGCCTTTGTCCAGAAAATTGGTCACCGACCAGGGATTATAGATATCCGACACGTTGCCGAAGATAAACCCGTCGTACCAGGTTTTCACATCCCGCTTGCTCTCTTCCCCGAAGCCCTGCTGCTCCAGGGACGCGAAAGCCTCCTCCTCCGTAAACCCAAAGGCCGTCGCGTACTTGTCAGAGGTCGTCGTCACAACGTCCAGATTGTTCAGATCGGAAAAGATGGATTCCTTGCTCACCCGGGTGATTCCTGTCATGATTCCCCGCTCCAGGGAGGGATTCGTCTTGAAGGCATTGTTGAACATGCTCCTGGTAAAGGCCACCAGCTCGTCCCAGTAGCCGTGGATATAAGCCTCCTGCAGCGGCGTGTCATATTCATCCAGGAAAATCAGAACCTTTTTCCCGTAAATCTTTCTCAGCAGCGTGGAAAGCAGATTCAGGGACATGGAAGCGTCTTCGTTCCTCATATCCTCCCGGATCTGGTTCAGCGCGATCTGTTCATTCTGATCCAGCCGATCTGTATGATACAGCTCGGGATGATCTGAGAACAGCTGCACCAGCACCTTTTTCATCATAATCATTGTGCTGGCATAGGTTGTCTCTTTAATCCCCGCAAAACTCAGAAATATCACCGGCCATTTTCCCTGCTGCTCCCGCATGGCCTCATCTTCCCAGACCCTCAGGCCTTCAAACAGTTCCGGGCGATTTTCGTATTTATTCGAAAAGAAGCAGTTCAGCATGGACATATTCAGGGTCTTCCCGAAACGCCTTGGCCGGGTAATCAGGGTTACATCGTCGCTTCCCTGCCACCATTCCCGTATAAGGTCTGTTTTATCCACATAGAAAGCGTTGTAAACCCTCAATTTCTCATAATCCTGAACCCCGGTTCCAATCCCGCGCTTCATTCTCTTCACGCTCCCCTGTCTCCGCTCGCGCTTTTCTTCTGCGTCTATTATACAAAAAAGGGTTTCAGCGCACAAGGGGCGTCCCGAAGGCACCGGTTGTTCCGTGGAGCATTCAGACGTTTCTTTACGTCCGACGGATCACCCGGGCGCAAAAAAAGCCGGCTGGTCGCCGGCGTTTTTTTATGGGTAATAGCGCATGTCGATCGCGGTCACGAATCCGGTGGAGCTGACGTGATAATCGAGCTGCCAGAAATGGCTGTCCTCCGTCTGGGTCCGGTAGCGGATGATCCTGGTTCCGTCCTCCTGAACCCAGATCTTGCCGGTTCCGTCCTTGCTGGAATAAAGTCCCCGGTTGCCGCTGGCACTTTGAACCTGGCCCATGTCCCGGAATTTGCCAACGACGAAGGCCTCGCTGTCCCCGATCTTGGTGCCCCGGGGGCCGCTGATGGTGCCTCCGGAGGAAACATAGACCTCCGCCAGCACCCACCCGCTTTTGATTTTGCTCATCACGGCGTATCCCCAGGGATAGTCATACCGGCGGCATTCCGTGTCCAGATCCTCCAGCGTTGTGGGGCCCACCAGGGTGCCCTCTCCGAATTTGCTCTGAAAATCCATCATGGTGGTCACATAAAGGGTGAAATCCTTCTGCCCGTCCTCCTGGACATTGTAACCCCGCAGAGGCTCGGGCCGGATATCAATCTTATACAGGATCTCCAGCATGTTGGAAACCTTGTTGTATTTGTTGACCGCCACGGCCTTCAGCGTCACCCGGCCCCCGGGCAGCCAGAAGGGATCCCCCTCGAAAATGGGGCTGTCCGCGTCGGGCGAGGACCCGTCGATGGTATAGTAAATGACGATATCGTCGTCGTTTTCGTTATCGAGCCCGGGCTTGAGCCAGACGCGCTGCCGGGTCTTATAGGTGTTGGGCGCCAGGGAGCTGCGGGGCGTCTGGGGCGAGGGCATGATGATCCGGTAGGTGCCCTTCAGCTCGTCCGAAACCAGCTCGTCGTTGACCGCGACGGCCCGCAGGGTATGGATTCCCTCATCCAGGAAAACCCGCTCCGTAAACTTGGTTCCCCCGGCCGGCAGATCCGCGTTTTCGTCAAAGGTATAGTAGCAGTCAAACCCCTGATAGGAGGTAATGGCGATATACTTTTTAGTTTCATAATACCCGGCCGTCAGGTCCACCTCCGGCGGCGCGGGGACGTAGTCCAGCCGCTGGGTATAGAAATAATCGTTGCCGGTCTTCTGATACGCGGTTTTCATCAATTCGCTGGCCTTGGCCTTATCCCCCGGTTTTCCGCTGGCCAGGAGAATGCGGATATGGTTGGTATAGGCCTCCGAGCGGCTGGGCGTGGCGGTATAGATTTCCTCATAAAGCGCCGCCGCCTTATCCGTCTGGCCCGCCGCCTCATAGGCGCTTCCCAGCAGCAGCAGCCCGTCCACGTCGACGACGTCGTTTTCCGCGTCCTGGGCCTTGGCCTTTTCGAAATTCCGGATGGCACCCTCGATGTCGCCCGTATCCATCATCTCTTCGCCGACCTTCCAGAGCGCCTCGGAGGAAGCCTCGCGCCCCATCCGGGCCATCATCTGCTGGCCGGTGCCCGTCCGCTTCAGGAACAGGTATCCGCCGGCGGTCACCAGCAGGACGACAATTACGAGCACCAGCCCGATTTTGAACCAGTTCACCATCTTGCCCCCGGCGCCGGGACGGTGCTTCGCCGCGTAGGCGGACGCCTGGGCCTGCTGCAGGGCCCGCTCCGAATAGACCGGCCTGTTTCGACGCTCGATGCCCCTGCCGTCTTCCTCTTCCCTGTCTTCCGGAAGCTCCCCGTCATAGGGGACGTCTTCCTCTTCAACATCCTCGCGGGTATCCCGGACGGCGGGCATGGGGATGGTCGCCCGGCTGGCGCCGCTTCGCCTTTTGCGGGCGGCCTCCGCCCTGGCCTGCGCCTTCGCGGGCCGGTTTTTTACGGCCTCCCGGGCGCGCTTGCCCTGGCGGATGGCTTCCGCGCCTCCCGCCGGCGTATCAGAGGAAACGCGCAGCGTCGCGCCGCACCGGGGGCAGACGATCGCCTCCTCCTCCGCGTAAAACCCGCATTCCTTACACAGCATTCCTGTCTCTCCGTTTTTTCCGGGATGGATCAGGTCAGATCCATGCCCCGCAGCGCCTCGTATTCCGGATCATCGTCATATTCCCGCTCCGGGCAGACGCCCCCCAGCGCCTCGATGGCGTTGCGAATCTCAATAAAGGTCAGATATCCGGTTTTGTCGTCCTTCGCCGCTTCCATCAGCTCCGGCAGGGCCCGCTCATCCCCCAGCTTCGCCAGATATCCGGCAAACAGGGCGCGCTTTTCCGGCTTTTCCTGGAAAAGCCGCCGGGCAATCCGGAGGGTCTGTTCGTTTCCGGGATAATCCGCCAGCACGTCCAGCAGCGCCTCCTGTCCGGCGTCGTTGGCCTGGCCGATGGACTGCAGGATGGGCTGAACGACGCTCTCGCCCATGGCCCGCAGGCTATCCAGGGCGTTATCGCGCATTTCGTCCTTCTCCGCCCGATCCATCTGCCAGCCGATATACAGCATCTTCGGCAGCGTGGATTCCATCTCCCGCAGCAGCCCGATCGCCGTCATACGGGCTTCCTCCCCCGCCTCCGGATTCTTCAGCAGCTCCAGCAGGCGCTTTTCGCAGGGCCGGCCGACGGCGGTAATCTGCTCCAACAGCAGGTCCGGCACCGGCACACCCTCGTCGCAGTATTTGTTCAGCCAGTCCACCAGCACCTTCGGATCCTCGAACTGGGTAAAATAGGATCCCGGCGTCACGCCTCCCAGCCATGGCGCCCGGGTGTTGAGAAACATCATGTATACCCGGGGCAGGTCGGCCTCCATCTCATCAAAATTCCGATAATCCCCCTGGTGCTGCTTCATCCATTCGGAGGTATAATCCGCGAAATGTTCATCGAAATTAATGACCGGCATCCTGTTCATGCTTTCTCCTCCGCCTGCTTCAGAAGGACCTTCAGATCCTCCGTCGTAAAGAAATGCCGCCGATGGCAGAAATGGCAGCTCAGCTCCGCGCCCTGATCCTCGTCGATCAGGCTCTGGAGATCCTTCCGTCCCATGGAGATCAGGGCCTTTTCCATCCTTTCCCGGCTGCAGGTGCACAGGTAGCGGACCGGCGTCCGCTCCAGGATCTTCGGATTCATCCCCCGGAACCACTGCTCCGTCAGCTCCTCCGCCGTCCCGAAGGTCAGCTCCCGGCTGATATCCGCGAACAGAGGCGAGCGCAGCTCCAGCTCGTCGAGGGTCTTTTCCCCGCATCCCGGCAGGGGCTGAATCAGCATTCCTCCCGCGCTGAGCACCGCCGGCCCGCTGGTCAGCACCCCGAGGGCCACCAGGCTGGGCTGCTGTTCGGAAACCGTGAAATAATGGGCGAAATCCATGGCGATCTCCCCGCTGACGATCTCGCTCTGGCCGATGTACTGCTTCCCGTTGCCCAGGTCGCGGATGACGCTCATCCGTCCCTCCCGGCCCACCGCGCCGCCCACGTCCAGCTTTCCGTCCGCCCGAAGGGGCAGCTCCACCCTCGGATCGTCCGCGCAGGCGCGAACGTCCCCGTGATCCGCGACGGCCATCAGGGTGCCCATGGGGCCGCCGCCCTTGAAGGTCACGGTGACGGATTCGTCGTCCCCCTTCATCATGACGCCCATCATCGCCGCGCCGGTCAGGAGCCTTCCCATCGCCGCCGCGCAGACCGGGCTGCATCCGTGAATGTCCGCGCAGTCCTGAACGGTTTGGGTCGTAACGCAAAGCAGCGCCCTGGCCTGTCCCTCCGCCAGGTCGATCTGCAAAATCTCATCCGGGTTCCGATAATCTGTTTCCCTGTTCTCCATGACTGCTGTTCTTCTCCGTTTCTACGTTCCTCGCGCTATGCTTCCTCCGCCGGCCGGACCGCGGCGATATGCCATCTCCGGTCGCTTTCCTTCGCCGGGTTCAGCGTCCCGTCCCCATACAGGCAGACGCCCCGGAACCCCGCCTGCAGCAGGGCGCTTTTCAGCGTCTGGGCCTCCCAGGCCCGCTGGCGCTGGAACTCCTCCATCCGGCGGTATCTTCCGTCCTTCTCCCGGATAAAGAAGCAAAGCCCCATTTCCACCGTGGACGTTTTTTCTTCCCATCGGTTTTCCCAGAAATAGGTTACGTCCTCCCGATCCTCGCAGATCAGCCCCGCGCAGAGCTGATCCCGCAGCTTATGGGGCGTGGACACATCGAATATCAGCGCGCCGCCCGGCCGGATGGCCCGCCACGCCGCCCGAAGAAAGCTCCGCAGATCCTCCTCGGTCAGCAGATAGTTCACCCCGTCGCAGGTGGCGAGCACCGCGTCCATGGGCCGGTGCAGATTCAGCGCCTTCATGTCCTGCTGCACAAAGGGGATGGCCATGCCCTGCTTCCGGGCCTTCTGGGCCGCCTGCCAGAGCATCTCCCGGCTGATGTCCACGCCCGTCATCTGGAAACCGGCCCTGTGCAGAGGGATGGTCAGGCTGCCGGTGCCGCAGGCGCATTCACAGATTTTTCCTTCCCGAACCCCATAAATGGACAGCAGGCGAACATAATAGTCCGCCCAGCTTTCGTATTCCACGTTGTCCATCAGCCGGTCATAAATCTCCGCAAAATCCTGATACATGATCCTTCCTGGCCCGGCTCAGCTTTCTCCGCCGGGCGTTTCCTCTTCCTCGTCCTCTTCGTCGGTTTCCTTCCGGAGCCCCCGGCCCACCTCGGCGCCTTCGATCCGGCTGTTCAGATACCGGTCGAACACCGCGTTGGTCCAGCTGGCGGTCACAAACCGGCTGAGCGTAAAGCCGATCAGGATGTAATACCCCGCGATGATCAGCACCGCGTAGAGCGGGTTCCAGAACAGATACATGACCGCCCCGAGGATCACGGGCACGCAGTGGAGCAGCCGGATTCCGATGCTCATGGGCAGCCGGGCCACCCCCAGCAGAAGACCGTTCCGCAGCACGTCCTTCAGCTTCAGCTCATAGGTCACCATCAGCGGATAAAAGTACGTAACGCACACCGCCCAGACCAGCGCCAGCATCATGACCAGAATCTGGGGAACGATCATAAAGGTCTGCGTTCGCGCCATCTGGCCGTAGAACCGCCATCCCATATAGACCAGCAGGGGAATGACGCTGGTAATCAGGGACACCACCAGCCCCTGTTTCCAGTTTTCCTTCACCGCGTCCTTGAAATCGCTCCAGATGAACGCGTGCTCATCCCGCGCCCAGTTCCGGGTCACATAGCTGACGCCCGCCGTAAAGGGCCCGGTGATCGCGATACAGGGGATCAGATAGAGCAGGGTCGTGAAAATCAGGGAGGTTTCCATTTCCCCCACGTCCATGGTTTTGAAGCGCTCGATATCCTCCTCGGTATAGGTGGCCGGGTTCTCCGTCCCCGCCTGCTCCTCGATGCGCTGCTGCAGCGTCCCGTCCCGGGCGGCCATCATGTTGTTCAGCGTGACATAGAATCCGATGAGGGACCGGGCCGCGATGATGATCGTCGGCAGCCAGACCAGCATATAGATCAGATTCAGCCGGCAGAGGGCGCTGAACCGGGTCCGCAAAACATCCCAGAACAGCTGCCACCGGTTTTCCGGAAGATCCTCCTTCCTGAAATCCCCTTTGCCGCTTTTCCCGTAGTAATACCGGTTCATCATTTTGCCGAACACAGCGCATCCCTCCAGATTCCGATTGATTGATGCCGCGGCGGACCGGTCAGGCATCGGAGGCGGCACGGTTGGCCTCCGGCGCCGGGAAAGCGGCCCTCGCGGGAGCCGGCCCGGGATCGCGTTCCCGCTCCCCCGGGCCGGACAGGTATTACGCCATCATCTTCTGGCTGGCGTCGCACAGCTGGGCGTTCAGCTCCAGGGCCTTCTCCCAGTCCTTGTCATTGGTGTTGACATAGAGCTTGATCTTGGGCTCGGTTCCGCTGGGACGCACACAGACCCAGCATCCTTTTTCCAGCTCGAAATACAGCACGTCGGAAGCCGGCAGCCCCGTGGGCTCGCTCTTGCCGCCCTCCGTCCGGACGCCCTTGAGGTAATCCCGGACGGCGGTCACCTTCATGCCGCCGATTTCCTTCGGGGGATTCTCGCGAAGCTCCTTCATGATCTCCTTCATCCGGGTCAGCCCGTCCATGCCGGGCAGCGTGGTGGAAACCACCTTCTCCGCGAAATACCCGTATTCGGCAAAGATCTGCATGACCCGGTCATACAGGGTAATTCCCTCCGCCTCGCAGGCCGCCGCCACCTCCGTCACCAGCAGGCTGGCGTTGACCCCGTCCTTGTCACGGACGAAGGAGCTGCTCAGGAAGCCGTAGCTTTCCTCGAAGCCGAACTGGAAGGTATAGTCGCCGGAATCCTGGAACTGCTGGATCTTTTCGCCGATAAACTTGAATCCGGTCAGCACCTCAAACATCTTCACGCCGTACCGCTCGCAGATCCGGTTGGCCAGGGAGGTGGACACGATGGACTTGCAGGCCGCCGCGTTCTTCGGCAGGGTGCCGTTTTTGCTGCGGGTGGACAGGATGTAATGCAGCAGCACGCAGCCGATCTGGTTCCCCGTCATCAGGTGCCACTCACCTTCCCCATCCTTGACGGCGACGCCCAGCCGGTCGCAGTCGGGGTCGGTGGCGAAAATGACCGTAGCGCCGACCTTATCCGCCAGCTTGAAGGCCAGGGTAAAGGCTTCCGGATTTTCCGGATTGGGGGCGCAGGTCAGGGTGGAGAAATGCCCGTCGGGCTTTTCCTGCTCCGTAACCACCGCCAGTTTCTCGATCCCCAGCTCCTTCAGGATCCGGCGGACCGGCACGTTGCCGGAGCCGTGCAGGGGGGTATAGACGATGGACAGCCGGCTGCCCATGGCCTTGAGCATCTCGGGCTGGATGACCAGGGTCTTTTCCTCGGCGATGTAGTCATCGTCGACTTCCTTGTTTCCGATGATCTTCAGCAGGCCCTTTTTCTTCGCCTCTTCCTCGTCCATCAGGACGCAGTCGGTATACTTCGTCGCCCGGATGACCCGGGTAATGCCCTCGGCGGCCTCGGGGCCGACCTGGGCGCCGTCCTCGCCGTAAACCTTGTATCCGTTGTACTGGGGCGGGTTATGGCTGGCGGTCACCACGATACCGGCGATGGCGTGCAGATGGCGGACGGCATAGCTCAGCACCGGAACCGGCCGCAGGGCGTCAAACAGAAAGGCCGGCACGCCCTCGGCGCACAGCACCAGGGCCGCATCCTTCGCAAATTCGGCGCTGCAGATCCGGCTGTCGTAGGCGATGACGACGCCGCGCTTCGCCTCCTCGGGGTTTTCCTTCAGATGGCCGGCCAGGCCCTTGGTCGCCCGGCGCACATTGTATTTGTTCATCCGGTTCGTTCCGGCGCCCAGCACGCCGCGCATGCCCGCTGTTCCGAAGCTCAGCTCCGTATAAAACCGATCCTCGATTTCCTTGTCATCGTTCCGGATCGCTTCCAGTTCCTTCACGGTTTCCGCGTCATTGGCAAAGTCCTTCAGCCACTGCTCATAGTTTTCCCTGACGTTCATTTTCCCCCGCCTTTCCGTATGTCCCGTTCAGTTCCGCGGCGGGCATCCCCCGCCTGGCGCACATTATCATTATAGGGTTTTTCCCTCCTCTTGACAAGCGGAAAATCGTCTTCCAGTCCCCCGCGTAAGGCGCACGGCGAGGGACTCCGAAAGGAGGGGCGAGGCCGTCCCGGCGCCGCCGGCGGAACCGCCTGTCGTTTTGCCGGCCCTCGTCCGGAGAAACGGACTTTCATTTTATTCAGCCCGCTTCCGGCGGCCGCTCCGGCGGGATGCCCGCGGCAGCAGCCTTTCCAGGGCGTAGCGCAGGCGGGCCGGGAAGGGCATGTCCTTCTTCAGCCCGGCCGCCGCCTTTCTCGCCACGTCGGTATCGGTGACCAGCGGAACGGCCCTGCCATATCGCATCAGGGACACGCATTCGCCCAGGGCGGACAGGGAAACCGGCAGCCGGCCTTCCGCGTCCAGCCGGCGGGTAAAGGACATGGGGGTTTCCCCTTTCTGTCGGACCAGGCCCCGCGCCCGCAGGCGCGCGGAGACTTCCTCCATCCACAGGTCAAACCGTGCGGCCTCGTCGGCGGCCTTTTTCTCCCTTCGCCCGGGATCCGTCCACCACCAGCGCAGCGCGATCCCCGCGGGGATCAGCGCGAGCAGCAGCCACAGCCACGGGAAGCCGCTTCCGTCCTTCTCCTCCGGCGTCTCCGGGGGTTCCGGGGCCTCGGGCGGTTCCGGCTCCTCCGGCGGCTCCGGGGGTTCCGGATTCTCCGGCGGGCTTTCCGGCTCCGGAGAGGGCGTTTCCTCCTCCGGCGGCGGGGAAGGTTCCTCCGTCTCCTCCGGGGGCTCAGGCGTCGGCGTCGGCGTGGGTTCCGGAGAGGGCGTGGGTTCCGGTGCGCCGCCGGAAGAGGATCCGTTTCCCTCCCGCCGGGGCGTCGCGTCAAAAGTCAGCCAGCCGAAGCCTTTGAAATAGACTTCGGTCCAGGCGTGGGCGTCCAGGCCGGTGACCAGGGCTTCGCCGTCCGCGTTCGGCCGGGCCACGTATCCTTCCACGTACCGGGCGGGCAGCCCCGCCATCCGGCAAAGCACCGTCATCGCGGAGGCAAAGTAGGTGCAGTATCCTTCCCGGGTGTTGAACAGAAAATTGGTCACAAAATCCAGATTGGCGGGCTGAACCGCCACATCCAGCGTATAGCGGTAGTTCCGGCTCAGCCACCCCTGCAGGGCGAAGGCCTTGTCATAGGGGGATTCCAGGTTGGCCGTCACGTCCGCCGCCATCTGCCAGACCGGCTCCTCCAGGTGCGGCGGCAGCGCCGTATAGGTTTCCAGAACGGACGCCCACTGGGGATCCTCGGCGGCGGCCGCCGCGTCCACCAGGACGCCCAGCCCCGGATCCCCCGCCTGAAACAGCGGCGCGGATACGGCCCAGGTGTCCCCCGGCTGCAGGTTCCGGGTAATATAAAGCTCCGAGGCATTGGAAAAATAGGGCACCATTTCGCCCCCCGCCCGCAGCTCCCGGATCCTTTGGGGCACAAAGAGCGTGGATGTCCCGCCCTCCAGCATCCGGACGGACACGTCCATAGGCTCCATGGCGGAGGCGGAGAGCCCCGCCGAGGGCAGATCCTGGTCAAACAGAATCCGCCGCTGGGCCGTCATGCCGGTGCCGTTCCACAGATAGCGCCGGCCGCCCAGCGTGTTCCGCCAGGCCCGGCCGTCATAGCTGTTCATCGTGACGCCGCGCAGATACACGGTCTTCGGCGTGGAAACCTGCATGACCGGGTGATCCGTCGGGGAAACGGGCCCGCCCAGCTGGGCGGAGCCCTCCGGGTAAAAGCCCTCCGTCGCCAGGGAAAAGACATCCCGGGGCTCGGTAAAAAAGAGCCGGTCGAGAATGGCCTGGCGCAGGCTGTCCGCTCGCTCCTTCAGCGGCTCGGAAACCAGCCCCCCGGCGGGGGTCAGCAGCCAGGCCGCCGCCGTAACCAAAGCCACCGTCGGCAGGGCGCGCAGGGGCGAAAGATCCTCCTGCCGGTCCATCAGCAGCAGCACCACCGCCGCCGTGACGGCCGGAAGCAGCCCCGGAAGCAGGTCCGGCCGGTTTGCCAGCCAGATCATCAGCAGGGCGCTGACCGCCATCAGCATGGCCCCCAGGCATCCCGCGTTTTTTCTTGTGCTCAGAAAGCTCAGCACCGAAAGGATCACCGTCAGACCCAGCGCCGTTTCCCGGGCCACCAGCGGCAGCGCCCCCTCCACGCCGGAAAGCTTCAGCGTAAAGGCGCGCATGACGTCCGTCACCTTTTCCGCGCCGCCCAGGCCAAACAGCCATCCCAGGGCGATGATCCCCAGCAGCCCCCCGCCCATGATGGCGCTTTTCCGGTTCCATCCAACGGCCTCCAGCAGCACCGCGAGTCCCGCCGCCAGCAAAACGCAGGTTCCCGCCGGCGCGGCGGACAGCTCCAGCGCGCCCAGCAGGGGCAGCAGGAGACCCGCCGCCAGCAGGATCGTCAGGATCAGCCGGGGCGCCTTTTCCCTTACACGCTCTCCCGTGGCGGATCCCTCCTTTCCTCCCGCCGGAGGGCCCCGCCCGCCGGCGTCACGTAGGACACCTGGATACCCGCCTGCTGCAGCCGGGAAATCAGGGGCAGCACGCGGCTGTCCTCCGGCGCGAAGGTAATCAGATACAGGCGGATATTGGGCCCCATGGAGCGCATCCGGGTCATGATGTCGACCATGGCGCTGTTCAGCCGCGCGGACACGACCACCAGACACCCGACCTTCCGCAGCCGCCGGCTTTCCAGCGTCAACACCCGCTCAAACCGGTCCGTCTCGGAGAAATCCACCCGCGCCAGATTTTCCATCGCCAGGGGCATCCCCATCGTTTTATCCAGCTCCACCGGATGGGCGCCCAGCAGCGGCATATGTACCGTCAGATCGTTGCCCTCCTGGCCGGCGAAAACGGAGGCGGCCGTCTCCAGCAGCGCGTCCCGGATATCCGCCTCCGCCTCTGGATGCCCCCAGGAGGGCGGGCGGGAGCAGTCCATCAGGATCAGCGCCTCCTGCAGGATGGGCTCGTCAAATTTCCGAACCATCAGCTCCCCCTTCCGCAGGGAAAGCTTCCAGTGGATTTTCTTCATCGGATCCCCGTTCTGATAGCTCCGGACGTCCGAGGGTTCGCTCAGGTCCTCCATCGCCCGGGCCATGAATTCGCTTCCCGGATCGCCGGGCGCCATGACCAGGGGTTCGGTCTCAAAGGTCGCGGGCAGCACCAGCAGCCGGAACAGTTCCGTGTCCACTTCCCTGCGATACCGGAAAAAGCCCATCAGATCCTCGATCCGCCACGCCCGGACGCCCGGAGAAAGAAGGCCCACGTGATCCGCCCGGAAAGGAAGGGACAGCGCCTGCCTTCGCCCCGGCCGGTCCCGCAGGCGCAGTTCCCTGGCCGGCTGCCCGGGGGCGGAGGAAATCTCCAGCGTCACCGGCGCGATGGGAATCAGCCCCCGGTGGCGGACCTCCATCCGCAGGAGCACCTCTTCCCCGCGCTTGACGGTTTTCTGGTCGAGGCTGCCGGAGAAGGCCATGGTTTTCGCCGCCCAGAGCACGCTGAAAAACCCCGCCGCCAGAAAAAGGGCGATCAGAATCGCCATCATCAGCAGCAGGGAGCTTCCCGTGGAAAGCGCGGCAAGCAGAAAGGTCAGCGCGGCCGCCGTCGGCAGCAAAATCCGGCATCTCATAGTCTGACCGGCACCGCCGTATTCCGCAGGATCTGGAGGAGGACGTCCTCCGGCTGAACGCCCTTCATCCGGGCTTCCGGGGACAGCACCATCCGATGGGCAAAGACGGGAAGCAGCATATGCTGCACATCCTCGGGCAAAACGAAATCACGGTCGTCCAGCAGGGCGCAGGCCTGGGCCCCGCGGATCAGGGCGATGGCCGCCCGGGTCGAGGCGCCGAGCTGGAAAGCTTCGTTTTCGCGGGTGGCCGCCGCCAGATGGGCCACATAGGACCGGACCTCCGGCGAGCAATAAATCGTCGCCACCTGTTCCTGCATGGCGAGGATGTCCTGGGCCGTGCAGACCGGGGTAATAGTCTCCATCGGCCGGACGACGCCGGAATACCGCTCCAGCACATCCATCTCCTGCTCGACGGTCGGATACCCGATGGAAATCCGCAGGAAAAACCGGTCCACCTGCGCCTCCGGCAGCGGGTAGGTGCCGACGAATTCGCCGGGGTTCTGGGTCGCCAGCACGATGAAGGGCTGGGGCAGCGGATGGGTTACCCCGTCCACGGTGACCTGGTGTTCCTCCATGACCTCCAGCAGCGCCGACTGGGTTTTGGGGCTGGTGCGGTTGATTTCGTCCGCCAGGATGATCTGGCTCATGACCGCCCCTTCCTTGTATTCCATCTCCCCGGTTTTGAAATTCACCAGGGTAAACCCGGTAATGTCCGAGGGCATCAGATCCGGCGTAAACTGAATCCGGCGGAAGGAGCAGTCCAGGGACCTGGCCAGGGCGCTGGCCAGCGTGGTTTTTCCGACGCCGGGCACGTCCTCGATCAGCACGTGCCCCTTGCACAAAAGCGCGATCAGCGCGTATTCGATGGCCTCCTCCTTCCCGACGATGGCCTGCCCGATCGTCTGCTGAAGGGAAAGAATCATGCGGCCCGGATTGAACATTCTGCGTTCCTCCAATAATTCCGGGATTCTGCCCGGCAAATACCCGCAAATTATACCGTGATTTGAACAAATCCGCAAGATGGGGTATACTTGGGGCTCCGTTTCTGTCCCCCCGATGGCCGCGGCTCCGTGCTTCGGCCGGGGGCGGGATCCCGCTCCGGCGCTTGATCTCCTCGGAGCGATCCCTTCCCCCGGGGGCGGGCGCGGCTGCCGCGGAAAGAAAAAAACCGCTTTCCGCGGCAGCGTATTGATATCGATCACAGTATGGATCACGGTTTGGATTTCGAATTGGATGAGGAGGAAAACACATGCAATGGCGCATCGACCGCCGGGAGGTCACCGGCTCCACCAATGAGGACGCGGCCCTGGCCGGAGAGCGGGGGGAGGCGGCCGGCTACGTCTGCGCCGCCGACTGCCAGACCGCGGGGCGCGGCCGGCTGGGCCGGCAGTGGTTTTCCCCGAAAGGCCGCGGCCTGTATGTCAGCGTCCTGGTTCGTCCCCGGATTCCTCCGGAGGCGGCCGGGCTCCTGTCCTTCTGCGCCGCGGAAGCCATGACGCTGGCCGTCCGGGGCAGCGGCCTTGCGGAGGCGGGCATCAAATGGCCCAATGACGTGGTCTGCCGGGGAAAAAAAATCTGCGGCATTCTGTCCGCCTGTCGGCAGGAAAAGGGCGCCCTTTCCTTCGCCGTCATCGGCTCCGGGCTGAACCTCTTCCCCGGCTCCTATCCGGAGGAGCTGGGCGATCGGGCCTCCTGCCTGGCGGAAATGGGCGTCCGGCCGGATCGGGAGCGTCTCCTCTCCGACTATCTGTCCGCCCTGGACGCCTCCCTTTCGGATCTGGAGCAAAAGGGCCCGGAAAGCCTGATCCGACGGGTCAGCGCCCTTTGTCTGACCCTGAACCGGCCCGTCCGGGTTTCCGGCGGCATGGAGCTGACCGGCGTCGCCCGCGCCATCGGCCCCGGAGGGGAGCTGATGGTCGAGACGCCGGACGGCGCCCTTCTTCCCGTCCTGGCCGGAGACGTCTCCGTCCGGGGCCTGATGGGTTATTGCTGAGCGTATTTGTCCAGATACTCCTCCAGACACAGGTTTTCGTCCCGCATGACGAGCGCGTGCTCCGCTCCCACATAGCGGATGTGCCACGCCTCCGGGCTGAAGCCGGTAATGGCTTCCTTCCCCTTCTGATACCGGACGATGAACCCGTATTCCCAGCAGTGGGCGTGCAGCCATTTGCACTGTTTGGTCGAGGAAAAGCTGCTGGCCCCGGGAACGTTGATGTCGAAGCACAGGCCCGTATGATGCTCGCTGGCTCCCGGCTCCGCCACGGTCCGCAGGGCCGCCCGCCTGGCCCGGCTGCGGCTCCATCCCTCGTTTTTCTTCATATGGCTGCGGATGCTGTGCTCGAGCATTCCTTCCTGATCCTCGTAGCTGCGGAAGGCGGCGCTGATCTGCCATTTGGTCACGCCTTCGGCCTTCGCCGCCTCCAGCATCGTGATCAGTGCCTCCACCGCCGGCCGGACGGCCTGGGTATCCGGATATTTGATTTTCACAAGATCGGGATCGCACAGATCCGTCATCCGAACCAGCCCCGCCGGGAGAAAACTATCTCCCACGGGGTGTTCTTTATTGACCAGCAGGGGCCATTCCCCGGCCATGACGTCCTGTTCCTCCGGGGGCGGGGGCGTTCCCAGCGCCCCGGCGGAATAAAGCCGGTCCTGGGTCTGGGGGCCGGCCATCCCGTCGACGCTCAGCCCGTTGCGCTTCTGAAACGCCTGAACAGCCGCCTTTGTTCCCGGGCCGTATCGTCCGTCCGGCTCCCCGTCATAATAGCCCAGCTCCTTCAGCCGCGCCTGCAGAATGCGAACCTCTTCCCCGGAAGCGCCGCTTTTCAGAAGGATGATCCGCTCCGGCGGGGCGACGGTCGGCCCGGGAGCGGGCGTTTCCGCCGCGCCGCTATCGCCCGGGAGTTTCTCCGCTTGGTCGTCATCATCCGGGAGATCCTCCGCCTGGCCGCCGGGCACGGTTTCCTCCGGATCCTCCCATTCGAGAAGATCCTCCTCCGGGTCGGAGAGCGCCGCCTCGGAAGTCCATCCCTCCGTCAGGAGCCAGTCTTCCTCTTCCC
The DNA here is from genome assembly GCA_045546035.1 of Clostridia bacterium. Lineage (GTDB taxonomy): Bacteria > Bacillota > Clostridia > Christensenellales > Aristaeellaceae > Aristaeella. Next base: position 96,240 of record JAZQCB010000086.1, read on the forward strand.
CGGAGGTTTCCCCGTTTCCCGCCGGCCAGGGAATCGTCCAGAGGGCCAGAAGGGCGATCGCCAAAGGCCTGGCGGCCATTCTCCGCCGCCTGTTTCCCGCCGCCCTCATCCCGCCTCCCTCGCTTCCAGGGCCTTCTGGATCAGGCTGCGCAGAATCGTGTTATCCGTCAGCCGGCCGATGGCCTCCGCCGCCTTCAGCAAAAGCTCCCGCTCCGGCGCGCCCTGCTCCAGGCCCTCGCGGATTTCCGCCCGCAGGCGCTCCGCCTCCGTCATGTTTTCCTGATAGGTCATCCAGGCCTTTTCCGGGCTGAAGGGATTCATCTCCGCCTGCTGGTTTTCCCCGGCCATCTGCTGTTCCTCCTGTAAAAAGAGCCTGTCAACAATCTGTCGGCAGGCTTTGTTTGCGTTTTCGTTCTGTGCGGTCGTCTTTCCGCCCGCAGTCCGATCTGAAGGCGCGTCAGGAAACATTCCGCTCAGCGCGTCCTCCTGAAGCGCGGCCCTTATTTCCCGGGATAGACGATCAGGCTCTCGACCGGGTAATCCTTCAGCTTTTCCCGGCCCTTCAGCCCCGCCAGCTCCATGACAAAGAACATCCCGGCCACCTTCCCGCCCAGATCCTCGACCAGCTTGGCCGCCGCCTCCGCGGAGCCGCCCGTGGCGATCAGATCGTCGACGATGATGACCCGCTGCCCGGGCTTGACGGCGTCCTCGTGGATTTCCACCTCCGCCTGGCCGTATTCCAGGTCGTATTTCCGGCTCACGGTCTTCCGGGGCAGCTTTCCTTTTTTGCGCACCGGGATAAAGCCCTTTCCCATCAGATAGGCCACCGGGACGCCGAAAATAAAGCCCCGGCTTTCCGGCCCGATGACCAGATCAAAATCGATTTCCTTCGCCTTTTCCACCAGCCCGTCAATGGCCAGCTTCAGCCCGTCGGGATCCTGAATCACGGATGTGATATCGCGGAACATGATTCCGGGTTCCGGAAAATCAGGGATGGTCAGGACGTATTCTTCCAGCTTTTTCATCTTTCGGTTCCTCCGTTCGCTTCTTCCGTTTACCGCATCCGGCATCTGGAATTTTATCACTTCCCGCCCGTCTTCGCAATCATTTTTCTGAAGCCGTTTTCCATGAAGGTGGAGCAAAGATAACCGTCACGGACGGAGCCGTGTTAGAATAAACACCAAGGTCTGTTTCCCTACTCCGTGAAGTCTTTTTAAAGTTGTTTAACTATTTTCATTTGGCTATCCACCTGGAGTATGGCACCTTGTCCGTAAATTACCATGTCTCCATGACTACGGAGAAACCAGAATCATCGTCATCGACCTGAATCTGTGCCCGGACTCTTCATAGTCAACGATTCTCTCTGCTTTATCTGAAGAAACTCGCCCCTTCGTGAACGGGAGGGACGACCCTTTTCGTTCCCTCGGACTGAACGGGAGGGACGACCCTTTTCGTTCCCTCAGCCTTCCCCGGCGGGGAGGGGAACGACAGGGACGGCCCTTTTCGTTCCCTGTCCGCGCCGGAAGGAGCGGTCTTCAGCCGTTTTTCCTCCCGGATCGTTTGTTTTCATACAGCTTTTCATCCGCGCGCCGGAAGCAGGCTTCCGTCGTGTCGGAAGGGCCCCGGAGCCAGTCGTATCCAATGCTGATCTCCAGATTATACTCCAGCTTGTTTTCTTTCTTCTTCAAATGCACAGCCTCTGTCAGAGAGGCGGCCATCTGTTCCATCAGCCCTTTTTCTCCGGTCTGAATGATCACGGTGAATTCATCCCCGCCATAGCGCCCGATAAAAACGTTGCCCCCGATCTTTTCCGCCGTGCGCTTCAGCGCGTCCGCCACGAGGATCAAAGCCCGGTCCTCCTCCGAATGGCCGAAGGTATCGTTGAGGAAGCCGCCCCGGACACGGTTTCTCCCTTCCTCGGCGATCCCGGCCTGCTCGACGGCGGCCGCCTGACCATCGCCCTCCCTGCCCTAAGCTGGAACGTCATCCGTCTGGAGCGGATTAACTGAAGCGTATCCCCCTGATCGTCAGGTACCCGCGACGATGCTCCGACCAGCGTGATTGCTCGCGAGCTGCACCCCCTGACCGTCAGACACCCGCGGTCCGTTTAGCCGGGCCGCGGGTGTTTTTGTCCGATATAATTGGCGCGCCCGCACGGCGCCGAGGCCATGGCGCCATAGATAGATAGAAGGAAACAGAAAGGATCCTATCGGCAAGCTCCCACTATTTCTGCACAAACATGACTTCCGAAATGCATACGTCTTTTTTGAATTTGCTGCCCGTATACACTTTTTGAATCAGGAAACGGACCGCCGTGACATTCTCTTTGTGTCCAAGATCCAGCTTCTTCCAATCCTTTCGTTTTTTATCGTCCTTCAGCGTGATTTTCTTCCCGTCAGAGTAGTCAGACTGCCCTTCATACAAATAATCAATGGTCATGACTTTCACGCGGCAGTTTCTGACATACTGGTCATGTCCATCCGTAATTCTCCAGAAACCGTTTTTGATCCATAATTCGTCTATCGTCACCGGCTGGGAGAAAGTGAAGTAAAGATACTCTTTCCCCAGTTTTGTGTCCGATGTCCGGAACTGGAAGCAGGTTTCTTCCTGTCCGTCAATCATCCGGAACGGGGCATATGTGTCGTCGCCCTTTTTCTGTCCGATATAGCTGGTTGCGGTCGCGCTCTGCACAGGAACCTGTTTCAGTCCGTCCGTTCCCGGAATAACAGGATATGCCGGCTCCCAGACCGCCGCCGGATCCTTGTTTTCGGCTTCCGCCGGCTCCCAGACTGCCGCCGGATCCTTGTTTTCGGTTTCCGCCGGCTCCCAGACCGGTGCCGGATTCTTGTTTTCGACCTCCGCGGTTTCCGAAGCCGGCGTCGGAGCCGAGCTTTCAGTCTGGGAAGATCCTGTGTTAATATGCAATACTTCAATCAGGTATCTGTCCCAGCCCATTTTCAGCAGATCCTCGGCCGTAATAAAGGTCAGCTCATGCCTTTCCAGGTCGGAAGAAGCAAGGCGGAACAGCGCGTCATCGGAGGTCTTCTGTATGATTTTCCTTTGGCCGCTCCCTTCCTCGGTTTCAAAGACTCTTTCCCGAACAAGCTTTCCTTTTTCGACCGTGATATAGTCAAAATAGAGTTGTCCCATGCCCCCATCGCTGTAAAACAGACCGGGAAACTGATCCTGTTCCAGATAATAGAAGCCTCCCGGTTCCCCGCCCGCGATTCCGAGGCACGAAATCATTTCACCTTCATAAGAATACGCGTAGCACGTCGCGTCCGCATGGGATGGATATCCGTTGAACCCCAGCATTTCCTGATTTCCGTCCCCGTCAAGATCGTAAAACGCGAAGGACGGTTTTTCATAGACAGCCTTGCCTTCATAATAATCTTCGGAGCTGTAATAATACCCTCTATTCGCCGAGAAGTTGTAGTAAATTGAAGGCCACATCAATCCTTCCGAGGCGACGGATGCCGCTTCCTGTCCGGCGGTCGCGGCACCTTTCGCCTGGCCAGAAGCAGAGTCAGATTCTCCTGAAGCGACTCCATCCGGAACACTTCCCAAAGCTTCGCGGAAAAAGTCTTCCGCTCCGGCGGGAAGGCTGACCTGGACACCGGTTCCGTAAAAATCATACGTTCCTTTGCCATTGTGAAACACGGTATAAAGGGGAGAATTGGTTGAATCCTGTGTGCACAGCGTGTTCCCCTCCCAGGACCATTTGATATTATAGAAGCCGGTTTCTTCCATATAGTGCTCTTCCAGCTCCCCCGTTCCGTCTGACCAGAGCGTAACCCGGAAGCGGGGTAATTCTTCAGTGCTGTAATTGGCAAAGCTACTGTTCGGAGCGCTCCCTTTAAATGTAATGGATGAACGCGGCTTTTTCGTGATTTCGGGCGTCGCCGGCGTTTGGGGGCTGGACGTCGGTGTTGCAGGGGCCTGCTCGGTTTGCGCCGGGCGCGACTCCCCGGTCGGTTCCGCCGTTGGCGCCGGTCTGAGCCATTGCCCCTTTGTCTCATACGCCCGGTATTCCATCCTGGGGCCCATTATGCCGTCTTTAATCTCCGTTCTGTACAGGCTGGTCCCGTAGAGAGTCCATTCGTAAAGTGTTCCTTCTTCCCCATTGTTCATCACCCGCATCCGGTCATCCGCCTCATACCGGATATCTGACGCGGTCGTGTCTTTGACGGCGGATCCTTTTTTGGGGGAATAAACGACGACGTCCTCATAAAACCGGATAAAGCTATCTGAATTAAACATCAGATCGCTGTCCCAATGATGCCATTTGTGTCCGAACAGCGCCGCGAACGGCGGAGTCGCTTCGGTCATATAAGGCAGCCTGAAATCGTCCGCTGTTTCATCTGTTTTCTGGCATACCAGCTCTACTCCGTCTTCCTTTGTCAGCACATAAGAGCCGTCTTCCTCCAGAATGCGCCAGGTAAATCGATCGCTCGCATAGAAGGGAGCGTTGCTCTGAACGATCCTGCGGGGCGCGTAATACGGATTTCCGAGAGCATCATGGCGGCGGAACATCACCTCATTCTCATCAAACCAGAAATCATCATAAGACTGGCCGTCCGATGCAGATAACACTTTCCATCCGCCCGTCAGATCCTGAGGCTCCGGAATAGCGACTCCTTCCGGATATCGCACAAGCACAAACGAACCTGCCGTTTTCCCTTTCCGGGCGTTACGGTATTCCATCTCCCAGACAACCGTTTCCAGGGGCCACTCTTTTCCCGTGATTCCGATATGATCTTTGTCCAGTTCAATATAAATCTGCAGATCACCGTTTTCCGTCACCGCGGAAGAGACCCCCGCGGCATGGGGGTATTCCCGACCGGCCAAAGGATGCGGGTTCTTTGCTTCATGGCTGAAAGAAAGCTCCCCGTTTTCCCTGGCCACTCTGATCTCAAAATCCCAGTGCTCGATCATATGCCCAAACTCGTCGGTTACGTATCTCGGGCTTCGAACGCTGACCGCGAAATCACTGTTTTCCGGAACATTGCCAAGCGTCAGGACAATCCCGTTCTCCATATACTGCCGTTCCGCGGCAGAGATCTGAATCGCGGCCTCCGCCAAAGCACCCCCGGACAGCAATGCGCAGAAAAGCATCAGGCAAAGGATAAAACCTGAAACCCTGATTCCCGCTCCCGAATTGATTGCCTTTTTCATGCGCGGTCCTTCCTCCGTTGATCAGATTCCTGAAATAATGCTCATATATTCTTTCTGTCAATGTATATCGGTTTGAATGATTTTTCAACCGTCCTCGACACAGCACCGCTGTGACATTCTGCTTTTTTTCAATTACACACTTCAACTGTGTCATCGTCTTGTGTCATCGTTTTTCATTTATGATACAATAATGTAAATTTGGAAGGATGGAATGATTGGGCATGGAAACCTTAAGCCAGTGCATATACGCATGGATGCAGGCGGAGGACATTACTGGAAGTCAGCTCTCTGAAATGCTGGGATATAAAAGCAGAACTTCCCTGTCCCGCCTGCTGCACGGAAAAAGCAATTTGCATTCCTGTGAACAGTTTTGCGATCGGATAGCCCCCTATCTGGATAAGTACTGGGAAGGCCGTTTTCGTCAGGCTTTACGGGCTGAAAAGATTGGCCTAAAACGTTTTGCTTTGCTGCAGGCGATGCACCAGTGCCTTTTTGAGGGCAGCCACGTCAGCCGCTGTTATTCCCATATAATGGGTTCTATTCCATTTTCCGAGGGAACTGTTTTTGTTTTCGGATGCACGAGATCCGGTTCCTTTTCATTCATCGACGAACTGTTGGCTTCATCGAACCAGCTTCAGGTTATCCATTATTTTACCCGCAGGGATCTCTTTGACACTTCCGAATTGCTTCCTGGCCTGATTGACCATGTGGTAAGTATGAATTATTCCGCCATTCTTCTGGAAGAAGAGGCCCTTTACAGCGCTTCCCTTCCGTGGAATATCGCTCTGTGGGCCGATCATCGGCAACCATATCTTTTGTTTCTGAACGATGATGAGGGTTCCTGGCATCCGCTCTCTGGCGGCAATACTCTTGTTCAGAGGATCATCCGCTCACTGGGCGCGCTGCCCAGGACCCCGCTATACCGGTATGAACACTTGCAAACAGGTAAGGATTATATCGATTTTACCCAGCAAAATTATCGTATGGAATATAACCGCAAGGCACTGATCATCAAACCTACCCCGGGCATGCAGATGCTGCCATCGGATATTGTTGAACGAACCTTCACCGACTTTCTTGCTGATAACCTGCAGCCCATCGCGGCCGCGCGTGACACTCTTGTTTACATCTTTGAAAGGCGGGTCAAAAACTTCTACTCGCGCTCGAAGCCAACATATCTGGTATTCTCCCTTGAATCAATGCTGCGTTTCGCCCGCGAAGGTGTATTGGAGGATCAGTTTTTTGCGTGCCGCCCGTTTACCGAAGGTGAGAGAATCAAAATCATCCAAATGCTGCAGGCCTTTTTCAGAAAAGAGGACGTCTTTGTTTCTTTTCTGGGGCGGGGATCCTGGCCGGTTTCCGTGGAAGTCTATGACGGACAGGGCGTCCTGTTTTACCCCAGTTCATCCAATTATAACGCTTCCCAAAGTGATTACCGGGAGCTGTTCCTTCCCGGTCAGGAATACGCTGATTTGTTGTTTCAGTATGTATCGGAGTATCATTTTTTTGACCACAGCAGTCAAAACAGCACTGTCGGCATCTGCGAAAAACTGCTCAGCACGGTGAAGGCCGCCTCAAAAAGCAGGTAGGCATCGTATACACACCTTTTCGAAAAAGGCCCTGCAGCACACCCGCCGTGTCATGAGCAACGCCTTTGCGAACCTCAGAAGAAAGGCATAATAAGCCTCAAGCCCAGGAGTAAACCCTAAAACAAACCCCAAGCCCGAAGCGGAGAGAAAAACGAAGGCAGGAAAAAACCCTGTAGGCCTTGGATTACTGGTCATAAGGATGATTTGAACAAACATGCTGACAGACCGTAGTGCAACAACTCAGAACAAAGCCTGCCATCATTCCAGGCAGGCTTTGTTTTTTGGAGCAGGAATTACATATCGTCAGAATATCCGTC
>JAZQCB010000087.1:0-29748 GCA_045546035.1 Clostridia bacterium
GGTTCATCCTGCGGTTCGTCTGCGGGTTCGTCCGCGGGTTCATCCTGCGGCTCCTCCGCGGGTTCGTCCGCCGGTTCGTCCGCGGGTTCATCCTGCGGCTCCTCCGCGGGTTCGTCCTGCGGTTCGTCCGCCGGCTCGTCCGCGGGCTCTTCTGTCGGCTCTTCTGTCGGTTTTTCTGTCGGCTCCGCCGTCGGCGCCGCGGTCACCTCGGGGGTTTCCGAGGTAAACACAACCGGCAGGGGCGTCGCCTCCGGCGCGGGGGTCTGGGTCTGTACCGGCAGATCCCGAATGCTGACCGTCACAACCCGGTCCGTCTCCAGCCACTGATCCCCCACCAGGGTATGCAGCCGCACATCCCCGCTGTATCCGCTGGTGAGATGCCAGTCCAGGCTCCACAGGGTATTCTCCGTATTGTCGGCCACCATCCGGCTGGTTTGCAGGATATTGCCCTCCCCGTCCACCAGGCGCACGTCCGCCACGCCCTTCTCGGTCGTGATGGAAAAGGTCAGATCCGCCGGGGCGGTGGTCTCCGTCTCCCCGTTGACCAGGAAGGCGGTCACCGCGTGGGGACGGCTGCCGGCGTTGTTAAAGAGGCTGCCGGCGAAGCCCCCGACGGTCTTCCGGATCGTTCCCGGCAGACCGTCGGCGTTTTCCGGAATCAGATTGACGCCCAGGATCAGAAGCCCCAGCACCACCAGCACGATGACCAGAATCGTCAGCCATCGGCGGCCGCGGCGGGGCGGCTCCTCCTCCCGCGGCGGGCGGACGGGTCCCCTTTCCGCCGGCCTCGCGCCCCTGGCGCGGGTATCGCGGCCGGGCATTCCCGAGCCCTCCGGCCCGCGGCCCCGGGAGGGTTCAGCCCCCCGGATCCTGTTTTCCTCCGCCATCCGGGCTCTTCCCTCTTCCGAAAGCCGGGGCCGCTGGGGCATGCCCATCCGGCCCGGCGCGTAGCCCACGCGCTCCCGGCTCTCCGGCCGCCCGCTCTGATCCCCCAGGCGGATGCGGGAGACGGTGCCGGCGCGCGGCGGCGCTCCGGCCTCCCGCAGGGGGGCGCCGTTCAGCCGATTGGCCGCTTCCCGGGCGGTTTCGCTCTGTCCGGAAAGCACCGGGGGCCGATAGGAAGCGGGGCTTTCCGCCGGCGTTTCCTCCCGGTACCGGTCCGTCCGCCTTCTCCGGCCCGCCGGGGCGGCGGGAACGGAGCGGGTCGCTTCCTGCCCTTCAGGGAATCTTTCTTCCGTATCGTTCACGTCTGTTCTCCTTTATCGCCGCGGTTTCCGGGCCGCCTCGGCGTCCGTCCGCCGCCTGTTTCTCTACTCGCGCACGCTGTATTATATACCCAATTCCCCTTTTCTCACAACCCCCCGATCTTTCTCCCCGGCGCCCCCGCTGGATTTTGGACATCTTTGGGCCTATAATGGAGGCATCCTTGAGGAAAAGGGAGGAAGGGTTTTGCGCTGTTCGCTCTGTCCCCGCCGCTGCGGGATCCGCCGGGAGGAGGCCGCCGGCTTCTGCGGCCTGGGGGAGGATATGCTGATTGCCCGGATCGCGCCCCATCTGTGGGAGGAGCCGCCGATTTCCGGATCCCGGGGCACCGGCGCCGTCTTTTTCAGCGGCTGTACCCTGCGCTGCGCCTACTGCCAGAACGGCGAGATTTCCCATTTGAACCGGGGGCGCGTCTTTTCTCCCCGGGCGCTGGCCGACAGCCTCCGCCGCTTGGAAGAGATGGGCATGCAGTCGATCAGCTTCATTACCGGGACGCCCTTCGTGCCCCGGATTCTGGAAGCGCTGGAGCTGTACCGGCCCGCCCTTCCCCTGGTCTGGAACAGCTCCGGCTACGAAAGAGTGGAAACCCTCCGCCGCCTGGAGGGCGTCATCGACGTTTATCTGCCGGATCTGAAGCACTACACCGCCCGCGCAGGCGCGCTCTGCGCCGGCGCGCCGGACTATTTTGAGGCCGCCTCCGCCGCCGTGGAGGAGATGTGCCGCCAGACCGGGGCGCCCGTCTATAATGCCGAGGGGATCATGACCCGGGGGACGCTGATCCGCCATCTGATCCTCCCCTCCCTGACCGGGGAAAGCCTGAAGCTGCTGACCTGGATCCGGGACCGCCTGCCGGAGGGCATCCCCGTCAGCCTCATGCGCCAGTACGTTCCCATGAACGGCGTGGCCATTCCCGGGCTGACCCGCCCCGTCACGGATCGGGAATACCGCCGGGTGCGGGATCACATGCTCGCCCTGGGACTGCCCGGCTTTCTCCAGGGGCCGGATTCCGCCCAGAAGGATTTCGTCCCCGTCTTTAACCGGCCGGAAAGCTTTGTGTAAGACATATCCAGCTCCACCCCTCCGGCGGGCCCCACCCTTTCCCGCGAAAGAACGCCGGAACGCTGTGGCCTTCCGCCCCGCCCGGGAAAGCGGGGCGCACGAAAAAAGCCGCGCAAAAGCATCTGCTTCCGCGCGGCGTTCTTTTTTCCGCAAGCGCCTCCCGGGGACGGATCCCGCCACCCGCGGCGCTTCCTCCATTTCCGCAAGCGTCTCCCTGGACGGATCCTCTTCGCTCCCCGGCCCGGACTTCAGGCCTTGGCGTTGACCTTTGGCACGTGATAGACCATATCCTCGTCATACCGGACGGATTCCGGCGGCGTTTCCAGCAGCTCCGGATGGTTCAGGCACCGGACCACATCCGCGAAGAAGGCCGCGTAATGCGCGCCGGAGGTCACCCGCTCGTCCACCGTAACGCCGATAGGCAGCCACCTCTTCATCCGGGCCTTGCCCTCCGCGTCGGTCACCGCCTCCTTCAGGACGCTGCCCATGCCGAAAAAGGCGCTGACCGTCCCGAAGTTATAGATATGATGCCAGACATGGTGCAGGCCGATGGAGGCGTTGTTGGTAATGAACATGCCGCTGTACATCGGCAGTTCCATGATCAGGCTCTTCGGGGCCAGGCCGTATCGATCCAGCAGCCGGACCAGCCCCACCACCAGGTTCGCCAGCCCCGGCACCTTCAGCAGCGCGCCGGCCAGCTTCTGGACGAAATCGTCCCCGGAGTTGTCCTCCCCCCGGCTGGCCTCCACCGCCGCGATCATCCGGTCCCGGACATCGAAAAGGGTATCCGTCGGATCAAACTCGATCCGGATGGTGGACTCCGGGCTGTCGTAATTGTCCGTTTCCTTCAGAATGGTAAAGGAGACGGAGCAGTTGTTCCGGGCGTAGTATTCCTTGTTCTTGATGAAGCGGTTGACTTCCGGGTGCTGGCTGATGCCGCGCACATAGGAGGCGACGATGATCTGCATAAAGGTCACCTTCTGGCCCTCCCGGCTCTTCGCCGCGATATAGCGGGACAGCATCTCATAATCGAGCTTATGCTCCAGAAACACCTGCGCGTCGCACCGCATCGGCATCAGATAGGGCGTAATGGCGACGATGGGATCCACGCCCCTCAGCCGCCGCCCATCCGGTCTGCGTCCAAACATCCTGTAATCCCTCCGTCTCAGAACAGATCCGGCGCGGCCTTGTCCAGGGCCTCCTGCTGGGCCTGCAGCAGCGCCTCGAAGCTCTCCCGATACTTCGTCGCCGCGGCCTTCAGCTCCTCCAGTTCCCGGCTGATGGCGTCCCGCTCCTCGTTGATGCCGTCGAGCCGCTCGGTGGCCTCCGCCTCCGCCTTGGCGCGGATGGCCTCCGCGTCCTCCCGGGCCTTCCGCAGGGTTTCGTTCTTTACCTGCTGGGCCATTTCCAGAATCTCCCGGAAGCTGCTCTCGTCCTCGGCGCTGACGCCCACCGCCACGGCCGGCGCCGCGGGGGTTTCGTGAACCACGGTGGTTTTCTGGCGAAGATCCTTGATTTCCGCCTCCATCCGTTCCATTTCGTCGCAGACCTCATCCAGAAATTCGTCCACTTCCTTGCGGTTGTATCCCCGGGTTTCGATGGCAAACTCCTTGCTGCTGATCACATCGACCGTAATGCGTTCCATTGGGGGGTCTCCTTTCCTTCCGTTTCATTCATTAGTCGCGTATCTTTTTTCGCGGCCTCGCCGCGGAAAATCCTCAGGAACCGTAGCCGCCGTAGGTGCCGTAACCCCCGTAGGCGCCGTAGCCGCCGGCGGCGGCCGGCATGCTGCCGGTATAGGGGTTATAGCCCCGCCCCGTTTCCCCGGCGGGGTTTTCCCATCCCGCGGCGTTGGGGCTGCTCCGGCGCTCCCGGCGGGGAATATAGCCCTGCTCCACAGGGGCGGCCTGGGGCTGGGGGGCCGTATAGACGCCCCGATCCGGGTTGCTCCGCTGCTGTTCCGGCAGAATCTTGACCCCCGCGGGAGCGATCAGCACCGTCCCCGCGCTCGGAATCGTCCGGACGCTGCAGCCCAGGGTAAAGGCGGCGCCGGCCAGCATGTCCTGGCACCGGATGCGCTCGCTCTCGCTGCCGATGGTGTCCAGGGTCATGATCAGGGTTTCCCCGTTCTTCATGCATTCGATCGCTTCATAGCAGCTTCGCAGGGAGGTAATGGCCAGAATATGCTCCACATGGGTAAAGGTGCTGCCCGCGTCCGGCGCGTAGACCCCGGGCATGTAGGAAATATTGCTTCCCGGAGCGGGCTCCTCCGCCGGGGCGCCCCATCCGCCCGGATTTTCCGACGGCACGCCCCAGCTTTCCTGCCGGGCCGCTTGGGCGGCGCCGTATCCGTATGGATCGGCGGCCTGGGTGTCGGAATAGGGAACGCCTCCGCCCATGGGGGGATTCATGCCCGTAAACCCCGTATGAGCGTAGGCCACCTGCGGGCGGGCGGCCTCGTACTCCGCCGCCTTTTCCCGGGCCAGCGCCTCTTCCTGTCGGTTTTTCCGCTGAACCGGCCGGTAGCAGCTGGTTCCTCCGTCCGGCCGGCGGGTTCCGCCGTTTCCTCCGAAGCTCAGCCTGCTTCTCAGCCAGTCCTGCAGATCCTTGAATACCATGGTATCGGTTGCCTCCTTGCGGGATCGGCGGCGCACCGGCGCCCGCTTCCGCTTCTGTCGATTTTTGGAATGTTTTCGCTCCGCCTCAGAACAGGCGCACCGTCTGTCCTTCCGACAGAACGCCCTGCTGGATGGCGGAAATGTAGACCGCGTCGTCCCGCTTTTCCAGGATGTTGACGGGGATAAAAGTCTGATACTGCCCGTCCACCACCACGACACCGGCCATATTGTCCTGATAATAAATCGCCCGGGGCGGCACCATCAGGGTGGAAACATTGTCTCCCAGCTCCCCCGTGCAGGTTCGGATATACAGGATCGGCTGCACCGGCGCCTGCACCGCCAGGCGGACCACCAGCTCCCCGCCGGCGCGGGTAAAGGACTGCACCCGGGCCTGGACGGTCGTGTCCTGGAAGCTTTCCAGCCGAAGCTCGTAAACCGCGCCCTCCACCGGGTTCCAGTTGGAATCCCGGACCATCATCAGCACATACCAGTATCCGTCGCGGATCATGCGGTAGATGGTGGTTTTCCCCTTCTGGCCGACGGACGAGGCGGGCTTGTTCCCGTTGATCATCGACCGGACCTGGGCCGGGGTAAAGGAATCGTAATTATGGATGGTCAGCCCGTATTCATATCCGTCGGAATAGAAGCTGACGACCCCCTCCGTCATGGCGGCATACTGCTTGGTCCAGCTGCTGATCCGCTGCATCTGGCTCTGCTCGTCGTCATACAGGCGGCTCATCCGCTGGTCGTCGCTGTATTTCTGCTTCAGGTAGGTCTGCCGGGCCTGAATCGCCGTCCCCAGCAGCTTTTCCTGGTTGTTCATATTGCCCCGGGCGCCGCCGACGATGGCGCGGACCTCGCGCGCCCGGGTCAGCACGTCGCTTTCCAGCTTTTCCATCCGGGCGTCGGTGGCCACCTCCGAGCGCAGGAGCCTGATCTGGTAGTTTTTGATCTGATCGCGGTAATCCTGAAGGGTCGTCATCTCCCGGGTGCTGAAACCGGAGGAGTAGACGTTGCAGATCGTCGTCCCCCGATAAATCAGGGTGCCCTCCTCGGCGATATACTCGATGCTGGTCAGCCCCTCGGCGTCAAAGGGCGTCTCGTCCCGAACCAGCAGGCAGTCCCCCGTATACCGGGTGCCCATGGTTCCGGCGGTAATCCGCCCATAGGGGGAGGCCTCCGGCGTCAGCGCGGTCACCAGATACCAGATCACGAATCCCAGCACCGCCACGATCAGCATGATCTGGAAAACGCTCATGCGTCTGGGTTCCTCTGGCGGCGGCTGAACCGGCTGCGGCGGCGCCATCTGATACAAGGCATCCCTCTCCTTCCCCCGGGCGATTACCCCTTATCTTATCATATTCACCCATTCATTGCAAATTTTGGGGCCGCCCGCGGGCATCCTCATTCGTCCCGCTCCAGCCAGGCCGCCGGCCGCACGCGCGCCTCGGCCGGTTCCCCGCCGAGCACCTCCAGGGTCATCAGGGCCTTTTCCCCCGCGACCCGCTTTTTCGCCGGCACCGCCGTGGACATGACGAAGGCGGAGCCCACCACCGTCACGTTGAATTCCCGCATCAGCTCCTGCATGCCCCGGGCGGTGCCGCCCCCCTTGAGGAAATCGTCGACGATCAGGGCCCGCTGGTTTTCCCGGACCGCCCGGCGGCTCAGACTCATGGTCTCGATGTTGCCGGAGCCGGAAACGTAATTGATGTTAACCGCCGATCCCTCGTAAACCTTGGAGCTGTGGCGGGCGATCACCAGGGGAACGCCCAGGGCGTTGGCCGTGGCATAGGCCACGGGAATGCCCTTGGTTTCCATCGTCAGGACAAAATCCGGATTTTCCCGGTCAAACTCCGTCGCCAGGATCTCGCCCATCCGGTTGACGATCTCCGGCGCGCTGAGGATGTCCGAATAATACAGAAAGTCCCCCGGCAGCACCCGCTCGGTGCCGCTGAGCTTTTCGCACAGCTCGGCAATAAACTTCCGGGCGGTCTCCCGGCCGATCCGGGGCCGATAGATAACGCCCCCCGCGGCCCCCGTCAGGGTCACGATTTCTCCCAGATCAAAATCCCTGACCACGTGGCGCAGCGCGTCGATATCCTCGCTGACCGTGGATTTGGCGGACCCGAACAGGGCGCAGAACTGGTTCAGGGTAAACATTTTTCCCGGCGCCCCGGCCAGGATCTTCATCATCGCGCTCATGCGCTCGTTGCGGCGAATTCTTTCCACGGGTACAGCTCCTTGCGTTGTTGATCCGGCGGCGGGGCGTCCGCTTCCGAAAAGCGTGCAAAACCCCCGGCCTGGCCGGTCGGGGGCATTTTATCATACTTTCCGAATGATGAAAAGGGCTGATTGATATATTGTTCGCTATTTCCAGGTAGTTTCCCGACTTTTTTCTTTTAACGTACGGGCTTTTGCCTCCCGTTCAGGCCAGGAAGGGCTTGATTTCCTCCAGCAGCTGGCCGCAGTCCTCGCTGTAGATTTCCAGGGTAATGGGCCGGCTCAGATCCAGGGAAAAAATGCCCAGGATGGATTTGGCGTCCACCACGTGCCTCCCCGCCCGCAGATCCATTTCAAAGGGATAGCGGCCGACGATATTGACGAATTTGTTGACGTTTTCCACCAGGCTCAGGCGAATGGTAACCGTTTTCATGCAGGCGTTTCCTTTCTGGTCAGTGCGCTTCGGTGTTCTTCGATGTTCCCCGGAGGACTCCCGCGCCGCGGTCTTCCACAGCGGGCCGCTCCGGAACGGTTCCGGAGTGTATCCGTTTTCCGCCGGTTTGTCAAGCCCGCGGTCAGTCCGTCGCGGTGGAAAGGGTTTTGCCGGGAATGGAAAGCATCAGGGTTTCTTCCTCCGCGTCCCATTCCCAGGAGCCGTCCAGGGCCCGGGTCAGCAGATCCACGCTGATAAAGCGCCCCTCCCCGAAGGAGAAATCCTCCGGGGCGGCCACCATCTCGATCCCGTCCACCGCCGCCACCAGGGCGCCGTTTTCCTGCAGCAGGGCCAGGGTATAGCCCGCCGCCTCCAGGATGACGGTTCCGCCGTCATCGGTCAGTTTCCAGCTCTCCACGCTGGCCGCCGCGTCATCCAGGCTGATGCGGAAGACCCCGTTCCATTCCTGGATCCTCGGCGAATGAATCTGGGGCACCCCGTCCTCCAGGGCAGTCCACCGCATGGCCTCGCCGCTGTCGTTGAGCACCACCCATCCGGCGATATCCCGCCAGGGCACCGGCGTCGCCGTCGGGCCGGCCGGGGGCGTCCCGGTCGGTTCCGCGTCCAGATCCACATCTTCCATCAATTCATCCGGTGTTTCCGTTTCCGCGGGGGCGGGGGAAGACGGATCCTCCGCGGGGAGCGCCGCCTTCGCAAAGGAATCGGGTGTCTCCGTCGGCGCTTCCGTTTCCGCGGGCGCCGCTGTTACAGGCGTCGGGATTTCCGTCCCCGGCGCGGGCGCTTCCGTTCCTTCTGCCCCGGGGGTTTCCGATGGCACAGCCGTTACAGGCGTCGGGATTTCCGTCCCCGGCGCGGGCGCTTCCGTTCCTTCGGCCCCGGGGGTTTCCGATGGCACAGCCGTTACGGGCGCGGGAGTTTCCGGAGCCGGGGTTTCCGTCGGGAGGACAACCGGTTCGGGGGTTTCGGAGGGGGTCTCGGTCGGATAGGGGCGCACATCCGGGTTCTCGAACAGATTCGTCTGGGTCGCGCGGCCGGCAATGCCGTCCACCGTCAGGCTGTTGTAATACTGGAAGCGGCGCACCGCGTTCCGGGTCTGCCCGCCGTAGGCGCCGTCGGCGCTTCCCTCCGGCAGATAGCCCAGCTCGATCAGCCGCTCCTGCAGTCTTCGGACCTCGTCGCCCCGGTCGCCCTGAATCAGATTATGATACCCCTTCATATTGGGCGTAATGGTCGGCACCGGTTCCGGGGTCACGGACACCGTCGCCTCGGGCCGGGGCGTCACCTGCGCGGCCACCGAGGGCAGAACCGTAATCGTTTCCACGATCGCTTCCGTCGGGACGGGCGGAGGCGTCGGCACCGGAGTCACGGAAGGCGCCGACGTGTTTTCCACCGCGCTGGTAAAGGTCACGGTCATATAGATCAGCAGGGTCTTCAGTAAATCCATAAAGCGCACTTCCTCCCCGGAAAATCACGCGTAAATTATAACAAACCTTTCCCGCCATGACAATCCCCGTTTTTTATGGTACACTGTCCGGGAGCGCGGCGCGCGGCAAACAGGCGGGAGGCGAAAGCCATGGAGCGGCTGGAGGCGGGAGTTCTGGGAACCATTTTCCGCAACGGGGAAAACGGTTATTCCGTCGTTTCCATCCGGGTCGGCCGGCAGGAGGCGACGGCCACGGGGGTGCTGCCGGAGCTGGCCCCCGGGGAGCAGGTGCTGCTCGGCGGCGAATGGGTGGAGCACAAGTCCTACGGCCGCCAGTTCAAGGTCGCCTCCTGCCAGGTCCAAACCCCCACCACCCTGCTGGGCATCGAGCGGTATCTGGCCAGCGGCATCATCCGCGGCATCGGCCCCTCCACCGCCCGGCTGATCGTCGAACGCTTCGGGGAGGAGACCCTCGCCGTCCTCTCGGAGCACCCGGAGCGGCTGACGCGGGTTTCCGGCATCGGCGCCAAGCGGGCAGCCATGATCGCGGAAAGCTTCGCCGAACAGCAGGAGACCCGCCGGGCGCTGATTTTTCTTCAGGCCTACGGCGTCCCGGCCACCCTGGCCATGAAAATCAGCAAGCGGTACGGGGACCGGGCCCAGGAGCTCATCCGCGCCAATCCCTACCGCCTGTGCGACGATCTGGAGGGCGTCGGATTCCAGACGGCGGATCGCATCGGCGTCGCCCTGGGGCTGCCCCCGGAGGGAACGGACCGGATCCGCTGCGCCCTGGCGCACCTGCTGCGCGAGGCCGCCGCCGTCTCAGGCCACGTGTTCCTGCCGGAGGAGGAGCTGATCCGCGCCGCCTCGGGGCTTTTGCGGATTGGCCCGGAAAACTGCCGGCGGGAGCTGACCCAGATGCTGCTGGCGCGGAAACTCGTGGCGGAGCTGGCGGAGGACGGCGTCTCCCGCCGGATCTATCTGCCCGCCCTCCACTCGGCCGAAATGGAGGTGGCCCGCCGCCTGACGGAGCTGATGGCCGCCATCCGCCCCGGCCGCTTCCGGGGCGCGGAAAAGCGGGTCGCCCGCTTTGAGCGGGAACACCGCATCTCCTTCTCCCCCCGCCAGCGGGAAGCCATCGTTCAGGCGCTGGAAAACGGCGTCTTCGTCATTACCGGCGGGCCCGGAACCGGGAAAACCACCATCATCAACTGCGTGCTCGCTCTGCTGGAGGAGGAAAACGAAACCCTGCTCTGCGCCCCCACCGGCCGGGCCGCCAAGCGCATGGCCGAGGCCACCGGCGCCGAGGCGAAAACCATCCACCGCCTGCTGGAATACGGCGGGGAGGAGGGGGCTTTCGCCCGGAACGCGGAGCATCCCCTGGAGGCGGACTGCGTCATCGCCGACGAGGCCTCCATGATCGATCTGGCGCTGATGAAGGCGCTGCTGCGGGCCATCGAGCCGGGAACGCGGCTGATCCTGGTGGGCGACGCGGACCAGCTGCCCAGCGTCGGCGCCGGAAACGTCCTGGGGGACATTCTCCAGAGCGGCCGCGTTCCCTGCGCCCGGCTGACGGACATTTTCCGCCAGAGCGAGCAGAGCCGCATCGTCCTCAACGCCCATCTGATCAACCGGGGGGAAATGCCCCTGCTCAACGGCCGGGGCTCCGACTTTTTCTTTGAGCGGAAAACCTCCCTCCGGGACGCGGCGGAGGCCATCGTCGCCCTGATGAAAACCCGGCTGCCCGGATTCCTGGGATATCCGCCGAAGGAGGCCGCCGCCCTCGCCATCCGGAACATCCAGGTGCTGGCCCCGGCGAAAAAGGGCGAATGCGGCGTCCTCCAGCTGAACCGCCTGCTCCAGGAGGCGCTGAACCCGCCCCGGCCCGGGGTACCGGAAATCACCTGGGGAGAGACGGTGTTCCGCGTCGGCGACAAGGTGATCCAGACCCGGAACAACTACGATCTTCTCTGGCGGCGGAGCACCCCCGGCGGCACGGAGGACGGCAGCGGGATCTTTAACGGGGACATCGGCGCCGTCCTGTCCGCCGATCCCGGCGAGCACACCCTGACCGTCCGCTTCGACGACGACCGGGACGTGGTCTACGAGTCCGCGGATCTGGAGGATCTGAGCCTGGCCTACTGCCTCTCGGTCCATAAAAGTCAGGGCAGCGAGTTTCCCGTGGTCATCATGCCCGTGACCGGCGGGCCCCCGATGCTGCTGACCCGGAACCTGTTCTATACCGCCCTGACCCGGGCCCGGTGCCTGGTGGTGCTGGTGGGAACCGAGGAGGTCATCCGCGCCATGGTGCAAAACGACCATGTCGCCAAACGATATACGACCCTGGCCCTTCGCCTGGCCCGGGCGGAGGAGGAATGGACATGAATCCGCCGCGAAAGGGAATCCGGTCTCTCCGGGAGGCGTATGCCGGATGCCTTCGCCTTCTTCGGGAAATCCTGTATCCCGAGGGCGCCCTGTGCCAGGGCTGCGGAAAGATTTCGGACGGCCGCTGCCTCTGCCCCGCCTGCCGCAGGGAGCTGGTTTACGCGGACCTGCTCGGCTCCTGGGACCGGCGGGAGCTTCGGGGGGCCACCGCCTGGTCGGCCCGGAGCCATCAGGGGCTGCCCCGGCAGCTGGTGCTCCGGCTGAAGCATCACGCCGTCGCCCAGGTGGCCGAGGAGCTGGCCGCCGGCGTCCTTCCGCCCCCGGCCGAATGCTCCCTGCCGCCGGACACGGTGGTCTGCTGGGTGCCCATGCCCGCCCATCGGCGGCGGGAGCGCTGCGTGGATCACGGCCGTCTGCTGGCGGAGGCGGTGGCCCGGCATCTGGCCCTACCCTGCCGGCCCCTGCTGACCCGGACCGATCCCCGCGCCCATACCCAGGAGGGCCTGAACCAGGCCCAGCGGCGGGAAAACCTGCGGAAGGCCTTTCGCACCGCGGAGGAAATTCATTTCCCCGTCCTGCTGGTGGATGACGTGCTGACCACCGGCACCACCGCCGAGCGCTGCGCCGCCGTCCTCCGGGACGCCGGCGCCCCGGAGGTGACCGTGATGACCATGACCCACGCCCGCCGCTGACCGCGCGCTAAAGCCGGAAGGAGCCGCGCCGGCCCCGGACAGACGAACAGACGAAAGGATCAAGCTGTGAGGAATGCCGCTGTGAGAAAGACCGCCGGAACAGAAGCCGCCCTGACCCACCCCGCCGAGGCGGACGCGGATGCTTCCGGCGGCGCCGGATCGGAAGAAAAAAACTGGATTTTCCGGGGCGACGGCCGCCGGGCCGATCTGCTGCTTTCGGAGGGCTGCGGCCTCAGCCGCAGCCGCGTGGCCGCCCTGATGGCCGAGGGCCGGTGCCTGCTGGCGGGCCGGCCCTGTCTCAAGGCGGGAACCCGGGTGCCGGAGGGGGCGGAAATCCTGCTGACAGTGTCCGCTCCCCGCCCCGCCGCTCCCCAGCCGGAAGCCCTGCCCCTGGAAATCCTGTATCAGGACGCGGATCTGGCCGTGGTCGTCAAGCCCCGGGGCATGGTGGTCCATCCCGCCGCCGGCCACGCCGACGGCACCCTGGTCAACGCCCTGCTCCACCATCTGGATTCCCTGGGGGGCATCGGCGGGGAGCTCCGGCCGGGCATCGTGCACCGGCTGGACCGGGATACCTCCGGCCTCCTGCTGGTGGCCAAGAACGACGAAAGCCAGCAGGCCCTCAGCCGCATGCTGCAGGAGAGGACCATTGAAAAGCATTACCGGGCCCTGGTGGAGGGAATTCCGAAGGAGCCGGAGGGAACCGTTTCCCTGCCCATCGGCCGCAGCAAAAAGGACCGGAAGAAGATGGCCGTGGATCCCGAAGGGCGGGAGGCCGTAACCCGATGGCGGATTCTGCGGGAAGGCCGGGGCTGCGCGCTGCTGGATGTGCGCATCCTGACCGGGCGCACCCATCAGATCCGGGTGCACATGAAGGCGATTCACCATCCCGTCTGCGGCGATCCGCTGTACGGGCTGGAAAAAGGCCTCCGGGTGCCCTGCCTGATGCTCCACGCCTTTTCCCTCTCCTTTGATCATCCCCGGACGGGGGAGCCGCTCCGCTTCGAGGCCCCGCTGCCGGAAGATTTCCGCCGGGGGCTGAAGGCGGGAGGCATCGAAGAGGCATAGAAGCGCGTCGCCCGAACCGGTGACGCCGCCCTTTGGAAGTCCCGGATCGCCGGGCGCCAAATGCAAACGCCCGAAACCGTCATGGCTTCGGGCGTTTTGATATGCGTTTATTTTGCGGGCGTTTCCGCCTCCAGCTCCTTCAGATAGCGGCTCAGGGCGTTTTCCACCGAAGGCATGGGCTCGATGCCCGCCGCCTTCAGCCGCTCCGCCGACAGGCGGGAGTTCAGGGGCCGCCGGGCCGGCGTCGGATACTCCGCCGAGGACACCGGAACGACCCTGCATTTCATCCCCTTCAAGGCAAAGATCATCCTGGTAAAATCCGCCCAGGACAGATAGCCCTCGTTGCGCACGTGATAGATGCCGTAGCGCTCGGTTCTGATCAGGTCGCAGATCACCCGGGCCAGATCCGCCGTATAGGTCGGGGAGCCGATCTGATCGTCCACCACCCGAACCTCCGGCCGCTCGGCCCCCAGGCGGAGCATCGTCCGGACGAAATTTTTTCCGTGGACGCCGAACACCCAGGAGGAGCGGAGCACGTAATACCGGGTCATCAGCCCGCGGACCGCCATCTCCCCCTGCATCTTGCTCAGCCCGTAAACATTCAGAGGCTGATAGGCCGCATCCTCCCGCCAGGGTTCCTCCCCCTGTCCGGAAAAAACGTAATCCGTGGAAATATATACCAGCTTCGCGCCGACGCTCAGGGCGGCCCGCACCATGTTCATGGTTCCGTTTCCGTTGACCTGGCAGCATTTTTCCGGCTCGCTCTCCGCCCTGTCCACGGCGGTATAGGCGGCGCAGTGGACGATGACGTCGGGCCCGTAATCCCGGACATAGGCCTTGACGGCCGGCCCGTCGGTCAGGTCGAAATCCTGCACGTCCACGCCCCGGCAGGGAACGCCCCGCTGCTCCAGCAGCCGGATCACGTCCCAGCCCAGCTGACCGTTGTATCCGGTCACCAAAACCTTCATCGAGGTATCCTCCCTTTGTCCCTCGCTCGCCGGTTTTCAGCCGACAAACTCGTGGTAGATCGCGTGGATGGTGGCTTCGAAATCGCTGTCGTTAACGCCGACGATGATGCTCAGCTCGCTGGAGCCCTGGTCGATCATCCGGACGTTGATCCTGGAGCGGCTCATGGCGGAGAACAGCCGCGCCGCCGTGCCGCAGTTGTGCACCATGCCCCGGCCCACCGTGGCGATGATGGACATGTTGTCGTTCACCGTAACCGAGCCGCTGCCCTCCACCAGCTTTTCCAGCTTCGAGAGCACCTCTTCCCGGTGCGGCGCCAGGCTTTCCCCGGCGGTCACCACGCACATGGAGTCGATCCCGGTGGGCATATGCTCGAAGGAGATGCCGTATTCCTCCAGCACCGACAGCACCTTCCGCCCGAAGCCGACCTCGCTGTTCATCATGTTCTTCTCGATGGCGATGACGCTGTATCCCTTGCGGCCGGCGATGCCCGTAATGGTGGGCACGGAGGCCTCGTTGGGGGCGTTTTTGCTGATCAGGGTACCGGGATGGTAGGGCTTGTTGGTATTCCGGATATTGGTGGGGATGCCGGCCCGGTGCACCGGGAACATGGCGTCCTCATGCAGCACCGAGGCGCCCATATGGCTCAGCTCCCGCAGCTCCTTGTAGGTAATGGAGGATATCTCCGCCGGGCCGTCGATGATCCGGGGATCCGCCATCAGGAAGCCGGACACGTCGGTCCAGTTTTCATAAACGTCCGCCCCCACGGCCCGGGCCACCAGCGCGCCGGTAATATCCGAGCCGCCGCGGGAGAAGGTTACCACCTCTCCGTCCGCCCGGGCGCCGTAAAACCCCGGAACCACGGCGGGCTGCCCGTCCCCCAGCAGGGCGGAAAGCAGCTCCTGGGTCTTCTCATCGTCCAGGGTCCCGTCGTCCCGGAAGCGGATGCCGTCGGCCGCGTCCACAAAACGCCAGCCCAGATAGTCCGCCACCAGCAGGCCGCAGAGGTATTCCCCCCGGCTGGCGCACCAGTCCCGGCCCTTTCCGCCGGCGATCCCGTCGTGCACCTCCGCCAGGGCGCCCTCGATGTCCACCTTCAGATGCAGATTCCGGGCGATGGACAGATACCGCTCCCGGATCTTGACAAAGAGATCCTCAAAGGATTCGCCCTGGGCGCGCCGCTCATGGCACAGATACAGAAGATCCGTCACCTTCTCGTCCGTGGGATAACGCTTGCCCGGGGCGCTGGGGACCAGATAAAGCCGCGTCGGCTCCAGCTCCAGAATGCTGCGAACCTTGCGGAACTGTTCGTCATTGGCCAAACTGCTGCCGCCAAACTTGGTGACAATACATTCAAGCACGAAGAAGTTCCTCCCATTCGTTCCTGCGGAGCGCGCCGAAGCGCGGATCCCATACCGGGCTATTCTACCGCCTTCCCGCCGGCCCTGTCAAGGGATCCGCCGGTTTTTCGGCGGCGCGCCGCCGGGGTTGCTACTGTTCACGGGGTAGGCGCCGTGCGCGTATTTGCACGACGCGGGCCTTGAGAACGCCGGTACTTAGACGATGACGAGGCGACAGCCGATGGCAGCGTCTTTGTACCGCTGCGTTCGAACGGAAGCGAGAGCGTCCGCGGACGCAAATCCCGCTGCAGGCGCCCTGCGACACCCGTGAATTGTAACAGAAGCAGGCCGGAGCGGCCTCCGGCGCCGGAAATTCCGTTGACACCGCCGCGAAAAGTAGTGTAAAATATTCGGAGGCGATGGGAAACCGTCCCTTCGCGAGATCGAAAAAGGAGTAATGGTAAAAATGAAGATTCTGGTCGTTAACGCGGGCTCCTCTTCCCTGAAGTATCAGCTGATCGACATGGACGGGGAAAAAGAACTGGCCAAGGGGCTGGTGGAGCGCATCGGCATCGAGGGCAGCCGCATGAAGCATTCCGCCGGCGAGAAATCCACGGTGATCGAGGAAGCCATCCCGGATCACGAGCCCGCCGCCCAGCTGATGCTGAAGATCCTGCAGGATCCGGAATACGGCGTGATTAAGAGCACGGACGAGATCGGCGCCGTCGGCCACCGCGTGCTGCACGGCGGAAGCCATTTCACCGCCTCCGTCCGGGTCAACGAAGAGGTTAAGCAGGCGATTCGCGACTGCTTCCCCCTGGGCCCGCTCCACAATCCCGCCAACCTGATGGGCATCGAAGCCTGCGAAAAAGTCATGAAGGGGACGCCCCAGATCGCCGTTTTCGATACCGCCTTCCACCAGACCATGCCCCCCAAGGCCTACATGTACGGCATTCCGAAGATGTATGAGGAAAAGCTGCACGTCCGCCGCTACGGCTTCCACGGGACCAGCCACCGCTACGTCAGCCGCCGGGTTTGCGAATTCCTGGGCATCAGCCCCATCGGCAAGAAGATCATCATCTGCCATCTGGGCAACGGCTCCAGCCTGAGCGCCGTCATGGACGGAAAATGCCAGGATACTTCGATGGGCCTGACGCCTCTGGAAGGCCTGCTGATGGGAACCCGCTGCGGCAGCTGTGATCCCGCGGTGGTGCAGTTCATGGCCAACAACCCCCTGAAGGACGACGGGACGCCCCTGGGCCATCCGATCAGCGTTGACGAAGTGCTGACGATCATGAACAAGAAGAGCGGCCTGCTGGGCATCAGCGGCAAGAGCAGCGACTGCCGGGATATCGACGATCTGTCTGCAAAGGGCGATCCTGACGCGAAGCTGGCCCAGGAGATGCTGGTCTACGGCATCAAGAAGTACATCGGCTCCTACGCGGCGGCCATGGGCGGCGTTGACATCATCGCCTTTACCGCCGGCATCGGCGAGAACAACTCCGACCTGCGGGAAAAGGTGATCTCCGGGCTGGAATTCATGGGCGCCGAAATCGACCCCGAAAAGAACAAGGGCCGGGGCGAAAAGGTGATCTCCAAGGACAGCAGCCGCGTGACCGTCTGCGTCATCCCCACCAACGAGGAGATTATGATCGCCCGGGATACCCTGGATCTGGTGACCACGGGCAAGGTCCGGGACAACTGAGCGGACGCGCCCTCTTTCCGGAAACCGCCGAAGGGAAAACCTCCCTCCGGCGGCTTCCGGCAGCGCTTTTTTGCGTGAAATAATGATTGACAAAAGATATGTGAACCGCTATAATGCTAAATGGTCACTTTTGAGGTGATGACATGGAGCTTGACGTTTCCGGCGCCCTATCCCATCCCGGCGAGGAACTCCCCTTCGAAGGTCTGCAGGCCATTGCGGACCAGGAAATCTTCGGGGCCACCGTCCGTATCGACGATTGCCGCGTGGAAGGGAAGTATATGGCCGACGATGTGGGCAACATCTCCGTAAAGGGCAGGCTCTCGACCACGGCACACGCTCCCTGCGCCAAATGCCTGAAGGATGCCTCGGCCAAGATCGAAAACGAGTTTGACGAGACGTTCATCCGCAACGGCGACAAGGAGGATGACGAGATTTTCTCTTACGAGGGGCATCTCGTTCCGCTGGGCAAGCTGGTCATGTCGTACGCCGTCATGGCCTTGCCGATCCGGTTCCTGTGCAGGGAAGATTGTCCGGGCTTTGAATACGCGGACCCGGAAGCGGCCCCCGCGGAACCCGGGATTCAATACCCCTTCGCGGGGCTAAGGGAACTGCTTGATCAACAGGAGGAGGTGTAACTCATGGCTGTACCGAAAGGGAAAGTGTCGAAGGCTCGCAGAAACAGCCGCCGCGCCAACTGGAAGCTGCAGATGCCTGGGATCGTGGAATGCCCCCAGTGCCATCAGATGAAGCTGGCCCACCGCGTGTGCAAAAACTGCGGTTACTATAACGGCGTCCAGGTCGTCAACAAAGACGAGAAGAAGGATGCCTGATTGTCGACTGCTTTTTTCCAGTGCTGATCGCAGCCTCGTCCATCAGGAACGGGGCTGTTTTTTGTTAGAAAGGGACAATCAGCACGCTGTTCACCATGTTTCCCGCGGCGAAACAGGATAAGGAGGAACGTATGAAAAAGACCGGAGCGGAGATGGAAACCCGATTCAACCCGCAAGCCATCGAGCAGGACATCTATCAGGCCTGGGAAGAGGCCGGCGCTTTTGAGGCCCACCGGGTGGAGGGCAAAAAGCCCTTTACCATCGTCATGCCCCCGCCCAATATTACCGGCCAGCTCCACATGGGCCACGCCATGGACTGCATTCTGCAGGACGCGCCCATCCGGTATCACCGGATGAAGGGCGACCCGACCCTCTGGCTCCCCGGCACGGATCATGCCGCCATCGCCACCGAGGTCAAGATCGTCGACGCCATGCGCAAGGAAGGGCTGACCAAGGAGGGCATCGGCCGGGATGCGTTCCTGGAGCGGGCATGGCAATGGAAAAAGGAATACGGCGGCCGCATCGTCAACCAGCAGCGCCGCATGGGCGTCAGCTGCGACTGGAGCCGGGAACGGTTCACCATGGACGAGGGATGCAGCAAGGCGGTCCGGGAAGTGTTCGTCCGGCTGTATGAAAAGAACCTGATCTACCGGGGACAGCGGATGATCAACTGGTGCCCCAGCTGCCGCAGCGCCCTGAGCGACGCCGAGGTGGAATACCGGGAGCAGGACGGCCATCTCTGGTATATCCGCTATCCGGGAGAGGACGGGAGCGAGGGCGTCGTCGTGGCGACGACCCGGCCCGAAACCATGCTGGGGGATACCGGCGTGGCCGTGAACCCGAAGGACGAGCGCTATACCCATCTGGTGGGGAAGAATGTGATCCTGCCCATCGTGAACCGGGTGCTGCCGGTGGTGGCGGATGAATATGTGGAAATGGACTTCGGCACCGGCGCGGTGAAGATGACCCCCGCCCACGACCCCAACGACTTCGAGGTCGGCCTGCGGCACAATCTGGAGGTCATTACCGTCACCAATGACGACGGCACCATGAACGAAAACGCCGGCGAATACGCGGGCATGGATCCGCTGGAATGCCGGAAGGCACTGGTGAAGCGGCTGGACGAGATGGGGCTGCTGGTCAAAACCGAGAAGCTGACCCATAACGTGGGCTTCTGCTATCGGCACGGGAAGACCCCGGTGGAGCCCCGGCTGAGCGAGCAGTGGTTCGTGCGGATGAAGCCCCTGGCGGAACCCGCCATCGCCGCCGTCCGGGAGGGAAAGACGAAGTTCGTTCCCGACCGGTTCAGCAAGACCTATTTCAACTGGATGGAGAACATCCGCGACTGGTGTATCAGCCGGCAGCTGTGGTGGGGCCATCGGATCCCCGCTTGGTACTGCGGCGACTGCGGCGAGATTACCGTCAGCCGCCAGGATCCCACCGCCTGCCCGAAATGCGGAGGGAAGAACCTGAAGCAGGACGAGGACGTGCTGGACACCTGGTTCTCCTCCGCCCTGTGGCCCTTCTCCACGCTCGGCTGGCCGGACCAGACCGAGGATCTGAAGTACTTCTATCCTACCACGATGCTGGTTACGGGATACGACATCATCTTCTTCTGGGTGGCCCGGATGATCTTCAGCGGCATCGAGCATATGGGCGAGACGCCCTTCGAGACGGTGCTGATTCACGGGCTGGTGCGGGACGAGCTGGGCCGGAAGATGTCCAAATCCCTGGGCAACGGCGTCGATCCCCTGGAAGTGGTGGACCAGTACGGCGCGGACGCCCTGCGCTTCTCCCTGGTGATGGGCGTCAGCCCCGGAAACGATACCAGATACAGCACGGAGAAGGTGGAATCCGCCCGGAACTTTGCCAACAAGGTCTGGAACGCGAGCCGGTTCGTGCTCATGAACGTGAATGAACGGGCGGAGCTGGATCCCTCGAAGCTGGAAATCGCCGACAAATGGATCCTGACCCGCCTGCAGGAGGCCATCCGCTCCATCAGCGCGCATATGGAAGAGGGCGATTTCGGCCTGGCCGCCACGAAGATCTATGACTTCGCCTGGAGCGAATTCTGCGACTGGTATATTGAGCTGAGCAAGGCCCGGCTGCTGGGCGAGGACGGGGAGAGCAAGGAAACCGTCCGGGCGGTGCTGCTGTATGTGCTGGAGGCGCTGCTCAAGCTCCTGCACCCCTTCATGCCCTTCCTGACGGAGGAAATCTATCAGTATCTGCCCGGGAGCGAAGGCTTCCTCATGCTGCAGAAGTGGCCGGAGGCGAAGGCGGGGCTGGATTTCCCCGAGGAAGAAAGCCGCATGCAGGGCGTCATGGAGATTATCCGGACGATCCGGAACCTGCGCAGCGAGATGAACGTGGCCCCCGGAAAGCGGACAAGGCTGATGCTTCTGGCCGCCGAGGGATGGCACGACGCGCTGGAAAACGGGGAAGGCTATTTCCGCCGCCTGGCCGGCGCGCTGGGAATCGAGTTCCTGACGGATCGGGCCGAGCTGATGGAAAAGACGGTTTCCGCCGTGACCGGCGCCGCGGAGCTCTTCATTCCCCTGGGCGACCTGGTGGATTTCGAGAAGGAAATCGCCCGGCTCCAGAAGGAACTGGACAATCTGAACAAGGAAACGGAGCGGGCCAGGGCGAAGCTGGGCAATCCCGGCTTCGTCGCCAAAGCCCCCGCCGCGCTGGTGGAAGGCGAAAAGGCCAAGCTGGCCGCTAACGAACAAAAAGCGCGGGCCCTCGAAAACCGGATCGCCGAGCTGAAGGAAAGCCTGTAAAAGAATTACCCCACAGGGCCGCGAAGTGGAAAAGCTTCGCGGCCCTGTGCGTTCAAAACATTGTATTTTTCTTGTCTTACAGGGTGTCCGGATGCTATAATCACGGCATTCCTGGGTGCGCCCAATGATGAAGAGACTGAGGAGCCGGGCCGCCCTGACAGAAGCGCGCAGAATGAATGGTGGAGGGAAAGACGATGAAAGAATTCTTTGAACCGATGCTGTATATTTCTACGCCTGACCATCCCAATACGATGGGTGTGCTTGTTGCGCTAAAGGAGCCGGTGGATGGGGGTATCCTATGCGGCGTTGCGGAGGAGCTGCGTGAACGGTTCCCATACTTTTATGTGAAGGCTGCAGCGAAGGAAAACGATCTGTTTCCTGTCCCGAATCCGCTGCCTATCACGGTACGAAACACGTGGGATCCAATTAACCTCAACTCGAAAGAATCAAATTACCACCTTGCCGCATGGAAATATGAAGGAAACCGGCTGGCTTTTGAGATTTCCCACTCTTTGACGGATGGCGCCGGGGTGCTGCCGTACATCAAAAGCGCCATGTATCTTTATTTGTCCCGGAAGAAGGGGCTGGCTTTTGACTTGGCTGGTTTTCGTCTTCCGGGGGATATTATTCCTGAATCGGAGACAGGGAATCCATTTGCGAATCTGGATATAGACGGAACGGAAGCACCTTTGTATTCAAAAGAGACGACCAGGGACTTCTATCAGCTCAATGACGGAGGAGAGAAAAAACCTCAGATCACCTTTATTAGGCTGTCGGAAGCGCAGCTCATGCAGTATTGCAAAGATTACGATGGAAGCCCGAATGCCTTTTTGTCTGTGATGTTTGCAAGGGCGATCCACCGTTATGATCCGGATAATGAAAAAACGGTCAGCATTGCTGTAGCCGTTGATCATAAGGCCATGCTGGGAAATCACGATAATTATCGCATGTTCGCAAATGTGGTGGAACTGGATTTCCCCAGGAACAGATCGCTTGATGATCTGATGAAATCCTGCACCATGGCGCGCGGGCAAATCATGCTGCAGGCCCAGCCGGAGAATTCTCTATGGGCGATGAAACAGAGAAAGGCTCTTTTCGCCAGGATGGATCAGACGCCGCTGGAGATGAAGCTGGGGGTGATCGCAAAGGCAGCCGGCAGTCCGCGGTGGAGTATCTCGATATCCTATGCGAACAGCAGATCCTTTGGCCCGCTGGATCCATATATTGATGAACTGTATGTGTTGTCAGAACCCGGCGTGTCAGATATTATCTGTGAGATCGCCTGTATCAACCGTCATTTCTTTCTGGCAATCGGTCAAACTTTTGCCGCGGATCAATTTGTTCAAGTCTTTCTTGAGGAGCTTGCATCCGTCGGAATCGATTATAAGGTTATGCGGCAGGAACCTCTGCGTCTGTGTGGACTTGAGGAGTATGGTTCGGCTTCCTGATCTTGTATCATATCCCCGGGGGCATTGTGCTCTCGGGGCTTTATTTTCCGCTGTCTGATACTGAAGAATTGATTCATAATGAGGAGCAAGTCGATGCCCTCTGTTATTGTTCTATTGCCACTGCGCCGGATAAGGATGAAAGCATTGTAATCCCGCTTTTCTTGCGCTATAATGGTGTTTGGTGTGGCGGACACATCTGAGAATCAATCTTATCCGGCTGAAGCTCTTTTCAAGGCAAGCACGAACGCAATAACGTAAAGGGAGGCTCCTCATGCTGAACGTTTGGTTTGGCAAAATGCCGGATGTCATCTATGATACATCCACTTACTTCAAACACGTCTATCGGGATCGGTGGATCACGGATCCATTGTCTGTTGAGATGATTCGTGACGTGGATCATTCAGAAGTAATTGGCAGCAATCTTATTCAGAGCCCTGTCCTTGGAGCGATTTCTCCCACACAGTTGTCCGGAGGCGTCAAAACCCTGATTCTGATCAATAAGGTCAAAGGACAGGTATTCAACGCATCCAGATGCGGAGATAACTGCGCAAAATGGTTGCTGCGGATTGCAGAGGATAAAAAGGTCGTCGTGAATCTCCGGCATCTCATGGATTTCGGGGATGGCGAATTCAAAATCATGGTGATGAACAAGAAAAAAATAGCGCATAATATGCGGGAACTCGTCCTGCAGGCTGGCGAGTATGTGTGAGGCGGCATGAACGGAAAGCATACGGTGAAAATCAACGATCAACGTGTCCGATACAGCTTTGAGCTGGTTCGGAATATTACGGTTGTTAAGGGTGACAGCGGAACCGGCAAGACAACACTCTTCGATATGGTCTCCGCCCATGCGAGACTCGGGAAAAGAAGCGGTGTGCAGATTACCTGTGACAAGCCGTGTGTTGCTCTTCATGCTGAATCAGACTGGCAGGCCAGACTCGATGGCTTTCATGACAGCATAGTGTTTATCGATGAGGACGCGGAATTTATCTCGTCACATGCATTTGCTTCGGCCATTCGTCATACGGACAACTACTATGTCATCTTTTGCAGGGATGCCCTTCACGAGCTTCCCTACAGCGTGGAAGAAATCTATGAGATCAAAACGAGCAACAGGCTACATACTTTCCGGAAGATGTATCGCCGACAGAATGATTACGTATACGCAAAGGCTGAAGGAAAGTCAAAACCCACAGCTATATTGACAGAAGATTCTCACGCCGGGTATCAATTATACAAACACTATTACGATGGAACCAACGTGACCTGTGCCTCTTCCGGATCCAATTCCGGTATTTTCTCATGGATTTTGGAGCATCATGAGGAAAAGGTATTTGTAGTCGCTGATGGAGCTGCATTCGGATCAGAAATGAATCGGGTTATGGACCTTCAACGCCGTTTTCCGGACAAGATCACAATCTGCTTGCCGGAAAGCTTTGAGTGGCTGATTTTGCAGTCAGGCCTGCTTGACTTCCCTGGGCTTCAGGAGATGCTGGAGTACCCGAGCGACAGCATTGATTCCCAGCAGTATTTCAGCTGGGAGAACTTCTTTGAAGAGTATTTGGTTCTCCATACAGCCGGCACCCATTACGCCTATTCCAAATCACAGCTACAAAAATTCTATTCCGTGCGAGAGAACAGCGAGAAAATCGTCGCATTGATTGCGGCCAATATGCCAAAAACGAAGGATGATGATTCGTGACTACGTTAGGATTCTCGAATTAGTGTGCACCATGGCAGGTAGCGAGTTCCGCCATCCTGTCCGCGAAAGATGTTCCGTGAGGTCACATTATGTGACTTCACCAATTCATCCATCCTCTGCTAATTTGATATGTTTCTCCACACACAGTGGGAAAGGGAAGAACGCCTTTCCATGCTTGCGGAAGAGGGACGGGGAGGATATACGGGGAACGAAAAGGGTCGTCCCTCTCGTTCGAGGCTTTCGGGCCGCCGGAACAACGGTTCGGATCGGGGAACGAAAAGGGTCGTCCCTCTCGTTCCCTGCTTGCGGAAGAGGGGCGGGGAGGATATAATGGGGGAGACGGAAGACGCGTTCAGAAAGATGGAGGAAAGCGACAGATGGCCTTTGTGCATGAACCGGTAATGCTCTCGGAGGTGCTGGCGTGGATGGCGCCCAGGCCCGGCGGCGTATACTGCGACGGGACGCTCGGGGGCGGTGGCCACAGCGAGGCCATCCTGCGGGCTGCGGGAGAAGAGACCCGGCTTTTCGGCATCGACCGGGACGAGACCGCCATCGCCGCGGCGTCGGACAGGCTGAAGGCGTATCCGGGATTCCGGGCCATCCACGGCAACTTTCATGACGCGAAGGCGCTGCTGGCGGAGGCCGGGGCGCCGCCGCTGGACGGGGTCCTGCTGGATCTCGGGGTTTCCAGCCCGCAGCTGGACACGCCCGAGCGGGGCTTCAGCTATCATGAGGACGCGCCGCTGGATATGCGGATGGATCGGAGCCGGGGCATAACTGCGGCAGAGCTGCTGAATACGGCGGACGAGACGGAAATCGCCGGGATCATCCGTGATTTCGGCGAGGAAAAATGGGCCGCCCGAATCGCGAAGATCATCTGCGAGCATCGGAAGGAGAAACCGCTCGAGACCACCTTTGATCTGGTTCGGGCGGTCGACGCGGCGATCCCCAAGGCTGTCCGGAGGAAAGAAGACGGGCATCCCGCCAGGAGAACCTTTCAGGCGATCCGCATCGCGGTCAACGACGAGCTGACCCCGCTGGATCAGGCTCTTTGCGATTTTGTGGACTGCCTGAAGCCCGGAGGAAGGCTTTGCGTCATTACCTTCCACTCCCTGGAGGATCGGCTGGTCAAGCGGTGCTTCCAGCGGCTGCACAATCCCTGCGTCTGCCCGCCGAAGGCGCCGATCTGTACCTGCGGGAGGAAGCCGGTGATCAACATCCTGGCCGGCGGCGCCGTGGCTCCCGGGGAAGAGGAGATCCAGCGGAATCCCCGGGCCCGCAGCGCGAAGCTGAGAGTGGCGGAAAAAAGATAAAGCAGGCGGGAACGATGAGGAAGGAATGAAATGGCTATTCTTTACGTGGTCGCCACGCCGATCGGCAATTTGAGCGACCTGTCCCCCCGGGCGGTGGAAACCCTGCGGAAGGCGGATCTGATCGCCGCGGAGGATACCCGGGTGACCGCGAAGCTCCTGCAGGTTCACGGCATTCATACCCCCCTGACCAGCTGCCATCAGCATAACGAGCAGACGAAGGGGGAGACCCTGGCGGAGCGGATGCTGGCGGAGAATCTGACCCTGGCGCTGACCACCGACGCGGGAACGCCCTGCGTCTCCGATCCGGGATACGCGCTGGTTCGGGCCTGCGCGGAAAGGGGCATCGAGGTGCAGCCCATTCCGGGATGCTGCGCCGCCGTGGCGGCCCTGAGCGTATCCGGCTTCGATTCCCGGGAATTCGCCTTCTACGGCTTCCTGCCGCGGGAGAAGAAGGATCTGAAGGCAAAGCTGGAGGAGATCGCGGGGGGCGTCCCGGTGGCGATTGTTCACGAATCCCCCTTCCGGATCATCGATCTGATGGAGGCGATCGCGGAAACCCTTCCGGCGGCCCGGCTGTCGGTGAGCTGCGATCTGACGAAGATTCACGAGAAAACCCTCCGGGGGACGCCGGCGGAAATCCTGGCGGCCCTGAAAGAAAACCCGAAGGCGGAAAAGGGAGAATACTGCCTGGTCATGGATCTTCGGGAGGTCATTCTGCCGGAAAAAGAAGAATCCCACGCGGAGATTTCCATCGAGGCCCGGCTGATCGAAGCGATGAGGGAAGGCATGACCCTGCGGGACGCGCAGAACGAGCTGATCCTGAGAGGAGAAAAGAAAAACGCCGTCAAGCAGGCGGCGCTTTCCCTGAAGAAAATGATGGAAGGAGAGATTTTGTCATGAAAAAGACACTCCCCCTGATCCTGAGCCTGATGCTGATAATCGCCTGCCTCCTGACGCCCGCCTTCGCGGAAGAGGAGGAAGCGGAGAACGCGGAATCCTGGGCCAGCATCTCCAGCGCGGGGATGCAGTTTGACACCCGGGTCTACGGCGGCAAGCGGACGGCCTATGACCGGGAAAACGGCGCCCTGACCATCTATGCCGGAGAAAAAGGCGCCGTGCCCTATGTCCGGATCTTCCGGCGGCAGGGCCAGCTGAAAAACCCGGAGGATTACCTGAACCGGCAGTATGCCGAGGCAATGATCAAAACCTATGGCGAGACGGAAACGGAGCCCTGCGCGGATTATGAGATCGGCGGAAAAAAGCTGCTGATGGCCAGGTACCATTTCGCGGACAAAAACGGGAGAAAGCTGACCCGCATGATCTGCGTCGAGCGGCGGGAGGACGGGGACGTCGAATACCACGCCATATACCTGCGGGGAGAGGAAAGCGCGATCCTGAAGACCCTGGAGGACACCATCCGGTGGTACAGCCCGTGGAAGGAGCCGGAACCGGTCATCCTGACGGGAAGAACCGTATCCCCCCTGCCGATTCCGGAGAACCTGGACACGGAAAACGGGGAATTTCCCATCATGCTGGAGGATCTGAAGCAGGTCGGGAACGGATACTTTACGGCCGCGCTATACTGGGAGGACCGCTACGCCGCGGCGGAGGTTGAATCCCTGCAGCCCGGGGATCAGGTGGTGGTTCACGGAAAAACCGTGACCATCGGGGAGATTGACCTCCATGACGGCGAGTATGAGATCCTCAGCCCCGACGAAACAGAATTCAGCTACTGCGTTTTCCAGAAGGCGCAGGACGGAAACTACATCGTCGTGATGGACGACTGGACGCCCGTCACGCTGGCGGCCAGGGTTCGGGTGGACTTTCCGCCCTCCGAAAACACGATTTTCTACGATGTGCCCGGCGGAATGGATCCGGTGCCCTGGACACGGGAGGAGCTCCTGGACATGCTGACGGATACCGAAAACGAAGACACGATGTTCAGCCCCTACAACACGACGGCGACCCTCGAGAACGGGCTCATTACCGGCATCTACGCCTATTCCTATCCCTACGGACCGGAAGCGGACTGAGAGTTTTTTTCGGCTTCCGGGGAACTATCCTGATTTCGCGGCGTCTAACAGGTGTAAAACCGAATCCGGCTCTCTCTCCGCTGGCGGAGCAACGGGAGAAGGGCGGAGAACCTGGCGGAAACAGGCGGACCGCCGGCGAATGGGGGAGCGATGACCTTTCGCGCCGGCGGAAACAGATGAAAGGAGAAGGATCAGAATGAAGACGATGAAGAAGATGAAGACGTTCCTGGCCCTGCTGATGCTGGCGGCAATGCTGCTTCCGGCGGCGGGCCTCGCGGAGGCGGCGACCCTGACGGTGCAAGCCCGGGCGACTGTGAAGGCGGAGCCGGACAGCGCAACCCTTTCCCTGGGCGTCATGACGGCCGCGAAGGACGCGGGGAGCGCCACGAAGGATAACGCGGAGCAGACCGCCACGCTGCGGAAGGTGCTGACGGAGGCGGGCATTCTCCCGGAGGACATCGAAACCGATTATTTCTATGTTTCCACGATGTACGATTATTCCGCCCAGAACGCGGAGGGCGGCCCCGTCCGGACGGGGGTACAGGTAACCAATTCCATGAAGGTCCGGGTGCGGGAGATCGACCGGGTAGGGGAAATCATCGACATTGCCATGGCCAACGGCGCCGATGAATGCAACAGCATCTATTACGCATCTTCCAAAGCGGGAGAGGCCTACGACCTGGCCCTGAGCGGCGCCGTGGCGGAGGCCCGGCGGAAAGGGGAGATCATGGCGACGGCTGCCGGCGGTAAGCTGGGAAGTGCCGTCTCCGTGACCGAAAACTACGGCGGCCAGGTCAGCGTGAACATGGACAGCTCCGCCAAGCGCGAGGAGGGCACGGCCGGCTCCACCGGCGCGGGAGACTCGGGCACCGTCCTGTCCTCCGGCGGGATGGAAATGACCGCGGAGGTCACGGTGGTTTTCCGGCTGGAGCCGAAGGAGTAAAAAGGCATAAAGAATCGGCCGCGAAGGGGAGGAATCTCTCCAGCGCGGCCTTTTTATTCGCTTGCGGATGCCTGTTCGTCTATGGCGAAAGGATAAGAAAACGATATATTATAACAGGCCCTTCATGAGCTGCCGGATGGCCAGATGGATGCCTCCGTCCCGCAGATCACTCAGATCGATGACCCGGATGTTCAGCTCCGCCGCCCGGTTCCGCGCGGCGGGGAGCGCGTTAGCCGTGGAAACAATGGCGGCCCGGGCGAGCTTTCCGCCGAAACGATCCCGCAGCACCGCCAGCTCGTTGAGGGCTTCCGTATGGATCATGCAGGTTTTGCAGCTGATAAAGACCGGGGTGATGCGCCGGGTGCACATCACGTCCAGCTCGTTCGACACGGCGCCCCGGGAGGGATTTTCGCGCTGCCAGTCCACGACGGTGCTGGTCCGCACATCGTCGAAGAGGCCGGAATCAAAGCAGGCCTTGTAGGTATACAGCTCCAGGACACTGCCCACGTCCCGCAGCCAGGTCCGGATCTGCGCGTCCCGGAAGCGGAAGGAAACCCCGCTTTGCGGATCCATTTTCAGATGCTGGATCATGCCGATGGTCTCCATATCCCGGAGGGCTTCCGCGGGCGCGATCAGGCGGCTTCCCCGCTCGCCCTTGACCTCCCAGGGGCCTTCCGCGTCCAGAGAATAGCGACCCTCGGCGTCCGCTGCCGAAAGCCGCTGGATATAGGAAACGGTGCGGTCCCAATGGGAACGGTACCTCATATACAGGGAAAAGAAGGGATCGAAGAGATCCATGTATTTGCTCAGTAGCCTGTTATCCACCCGGCCCATGCGAACGGTTCCGCCGGCCATGCGGAAGCAGTCGTCCACAGTGAAAACGCGGTCACACAGGAGATCGTCATATTCCTCCGCGTTCTGAACGGAAAAGAAACGATTTTTCCTCTTGCTGTAGGTGACCACCGGGGTCTTGTATTCGGAGCAGGCGATCCCCGCCGCGAACAGCACGTCATCCGTTCCGCCCGTGATATCCACCATCACATCCCGGTTGTCCTTTAAAAGGCCGCGGAAGACCCCGAGCACATCCCGGACCCGATACGGATTCACGCGGACCAGCCTCACCCGAACCTGCAGATCCCGGTGGGCAAAATAATCCCGCATCTGCCCGGCCACCTCCTCCGGGGTGTCCGCCGGACAGATATAGACGACCTGCTCCGGCCGAAAAACCTCCGCTCCGAGCACGTTTTCCAGAGGGCACTCATCATCATAAAGCTCCACAAGGGTTCTAATGTTCATAGTTCAAAACATCTCCTTGCCTTTCGCTGCAACTATGTAAACCCATCGATCTGGACAAGTCTTCGTCCATCGTCATGGAACCTGCCGGAATAGAAGTATATTATACTATCGGCCAGCTCAGCGTACAAGAACAGATTTGAGGGTGGCTGGGTTCTTTCACGAAGCGTCGAGAAAAAAGCTGCCAAAGTCTCGTTGAGCTCGCCAGAA
>JAZQCB010000088.1:0-42125 GCA_045546035.1 Clostridia bacterium
TCCGCGCCACGGCCAAGGGCTATGAGTTCCTGGCCAATCTGAAGCTGAAGAAGGCGAACGCTGCATGAGCAAGAAGGATAATCTCTTCACCACGACCCTGCGGCTGAACCTGAACAAAGCACAGGACATGGAAGCATGGAATAACCTGATGAGCGTCGATAGTAACCAACCTGAATACAGCTCCTACAGCCGAACGATCGTCACCGCCATCAACGATCACTTCGCCCGGCAGGATCGCATGGAGGAGCAACAGGAGTGGGAAACGGCGTTGTTGAAAAAGATCGAGGTCACAGTCCGGGAAACGATCACCAACTGCCTGAAAGAACTCCCGATCACCATTGCGCAACCGACAGCAGAGAAATCTGAACCGCCGGCACAGCCTGATCCACCTGATGAAATGGAGGAGAGAATTGTAGCCTTCCTGGATAACTTTTAAGGGGGCACCGAAAGTGGTATCACGACAATTGGAAAAATGATACCGCTTGTAATACCAGCCCAAGTTGAGGTAAAACAAACTCAAAAATCGGATGACTGTACATCGTGCCAAAGGATGAATAATCACCCGTAACAAAGTTCATACCAAAAGCGCACCAAACCCCTGCACCTGAAAAGTTGGTATCAAAGACCAACCAACAGGTGCAGGGGTCTTTCTTTATCATTCAGCGCTTGCTGAACCGTGGTGATACCAATGGTTCACCACACAACCACAGCACAAAGTGCTGGCTTTCAGGGGGCCCGCAGCGCCCGGAAAACTGTCCTGTGGACAGTTTTCAGCGAGGGCGGGCCGGCAGGCCCCGGAACTGGGGGCGGAGCCCTCAACAAGCTTTTTGCAAAATGTATTAACTTTCATTGCTTGCCACGATTGTATTTCACGCCCGAATCATCCATTTCATCTGCATCATGCGGCCGTTCAGTGCTGCCTGAACAGCGACTGTATCCAATCCAGAGAAAGCCTTTGCCTCGGCTGAAACAGGTCCGATGATAGATAGGTATAGACAGCCTGCTGCAGCGCCCGGGCTTCGGGGTACTGCGCCAGCTGATGAAGCCCCAGGGAGGACACCAGCAATCTCCCGTTTCCGCACTTGCACTCAAACAGCTTCGCCATGGGACGCAGGAACGCATAGGAATCCATTTCGGCGATGATGCAGTCGACTTTTTCCGGCAAAATCATGGCACGCTGGTTTGCCATAGGCCACCACTGCCAGTCATTGTAAGATTCCGTGGGGAAATTGCGGAAGATCGGGTGGTTTGCGTCAATCAGCTGGCCCATGCCGCCCGCCTGCTGCGGGAAGGTGCATACCGACCAGAAATCGGGGCTGAATTGGGCCTGAATGGAATGAGGCAGCGCCGCCTCCGTACTGTCTGGGGCCAGATACACAATGCCGCCGGCTTGCAGCGTTCGCCAGGCCTTTTCGTCCAGGCTTCGGCATTCGTAGACGCTACCCGGGCAGACGGGCCGTGCGTCGGGATATACCCAGATCGGATAGAAATTGTTGCTGCCGCAGAAGGAAACGGTCAGTGTCAGCTTCTGCGGTTTGGTAATGCCGTCCAGAAGAATCCGGATGTCCCCAAGATCGGTTAAAGCGCCTGCCGGCGCTTCGGTTTCGGGCAGTATGCCGCGCTGCTCCCCCTCCCCGCCCTGCAATGCCCATGCTGCGCGACCGGAAAGATTGCGCTTACCGTAATTCGCCATCTTCACCCGGGCGGTCAGTGTTTCACCTGCGGTGTAGGTGTATTTTTCCAGTAATACAAGCGGCAGCGTATCCAGGAAGAAGGCGGCGAAGCGCTCGGGACGGGCGAAATCATAGGGCTTTGGCTCCAAATGGGCGTTCATCATGCCCACCAGCGCCGTGCCCTGGCCTGGAAAATCCTGAAGACCCAGCAGGGAAATGCCGCTGTACCCTGCCGTCCGCAGAGCAGCTTCTACCTCGGCCCGGTAGCACAAAAGGGAGCTTTCGCCGGTAGCCTCCACCATGCGCATCCAGTCCTTTTCCAGCCTTTTTCCCTGAACTTTACTTTGAATGTGCTTCAGGTTTTCCGGGGCGGTGACGCCATGGTATTGATGGATCTCGCCAAAGTCCGGCAGTACCTCATACTGACCCACCTCGAAGGAAAATACCGGCTGATCGCTCTTTTCCCGGATCGCAGCGATCGTTTCATCATAGTTTCGCCGGGTATTGGGGTATTCGCGGTTCAGCCAGCCCTTAGGACCGTCGCAGGTGCCCCGCATATCGTAATCAAAATACATCATGGCGGTATAGAAGTCGCTGGCCGGATTTGCGCCAATCGCACCATAGTGCACGTTGGAGCCGTTGGCGTACAGCCTGGTGGGATCGGCTTGCCTTGCCATTTTTAAAAGCCGATCCATAAAGGCGTGCCCCACCGCGTCAGCGTGCAATTCGTTCCCGAAGGTGAGCATCACGAAAGAAGGATGATTGGCCAAATGCCGCAGGATGGCCCGCAATTCCGTTTCATAATATTGCTGCGCCTCCTCGGAAGCAAAGGCGTGCTCCGGGTCCCAATGGGACAATTCCGGCTGCATCAGCATACCGATTTCATCGGCAGCCGCAAACGCCGCTTCCGGCGGGCAATGGCTGTGGAAGCGCATGCAGTTGACGCCGTAAGTCCGGTACTTCAGCAGGATTTCCTTCCAGGCATCCACGTCCATAGGAGTATAGCCCGTTTCCGGGAACACGGCGCAGTTGGCTTCGCTGCGCAGGAAAATCCGGCGGCCATTCAGAGTGAAATGCCTGTTCTCCACCCGGAAATCCCGCAGGCCAAAGGAAGCAGAGCAGGCCTCTAAACCAAGGCCGGACACGGTCAAAACGTGCAGGCTGCCTTCCTCTATATCCCATTTTTGAGCTTCAGGTTTCACTGCCAGACCGCGGAACCAGATTTCGTGCTTCCCCGATGGAACATCCACAGGGATGACGGCAGCGCTCTCCAGCGCATCGGAAGAAACATGGAGAATTCCATGCCATGGATATGCGCTGTCCAGCTCCACACATACATCCAGTTTTTGCCCGAAAGGACAGACACGCACATAGGAAATGAATGCCTGCCGTTCCGTGCGCAATCGCACATACCCCAGCAGCCCGTTCCAGTTGGTCTGGGTTTCATCCGAGGCAGCGGAAGAATAAACGATCGCGTCCCGGGGCCAGCCGGGATAGCTGTTGTCCGACAGGAACACCAATTCATCGTGCCCGGTGACCAGGCCTGTCACCTCAAAACAATAGGTCGTCGAAAGGCTGGCAGGCGCATGCAGCGGCGCTTCCTGCCCATTCACCAGCAGTCGCAGCTGCCGGGACCGCTCCACGTCCACAAAGACGCGCTGCCCCGCCGGCATATCCCAATCCACCGAGCGGGAAATCTTCGCCTGCCCTTCAAAGGTATGTTTCCTGGTCAGCCTGGTCACGATGGGGTCGCCGTCCCGGTAAAACCCGATGCGGCGCACCTCGTCCGCCTTCCATTGCTTGCTTGGATCGTCCGGGAAACCGATACTGCTTTCATCCAAACTCCCCGGCAGGCGCAGAGAGGCGCGCTGGCCGGGTATTTCGCATTGCCATATTCCCGAAAGGTCTTTGAACATAGCATCTCTCCTTTACAGAAGCTGTTTGTGCAGGATCGCGCCCTGATGACTGGGATCGATGGTCAGCACAGCGTCATAGCACTTTTCCGCCCGCTCCCTGTCTCCCAGGCCGTAGCTGCCCAGGGCGATCAGATATTCGCAGTGGGCCCGGTTGCGGACAGACAGATCCTCATCGAACAATTGCAGATCAGGCAGGGACACGGCAAAATAGTCAATTTTCACCTGGTCGTAATAGTGCTTTTCGCCGTAGGAGATCAGCTTGTAGAACCGGCTGGAAGCCCTTTCTTCTCTCCCCAGTGCCCGGTTGGCAAGGCCCTGATACAGGATCATGTCGGCGGGCTGGTCATTGTAATACATGGCGGAGGCGGGTTCCTCATTGCCTGCCGCGGCCAACTCCAGATGGCGCAGGCTTTCCGCTTCGTTGCCCAGGACTTTCTCGGCCAGGCCCAGGTAATAATGGATGTTGTTATCTTTGGCCCCTTCCAACTTGCCTTCGCCCAGGTTGTGAGGGAAGACCAGGGCTTTTTCCAGCAGTTCTTTGGCTTTCGTCGCGTCGCCCCCGTTCAGGGCCTGGATGCCCAGCTGGGTCAGCGCCACGGCATACTGGTTGGTCACCTTCCCCTCGCCGCCCTCCCAGGGGTGGAATTTGTGGTTCATGATCATATCCAGTGCCTCCTGATACCGGCCCTGATCGTTCAGCAGGGCACAGTATTCGGTGTACAGGTCGTCCCGCTGGAAAGCCGCTTCTTTGTGGGCGTC
This sequence comes from Clostridia bacterium, assembly GCA_045546035.1. Classification (GTDB taxonomy): domain Bacteria; phylum Bacillota; class Clostridia; order Christensenellales; family Aristaeellaceae; genus Aristaeella. The sequence goes on from JAZQCB010000088.1 coordinate 4,349, forward strand.
CAGGAAGGCGAAACGGTCTTCGATGCTGTAATTCAGCTTGCCGTACAACTGATGAAGCTCCAGCAGTACCCGGGCGTCGGATTCATCCAATTGATACGCCCGCTCCATGCACCGCCTGGCCTTTTCCTTCTCGCCCCGCTTGTTGAAATAAGCGAGGGACAGATTACGCCACACCGTGGGGAAATCCCCGTCGATGCTCGCAGAATGCTCCCAGCAGGAAATCGCGTCATCATACTGCCGCTTGTCATACCACAGGCAGCCCAGGTAATAGGGCGCTTTAGCGTCCTTTTCGTTGTTTTCAACAGCGTATTGAAGCGCAATGATATCTTCCAGTTTATTGGGGAAGCAATAGAGGGAATCGGTGGTTAAAGCGTTTCCCAGCGCTTCCTTTGCATAATTCGCATCCCTGTTCAGCGCGGCATACATCGCCAGGTGGTACCACACCGTGGGCGTAGGATTCGGGCAGCATTCCAGGATAAAAATGGCGTTGGCATAGAAGCCAGCATCAGCGTAGTCGATGGCGCACTCGATGAAGCTGCTGGCCCGGCCATTCATGAGCTGCAGAGCCCCTTCGATATCGCCGGATTCAATGCGGGACACGTAATCGAAAGCGTCCAGCTTTAAATTTTCATCATACCAGGTTTCCGCTTCCGTGCTCCTGCCCAGCACATCCAGAATCAGGCCCTTCAGCGCCCGTGCCTTCAAGTTGTGATAATTCTTAACCAGACTGCGCCCGATATGCTCCAGGGCAAGCTCGTACTCGCCCCGCTTGCAGTCGATGCAGGCGATGTGATAGTAGCCCGTCTCCTGCTCAGCAGCTGTCCAGGTGGCTTTGAAGAAGGCATCGTAAGCTGCGTCATCCTTCCCCTGATACCTCAGTGCCAGGCCCAGGTTCAGATATGCTTCGCTGTCGTATGGGTTGGGGTTCCGTTCCGTCATGCGGGCGATGGCGGCACGGAAATACTTCTCCGCTTCCGCAAACCTACCCCGGCGCAAAAGCAGCATACCATACGCGTTGTTGGCCCGGATATCGCCGGGATCGCGTTTCAGCGCTTCCAGATAATAGGGATCGGGCAGATAGGTGGCGTGGCGGTACTGCTCAAGGTGGATACCGGTCAGGTACAGTTCTTCATTGGTCAGTATTTCATTCGGCAGCTTGGCCGGGGGCATGGGATCGGGGATCTCCTCAATCTTCTTGGGCTGGGGAGTATAGTCCAGCAGCTTTCGTCCGCCGGAAGTATACACCGCTAATGTCAGTTCCGTTTCCGGAACGCTGATTTCAATTTCGTCCTTCAATACATTGACCGGGCTCAAATCGGCGGTCTTATCATACACAATGTCACCCTTGGCCGTCAGCGTCACCCGGGCTTGCTCAAAGGGCTGGGTGGTATAAACCGTGATAGCCGCTTTTCCGTCCTTCACTTCCAGATTCAACACACATTCTTTACTGGCGTTCTTCACATACCCCGCCGCCTTGTAGGGCATAAAATACTGGGTGAAAGTCTTTTCCTCGAAGGGCTTGAGCCAGGTGAAGTCCGGCTGGTTATCACAGTACATGCCGGTCATCAGCTCAATGTAGGGGCCGTTTTTGTCCGTCAGGTTCCGATCCCATGCCTGGCCAAAATCCCCGCAGCCCCAGGTCCATTGCTTTTTACCGGGAGAAACGTGGTGATCGGCAATATGCAGGATGCCTGCCTCCGCACCGTAGTCGTAACCACCTACAAAATTGTAATCCGAATGAGCGCACATGTAGGACGTGGGCACGGGAATATTCTTATAGCGGGAAATATCCACCCCAGCGCCGTAATCGTGCTTATAATAGACGCCGGTGGCGATAGGAAATTTGCTCACGTCCCGCTTGCCATGGTCGTAAACAGCGGACACGTCCGGAGGGAACACGGATTGCGTGTTATCGTTCACCGCCACGGCGGGATTGGCCCACCACAGGAAGGTCTGGGGCAGGTTGGTGCGGTTGTAGAGCTGGCCCTTGATCTCGATATAGGCTTTGTCAGGATACAGCGTAAAGGTCATTTTGCCCTTGGTGCCGTACATCTGGTCGACCTCGGAAAGCTCCACCGCCACGCTGCCGTCTTCATTCTCCACAGTGCGGAAATCGGTGGGGCCAAAGGTAGTGGGCCGATGATGCTGAGGCCAGTTGAACTCGATGCCGCCGCTGATCCACGGGCCGGTCAAACCCACCAGCGCTGGCTTGATGACTTCGTTGTAGTACACGAAATCATAGCCGTTGGTTTTATCATACGCCCGCTGGATCCGCCCACCCAACTCAGGCAGCACCATAACCTTGATATAGTCGTTCTCCAGCCACACGGCGGTGTACGGCTTGTCCTCTTTTTCGTCCAGAATTTTGTCAATGACAGGCAGCGGGTATACCTTGCCGCTGGAGCCCTGATATACCCGTTTTTCCAGAAACATGGGGTTCTTGTCTGCTTTCCCGATGCCGTAGGTGGGGATCAGGACGGTTTCCACCTTGATGCTTGCGCTCATTTTTCTTTCCTCCCTTCGCTGACCAGATAAGCAAAACTGTACAGGCCGTCATTCAATTTGGGTAATGCCATGTCCGATACCTTTGTCACCGTGCGTCCGGCAGGCAGACGGATATCCTCAAAGGCCTGCATATGTACGATTTCACCATTTGCGCCCTTGACCTGCACCGTCAAAGTGACCGCCTTTTCTTCGCCCAGGTTCATCAGGATCACGGGTACGGTATCGTACTTCGATAACCTATGGCCTGAACTGCAAAACGGGCATCTGCACCGGAGTCCCTTCCGCAGCCGCAGATCAACTACCATGGTCATTACGCCATTGCTGGCGGTGCTCATCTCGACACCTTCAATGATTGCATCCTTGACATCCAGCAGTTTCTTCAGTATATTCTTCGCTGTAGTCATCCCCCTCCGCTTTTTTGTGGGTGCAATCACATTATACGGATTCGGGATGACTATTCAATATCGTTGGCTTACCGTTGCCATGGGTTTCGCACGCAAGTAGTAAATTTTCTGGCGCGGGGTTTACGTTGGGAGGTCGGTGTGGTAGCCTAGCCGTAGGCGCCAGCCTCCAAGGTCGCCTATACGGATGGCGGCCGCAGGAGATGGCCCTTAAGGCTGGCTATCCGCGCCGACAGGGCCCCGACGTCAACCCCCAGAGGAAAAGTTACGGTGGATTCCGACCTGTAAAATCTGGTTTCAGAACCTACCCACACTCATGCACGAAGAGCCAGCTGGAGGGCATGACACCTGGGGCATATAAGGGCCAATTTCAGGAGATTGATAAATTAGGCAGTGATGACGATTCCAAATAACATATAACGGAGCACACCATATGTCTTATCTGTTTGCGCATTTTACTGGGGAGCAGCCGGATGGGGAACAAATCTATTTTTCCATCAGCCGGGATGGACTCTTCTGGACGGATTTGAACGATGGAAAGCCAGCCCTGGAATCCAATATCGGCACAAAAGGAGTGCGGGATCCCTTTCTTGTACGGCATCCGGATACCGGACGCTGCTATTTAATCGCCACGGATTTACGCATCGCATCCGGCGTCACCTGGCAGCAGGCAAAAGTCGAAGCCAGTAGGAATATCATCATCTGGGAATCGGATGATCTGCTCCATTGGGACGGACCCCGTGCCTGCATCGTCGGCGCGGAAGGAACAGGCTGTGTATGGGCTCCCGAAGCCATATTTGATCGGAAAAAGCAACAGTTTTTCGTATTCTTCCCCTCTTATGTTCACGAGCTGGATAAACTGCGTATCTATGGAACATGGACGAAGGATTTCCACACATTTAGTTTGCCTTTTATATACTTTGAAAAAGCTGAAAGCGTAATCGATACAACTCTTATCGAAGCGAAAGGGAAATTCTATCGGATTTCAAAAAGCGATACATACAAGCGGCTGGAATTGGAAGAATCTGACTCTCTATATCACAGCTTTCGCCCTGTTTTTTCACAAGCATTGGCAGATTTGTCTGGCGTTGAAGGGCCTGAAATCTATCTCCTTCCAAACGGCTCCTATTGCTTGATCGCCGATCAGTTTGCTTCACAGAAGGGCTATCTGCCATTGATAGCCGACGATCTTTCCACTGGAGATTTTCGTATCCCGCCAATCAGTCAGTATCATTTCGGAATAACAAGAAAACGCCATGGCGGTGTAATGGAAATCTCTGCACAGGAGTATCAATCGTTGATACAGTTCTATCAGCAAGATCAGGAGAAAAGGTCATGACCAACGCTGTCTGCCAAATTCATTCGGATCAAATCCGCTGTAGCCTTTTTCGTCAGAGAGGTCAGAGCTCTTAACCAACAGGTTAAACGAAACAAGGAACGCTTCCCTGAAGATTTTATGTTTCAGCTAACTGAAGATGAAATCCCTTCTTCTTTAAGATCACATAATGTGATCTTAAACCAGGAAGGCAATAAAAGGGGAACTCATCGAAAATATCTTCCTTTTGTTTTCACGGAGCAAGGTGCCAACATGCTTGCAGCGGTATTGAAAAGCGAAATTGCTGTCCAGCAAAGCATTGCCATTATGCGGTGCGATGAAAGCAAAACGGTTCCAGCACACTGCGTCGGAACCATTTCGTCAAATACTTCGGGATTGTCAGTGCAGGTGCACTTTCTCAGCGTTGTTTGTTTTTATTTGTTTCCCAGCACATCTGCCAGATGTTTCTGATCCTCCTCATCCGGTTCATAACCCGCATCCAGGGCCTTCTGATACCATTCTGCAGCAGCGCCCAGATCTTTCTCTACACCGGTTCCGAGGTAGTAGCAATCCCCGACGGCAAACAGGGCGACAGGGAATCCCTGATCCGCCGCCAGCCGGTAGAGTCTGAATGCTTCGTCATAATCCTGGTTTACGGCCCGTCCAGTATAATACTCAAATCCGAGATTGAACTGTGCGTTGGCATTTCCCTGGTCTACAGCCAGTCTGAAATACCTGAGCATCTCTTCATCATTTTGCTCTACTCCGGTGCCGTCACGATAGCAGCATCCGAGATTGAACTGTGCCATGGGTTCCCCATGTTCAACAGCCTGGTGATAGTAATTCAGCATTTCGTCCAGATTCTGTTCCGTTCCGAGGCCCTGACCATAGAAATACCCGACTGCTGTCAGCGCTTCCGGATAATCCTGCGCGGCAGCAAGGCTATAGTAGTGAAATGCCTTTTCATAATCCTGCCCTACACCGTTACCAAGCTGATACAGAACGCCCAGCCTGTACTGTGCAGCATCAAGGCCCTGATCCGCCGCAGGCAGATAAACATCCGCCGCTTTCAGTTCATCCTTATCCACGCCCCATCCGTTTTCATAGCAACGGCCAAGGTAATAGCATGCAGGCGCATTCCCCTGTTCAGCAGCCATCTGCAGGAACATCACGGCCTTTTCATAATTTTGCTCCGGACCCTGACCGGAGAAATAAAGGTAGCCCAATGCGTACTGTGATTCAGCATCTCCCTGGTCGGCACAGGATATGAGGAGTTCTTCCGCTTTCACCGCGTTCTGCTCCACGCCCGTTCCATCAAGGTAGCAGAGAGCAAGATTGTATGTTGCCGGGACATTTCCCTGGTCTGCTGAAAGCTGATAATACCTTGCAGCCTCTGTATCATTTTGCTCAACGCCCAGTCCGGCGCTGTAACAGTTTCCCAGCCAGAGCTGGGCAGTGGCATTACCTGTTTCCGCCGCTTCCAAAAGAATCGGAACAGCCGTCTCATAATCTTCAGCTTCTATCGCGGCCTGAGCCTGTTTGATCAGGACGGAAACATCAACCGTTTCAGTCGCGAAAGCCACACAGGCAGACAGCGATAAGCAGAGCGCAAGTATCATGCAGAATGCAGCAGACCATTTTCCCAGATGTTTCATTTCATATTCTCCCTTCTTATCTGTCGGCCAGAATCATTGCTCTTACATCAAATCAATCTCCTGATTTGTTCGAATCACCTTTCAAAAGATAATATATCCTTTGGCTTTTATTTTCCTGCAGGTTCAAACAAGCGAACTTGTCACGTTCGTACTGACAATGATCCCTGTAAGGATGATCATTACCAGAATTAACACAAGTTCTTCAATAATGGCCTGTGAAATCGCATTCGTTACACTTGATGACGCGGCCGAGTTTACTGCCCGCATATTCTCAAGAACAATCGATGTTGCAAACAGTCGGCGTTCACTCGTTCCGAGAGAGAATGCGCCATAACCTTTCTGTCCCTTCAGCCAGTCATCCACTTCACCAATGGCCTCCACCGTTTCATTCAGATCGCAATCTACATCCGCAAAGGCGGAGTAAATCACCATCGCCTTGTCCCGGGCAGTCGCGTGCTTTGCGTTTTTGCATGCCTCGTACAGGCTGAAGAACCCCTCAAGCTTCTGCTGCACCGGCTTGTCAGAAAGCGAAAGCACCATGGCAACTGATTGGGCTACATCCGAGCTGATTTTATAATCTTTCTTCATTGTCTGGAATAATCCTTCTGCTTCTTCAGCCGCCTGCTCTGGATTTTTACCTGCCATGATCATGAGCGCAATCAGCGACATGTCGCTTTCATCTGTCAGGAAAGGATGCTTCTCCTTCAGCTTTGCGTATGTTTCACGTGTTTTTTCCACCACCTCAGAGCGCTGCTCTGCCGGACAGTTCTCAACGATCGTCGTTGCGGCCATGGCAAGCATCTCGCCCGGCAGCTTACGGCCCGCCTTCAGTTTCTCGTAGACGTCCATCACACCGTCAATGAAGGCTTCTGGGTCATCCACGATCGCCATCTTTGCCACCACAACACGCTGTAATGTCCCACGAAAGTTCGAAAACACGCCTGCCCGGCTCTTCAGAATGCTGTTGCATTCCTTCATGTGCTCCGGATTGACCTCACGCCCCGCATTGACATGCATCATGGCGCAGAGTTTCAGAACTGCCTCATACTCAATTTTCGCTACTCTCCGCATGGCTGTCTCATTCCGAATCTGAGCCTCGCATCTCTCCTGTAGTGATTGTTTCATTTCCTTTGTCCCCCTTTTTTTCTGTCTTGTTGTGTCCCTCTGTCAATTCGATTTTATGTTCACCCGTCCCCACGATGGAATAGAATGGAGAGAAGACATTGCTGCCACTCATCCTGAAATAGCTCTTAAAAATCCTGTCTACCGCGGTGTTGACGCCGGAAGAATCAGCTTCAAGCATGATTACCAGGAACTGCTGGCGATTGTACTGTGTAACGATGTCCACGTCACGGATGCTTATGCGAATTGCACGATCCATATAGAACATCGCGTTTTCAAGGCTGATTGAGAGAGAATTTTCTTCGCCCTTTTGTTCCAGAGTGATCAGAACGAGTTTGAAGGGATGCCTGAAACGCTTCTCCAGATTGGCGACGAATTCATACAGCTTTGCAAACTGGCTGTATTCGACGTTCAGCGCACCTTTATATCTTCCGGCCCGCTCGATTTCTGCCGCCAGTTCTCTTGAAACGTTCTCGGAGACGAATGTTTCCACTGCCTCATGAAGCGAAGCTTCTATCTTTTCACTATCATTTTTCGATTCTGCTCCTATTCTAAGACTTTCATCGAGCAGACCCCGGTTCCATAGATCGATAAGGACATCCACATAATCGGGATCAAACTGTTTCCCGCGTCCCTCTGTCAGCTGGCTGAGAATATAGTCGCGGTCGCAGGCTTTCCTGTAGATTCGGTTTGAATTCATTGCGTCAAAGGCATCCGCAATGCCGACGATCCGGGCTTCCTCCGTAATCTCCTTTCCGTTCAGCCCGCGGGGATAACCCTTACCGTCATAGCGTTCATGATGGCTCAGCGCCACATCTCTTGCCGGCTTGATTACCGTGCGCTCCCCGAGGATCTCACCGCCTGTCGTCGTATGGGATTTGATGATGTCAAACTCAACGTCCGTCAGCCTGGTAGGCTTGTTCAGGATCGAATCCGGCACACCGATTTTCCCGATATCATGCAGCAACGCGGCATAACGGAGATCATCGATCCGCGCCTTTCCCCAACCCAGCGCCTCGGCGATCATTACTGAATACTGACTGACCCGTGTAGAATGCCCTTTGGTATAGGGATCCTTCGCATCAATGGCGTTTGCCAGCATTTGGATCGTATGCAGTGTCATTATCCGGACTCGCTCGCTTTGCCAAAGCTCACGAAGATTCCGTGTGCATATGACGGCATACAGAATCATGCCCACAACACAGAAAGTTGCGACATTCATCACGTCCAGAGAAAAAGCATGCAGTGATTTCATCTGGTAGGAAAGCAGCAGATACAGGATTGATTCACCCAGCATCACTGCAAACATCCGAATGGGTCTGTCATCGATACTTAGCGGCAGGAGGGCGATAAACACGATGGCGCTGGTTGCAGGAGTATCACGGTTGGCAGGTTGCGTACTGAGAAAGGTTGCATATCCGCAGATCAGGATCATCTGTCCGTAGCAGAGCAATAAGCTCCATATCTCTTTGCGATCATCCTTTTTCCGCACCAGCTGAAGCAGGCACAGGGTCAGGATACTGCCGCCAAGAAGGATCCAGTACGGAATTTGTGTCCCTGATCGCAGAAAATGATTGATGAGGAGAAACAACGCCCCGATCCACGTAGCCAGAAAAGCGGTGATGCGTAGGATCTTCAGATTCCTTTCCCATACCAATGGGCGGATGGAATCATAATCGGCGCGATCAATTCCGCCGTACAGGAGTAGTTTTACTCCGTGAAGTTTGATCATATCTCCTCCTGTGTTCTGGACAATCCTTCTGTAAATTCATCCAGCGAATACCGGTCAGCAAAGGTTTTCGGGAACCGCTCCGGAAATGATCCATCACGCTGAGACAGCTGAGAAAACACATAGGCAGCATAGGCGGAATGAATTTCTTCCATGTTGGAGCGGCTCAGAAGGATTTCCCGCCCATCCTTCAGCATACAGGATTTGGATCCGAGATGGCGGATGAATTCCACATTGACGACCAGGCCTCTGGATACGGGGAGGAACGAATCACCCAGTGTGTTCCGGATCTCCGATTGCGTCATACGAACTTTGATGACTGTTCCGTCCTTCAGGTGTATGTCGTAGTAATGAGCGGTGCTCTGCGCGTATTGGATCTCATCCGCGAAGAGAATCTGCTGGATGCCTGAGGAACTGATGATATGGATCCGCTGGCGTGAACCGTGACGTTCCTCCAATCGGTTCAGGCACTCCCTTAAAGACTTTTCAGTCATGGGCTTGAGAACATAGTGCAGTGCCTTGACGGAAAAAGCCTCGACAGCATAGGCGTCGCTGTCCGTGAGAAACACCACCGGCAAATGAGGCGCAAGCTTGCCGACCTTTCTGGCCAGCTCTATGCCGGTGATCTGCGGCATGAGGATGTCCAGAAATAACAAATCATAGTCCATGCTCCTGGAAATTGCTTCCAGCAGTTTGCTTCCGTCAGTGAAGGTATCCAGACGATACTCCGGGGCCACGCGGCGAAAAACCTCCCGCACGGCTTTCAGATCGCTGTCATTATCGTCACATATCGCAATGCGCATGCCTACACCTCGCTCTCAGGCAGCATCAGCCGCGTAACAAAAATACGGTTTTTCGCGTCAAAAGAGAACCAGGCGTGTCCACCGTACTTCCCGGTAATCATTTCCATGCGTTTAAGTCCATAGCCGCCTCCATGTGTACTTCTGAAAGCACCTGCGGTTAGCCAGCCTTCCGTTCCGGCATGCTCCTCTTTCTGATGAGCAGCTGCATAGGAAACTGCAAGACAGGGATTTTCGATCTGGATAGCAAACTGATCATTGATCGTATCCGCGGTGAATCGAATCTCCGGTCTTGGATCAGACTGCACTTCGCCGAATTCAGACGCGGCGCGTACTGCGTTATCCAGCGCATTACCAAGAAGAATCGTTAAATCAGTATCGGAGAACGGGAGCCGATTGCAGACGACCGTTGCCGAGAAGCTGAGGCCTTTTGCCTCGGCGAGGCCGGCATAATAATCGAGCAGGCTGTTCATGCAGGGATTCGCACAAAACCTTATATCTGAAACCTTTGTATATTCCATGGCCTCATCGATATATTTCAGCAGTTCTTCCTTTGTTCCGTCCTTCGCCAGGGCGGAGACACTGCGCAGCAGCTGGCGGGTATCGTGCAAAGCCCGCTTCTGCTGTCCGATGTTTTCTTCAATGTGGGTATAGTTCTGCTTCATCAGCGCGAGCTCCACCGTCTGTTCCGCACTCCTGGCCTTGAATACGGAAAGGTTTATCGTAAAGTAAAACGTAAAGATCAGCAGGATGGAGAGGAACAGAGAGAACGGTATGTAGTAGACAGAACTCAGATGGAGCGTATCTCTCAGCTTGATCCACAGCGCCGAGTACAGTGCGTTCAACACCAGATACAGCACGAGCACGATCACAAGAAATCCTATTTCCAGCTTGCTTTGATCGGTATACTCGAGAATCTCAAGATAATTCTTCAGCTTGGAACGCATGAACAGCGCAACCAACGGCAAAAGCACAGCGGTTACGATCAGATAAGCCGCCAGTGTAGCATCATTGTAGATCATATCCTGTTTTTCAAACGGCAGGAAATCCATCAGCATGTTGGCGAGAAAGAACTGGACGGCAGCATAGCTGATCACGATAAACAGCGCGGAGAATTTCCGCATCAGGTTCACTCGCGTTAACCGGGCATACAGAACCGTAACACCCGCAATAGCCGCCAACATGAAGAGATTATCATCCAGGTTGCTGTTTGTTGCGCGGCCCATATTCAGCCAGACACTCAGCGGATAGCACAGGGAAAACCCGAGCGAAAGCATTGCCAGGCATGCATAGGCCCTGCGCTTCCCCTTTGAGAAAGCCTGATCCTGAAAGGGAACCAGCAGAAGCAAGGAGCAGGGAACCAGCTGAAGGGCAAAGCCGCAGAAGCTGCGTAAATACAACCAGAACGACACGGATGATCCACCCCCCTCACTTTATTATACATGAGAAGAATCCATTGCAACAAACCATTTTTGCCCAAAATGATACCACTTGTGCCAACAGCCCTGATACTGAAATAATCTTATGTGGTATTTCGTATCCATCCATGTTATACTGCCAATGTAATCAAAAATCCATCATTCCGAAAATGAGGGCTAACTGATTTTATGAAAGTCAGTTAGCCCTGTTTCTATGCATTTTCAAAAGGATGGAGGTGTTACTCGTGCGACCCCTGCGATGAGCGATATTCTCACGGAAGAATGTTGCTGCCATAGAACATCATCAGCTGATGCCTCCGTTTATTATGTATTTGTTTCGCTTTCCCAAAGCACTTCCGAATCCACAAGGTGCAGATACTGGTATCCGTCTTCCTCATAGGTTTCCAGCCGGCCGGTCACGATGATATCCGTTCCTTCTTCCGGATAGTCGTCCGGCCATTGATGTTCGCCGCCCCAGATGAATTCAATACCCTGCGCGCAGCAGGCCGTTGCGTCAGGGATCACGCAGGCATGGTAGACGACGCCCCGCTCCGTATCCTCGTACGCGCTGTAATATCCGGCCATCCTGATCACTTTGCCCGTATAAGCTTCGGGCTCGTACATCATATTATAGACCTGCGAATAGACCACCGTGCCGCTGAGCCTGGACAGGTCCAGATCGACGGCCAGCGGCGCTGCCGTTGGTTCCTCCGCTCCGGCGTCCGCGGCAAAAGACGCGCAGGCCGTCAGGAGGGCGCAGACCAGACAGAGCATGATTACCAGGATTCTCTTCTTCATTTCACAATACCTCCCTGTAATTTCGCGATCAGCAGACATATCAAGAACGCGATGATATCAACCGCCACGATCGTAGACCCGACAGGCGTTCCCGCCACGATGGATATCAGGATTCCCATCAGGGCGCAGCAGACGGACAGAATGGCCGAGCAGACCGTGACGGATTTGAAGCTCTTAAACAGCCGCATGGCGGACATCGCCGGAAAGATGATCAGGGCGGAGATCAGCAGAGATCCTACCAGGTTCATGGCGAGCACGATGATCACCGCGATCACAACGGCGATGAGGAGGTTATATGCTTCCACTCGCGTTCCCGCGGCCCGGGCGAAGTCTTCATCGAAGGTAACGGCGAAGATCTTATTGTAGAACAGAAGGAAAATCGCCACAACCGTCACGGACAGCGCGACACAGAGCCATACCTCCGCCTTTGTCAGCGTCAGGATGGACGTGGAGCCGAACAGCGTGGAGCAGACATCCCCGGACAGATTGGTGGATGTGGAAAAGAGGTTCAGCAGCAGATATCCGATGGCCAGCGCGCCGACAGAGATCATCGCAATCGCGGCGTCACCCTTGATGCGGGTATTCTGTCCGGTTTTAAGCAGCAGGATGGCGCAAAGAATCGTCACCGGCATGACGAAAAGCATCTCGTCTGTCAGATGAAGGATGCCCGCAATCGCCATCGCGCCGAAGGCCACATGGGAAAGTCCGTCTCCGATAAAGGAGAAGCGCTTCAGCACCAGCGTGACGCCCAGCAGCGAGGAGCACAAGGCGATCAGAACACCCACGATCAGCGCGTACCGGACAAAGGGAAACTGCAGATACATCCCGATCGTCTCGATCATGCCTGTTCACCTCCCTGGGAAAGAAAATGTGCCGCGTGATCTGATTTCAGGTACGCTGCCCTCGTCCCGAAGAAAACCTGCTGACCCGCATGCAGGATATGGCTGGCCTCCTGAACCGCGACGGTCAGGTCATGAGAAATCATGATCACCGTAATCCCGTCGTTCCGGTTCAGGCTTCGGATCAGAGCGTACATTTCGGCTGTCACATGGGGATCCAGGCCGGCGACCGGTTCATCCAGCACCAGCAGCTTTTGGGTGGCGCACAGGGCGCGGGCCAGCAGAACGCGCTGCTGCTGACCGCCGGATAATTCCCGGTAGCAGCGTTTGGCCAGCGGGATCAGTTCCATCCGTTCCATGTTCATCCTTGCCAGCTCTTTTTCTTTCCGGCTGTAAAAAGGACGCCTGCCGGCCCGCGCCTGGCAGCCGGAGAGCACGATTTCCCATACCGTGGCCGGAAAGTCCTTCTGTACGGAGGTCTGCTGGGGAAGGTAGCCAATCTCGTTCTGTCTGAGGCCTTCTCCGAAAGCGATCGTTCCGCTCAGCGGTTTTTGAAGACCGAGAATGGTTTTCATCAGCGTCGTTTTGCCGGATCCGTTTTCACCGACGACGCAGAGATAATCGCCTGCCTGAACATCGAAGCAGACGCCGGAAAGCACCGGATGCCCGTCATAGCCAAGCGTCAGATCCTTACATGTGAGCAATGCCATCGATACTTCCTCCATTCATGTCAGGCAGAGAGATTGCTCTCTCTGCCTGACTGCCACAGGTCAATTCAGCGCCAGCTTCAGCACTTCCAGGTTGTCCTGCATGATGGACAGATACGTCGCCCCCGCCGCTGCATCGCGCTGGGTAATCCCCTGCATGGAATTCATCGTCAGGAGCTTTTGATTTTTCGCCGTAGTGGTGCTGATGACGGTTTCCGCGATCTTATGGTTCGTCCCCTCGATGGTCAGTACGGCGGGCAGCTTCAGTTCATCCGTCTTTTGTGCCAGGAAAAGGATGGTCTGGAAGCTGGCTTCCGTTTCCGCCGAGCATCCGGAAAACGCTGCATAATAGCTGAGATTGTAGTCATCGACAAGATAGCGGAACGGGAAACGGTCCCCGAACAGAACCGTACGGAAAGCCGCTCCGGACACAGCCTGCTCATAATCCCGATCCAGCGCGGCAAGCTTTTCGTTGTATGCCGCGGCGTTGGCCCGATAGGTTTCAGCATGGGCCGGGTCGGCCTGGCCAAGGGCGGAGGCAATGACGCTCACCAGCTTCCGCGCGTTGCGAAGGCTCAGCCAGACATGCTCATCCGGCTCTTCCCCGTGCTCATGCTCATGGTCATGGTCTTCCTCATGATCCTCATGCGCGTCGCTTTCATGATGCTCATCGTCATGGTCGTGATCTTTATCGCCCTCGTCATGTTCCTCATGCTCGTGATCCTTATCTCCCTCGTCATGTTCCTCATGCTCGTGTTCCATGCCCTCGACGATTTCTTCCATCTTGATGTCCTCGCCCATGGCTTCCACGAGATTGATCACGATCATATTGGGATTGACCGCTTCCTTCAGGGCGTCCTTCACCCATTCATCCGATTCGCCGCCCACATAGATGAACACATCGCAGGTGGCGATTTTCATGATATCCGCGGCGGTGGGCTGATAGCTGTGCAGATCCACGCCGCTGTCCAGCAGGAGCGTTATCTGCACATGGTCGTTTTCACCAACCACCTCACGCGTCCAGTCATAGATGGGAAAAATCGTCGTAACGACGTTGATCTTCTTCTCTTCCGCCACGGCGGCCGGGAGCATGCAGGACAGAACCAAAGCCAGGCTGATTACGAGGCTGATCATCTTTTTCATTTTCATATTCCTCCGGTTTTCATTCAGTGAATCTGGGCATAAAAACAGGGAATCCACAATACAGGGATTCGGCCGAAAGGGCATACGAATCCTCCGGATCATGTGATTCCTCAGCTTGGATTCAGTCAATTATTCAACCGGATCTTCCAACTCACCAGTGTTCCGGAAGCGGGCGTAGAAAACCCGAGGGTACCCGTCCACGCGTGTTTTGCGCGCGGGAGACCCAGCAGGGAGACCAGCACAAGGAGCGCCGCCCCAATCAGGCGAAGCAATTGACCGTTCATGGCCATCGCCTGGCAGATCGGGCAGTCCTCCCCTGTGCAGTCATGGCCCGCTTCATGGATGATGAAGGCGGAAGAAACAAGCATGGACAGCACGAAAACGACGCACAGAAATCCGGCGCCAATTCTTTTCTGATGACGCATGCTTTGTCCCCTCCTTCCTCAAACATATGCTGAAGCGTCAAGCCTTCCGGCATTGGCCGCATAAGCCGTAAAAAACTGTTTTTCCCGCGTTCCAGGCAAAATCGTGGTGTTCAAGCAGATGCGCCTGAATTTCCCTTAGCTCTTCGCAGTCAAGATGGATCAGGCGTCCGCACTGCTCGCATTTGCAGTGGAAATGGGATGAACAGGCCGTGGGCGAATCAACAAACGCGTAGCAGGCGCTTTCGCCGGATCCGACAAAGTATTTCTGGATACGTCCTTCATCCACAAACCGTTCCAACTGCCGATAGATGGTGGCGGTCCCGATGGGCGCGCCTTCACCCGCGAAGTGTTCCTTCAGTTCCGCTGCCGTGTGATGCACGCCCGGTGTTGCTTTCAAATAGGCCAGCAGTTCTTCCTGAGCCCTCGTCCTGTAGCCTGTCTTGCCGGCCAACGCGTACATCTCCCTTCGGACAAATGAGAACCGTTTTCAATTTTAGCGCACGGATGAATCGTTGTCAATAGATCATCAGGGACGATTCAGGGCGTTATGCTGCGCCTGTTCGATTATCCCCCTCCCGGATCGTATAAGCGCGCACAGAGCCGCGTCCGGTTCTTGCTGAATAAACAGAAGCATTGTATAATGCCCTTCGGGGAAGCAGACTCCGCGATTGATAGCAGGGCGCGGCGCCGCCATCCCCCGGGCCCGGGCGGCCGGCGCGGCTGATTTCCGGAAAAGCGATGGAAGGTGATCTGTGATGATGAAAAGGTCTTTATCCCTTGTTCTCTGTCTCTTCGTAATGCTGGGTCTTCTCGGCCAGCGGGGGCTGGCGGAAGCGCCGGCGCGGGTCAGCTATCTGGGTCCGGCCGGCACCTATACCGAGGAGGCGGCCCAGTTTTTCTTCCGCGGCGGCGAGGCGCTGCGCCCGAAGGAAACGGTCCAGGACGCCATCGCCGATCTGCTGTCCGGTGAGGCGGACTACGCCGTGGTGCCCCAGGAGAACACGGTGGGCGGCGCGGTCGTGAATTATCTGGACGCGCTGATCGGCGCCGAGGACACCTTTGTGGTCGGCGAGGTGGTGCTGCCCATCAGCCAGACGCTCATGGGCGTGCCCGGCGCGACGCTCGCGGACATTCAAACCGTCTGCTCCCATGCCCAGGGCCTGACCCAGAGCGCCCGGTGGCGGTCGGAGCACCTGCCGGACGCCGGAACCCGGGAAATGCCCAGCACCGCCGCGGCGGCCGAATACGTCGCCGGGGCGGGCGACAAATCCGTCGCCGCCGTCGCCGCGCCCGGAGCCGCCCCGCTCTACGGGCTGGAGGTGCTGGCGGAAAACGTGCAGATCACCGATGCCAACAAAACCCGCTTCTATGTCCTGTCCCGGCAGGGCCTCGCGGGCGAAGGCGCGACCCGCGCCGTGCTCGTGGCCACCTGCGAGGCAAGCCGGATCGACGACATCATCCTCCTGCTGCATGACGCCGGCCTTGAAATGGTAACGATTCACGATCGCCCCGAAGGCAGCGCCCTGGGCCGCTACCATTATGTGATAGAGGTCGAAAGCGAAACGGGAATCACCCCGGCGCAGATCGACGCCATCCGCGCGCTGGACGGGGTGCGGTTCGCGGGCTGCTTTAGCGCGGTGGAAAAGCAATAGAAGGGAATCCACCCTCTTTTGCAGAATAGCATAGCTTGGTTTTGTTCGCCCTTCGCGGGCCGGCGGCCAGTATATCGGCCAGGCTTCCGCAAGCGGCAGGGCGGCTGAATCGCTCGTTTCCAAAACAAAAAGGGAGGTTTTAAACGATGAGACAAACCAAACGCTTCCTGGGTTTCCTGCTCGTGGTGATCATGCTCTTCTGCGCGGCCGGATGGGCGGAGGATGCCCCGTCCGCGGCCGGGCAGGGCGGGGAAAAAGCGGAGCTGAAGCTGGACAGGGTCGTGGTGCTGAGCCGGCATAACATCCGTTCCCCGCTCTCTGGCAGCGGCTCCCTCATCGGAGATATTACGCCGCACGCCTGGGTGGCCTGGACCTCCAACCCCAGCGAGCTGTCCCTGCGCGGCGCGCTGCTGGAGACGACCATGGGGCAGTATTTCCGGCTGTGGCTGGAGAAGGAAGGCCTCTTCCCCGAAAACTACCGTCCGGAACAGGGCGCCGTGCGTTTCTACGCCAACTCCATGCAGCGTACCCTGGCGACGGCTCATTATTTCTCGGCGGGGCTGCTGCCGGTGGCGAATGTCGAAATAGAAAACCACGCGCCCTACGACACCATGGATCCGACCTTTGCTCTGACCCTGCGCTTTGCCACGGATGAATACATCCGGGACGCGAAGGCGCAGGTGGCCGAAATGGGCGGCGTCGCCGGATTCCGGGGCATCGGCGCGAAGCTGGCGGATCCCATATCGCTCCTGATGGAAGTCACCGATATGGAGAAAAGCGAATCCTACCGGGCCGGAAAATACGGCGATCTGCTGAACGATGAAATGGTCCTGACCCTGGAGGCGGGAAAGTCGCCGACCGTGACGGGCCCCGTCCGAACCGCCACCAGCGTGGCCGACGCGATGGTGCTGCAGCTCTATGAGGAGCCGGACCCGGTCAAAGCCGCCTTCGGCCACGAGCTGACGGAAGCGGACTGGCAGAAAATCCATTCCATCGTGGACACCTATACGGATATACTGTTTACCGCTCCCCTGCTCTCGGTTAACATAGCGCATCCGCTGCTTCAGGAAATCCGCTCCGAGCTGTCCGCCGAAGGACGGAAATTCACCTTCCTCTGCGGGCATGACTCCAACGTGGCCAGCGTGCTGGCGGCCATGGGCGTCGAGGATTATCTGCTGCCGGGCGCGGTGGAGCAGCATACGCCGATCGGCGTAAAGCTGGTCTTTGAGCGCTGGGTGGACGCCGAGGGCCGGGCGTATTATCAGGTCAGCCTGGTATATCAAAGCGTTGAGCAGCTGCGCGGCCTGACGCCTCTGAGTCTGGAAACCCCGCCGATGAAATATACCCTGCATTTCGCAAACGCGAACGAAACCGCCTTCGGCCTGATTCCCGAAGAGGAGCTGCTGGGTCTTCTGGACGGAGCCATTGCGGAATTTGACGAGCTGAAAGAAAAATATAACGCAGACGAGCTGGACGACGCGGCGTAAGGACGGACGGGGGATGGGCTTCCCGTCGTCTCCGGGCCCGGCGCGGTTGAATCCGGTCGCTCGGGCCCGGCGCCTGCCCGGAATACGCTCGAAGAAACACGCGGCATCGTAAAAACGTGTCTGGCACGCAAAAAAGTCGTCAGGAGGACGGTCTCCTGACGGCTTTCTTCTTTCATTGTGCCTTCCTGCCCGGCCTTATTCCCGGATCATCAGCTCTGTAATCATCAGGAAGGTCAGCCCCTGCCCGTAGGCGGTGGGCGTCACGATGATGTCCTTGTAATGCTGCAGGCTGTGGCCCATGCCGGTTCCGCCGGACACGCCCTGCACCGCGCCGGTCTCGCCAATCTGGCCCAGCACTGCCTCGGCGGAAAGCATGCCCATCTGCTGATAGGGCTCCTGGGACAGCCATCCCAGCCGGATTCCCTTCAATACGCCATAGGCGATGGCCGCGGTGGCGCTGGTTTCGCAATAGCATTCCTCGACGTCGATCAGGGTGGTATAGAGGCCGTTCACCCGCTGGTATTTCCACAGGGCCAGCACCTGATCCAGCCAGGCGGAGCGGATCATGCGCATGGCGGCGTTCTCCCGCCTGGTGATGTCGTAAAGCTCGATGGCGGCGGCGGTGAACCACGCGTTGCCCCGGGCCCAGAAGGCCTCGGCGAAATTATGCCGCCGGTCGAAGGTCCACCCGTGATAGAACAGGCCGTTGACCTTGTTCTGCAGATACCGGATATGGATCAGAAACTGATATTCCGCCTCCTCGATGAGCTCCGGCCGCCCCAGCACCACGCCCGCCTTGGCCAGAAACAGGCAGACCATGAACAGCGTGTCGCACCACAGCTGCTGATAATGCTTGTTCCATACCGTGCAGTGCTGCATCCCGCCGTACTCCGTCCGGGGCATCTCGTTCATGACCCAGCTGATCCACCCCTCGATTTCCGGCAGATAGGCCGGATTTCTGGTCTCGTCATACAGGCACGTCAGCGCCAGCGCGGGGGCCACGGTGTTAACGTTGCGGTGCGGCTTTTCCGTTCTGGACAGGAAGTCTCCGTACCACCCCTCCAGGTATTCCAGAATCTTCGGATCCCCGGTCTGCTGATAGGTCTTATAGATGCCGTAAAGCGCCACCCCGGTCGGCCATTCCCAGTTGTTCATCGTCAGATGGCCCCGGGACGGATCATTCCCGTCCGCCCGCTGCAGCATACCGAGCACCTTGTTCGCGATTTCGGAATAGTTCATGCTGAAACCTCCTGTCTTTCTGAAGATCATTTGTCCGCCTGATTCCCTGTGGATGCTCTCCATGTCCGCCGTCGCCCTGACCATAATCCCTTCCCGGGCTCTGTCCCTTCCTCCCCGAGCGGGGCAGCTTTTTCATGTCGGATTCCCTCTTGACAGGGGCCGAAGAAGCGCATACATTATTGGTCGGATCACCCATGCTCTGCGCCCGGCGCCAAATGAATACCGCCCGAAGGAGGATAAGGAAATGGAACGCTTTGCCTGGAAGGGACGAATCAAAACCGGCATGCAGGAGGAATACAAGCGCCGTCACGACGAAATCTGGCCCGAAATGCTGGATCTGCTCCGCGCGGCCGGCATCCGCAATTATACGATCTGGAGCGACGGTCTGGACGTGTTCGGCTATTACGAATGCGAAAAGGGCATCGAATTCGCCGAGAAAACCCAGGCCGGCAGCCCCGTGGTGGACCGGTGGAACGAATATATGGCGGACGTGCTGGATCTCGTGATGGATCCGGAAACAGGCGCCCAGCCGAAGCTGAAGCTGATGTTCCGGATGGAGTAAAGGTCTGTCGGAGGTGAAAACCCATGGGAAGGCCGCCTCATACGGTGCTTGAATACCGCAGCTACGAGCTGCCCGCGGATTTCCCGGTCATGGTGCTGACCGGCGACCGATGGCATATCAGCCCGATTCCCGGCCAGCATCTGCATTTTCATAACTGCCTGGAGATCGGCATCTGCCATACCGGCGGCGGAACCCTGCGCTTTAATCAGCGGCAGCTCCGCTTCAAGGCAGGAGACGTGACCTGCATCGCCCGCAACGTGCCCCACACCACCTGGTCGGACGAAAGCAGCGGCAGCCTCTGGAGCTACCTCTTTCTGGACGCGGACGCCCTGCTGGGGTCCTTTCTCCGCCGGGCCCCCGTCGGATCCTTTGATTTCCTGCGTTTCCTGACGGACTGCCATCTGATCCTGGACGCGGAAAAAAGCCCCTGGGCCCGCCCGCTGACCGAGCAGATCATCGACGAGATGGTCAACCGCTCTCCGGGATATCAGACCATCGTCCTCGGGCTGTTCGTCGCCCTGATGATGAAAATGCTGCGGGTCTATCACAGGGAGGCGCCGGATCTGGTCCGGGATTCCTCGCTTCATGCCCTTTATCCCGCGCTGGATCATATCCATGGGCATTACATGGAGGATTTTCCCCTGGACACCCTTGCCTCCCTCTGCGACCTGAGCCCGACGCATTTCCGGCGTCTTTTCCGGGAGCAGGTCGGTACCTCTCCCCTTCAGTTCCTGCATCAGACCCGGATTCTGAAAAGCTGCGCCCTCCTCCGCTCATCGAGCCTGTCCGTCGTGGAGATCGCGGGCGCGGTGGGCTACAATTCCCTGAGCAGCTATAACCGCCAGTTTCAGAAAGCCATGGGCTGTTCGCCCTCCGTCTGGCGCAGCAGCCCGGGAAACACGGCCCGTCCCTCCCTTCTGACCTTTACCGGCTGGACGGAGGCGGAACCCTGATCGAGCCGTACGGTGCCGCGTTCCGGCGCCATAACCTCTTGAAAAAGTGAACCGCCGAAAATAGCAAATCCCTGCTTGTAAAAAGGGGAGCCGGAGCCTGACGGCCCGGCTCCCCCGCTTCATTTTTCGTGAACCGCGCGGCCGCTTCGTCTTCGGCGCCCTGCGGGTTCGATCCGGCGGCCGGAGGCTGCTTCGCCTCCGGCCGCCCCTGGGTTTTCAGGGTTAACAGCCTGTGAATTACTTCGCGGCCGGCAGCTTGGTGGTGTTGCCCGCTTCATAGGCTTCGGCGCGCTCGTCGATGATCTCCTGATAGCCCGCGTCCAGGAACTCCGTGCTGAACTGGTCATACAGGCCGTCGAACTCGGCGGGGTCGCACTTGACCAGCTTCGCGTAGTATTCCTGATACAGGCTCAGCAGGGTCGCGCTGTATTCGCTCTCGCTCTCGATCGCCACGGCGAACACCGGGTCGGAATAAGCCAGACCCTTGTCGGCGATCTCGCGCAGCACATAGTAGTTGTCGATCAGCATCTGGGTGAAATCCTGGGGCAGTCCGGCAGGGCTCATCTGGGCGATGGTCTGCTCGATGGTGCCCACCTTCTTGGAGGCGTGAACCAGGCAGGTCATGTCGATGTTGTTATTGTGGTTCAGCATATGCTCGCCCGTGTACTCAAGCATCACGGGCAGGCCGTCCTCGCCCAGCTTGTAGGTTTCGCCCTCAATGCCGTTTTCCAGCACGAACAGGTTCTCGGGCTGAATCATCCATTCCATCAGCATCCAGGCGGCCTTCAGCTGGTCAGGGGTGGCCAGGCTGGAGAAGCCGACGATCATGCCGAAGGGGTTGTCCGCGCGGATGGCGCCGGTGTTGACGCCCTCTTCGATGCTGCCATAGGGGTTGGCGATGGCCAGCTCGGCGCCGGGGTTCTTCTCATAGAATGCCTCCAGCCAGGGCATGTTGTTGGCGATATAGCCGCCGTAGGAGTAGGTGACGCCGTTGATGAAGTCAGTCTGGGTCTGGTCGGTGGCCGCGCCGCGGCTGTCCTTCTCGAGGTCGAATTCCTTGGAATACCAGCCCATGTTGTATTCCGCGTTGGTCCGCTTCAGCATCCGCTTCGTCGGATACCAGGAGAAGCCGGGGGTGCCCAGGGAGGAATGCATGGCCCATTCCTTCTCGTCCACCGGGAAATCGCGGAAGCCGAAGTTGGTAATGTAGGCGCTGGTGGGAATGCCCAGGCCCAGAGGCTGCTTCGTGATGCCGGCGGCGATGATCTTGTTCATGGCATCGACGGTCTCGGCGTAGTTGGCCGGCACATGGTCATAGCCCACCTGGCGCAGCCAGTCCATCCGGACGAAGGTGGCGTAGGTGAAGGTGGTGTCATAGTAGGGCCGCTCGGTCAGCACGAAATAGGTCTTGCCGTTGATATCCGTGTAGCCCAGCTGCTT
The DNA here is from genome assembly GCA_045546035.1 of Clostridia bacterium. Lineage (GTDB taxonomy): Bacteria > Bacillota > Clostridia > Christensenellales > Aristaeellaceae > Aristaeella. The sequence goes on from JAZQCB010000088.1 coordinate 26,539, forward strand.
GTTGTCGACCATCGCCTGGTAGAAGGTCGGGGCGACCGCCTTGAACTCGTCCAGGTTGATCTCGGTCATGGCGCCGTCGTTGGCCCACTGCGCAACCTTCGGATAGTCGTATTCCATCAGGATGGTGGGGGTATCCTTCGCGGCGATCAGCATGGAATACTTGGTCATCACGTCCCCGCGAGGGATGGCCACATACTGCACATCGATGTTGTACTTGTCGCCGAAGTTCTCCTGGATCCAGCGGGTCCAGTAGTTGTCGTCGACCGCGGGATAGCCGACCTTGGACCGGTCATATACCGGAACCGTGATCTTTACGCGCTCCGCGAAGGGCGCCCAGTCCGCGGGCACATCCGCCGCCGCGACGGACGCAAAGGACGCCAGGCTCAGCATCAGGCAGAGCGCCAGGATCAGAGAGACGAGTTTCTTCATGGTTCTTTCCTCCTTTATTTTTTTCAGGGCTTCCTGCCCCTGAAACCGGGTTGATCATCCCTTGACCGCGCCGATCATCGTGCCCTGCACGAAGTATTTCTGCACGAAGGGATAAATCATCATGATCGGCAGCGTGGCAAACATGACCACCGCCGCCTGAAGCACCTCGGGCGTGGATTCGGCCGCCGAGGCCTCGGAGAGGCTGACCGCGTCCTGCCCGGAGTTCAGCACCATGTTGCTCAGCAGATACTGCAGCGGCTGCAGGGCCTTGGTCGTAATGTAATACTTGGCGTCCGCGTAAGCGTTCCACCGGCCGACCGCGTAAAACAGCGCCAGCGTCGCCAGGATCGGCTTGGACAGCGGCAGCACCACCCGGGTCAGAATCTGGAAATGGCTGGCCCCGTCCAGGTTGGCCGCCTCATACAGGCTGTCGGGAATCGTCGACCGGATGAAGGACCGCATGATCAGCATGTTGTAAGGCGAGAAGGACAGCGGCAGCACCAGTACCCACATCGTGTTGACCAGCCCCAGATCCCGATACAGCAGGTATTCCGGAATCAGGCCGGCGCTGAAATACATCGTGAACATCAGGATGAAGGCGATCACCGCCCGGCCCTTCAGCTCCCGCCGGGCCAGGGGATAGGCTGCCAGGATCGTAATCACCATGCCGATCAGGGTAAACAGGAACGTCATCCAGACGGTATAGAGCATGGAATGGGTCAGCTGCCCGTCCCGGAAAATGGAGGCGTAGGCGTCAAAGTTGAGGCCCTTGGGCAGCAGATAAACGGATTTGGACATCACCGCCGTGTTGGAGGAGACGCTCTTGGCGGCGATATGGATGAAGGGAATCACGCAGGTCAGCGACAGCAGCAGAATCACGAAGGCGATCACCAGATCGCTGATCCGGATCCGCTTGACGCCCCGGAACGCCGAATGCTTCTTTTCTCCCGCGATGGTCGTCATAAGCGTCCTCCTTTCACAGCAGGCCGTCCTCGCCGAGCGCCTTGGACACCCGGTCGGAGGCCAGCACCAAAATCAGCCCCGTCAGGGACTGGAACAGGCCCACGGCCGTGGCCCGGCTGAAGTTGCCGCCGGCCAGCCCCTTTTCATAAACGTAGATGGCCAGCTGATACTGAAACTCCTTGACCTGGACGTTTCCGAAGGAGTCCAGCCGCTCAAAGTTGGATCCCATGACCCGGCCCAGGTTCATGATCAAAAGCGTCACCATCGTCCCGCGGATGCAGGGCAGCGTCACGTTCCAGATCTTCCGAAAACGGCCGGCGCCGTCGATGGTCGCCGCCTCATACAGGTCTGGGCTGATGCCGGTAATCGCCGCCAGATAGATGATCGAGCCCCATCCCATGTTCTGCCATACGCCGATCAGCAGGTAGGTCACCGCCCAGTGCCATTTCTCCGTCAGGAACGGGATGCCCTGTTCAATGGCGCCCGCGTTCATCAGGAGGATGTTGACCAGGCCGGTCTGCGGCTTAAAGAGGTTCAGCGCCACGCTGGCGATGATGACCCAGCTGAGAAAATGGGGCAGGTAAAGCACCGTCTGGGACAGCTTTTTGTACCGGGGGAAGCGCAGCTCGTTGAGCAGCAGCGCCAGGATGATCGGCACCGGGAACCCGATCAGCAGATCGAGGAAGTTAAAGGCCAGCGAGTTGCTCAGCGCCCGGATAAAATCCTTGTCCCGGAAGATCTTCTGGAAGATTTCAAACCCCACATACTCGCTGCCGGCGTATCCCTTGGCCGGCTTGTAGTTCATAAAGGCGATGCGCAGCCCCGGATAGGCGGCGTATTTGAAGATGATGACAAAGGCAATGGGCACCAGCACCATCAGATACATCTGCCAGTTGCTCTTGAAATAGGAGCTCCACATGGACCTCCTTCTCTCCTTGCTGATCGATTTTCCCTGCATCCGCTCACCTTCTCTGAAATTGTTTTCGTCCCTCTGGGGCTATTATATCAGGCTGCGTCCGATAAAATCTAATCCCTTTTGGTGCTTACCTGTGCAGATTTGACCATAAACTCCATGTTCTGTTCCGTGGACGATCCGGCCGCCTGCCCGTACCATCCTCTTCCGCGCGCCGTTCATCGTCCGTCCGCCGCCGGCGTCTCGTCCTCCGAAGGGAAATCCATCCCCTGGCGGCCGCCCGTCTCTTATTCCTGCTGCTGCGCGGGCGTGGCGAAGATCATCCCTCCGGCCGGCACCCTCGCGCTGTATTCGCCGCCCGGATACCGGATAACCGCGGCTTCCTCCGTCCCGCCGTTGTTCATGACGACCAGCGTCCCCGAGGCGGGGAACCAGGCGGCCTCGACCCGCGGATTGTCGCTCAGGCCGGCCCGGCTGCCGTCCGCGCCGGTCAGATACAGGATCATGTCCAGCAGCATCCGGCATCCTTCCGGGCTCCAGGCAAACCCGCCCATATAGACCGCGCTGCCCTTTCCGACCTTCCGCAGGGTCAGGATCGGCGCGCCTCCCTCCTCCGCCAGCACCCGCGTGTCCGGCGCCGTCAGGCGGATGCCCTCCGTCCGGCCCAGGGCTTCCCGGCAAATCCGGAAGGGGCTTTCCTTCTCCGTCTCATAGCTCCAGGGCGTGTGGCAGGCGTATTCGCCCGTATCGCGGTCCACGCCGAAAAGATGAGCCAGGGCGAAGCGCGGATATCCGCTTTCCCGGGCGGACGGCTCCCCGGCGCCGATCAGCGCTCCTCCCTCGCAGACAAAGCGGGTCACCTCGGCCTCCGCCTCCGGGTCGTTCCACGCCTCCCCGCCGCTCCAGGCGTCCCCTGCCCGTCCGGCGTTGATCAGGATGTCCGCGTCCCGCAGGGCCCCGTCCTTCAGATCCGCAAAGCTGATAAACCTGACCCTCACCGGCAGGCCGGCGAATGCCTCGTTGATATGGATCAGCGTGTTCCCGTCCGTCTCATGGAAATGGCCTGACAGGGTCCATGGCCGAAGAGCGCCCCACGTGTGCAGCACCGCGACCGTCACCGGCAGCTCAGAGGGCGCGCCTTCCTCGTGCAGCGCCTTCAGATGCCGGAAGGCGACGCCCATCTCCTCGATCGCCCGGTTGAAGGGCTCCTGCCCGAGGGTCAGATGCAGGTAGCCGCCCAGCCCGATCCGCTGTACGCTCTGCCTCGCCAGCGCCCGGCGCACATGGATCCAGTAGGCCTCCGCGTCCGCCTCCGGATGCCCGCCCTCGGAGAAGGTCGGCAGCCCGCCCAGACCGACCGGGAACAGATACGGGTGGAAGCGGATTTCGTGCACCGGCACCTCCGCCGCGGCGCACAGCCGGCACTCGAACCCGGAAAACACGCATTTGATGAGCCCGTCAAACCCGATGGAAGCAAAGTATTTCCCGCTCGGCTCCATCCCGACCCAGCTGTCGTCGTAAAAAACGTAGGCCTTTTTCCCGAAGCAGTGAATGATGTCCACCAGCGCCTTCGCCTTCTCCGCCACGAAGCGCTGGATAAAATCCATATAGTCCCGCTTGTGGGCCGTCGGCGGCCTGTGCGTCGCCTGCAGCCGCCCGCCCTGGATGAAATCCTCCGCCGTCAGCGCGTATCCGTATTCCTTGCGGAAGGCGTCCAGCGCCGCGGGGCTGACGGTAAAGTCGTAGCTGGCCCAGTCGCAAAAGCGCGTCCGCCGCCGCAGGTCGCTGCCGAAAATCCAGACGAAGTTATAAAAAAGGCTGGTCAGCCGGATGACGTCGGTTTGCGGATTCCGCTCGCACCAGACCCGCAGCCAGTTTTTCAGGTATTCCCACGCGCCGGGATGCCGGGGGTCCAGCTGGCGCAGATGCTCGCTCTCCCAGTGGTTCGTGGTCTGGTTGTACATGTTGATCTCTTCCCAGATCCGCCAGGCCAGAAAGGACACGGAATACCGATGATACGGCACGCATCCCCGGATGGTCACCGTCCCGTCCGCGATGCTCCAGTTCTTCCGGGCGACCTCCCGGCCGGCCGTCCGATCCCAGACCTGCCAATAGCGCAGCGCGTCCGGCGAATCGTTGAGCTGGAACTGTTCCCCGAAATAGCCCTCCAGCGGCCGGATCTCGGTCACCTTTCCGGTCGCGACGGTCTCATCGGAATACAGAAACGTCTGCTGCTGCGCCTCGGGATGCTGCATCGCGAACTCGTTGTGCTGCCGGATGATGCAGATCGTGGAATAAATCCGGTACCCCGCCCCGGTGATTTCCGGGCTCAGCTTCGTTCCGTCGCTGTCCCGGATGACGTCGGCGCCCCATCTTTCCGCCATCTCCAGCGTCAGCTGCTCGTATCCCGCCTCGCCGGGAAGGGTGAAATCCCCTTTGCGGAAGTCTTTCATCGCGGAAGTGCCTCCTTGCCGGTATTCTCTTTCTCTCGTTGGCCTTAGTATACCGGGCGGAAACGACCATTTCCATTCAGTCCCGATTCAATTGTATGCAGATTTGACCTTTAACCGGGGAATTTCGAATAACCTTCTGAGCGAGCGTATCAGAAAACCGCGTTCCTGAGCCAATAAAAAGTCCCGCTGACCGGAGAAACGCATTCCCGAATCATAAAAAAGCCCCGCGATCCGGTTCCCTCCGGATATCGCGGGACTTTCGTTTTAGGGGATCGACCCTCCCCCGGTTTCATCGCGTTCTGTCCCGCGATGTCCGTTTTTCAGTGGAAACTGCGGATCAGGCATTCCTTTCCCTGGAAGGCGAAGCCGTATTTCCGGATGTTTTCCGCCGGAATGCCCCGGGCCAGAAGCGCCGCGTCGCAGCGCGTTTCCTATATCTTAACCCTTCCGGATCAGGCACTCCTTTCCCTGGAAGGCAAAGCCGTATTTCCGGATGTTTTCCGCCGGAATGCCCCGGGCCAGAAGCGCCGCGTCGTAGCGTTTGTCCTCAATCTGCCGGAGGGCGTTTTCGGCCGTATCCTCCAGTGTCTTTTCCTCATCCCATTGATCAAAAACCTTGAATTCCATAATGGCAGCCGGCTTTCCGGGATCCTTCGGCTCCATGACCACGTCATACCGACCATAGCCGCTTTCCCGGTTGGAGGTAAGCACATAATCCCGGCTGTTTTCCGCCAGCAGCCCCAGCACCAGCCCGTGATAGAAGTTCTCCGGCAGCCTGATCGACGGGTTCTTTCCCCCGTCAAAATAGCTCATGGTGGTCAGCATAATATCGTTCAGATGCCGGTTCATTCCCCGGACGTCCCCCCGCAGCATAGCCTGGGCAAATGAACCCAGCCCGCCGGCCTGGGCAAACCAGCCCTGCACCATCCTCGAAAACATGATCCGGACTTCCCGGTTGGTCAGCGTCATGGTATACATGCGATCGCATTCCATTTCGCTGGCTTCCAGCAGGCTCATCGCGTGAACGATTTTCAGATACCCTGTCGCCAGCAGCAGGCTCCACACCGCGTCCGGGTTCGTGTCCAGCTGGTTATAGATAACCTGCTCATCCCCCGGCACGGTAACCTCCCCGCCGTTCAGGAGGGTTTCAAACAGGCTTTTGGTCTCCGGCCGTCCCGTCCGCAGCACCATCCCGATCAGGCCGTTGCTGCTGGTGTTGGCCCACCAGGTGTTGTATTCCCCTGTATTCAGAAAGTTGGTCACGGACCAGGGATTATAGATATCCGTCACCGGGCCGAAGGTGAACCCGTCGTACCAGTCCTTCACCTTCTGTTTCTCCAATTCCCCGAAGCCCTGCTCTTCCAGGGAAGCGAAAACCTCCTCCTCCGTAAAGCCGAAGGCGGTCGCATACATATTCGATGTTGTCGTTATAACGACCAGATTATTCAGATCGGAGAAGATGGATTCCCTGCTGACCCGGGTAATCCCTGTCATGGCGCCCCGCTCCAGGAAGGGGTTCGTTTTGAATGTACTGTTGAACAGGGCTCGGGTATAGGCAACCAGTTCATCCCAGTAACCTTGAATATAGGCCTCCTGCAAGGGAGTGTCGTATTCATCCAGCAGAACCAGCGTCTTTTTTCCATAGAAGCGATTCAGCCATTCGCAGAGCCGTTGAATCGTGCTGGACGCAACCGCATCGCTCATGTCGCTTTGAACACTGTGAAAAAAAGCTCTGTCCGTCTCCGAAAGAATCTCCTCTTTCAGCAGCCATCTGTGCTGACTATACAGATTGGTCAGCATCTGATTGATCTTTTCGCGGACAGCCGGAAAACCTGTCTGCTTTACATCCGCGAAGCTCAGAAATATTACCGGCCATTTCCCCTGCTGCTCCCGCATGGCCGGATCTTCCCAGACCTTCAGGCCCTCAAACAGCTCCGGGCGGTTTTCATATTTGTTCGAAAAGAAGCAGTTCAGCATGGACATATTCAGGGTCTTGCCGAAGCGCCTCGGCCGGGTGATCAGGGTCACGGCGTCTCCGCCCTTCCACCATTCCCGAATAAAAGCCGTTTTATCCACATAGAACCTTTGATTCACTCTCAGGCTTTCAAAATCCTGAACCCCGGTTCCGATTTCCCGCTTCATCCGCTCCACGCTCCTCTGGCCGCTTCTGATTCATTCCGCTTCCGTTCTCTGTCTTTATTATACAGAATCGGCTGTCAATCCACAAGAGAAAAGGAAACATGGGCACAGGGCGCGGCGAGCCAGACAGAAGAACCGTCCCCGTGTCTTGACAGACAGAAGAACCGTCCCCGTGTCTTGCCGTCTCCGCGTCTTGCACCCGTGTCTTGCCTGTGTCTAGCAGAATCCGGCCAAAATCACAAAGTGGGAGAAGGCAGAGAAAAAGGAGGCAGAGAAGAAGCCCCGTCTCCGGGCGCTGTCCTCTGTCTCCGTTGGTTATGTCCGTTTGTTCGTATTATTCGTTGTTTCCGTTCTGCGCCTTTTTGCGGCCGCGTCTCCTCCACCCGACCGCGAAGGCGCCGGCCGCGCCCAGAAGCGCCGCCCCGCCCCAAAGAATCAGCGGCATGCCGTCCCCGGTTTTGGGCACATCCTTCTTCTCATAGGTATTGATCGCCTTACCCTCGCTCAGCAGCAGCTCGGAGTTATAGTCCTCCACGGGGTCCTCCGTTACGACGTAGTTGACCTTCTTTCCCTTCGCGTATACCGGCAGATGGCGGAAAACCACGTCCTGCCAGCCCTCATCCGCCAGCATTTCCCGGCTCATCAGGGGATGACCGTCGGCGTAGAGGTTGAAGGTCAGATAAGGCGGCCGTTTGTTTTCATTCCCGCTGTCAACCCAGATCTTATTGATCGTATAGGTCACGGTCTCCGGCTTGTGGAAATTGCTGACGATGAACGCCGTCTCCATGGAACCGTCGATGGTGGTATCATATCCGTAGATCTTGTCCTCGGATACGGTGTAATGAATATCCTTCCCGTCCTTCTGCTGATCAAGCACCTCGAAGACACCGTGCCACTGGTTGGCGTCGGAGAGGATTACGGTTTTTCCCGTGTCCTTGCCGTCCGCCAGCAGATGGATGGTCACGCTGTCCGGACGCAACCCGTCCTGATCGTTGTGCCCGTACCAGGCCTTCAGAACCTCAACGCTGACCTTTCCCGGGTTGTAGGTATTGGTAACCTCGAAGCTGGAATCGTTGATCCGGTGTGTATGCTTGGAGTATGGCCCGTTCCGGTCCTCTGTAATCGTATAGTTGATGGGCGCTCCGTTCGCAAAGGCCGGCAGATCCGCGAACTCGATGGCCCGCCAGTCCACATCCTTGCTCATCTGCTTATGGCGGACAAGGTGGCCGTTGGCGTACAGTCGGATGGTCACATGATCCGGACGCTCGTTCTCATGCCCCGCATCGTCCCAGTGCTTTTTCACCCAGATGGTGCGCGTGGCGGACACATGCTCATAGGGGATGCAGAAGATGTTCTGGTCCTGCGTGATATCCGATTGATACATGGGCCACTGGTGATACTCGTCCACGGATGAGCCGCGCACGGAATAGTCGATCAGCTCCCCGGCGCTGCTCCACTTGTCCAGCTTTTCAAACCGTCCGTACCAGTGATCATCCTTCTTTACGGTAATCTTCTTTCCGGTGGGCTCCCCGTTCGCGATCAGTTCGACTTCGACCTGATCCGGGCGCACACCGTCGCGATCCCCGTCGTCGCGCCATTCGATCAGCACCATCACGCGCACATGGTCCGGATCGTAGCGGTTGGTAATGATGCGCGGATTGTGGGTCTGGTCGATCCGATCCGGCACATAGGGGCTGTCCGGCGGTACGTCCTCGGTCACAGTATAGCGCAGCAGCTCTCCATTCCGGTATTTGGGCAGATTGTGCCAGCGGTGTATCCAGTCCTCCGCCGCCGTAGCCTTCACGATCACATCCTCTTCGACGAAGCCGTTGTGCAGACGGTAATAGACCACATCCGGCGGGGTGCCTCCGCCCTCCCAGTTCTTGCGCACCCCGATGACAGGGATCGTCTCCGGGATATGTTTGTTGGTCACCTCGAAGTGCCCGTATTCCGTTCCCTTCACGGAGCACTCATAGCCTTCCGGCACGTCTTCTTCCTGAACGGTATAGGTATAATCATTGTCGTTCTCGTCCCGGATTGGCATATTCTCCCACATATGCTCCCATCCGTTGGCTTCGTTCAGCATCACGAGACTGTCCGGCACAGGTTCACCGTTCCGCCACAGGGTAACATGCACCGCATCTGGACGCACCCCGTCCTGATCGTTCGCGTCGTCCCAGATTTTACGTACCCGGATATTCCGCAGCCCGGGGGCCCATCTGTTTGTCATGGTCATCAGACCGTTCTGGTCGGCCGAGCTGGGCCAGCGGGTATAGTTGTCCAGCTTTTCCTCCACAACCTCATAAGTTCCTACGTCATGACTCAGACCCACGAAGGTATACTCCGGCCAGGTGCCGTCGGCGTTCCGGCGGATAGTCACCTCGCTGTCGTCCAGCACCTGGTTATCAGCAACGAGTTTGAAACGCAGCTCCTCTGGCCGCTGATCCTCGTGCCCTGCGTCGTCCCATACCTTCCGGACGGTCAGGTAGCGTTCCCACTGCACCTCGATATAATGGTCATAGCTGTTTTCCACGAAGGTGAAGTTGTAAACGCCGTCACCCATGTATTTCAGTTCGCCGGTCTTTTCCTCGTGCTCAAATTCCACGTCTTTTGTATCGCCCTTGTTCATGGCCAGGAGTTCTGTCTGAGTAAATTCATAATTAGCCTCGTCCAGGTCTTTTCCATCGACACCGCCGCGGATGATAATACTTTTAATCCGCGTAGCGGAGTTGGCAAAACCCCTCGGACGCATGGTATAGGTTACAGTTTTTCCGACGGGGACGTTGTAGGTACCCTGATCCAGAATGAGATCCCCTTCCTCCACGTTTTCGCCGTTTGCACCAACTACTTTATTTGGGTCACCGCCGCGTTCCGTGGTTCGAATAGTTCCTCCTCCATCGGTCACTGACTTGATCTGATGCTGGGCCAGCTCGTTTTGCACGTTCGGGTGTGAGAATAGATACGTTCGCACGTTATTCATGCTTGAACCAGAAGACGTAACCTTCAAATGGACGCCCTTGCTATTATCCACTACTGCGATAAAGCCGGAGTGATAAGTACCAGGATCAGGATCGGGGTTATTGGCTATCGGATAAAAAAGAACACCTTCGGGCGTGTCTACATAATTATCACGATGTACATGAGTTCCTTCTCCATTGCCGGGAACATAAATCTTTTTACCGTCTTCCGGCCTCGCAATCAGGCCCTCTGGATCAATCGCAATTTGCTCGCTGAAATTCTTATTGGCCCGGGCCTCTCCGATCTTGCCAAAGTACCAACCGTCCGAGCGAAACACATCAATGTCCGTCACTGTGAAGAGGAAGCGAGCCTGTACCTGCATATCCCCGACTCTCACATGCTCGATCACGCTTCCATCCGAGGCCTTTACCTGAATCTTCGCCTCCGCTGTGATCCCATAAACATTCTTCTGATCTAAGGTCTCATTATACTGATGGTAGTTATGTCCGGTACGAAAAAGGATACCGCTGGCAATACTGAAGGAAGATCGATTTAGTCCTTCTAAATCTGCATCGCTTCTCAGGAAGATATGCACATTCGAATATGAAATCTCAACGTTTGCCGTTGAGCCATCGGGTAATACCGCCGCGTCCTCAATCGTAAAAACAAAGGCTACATCTGATTCGCTGAGTCCTTTTCCCAACAGAGTATTATACTTGTTCAGTTTTTTCGCGTCCGGCAATGTAAGGTTGTAAACGACAAATTCATTTTTGTCATGAGTGGCGGAATAACCGGGAAAATCTTTGATAAACCTTTTCTCAAACCCGGTATCACTCTTTGGGATATCAATGCGAAGCCTGGATGGATTGTTCATCACATCATAGTCAATCACAATCGTCGCCAGCGGAGCATCCTTGGCAAAGGTATGGTCACTCGCGCCTACATGGACCCACTGGGAATCTCCTATGGCCGTGCCCGCCACGGTCAGTGCGAACATGATCAGAAGCAATACCGGTATGATACGGAAAGCAGTTTTTTTCATCTGTGAATTCCCTTCCTTCCTGTCTTTCCATTTATAATCTCAATGTTCACCCGCGATCCTCCGCGCGGAGTCGGCGCCTTCCGGCTTCTCATCCGAAAGCAGATGCTTCCTCAGGAACTCTCCAAAGGCGTCCGGGGGCAGGGGACGGCAGAAATAGAACCCCTGGATGATGTCGCAGCCCATGCCGCGAAGGAGCCTGTACTCCTCTTCGGTTTCCACGCCCTCGGCGATGCTGCTGACCTGCAGCACCTTTGCCAGCTCCAGGATGGCCTCGACCGTGCGGAGGCCCTTCTCGTTCTCCATCATGTTCCGAATAAACACCCGATCCAGCTTCAGGATATCGAAGGGCAGCACGGAGAGCATGTTCAGGGAGGAATAGCCCGAGCCAAAGTCATCCATCTCCACCTGGAACCCCTTGTCGCGCAGGCGGCTGATCACCGCCACCAGCTGCTCCGTGTTCTCCGTAAAGAAGGATTCCGTAATCTCCAGATGCAGCATGTCCGGGGTCAGGCCGTATTTCTTCACCATGCCCTCCATCAGGGATTCCAGTCCCGTGTCATAGATGTCCACATGGGACACATTGACGGAAACCGGAAGGGAAATCCCCAGCTCCTTTTTCCAGAGGCTGACCTGGCGGGCGGCCTGATCCCATACGTAGCGGTCCAGCTGCTGCACGAGCCCGTTCTTTTCGAACAGCGGGATAAAATCCCCCGGCGGAACCAGACCGAAGTCCGGATGGTCCCATCGGACCAGCGCCTCCGCGGCGCAGATTCGGGGCTTTCCGCCCCGGATGTCGAACTTCGGCTGGAAATAAACGACGATGCGCCTCTCCTCCATGGCCTGATGCAGCCCATGGATCAGCTTCTCCTCGAAAATGGATTTCTCGTAGAGGCTGCTGTCGTAATAATTGAAATTGCGGGTATAGTCTTCCCGGATCTGGTCGCAGGCCTTCTTCGCCCGGTCAAACCAGACCTCCGGCTCCTTCGACGGATCCACGTTCTGGTAGATCCCCGTCCGCAGGCGGATATGCTGCATCCGGGGGAAGGAGCCGACCTTGCGAATGATCTCCGAAAGAATCCCGTCATAGGATTCCTGATGGCGGCAGGACAGATAGAAGGTGTCCGCGTCGATCCGGCCGGCGATGGAGTCGATTTCCGCCTTGGTGTCCCGGATGGCGTCCGCCAGGCGGATCAGCAGCTGATTGCCGAAATCCCGACCGTAGAGCTCGTTGATCAGGTGAAAATGCTCCACGTTGATGACCAGGGCGTCCAGGTTCAGATCCCTTGTGTTCCTCTCGATCTGCCGGACATATTCAAAGAAGAATTCCCGGTTATACAGGCCGGTCAGCGGATCGTCCTGCACATGGCGGATCAGCAGCCGATCCATGGACAGCTCGATAATCCGCTCGCACCGGGCCAGGATCACCTCCGGCTGGAAGGGCTTGCGGATAAAATCGGAAGCCCCGGCCCGCAGCGCCTCCGCCTCATTGCCGAAGCGGGCCATGATGGCGACGATCGGCGTCCGCCCGAACTGATCCGTCGCCCGGAACTGCCGGATAAAGTCATAGGGATTCATATCCGGCAGATCCAGATCCAGGATATTCAGCGAATAGCTCCGCCCCTCCCGGTATTTCCGGAAGGCTTCCTCCGCGCTGGGGGCGGAATCCGTTTCATGCTCGGCGGACAGGATGCGGGAAAGCGCCTCCTGGTTCTCCGGATTGTCGCTGATGATCAGGATTCTGCTCCTGAAAGAAAAAGAGTGTCTGATTTCAATAGCCAATGCCTGGCCCCTTTCCAGTCTTCCGTCTCTGTATCCGCCGTGGGACGCGTCGTTCTGTTTCCGGGATCAGGGCTGCTCAAGCCGCGGAGCGCGAAAAAGCCTCCCGTTTTCCAAAAAGGAAAGCAGGAAGCCCGGAGCAAAAGAAACAGGCTCGCCCGCCGGAGAAAGCGGGCGGCCAATTACAGATTTGATCAGAATTGTAACAGATCTGCGTAAAGGAAATAGAACCACACCAGGCCGATCTTGGTAAAGAAATCGACCATTTATGACATGCGGGGGGGGGTGCTAAAAACAGTTTCATGATGAAAACCTCAATTCAATCGCTCGGTCAATGAGTTAAGGTTCCGCGGGGCGGCCGGTTCTGAGCTGTCCCGGCCCGTTCCTGTTCAGACCGGCGCATGGAAAACAGACCCGCCGGCTATCCGAAATTGAGTTACATACCCTTCCATATTGTAGCATGAAAATATTACAAAAAAATAGCTAAAATGGTGATATATTGTTAACTTTTGTTCAAAGTATCCCGCCCGGGTGCCGCGTCCGTTTTCCGCGCATTATTCGGGCAGTCCGCCTTCCATGTCCCGCTCCACCTGCGCGAAATTGTCATACTTTTCCAGCCGGCCCTCCACGACCCGGTAGATGGTATCCGCCCTGCGCAGGGTGTTGATTCGGTGGGCCACCATGATCACCGTGCAGCTGCCCATGATGGCGTCGATGGCCGCCTGTACCTGCTTCTCGCTGGCGCTGTCCAGGGCGCTGGTGGCCTCGTCCAGCAGCACGATCTTCGGTTCCCGCAGCAGGGCCCTGGCGATGGCGATGCGCTGGCGCTGCCCGCCGGAAAGGTTGCCGCCATTTTCAAGGATGGGGCTGTTGAGTCCCTCCGGAAGAGATTCCACCAGCTCCTCCAGCCCCACCCGGCGAATAACCTCCCTGACGCGCTCCGGGCTGACATAATTCAGGCCGTATACCAGATTATCCCACAGCGTGCCCGCGAACAGCACGGTCTGCTGCGGCACGACGGCGATTCCGCGCCGGTAAGCGTTTTTCTCCAGCGTTTCGAGGTCGTTCCCGTCCACCAGGATCTGGCCCTCCCAGGGACTATACATCCCCAGGATCAGGCTGAGCATCGTCGTCTTCCCCTCGCCGGATTTGCCGACGAAGGCCACGCTGCCCCGCGGGGGCACCCGGAAGCTCACATCCCGCAGCACCGGCTCCTTGTCCGCCTCGTATCCGAAGGTCACATGCCGGAATTCGATCTCTCCCCGCATGGGGCCGGGCAGCAGCTTTTCTCCGTTTCGCTCCACGTCCTCCGCCATCAGGATCTCGCCCACGCTCTTCAGGCTGTCCAGCCCCTGGGTAATCAGGGGCACCGCGTCCAGCAGCCGCTGCACGTTGGCGATAATCATTTCGAAAATCGACTGGAACAGCACCAGCGTCCCGACGGAGATGTGTCCGGCCGCCGTAAGCAGGGCCGCGAAGCTCAGGGACAAAAGCCGCAGCCCCTGGAAGGCGCCGTAGGAGATGTTATTGACGCTTACGGTCTGGCGGTCATATACTACGGCCGCTCGCTGCGCGCGCCGAACCCGGGACAGTATTTTCCGGTATTCGGTCTTCCCCATGCCCTGGGCCCGGACCAGCCCCTCCATTTCCAGCATTTCCTTGACGGCGGCGCCGACCTGCTCGTTTTCCTTCCGCATGCCGGCCCGCTTTTCCAGCAGCTTTTTCGAAAAGCGCCGCAGCAGGAACACGGTCAGGGGAATGATCACCGCGTAGAAGACCAGCATCAGGGGAAAGTTGAGAAGGGCGATCACCACGATGAACACCACGTCCTCCAGGGCGTAGAGAACCTCCTGAAACCGGTCATAGATCAGCATCTGGATAAACTGCACGTCCGAAACCAGCTTGGACAGCACCGCGCCGGACTGCAGGCCCGTATGAAAGCGCATCGACAGCGCCTGGAGCTTCTGCACCAGCGCCATCCGGAATCCCGCCTCGACCGCCCGGGTCGCGCGGCGGTATCCCCGGCTGTCGATCCAGAAGCAGAGCAGGTTAACCGACAGGGAAAGCAGGGACAGCAGGATGTTCAGCAGCACCTCCCGGCTGAAGAAAACGCCGGTTTTCGTGACCAGGTTGATAATATTGGCCACAAACACCGGCAGCATCAGCGCTGCCAGATGCTTGACCAGCAGGATCATGACCGACAGAGTAAAAGACCCCCTGTGGCGCGACGCCAGATAGCGCAGCACCTCCGTCGGCCGGGGCGGCTTTCCGGGTTTCTGTTCCCGGTAAAAGGCGTAGATTTCCTCCGAAAGATCCAGCGTATTCCGCCGGCCGGCAAAGACCCTGTATACATGGACGCCGCCGCGATACCGGTGGTCGTAGCTGTCCGCGTACTGCTCCAGGATGCATCCGCTGATCTGGTTGCCCAGGTCTCCCTCCGCCTTCCGCGCCGCCGCCGGATCCGTCTCTTCCCCCGCCCCGCTGATTTCAATGTACGGGAGACGCCGGCCCCGGGCCGCGACAGTCACCTTCGCGCATCCCGCCGAAAGCATTCGCAGGATCAGCTCCTCGCAGACCAGCAGGCATACCCTGTCCTCCGTCCGCCCCGGCCGAGCGACCGCCGCGCGTTCCGCCACGCTTTCCGCCAGCGCCGCCGCCGCTGGAATCCCGGATCGATCCGTTACGATTACCTGCTGTTTTTTCATGATGCCTTCTTTCCTCCAAGGTCCATGCCTTTTTCTCTCTGGTGCCGCGCCGGCTTTCTGTAAATTATCGTAAACGCAAAAACGCTTTGCGTTTTGATGCGTTTACGCCGCGCCGGGCGCGTGCCGCAAAGCGGCAAAATTACATTTCGCGCCCGGTCGCATCCGCCGGAGGCTTATCGGAAACGAAAATTTATTTTTCGTTTCCGATA
>JAZQCB010000089.1:0-7669 GCA_045546035.1 Clostridia bacterium
AATTCTGGCTTTCACACATTTCAGCATTGCATCAAGCCGAGCTTCACCCATATGCCAGTCCACCGCATTATCAATCGGGCCTTCTGTGATGAAAGCATCTTCCACCCGGGCATTCTCCAGGAACTTCTGCGCTGCTTTTGCACCGGACAGTGTATTGATGTCGAATCCCTTCTCTTTCATCGTGTACTCCATGCGGGCCCCGGCCAGCTGGGCATACAGCTCGCAGGCGCGATCCCACGCGCTGCCGGTGGCGGCAAAGCAATCAAAGCCCTGCTGACGTAAAAAAGTCATCAGGTCTCCGCCGCGCATGCCCCAATACGGCATCCGCTGATATGCGGCGTCATAGCTGCCACAGCCGGAGAGACCGTGGACAAAGACAAAGATCAGCTTGCTCATACTTCCTCATACAGCGCCGAAAATTCCTTCAGCATATCTCGGATATGGATGTGCTGCGGGCAGTTGGTTTCGCACAGCCCGCATTGCAGGCATTCGGAAGCCTTGCCGCGATTCATGGCATACCGCTGATAATACATGTTCGTCTTTTGCCCGGTAACAGCGTGCAGGTTCAGCAGACCAAAATAATCTGGGATAGCGATATTTTGGGGGCACACCTCCATGCAGTAGCGGCAGCTGGTGCAGGGCACCCGGATGGCGCGGTTCAACGCTTCCTCAATGCGCTTCGTCAGTGCACGCTCTTGATCGGACAGCGGGGTAAAATGTTGCATATATGCCGTGTTATCGGTCACCTGCTCCAACGTGCTCATGCCGCTGAGAACAACCTTGACACGCTCCAGGGAGGCCGCGAAGCGGATGGCCAGGCTTGCGGGAGAAGGAGCATTGGCACCATAAAAGCCGGTAAACAGTTCCATGGCCGGCGCTGGCAAAGTGGCCAATATGCCGCCTTTCACCGGCTCCATGACGATCACGTCCTTGCCGTGCCGCGCCGCCACCTCATAACAGCGGCCGGACTGGGCGACGGCCGCGTTCCAATCCAGATAATTGATCTGCAATTGCACCACATCCACTTCGGGATGGTCGGTCAGGATCTGATCTAGGGTATCCGCGTCGTCATGGAAGGAAAAGCCGATGTTTTTCACCTGCCCTTCCTTCTTGAGCCGCAGGAGGAAAGGGAACGCGCCGAAGCGCTGGGCGTTGGGATAGCGGTCCCGTCCCAGATTGTGCAGCAGATACACGTCGAAATAGCCGACACCGCAGCGGCGCAGTTGCTCCGAGAAAAAGCGGTCAAAATCCTCCGGCGCTTTCACCCGCAGGATGGGCATTTTGTCCGCCAGCACAAAGCTGTCCCGGGGATAGCGCTCCACCAGGGCCTGCCGCACCGCGTCCTCGGAATACTCCCCGTGATAGGGGTAAGCGGTGTCGAAATAGCAAAATCCCCTGGACAGATACCGGTCGACCATTTGCTTGAATTGCTCCAGATCCACGCTCCGGGGGTCATTGGGATCGGTCAGGGGCAGGCGCATGGTGCCAAAGCCCAGCTTTTGGGACAGGTTCATACGGCTTTCCTCCTTAAATCCAGGTAACGGGATTGCCGGTGCGGGGCAGCGCGTCCCGGACCGGCCGGCCATCAATTCCGTAGCCCAGAATCAGCCCACCGGTGATGGTTTCGTCCTTTCCCAGCCCCAGCGCTTCCATATAGGCGCGGACATCGGCGTTTTCGTCCAGCCAATGCAGCTGGTTGATCCAGCAGGCGCCCAAATCCAGGGCATTGGCGGCGATCATCATATTTTCCAGCGTGCAAGCGCTGTCGGCTATGGCGTTGCCATAGCCTTTTTTGTTGGCCGTTACGATCAGCACTGGGGCGTTATAATGGAATACATAGCCGCCTTTTTTTGCGGCGCTGACGGAATGACGCAAGGAAACATAGGCGTCCGGCTCCACTTCCATGGCCGCAAACGCCCGCTGCACTAAAGCAGCCAGCTCGGAAAGGACGTTTGGCCTGGTAATTACGAGCATATGGGTGGATTGGCTGTTGGAGCCGCTGGGCGCGGCGCGGCCAGCCTCGATCACCTGTTGGATCAGTTCCCTGGGCGGCAGATCGGGCTTCAGTCTGCGGGTGCTTCGCCGGGTCAGGATGGCTTCCATCGCGTCCATGCTGCCCATCTCCTTTTACTGTAATATGATTTCTTCCCCTGCGGGGATAATCAATCGGCCGGGCACATCGAACAGCTCGGCTCGCGCCGGATCAAACAGGGCGCCCGGGGCCATATGATAGGGGATGCTGTGCTGGGCATTGACCAGCTTGGCGCAGGCGATCGCTTCCTTCATGTCCATATTGAAGCGGCCGTCGCAGACGAAGAAGGCGTAATGAATATTGCGCTCGGCCAGCTCCGCCATCTGAGGCGTGGTGGAGGTATCGCCCGTGGCATAGACCGAAATGCCGCCGGGCAGAGTGATGAGCCAGCCTACGCAGACGTTGATATCGTGGTTCCGGTTATTGCCGGCCTGCACCGCCTCCACCGTGGCATAGCCCAAATCGTAGGTTTTATATTCGCCGTTCACCAGGGCGTCGGTGTTGCGGATGATCTGACAATCTTCATTGCGGTTCCGAATCAGATCCACCGCATTGTGGTCCGAATGCCCGTGGGAAACCAGAATCAGATCGGCAGGCAGATCGTAGCCTTCCCCGGCATAGGGATCAACGTAGATGACCTTGCCATCGCCGGTGACGATCCGCAGGCTGCCATGGCCCTGGTACAGCAGCTTGGGGGCGTTTTCCTCCATCTCGGCCGCAGCGCCGCCCACGCCAAGCAGGAGCAAAGAGATGGCCAGGATACCCGATAACGCTTTTTTCATGGTCATTTCCTCCTTACCATCTCCCCGCTGAGCTTCAGCCCGTCGGCAGACTGCACCCGGACCGTTTCCACGGCGCTTTGCGCCATCCAATCCTTGGCTTGCTGGGCCTGCAGCTGCCAATTCTGGATGATCGCCTGAGTGGCCTCGTCGGACAGGGTGGATTCCGGCGCGATATCCTTTAGCCCGGTGGAGCGCACAATGGCGAAGGTCACCAGATAATTGCCGCCCCAGATCAGGCCGCCTATCAGAAGGATCACCAGACCAAGGACTGCGGAAAGAACGATTTTCTTTTTCTTGCTCATGCCTTTTCCGCCAAATACTCGTTCAGCTTCTCCACCAACTCATTCACGTCGCTGCCATGAGCGGCGCAGCCCATTTCCAGACTTTCCATCTGGCTGAAGGGACAGCCCATGCAGTGCATGCCGTACGCCATCATGATAGGCGCGGTGGTGCGGTCGAAATCCAATACTTCCTTGATCGTCATTTCCTTGGTGATCGTGTTCATTGCTGTTTCCTCTTTTTCTAAATATTCAGGCATTCTGTTGACAGTATTTTTTCATCAGGGAGAAAGTATGGTCGCTGATGGCGTGTTCCATTTTACAGGCTTCATCCTCCGCCTGCGCCTCCTCTACGCCGATGGCAATCAAGGCGTCTTTCAGAAAACAATGCCGTTCATAGATCTTCTCAGCGATTCTCCTGCCTTTCTCCGTTAAGTGCAGATACTTGTCGCCGTCAATGGCAAGATAGCCTTTTTTCTCCAAGGCATGTACCGCCACGCTGACGCTGGGCTTTGTCACGTTCAGCTGCTGGGCCAGCTCAATAGAGCGCGCATAGCTGTGGCGGTTCTGAATCATGAGAATCGCTTCCAGATAATCTTCCCCGGAGGATTCGATATTTCCGTTCTCTGTATTCATTGCGTTTACTTTGTGATCAGTGTTGCCACATACTCCACGCCATCAGGCGCAGACAGGCTGGGGTCGGCGATGCTCAGCTGCACATTTTCATCGAATGCGTAGGCAAAATGATACAGGGCGATGCCCAGATCCACCTTCTGTAAGTCCCATCCGGTGGCGTCCACATAGCCCTTGCTTTTCTTTTCATAGAAGTGGGCCTGCTTGCCGTCGATGACCACTCGCCAGGGCTGCTTGTTGACCGCGGAGGGAGCCCGGCGCACCATTTCCAAAGCCTCTTGCATGGGCGTGTTTTCGGACAGCGGCTTTTCAAAGCTGCCATCGAAAAACAGTTCGGAAAAATTGAAACGGATATCCGCCTTGACTCCCTTGCGCATCATCGTTTCCCGCAGGGACATCTTTTTTGCGGGATACCCCAGGGGACTGACGCAGGGCATTACCTCGTCCGCCTTTAGTTCCATCGCTTTTTCAAAGGCGGGCCGGTCCATCGTTCCGGCGATCCAGGTGGTGCCGATGCCCAGGGACTCGGCGAAGAGCACCAGCTTTTCAAAGGCATAGCCAAAGGCTTCCTCGGCATGGGGCTGGCGCTGGAGCTTCCCGGCAATGTAGGTGTCCGTTCCCACGATCACGGGAGAGGATAAGCCGTCGGCTTTGGCACTGAGAAGCTTCCAGGTGATAGGAATGCCATAGGGCGTTTCGATACTCTCCGCAAAGCGCAGAAGCTTCTCCGCGTCCTCCAGGCTCAGGGGGTTGCCGTCAAAGGTGCGCACGCTCCTGCGGTGGCGGATCAATTCCAGGCCCTTCACAGCTGCAGGCCCCCCGTCCAAATTTTAAGATCGGCTTCGGAAATCTCGCCGCCCAGGCGCTTGCCAGTGTCCACGCAGGCGTTTTCGCCCACCAGGCTCTGAATGCGCTCGCAGGTTTTGCCGATGTCGCTGCCGCCAGAGGTGCAGAAGGGGATGACCTTTTTGCCGCCAAAATCATAAGCGGTCAGGAAAGTATCCACCGCGCTGGGCTCCCGGCCCCACCAGATGGGAAAGCCTACAAACACCACGCCGTAATCCGCCATGTTTTCCACGCGGCCGGTGATGGCCGGGCGGCAGTTCAGGTCGCTCATTTCCAGGGTGCTGCGGCTCTGCTTGTTGGTCCAGTCTAAATCTTCCTTGGTATAGGGAGCTTCGGGCTTGATTTCAAAACAATCGGCGGCTTCCACAGCCGCAATCTCCCGCGCCACCTTGGCGGTAACGCCGCTGACGGAAAAGTAAGCTACCAGCTTCTTGCTCATGAATGCGTCCTCCTTGAATTTTCTATAAATAAGAAATCAGCCTTTACAACGGAATTCTTATCTGCTATGATTGTACCGGATGTATATCCATCTGTCAATGAGTGAAAAAATACAGAGTAAGGAAGAAAAAACGTAGTTGGAGAGGGGAACCATGTCACAGCAACACAATTGTCCGTGCACGGCGCAGTGCGCACTGCAATCAGCCCTGGAAAGCATCGGCGGCAAATGGAAGCTGCCCATCCTCTGTTCGCTGACCGCCAACGGGGCCAGCCGATACAACGAACTGCTGCATAACGTTCAGGGCATTTCCAACACCATGCTGTCCCAGACCTTGAAGGAACTGGAGCGGGATCATCTGGTGCTGCGGAAGGAATATCTGGAGGTGCCGGTGCGGGTGGAATACGAGTTGTCGGAGCAGGCGAAAAAGCTCCAGCCCATCCTCATTCAACTGATCCAGTGGAAGATGGGAAAGGAGGCGGACGATTGAAAAGACGCAAATTCCTTTGTGTTTTGCTTGCAGCGCTGCTGCTGTCCGGCTGCGCGACAAAGGCGAATCAATCTGACATTTCGGAGGAACAGGGCATGAAAACGATTTATTGCATCAATTCCGCCGCCCTGCGGTTCATCCCCTATGAGCAGCTGGAAGCGAAGGGCTATGGCGAATATCGGATAATATTTGCGGAATGAGGGGATGTGCGCTGAAAAAGGCTGTGCGTTATTTTTCCAAGCTGGGAAATACAAAAACCATTGCGGAGGCCATTGCGGCGGGCGCGGGGGTGCAGGCGGTCTCCATTGCGGAGGAACCCATCCTGACGGAATACGCGGATATCCTGTATCTGGGCGGCGCGCCCTATGCCAACATCATGGCCACAGAGCTGAAAACCTACGCCGAAAAACTGGAGAAAAGCCGAGTGGGCCGCGTGCGGCTGTTCACCACCTCTAATTGGTCCCGCCGGACGGTGATGGCGCTGAAAAAGCTGCTGCGGGAGAAGGGCATTCCGGTGGAAGATGAATACTTCTATGCCCACATGCTGCATATCCAGGGTCGGGTGGAAGCCGCGCGGGCGTTTGGAAGAAAAGAATGATTGCAAGGCGTTTCTGCCTGCAAAGATAAAGGTCTTAGCAAAAAACAAAAGGAGGAAAAACCGATGAAAACCATCAACGTTGCAAACGGCCCCCAAAACGCGTCGGCCATCATCCTGGGCTGCATGCGCATGCCCGCGTTGACTGTCGATGCCGCAGAGAAGATGATCCATACCGCGGTGGAGCTGGGCGTCAACTTTTTTGACAACGCCACCTGCTACACCACAGGGGAAGCCGAAACCCGCTTCGGCGATGCTTTCCGGCAATCCGGCCTCCGGCGTGAGGACGTGATAATTCAGAGCAAATGCGGCCTGTGCTTTGAGCGCAATGAATTTGACTGGACGAAGGAAAATATCCTTTCCAGCGTGGACGACAGCCTGCGCCGGATGAAGACCGATTATCTGGACGTGCTCCTGCTGCACCGGCCCGATCTGATCTTTGAGCCCGAGCAGGTGGCCGAGGCCTTCGAGATCCTGGAAAAGAACGGCAAGGTACGGTATTTCGGCGTCAGCAACGTGCCCACGTTGCAAATGGAGCTGCTGCGGAAATATGTGCGTCAGCCGTTGGTGTTCAATCAGCTGCAGTTCTCCCTGGAACAAAGCCAGCTGATCGACCAGGCCCTGTACCTGAACAACAAAACCACCGATATGTCCATCGACCGGGACAACGGCACCCTGGATTACTGCCGCCTGCACGATATTACCGTCCAGGCCTGGTCGCCCCTGCAGTACGGGTTCTTCAAGGGCTGCTTCGTGGATGATCCCAACTTCCCCGAGCTGAACAAGTCCCTGCAGGAGATCGGCGAGAAATATGGTGTGCCCAAGACCGCCGTGGCCATTGCCTGGATCCTGCGTCACCCGGCCAAAATGCAGGCCATCGCGGGCACCATGAATCCCGATCACCTGCGGGATATCTGCGATGCGTCCAAGGTTGATCTCACCCATCACGAATGGTATCAGCTGTATCTGGCTGCCGGAAAACATCTGCCGTGAGAGAAAAAGGTGACTGAAGGCGCTTCGATGAAGCAAGCTTATATCCCCACCATATACTGAAACCCTTGCAGAAAAAAAGCAGGCCAGCGATCCGGCTCGTAAGAACCGATCTGCGGGCCTGCTGCTTCATGGGGCCGATTTGCATCAGCCTGTATATTGGGATATCTGATCTATTACGAAAACGCGAAAGCATTCTTTATTGAGCTGCCAGACGACGCCGATCCCTGGGAAACGCCGCTTTTGCTGTCCTCGTCCGTAAAACGCGGCGAGCGCTCCGTCAGCAGCTATTGGAGCCGTTTATGGGTGCAGCAGCGTATTATTCCCCGGGACAGACAGAATATCGGCCAGGTTCTGAAGGAAAACGGGCTCACAGAATATGACGAATTTCAAATGCTGATGCTGACCATGGGGCGATGCGCGCAGGATGAATGCTATCTTGAAGGAATAAACACCGCAGAATTGCCCCCGTTGCTGCTGAATCGCTGGAAGACCAAGATCGAGGACGTTGTTCCTCTCAAAGGCTTTCGCTTGCTTGTTTTCTTCCGCAATGGGGAAGTTAAAATCTGTGACGCGGCAAAGCATGC
>JAZQCB010000090.1:0-51159 GCA_045546035.1 Clostridia bacterium
AGTGAGCATTATCACGAAGGCTCCATTCCGCTGCAGACCCTGAGAGCCAACATCGACTACGGTTTCGCGGAAGCGAAAACCACCTACGGCCGGCTGGGCATCAAGGTCTGGATCTACAAGGGCCAGATCCTGCCCAAGGCCAAGAAAGCCCCTGCTGCGAAGGAGGTCAAGTAACCTATGCTGATGCCCAAGAGAGTCAGGCGCCGCAAGGTGTTCCGCGGCCGCATGAAAGGCGAGGCCCATCGCGGCAATTTCCTGGCCTACGGTGATTACGGCCTGCAGGCCACCGAGCCCAGCTGGGTCACCTCCCAGCAGATCGAGGCCGCCCGTATCGCCCTGACCCGCTACACCAAGCGCGGCGGCCAGGTGTGGATCAAGATCTTCCCCGACAAGCCCGTGACCGAGAAGCCCGCTGAGACCCGCATGGGTTCCGGCAAGGGCACCCCGGAGTACTGGGTGGCGGTGGTCAAGCCCGGCCGCGTCCTGTTCGAAATCAAGGGCGTGCCGGAGGAATCCGCCCGTGAGGCGCTCCGTCTGGCGAGCCATAAGCTCCCCCTGAAGACCAAATTCATCATGAAGGCCCCGGAGGCCAACACTGAAGCGGGTGGTGAAGAAGCATGAAGGCAAACGATTTTAACGCCATGACCAAGGAACAGCTGCAGGCAAAGGTTAACGAGCTGAAGGGCCAGCTGTTCAGCCTTCGCTTCCAGCTTGCCACAGGCCAGCTGCAGAACACCATGCAGATCAGCGAAACCAAACGCGATATCGCACGGTGCAAAACCATCCTTCGTCAGAAGGATAAGGCCTGAGACTGTGAAAGGAGGCAGCTGGAAACATGGAAGAAAGAGGACTGCGTAAAACCCGGATCGGCGTCGTGATCAGCGACAAGATGGATAAAACCTGCGTCATCCAGATCAAGACCCGCGTCCGTCATCCGCTGTACGGAAAGATCCTGAACCGGACCAGCAAACTGAAGGTTCATGACGAAAAGAATGAATGCGGCGTCGGCGATACCATCCGCGTGATGGAAACCCGCCCGCTGAGCAAGGACAAGCGCTGGCGCCTGGTCGAGATTCTCGAGAAGGCGAAGTAATGGCACGGGGATGCGTTCTCCGCGGCGGAAGATGCCATCCGCCGCTGCAGGATTCCATCCCGAATGGAAATCGCGAGAGGTTCCCGGATCGGGCGATACGACCTGATCATGGGAGCCGGGCGAGAAGGAGGAAAACAGGATGATTCAGCCGCAAACCCGGCTTAAGGTAGCCGATAACTCCGGCGCCAAGGAAATCATGTGCATCCGCGTGCTGGGCGGTTCTTTCCGGCGGGACGGCAGCATCGGCGATGTGATCGTCGCCAGCGTCAAAACCGCGACCCCCGGCGGCACCGTGAAGAAGGGCGAGGTCGTCAAGGCCGTTATCGTCCGGATGCGCAAAAACAAGCGTCGGCCCGACGGCAGCTACATCAAGTTCGATGACAATGCCGCCGTCATTATCAATGATCAGAACATGCCCCGCGGCACCCGGATCTTCGGGCCCGTGGCTCGTGAGCTGCGTGAGAAGGATTTCATGAAGATCGTCTCTCTGGCTCCCGAAGTACTGTAAGGAGGCGGAACGGTTATGCATGTAAAATCCAAAGATACCGTCATCGTCATTACCGGCAAGGACAAGGGCAAGAAGGGCAAGGTTTCCGCCGCGTTCCCGAAGCTGAACCGGGTGACTGTTGAAGGCGTTAACGTGGTGACCAAGCACCAGAAGGCCCGGAATCAGGCCCAGCCCGGCGGCATCATTCACAAGGAAATGCCCATCGACGCCAGCAACGTGATGCTGGTTTGCCCCAAGTGCGGCAAGGCGGTTCGGGTGTCCCACAAGGTGGAGCATACCCAGAACGAAAACGGCAAGTCCGTTCGGAAGATGGTTCGTGTCTGCAAAAAGTGCGGCGCGGAGATTGATTGATCAAGGAGGAACGCCACATGGCAACCAGGATGAAGGAAAAATATCTGGCCGAGGCTGTTCCTGCTTTGCAGCAGAAGTTCGGCTACAAGAATGTGATGGAAATCCCGAAGCTGAGCAAGATCGTCATCAACATGGGTCTGGGCGACTGCAAGGATAACGCCAAGGCCATGGAAATGGCGGTCAATGAGCTGACCGCGATCGCGGGCCAGAAGCCCATGGTCACCAAGGCCAAGAAGTCCATCGCGAACTTCAAGGTACGGGAAGGAATGAACGTCGGCGCGAAGGTCACCCTGCGCGGCGCCCGGATGGAAGAGTTCATGGACAAGCTGGTTTCCGTCGCGCTGCCCCGCGTCCGCGACTTCCGCGGTGTGAGCACCAAGGCCTTCGATGGCCGCGGCAATTACGCCCTGGGCATCCGCGAGCAGCTGCTGTTCCCCGAAATCGACTATGACAAGGTGGAGAAGATCCGCGGAATGGAAATGACCTTCGTCACCACCGCCAAGACCGATGAGGAATGCATGGAACTGCTGAAGCTGTTGGGCATGCCCTTTGCGCAGGCCTGAGGCTATTGAAGGAGGATAAAAGATTATGGCTAAGCTGAGTATGAAACTCAAGCAGTCCAGAGAACCCAAGTTCTCCACTCGCGCCTACACCCGCTGCCGCATCTGCGGCCGGCCCCACAGCGTGCTTCGGAAATACGGCGTCTGCCGTATCTGCTTCCGGGAGCTGGCCTACAAGGGACAGATCCCCGGAGTTCGCAAGGCCAGCTGGTAAGCGGGAAGAGGCGGGGAGGCCAGAGCTTCCTCGCGATGAGATGAAGAACAGAAGGAGGTTTACAACATGGTAGTGTACGATCCCATTGCCGATATGCTCACCCGCATCCGGAATGGTCAGGTTGCGCGTCACGACTTCGTGACCATGCCCGCCAGCAACACCAAGAAGGCGATCGCCAAGATCCTGCTGAACGAAGGCTATGTGAAGGCGGTGGATACCATCGACGACGGGCTTCAGGGCGAACTGAAGATCACCCTGAAATATCTCAACGGCAAGCAGACCCCCGTGATCGCGGGCCTGAAGAGAATCAGCAAACCCGGTCTGCGGGTTTATGCCCGGTGCGAAGAGCTGCCCAAGGTTCTGGGCGGCCTGGGCATCGCGATCATCAGCACCAGCAAGGGTCTGATGACCGACAAGGAAGCAAGAAAGAACGATGTGGGCGGCGAAGTGCTGGCTTACATCTGGTAAAAACCGACACGCGATAGGAGGTGCGACAACATGTCTCGAATCGGAAAACTTCCGATCACTGTCCCCGCGGGCGTGACGGTTACGATCGATGAGGACAATCTGGTGACCGTCAAGGGTCCCAAAGGGACGCTGTGCCAGCAGGTGAACCCTGTGATCACCGTGAAGCAGGAAGGCGCCGTCCTGACCCTGGAGCGGCCGACCGACGCCAAGCCCCATAAGGCCATGCACGGCCTGTACCGGGCGCTGCTCCACAACATGGTGGTGGGCGTGACCGAAGGCTTCACCAAGGAACTGAACCTGGTGGGTACCGGTTACCGCGCCAGCGCCGAAGGCAAGACGCTGACCATCAATATCGGCTTCAGCCACCCCGTGGTGCTGGAGGCTCCCGAAGGAATCACCTATGAAACCCCCAACCAGACCACCATTCTGGTCAAGGGCAGCAACAAGCAGCAGGTTGGCAACCTTGCCGCGGACATTCGCGCCATCCGGAAGCCTGAACCCTATCTGGGCAAGGGCATCAAGTATAAGGATGAGCACATCCGCCGCAAGGAAGGCAAAGCCGGCAAGAAGTAAGAAAGGGAGTGACTGCATATGTTCAAGAAACGTGACCGGAATGAGGTGCGCGTGATTCGTCACGCGCGGGTCCGTAAAAAGATCAGCGGCACCCCCGAAATGCCGCGTCTGTCTGTTTATCGCAGCAATAAGCACATTCAGGCCCAGATTATCGATGATACCAAGGGCATTACCCTGGTTTCCGCCAGCACCATGGATCCCGCGGTGAAGGGCCAGCTGGAGGAAGTGGATAAGAAGGGCGCTGCCAAGCTCGTCGGCAAGCTCATCGCTGAGCGCGCTGTCCAGGCCGGCATCAAGAACGTGGTCTTCGACCGCGGCGGGTATGTGTATACCGGCCGTGTGGCCAGTGTTGCCGACGGGGCCCGTGAAGCCGGACTTGAATTTTAAGAAGGAGGACAACGCATATGCCTAGGTTTGAGCAGGAGAGCGAGTTCAAAGAGCGCCTGGTTGCCGTGAACCGCGTTTCCAAGACCGTCAAGGGCGGCCGCAATATGCGGTTCAGCGCGCTGGTGGTTGTCGGGGACGAGAACGGCCGCGTCGGCGCCGGCATGGGCAAGGCCGCCGAAATTCCGGAAGCCATCCGCAAGGCCGGGGAAGACGCCAAGAAGCATCTGGTGAACGTGCCGCTGGACGGCACCACGATCCCCCATGAAATGACCGGTTTCTATTCCACCGCCAAGAGCGTGCTGATGCCCGCTCCCGAAGGTACCGGCGTCATCGCCGGCGGCGCGGCCCGTGCCGTGCTGGAAATGGCCGGCATCCGGGATATCCGGACCAAGAGCTACGGCACCAACAATCCCATCAACATGGTCAAGGCCACCCTGGAAGCCCTGAAGAAGCTCCGCGGAGCCGAGCAGGTCGCCAAGATGCGCGGCAAGACCGTGGAAGAGATCCTGGGATAAGGAGGACGAAGAGATGAAGCTGAAGATTACGCTGATTAAATCTCCTATCGCCAGCCTTCCCGTTCACAAGGCGAACGTCGCCGCGCTGGGCCTGAAGAAGGTCGGCCAGACGGTGGTTCAGCCGGACAATGCCGCGATCCGCGGCCAGATCTTCGCCGTGAAGCATATGGTGAAGGTCGAGGAAGTTGACGAGTAAAAGGAGGAATACCCCATGAAACTGCATGAGCTGCATCCCGCCGAAGGCTCCACCACCGCGCAGAAGCGGCTGGGCCGCGGCGTCGGTTCCGGTCTGGGCAAGACCTCCGGTAAAGGTCACAAGGGCGCCAAGGCCCGCAGCGGCGGCGGCAAGCGGCCCGGATTCGAAGGCGGCCAGATGCCCCTGTACCGCCGGGTTCCGAAGCGCGGCTTCACCAACATCTTCGGCACCGAATACGCCGAGGTCAACGTGGAGCGGCTGGAATGCTTCAACAACGGCGACACGGTTACAGTAGAGAAGCTGCTGGAAGCCGGTATTATCAAAAAGACTCTTGACGGCGTAAAGATTCTCGGGAACGGCGATCTGACAAAGAAGCTGACCGTTCAGGCTCAGAAATTTACTTCCGGCGCGAAAGAAAAGATTGAGGCCGTCGGCGGGAAAGCCGAGGTGATCTGAAATGATTGAAAACATCCGGAAGATGTGGAAAATCGGCGAGATTCGCAAGAAGATCATCTATACATTCCTCATGCTGGTGCTTTATCGGCTGGTGGGTGTTATTCCCGCTCCGGGCGTGGATGCGGTTCGCGTCATGAATGCCAGTAACACCTCGACCCTGCCGCTGCTGGAGCTGGTCAACATGATGACCGGTAACAACTTCAGCCAGATGACGCTGATGGCCATGGGTATAACGCCCTACATCAACGCCAGCATTATTATGCAGCTGCTGACCATCGCCATCCCCGCGCTGGAGCGCCTCTCCAAGGAGGAGGACGGACGGACGAAGATTAACCGGATTACCCGGTATGTCACCGTCGGTCTCGCCGCCCTGCAGGCCATCGGCCTGGTGCGCGGCCTTGGCTACATCAAGAGCGGCTGGCTGAACTACGTCCTGGTCGGCGTCAGCATGGCCGGCGGTACCGCCCTGGCCATGTGGATCGGCGAGCGGATCACGGAAAAGGGCGTCGGCAACGGCGTCAGCCTGCTGATCTTCGTCGGCATCATTTCCAACCTTTTCAACGGCATTGTCAGCGGATTCACCACGGCTTCCGCCAACGGCACCACCAGCGGATGGATCAACCTGCTCGTCATTATCGTGACGACGATCCTGATGACCGTTGTGGTCACCTTCGTGGAACTGGGCGAACGCAGAATCCCGCTGCAAATCGCCAAGCAGGTCAAGGGCCGCAGGGTTTACGGCGGACAGAGCACCCATATGAGCCTGAAAGTGGTTTCCGTGGGCGTTCTTCCCCTGATCTTCGCCTACTCCTTCCTGGCGTTCCCGGGCACCATCGCCCAGCTGATCGATCCCCAGATGAACGGCTGGTTCACCCGCTGGTGGGCCTCCAACATGTATACCGGCTCCGTCTGGTACATGATCATCTCCGCGCTGCTGATCGTGGCGTTCACCTTCTTCTACTCCAGCATCAGCTTTGATCCCAAACAGCAGGCTGAGCAGCTGCAGCAGCAGGGCGCGGTGATCCCCGGCCAGCGCGGCAAGAACATTCGTCAGTATCTCCAGAACATCGTCAGCCGGCTGAACCTGTTCGCGGCGCTGTTCCTGGCGGTTCTGTCGGCGGTTCCTACGCTGCTGCTCCGCCTGGCGGGCGTCAGCGTTCCCTTCGCGGCCAGTTCCATTCTGATCGCCGTCAGCGTATCGCTGGAGACGCTCCGGACCCTGCAGGGCGAGATGAGCATCCGCGGCATCGACATGGATATGGACAACGTTGGCTTTATGTAATCTGTTTTCTCTCGTCCGGGAGTGCCGGTTTCGGCACTCCCCGGACGCATGCCTGACGAAAGGAGCGCCCGGATGAACATTATTTTTCTTGGACCTCCCGGTGCCGGAAAAGGCACGCAGGCGCAGAAAATCTGCGCCGCGCTGGACATTCCCCAGATTTCCACCGGCGACATTCTGCGCCGCGCCATGAAGGAAGGCACGGAAACGGGCAAGAAGGCGAAGAGCTACATCGACGCCGGTCAGCTCGTTCCGGATGAGGTGATCATCGACATCGTTCGGGATCGCCTGGCCCAGGATGACTGCGGGAAGGGGTACATATTGGATGGGTTCCCCCGCACCGTGCCTCAGGCGGAAGCCCTGGACACCTTCGCCACCATCGACTGCGTCATCGACCTGGATGTGGCGGATCAGGTGCTGGTGGATCGGCTCAGCGGCCGGCGCGTCTGCGTCAAATGCGGCGCCACCTATCATCTGAGCATGCTGGGCGGCAAGACCACCTGCGACGTCTGCGGCGAGGAGCTGATCCAGCGCAATGACGACAAGGCGGAAACCGTGCTGGCCCGCCTGGAAGTGTATCACAAGCAGACGGCCCCGCTGATCGGGTATTACGAGAAGAAGGGCCTCCTGAAGAGAATCGACGGCGATCAGGGACTGGAGAATACCTTCCAGGCGATCCTGAAAACGCTGGGAGCGAAGGCATGATCAGTCTGAAAAACCCGTCCCAGATCGCGAAAATGCGCGAGGCGGGGAAGCTGCTGCGGGAAGTCGAGGATCGGGTGCGCGAGGCCATCAGGCCCGGCGTGACCACGATGGATCTGGACGTTCTGGCGGAGCAGCTGATCCGAAAGGGCGGGGCCATCCCTTCGGAAAAGGGATATGAAGGTTACCCATGCAGCATCTGCGCCAGCATCAATGACGAAGTGGTTCACGGCATCCCCAGCGACAAGCGCGTGCTTCAGGAAGGAGATATCATCTCCGTCGACTGCACGCTGGTGCTGGACGGATGGCAGGCCGACTCCGCCTTCACGGTCGGCGTCGGAAAGATCAGCCCAGAAGCCGAGAAGCTGATCCGGGTGACGGAGGAATGCTTCTGGAAGGGCGTCCGGGAATGCGTCGTCGGCAAGCGGCTGGGCGATGTGGGCCACGCCATCGAGGCGCATGCCAGGGCCAACGGCTTTTCCCCGATCCGGGACTATACGGGCCACGGAATCGGACGGGAAATGCACGAGGATCCCGCGGTTTACAACTACGGGGAACCCGGGCGGGGGCTTCGGCTCCGCCGAGGCATGACCATCGCGGTGGAGCCCATGATCTGTCAGGGAGACTGGCATATCCTGAACGACCCGGACGGATGGGGCGTCAGAACGCGGGATCATCTGCTGTGCTCCCATTATGAACACACGATTGCCATCAACGAGGAAGGTTATCCGGAAATACTGACCCTTCCCGGATTCAGCTGGGAGGGGAAGGAATGAAGGAACCGTTTTCCTTCGAACCGGGACGGGTTGTCCAGAGCATCCAGGGACGGGACAGGGGAAAGTACTTCCTGATCCTGGAAAGGCCGGAGGAGCAGCTGGTGCTGATCGCCGACGGGAAAACCCATCGGCTGAGCCGTCCGAAGAAAAAGAAAATCCGGCATTTACGGGCGAATCCGGTAATGCTGATCCTGAGCGAGCTGCGGCCGGAAGGCGGGCCCCTTCAGGACAGCGACCTGCGAAGGGCGCTGGAGCAGAACGGATTTGCTGAGAAACGTTCGCTGTGCAAGGAGGGCTGATCTTTTGTCCAAGAGCGACGTAATCGAAATGGAAGGCAAGGTAGTCGAAGCCCTGCCTAACGCCATGTTCCAGGTAGAGCTGCAAAACGGCCACCAGATCCTGGCGCATATCTCCGGTAAAATGCGGATGAATTTCATCCGGATCTATCCCGGAGACAAAGTAACGATTGAGCTTTCGCCCTATGATCTGACGCGTGGTCGGATTACCTGGCGCAGCAAGAACTGAGGGAGGAGCGGAAGCCCATTCCCCCGAAAGCCGGCCCGGCGCAAGCGGGCGTCCGGCAACCCAGAGTAGAGGAGGTATGAACCCATGAAAGTTCGTCCGTCTGTCAAGCCGATCTGCGAAAAATGCAAGATCATCAAGCGGAAGGGCCGCGTCATGGTCATCTGCGAGAACCCCAAGCATAAGCAGAAGCAGGGCTGACCCCCATCGGATCCCGGGCCTCAAGGGCCCGGGATTTTTGCAGCCTTTGGAAGGAATTGACCTGCGGCGCCCTGAAATTTGCCAGGAATGCGTTTCCATGGTAAAATATTCGGGAAAAGGCGGCGAGATGTCCCGGGCCTCTGGCCGGATGCCAGGAACGAGGGGCAAAAACATCGAAACAGGGGGCGAAGGCCTTTGTACCGCAGATATTCCGATGTCAACCAGAGCACCGTCTCCCGGCCCCAGATGCGGCGGAACCGGATCAAGAACATCCTGATTCTCGTTTTGCTGGCAGCGGTCATTACCCTGGCGGTTGTCGCCAGGCCCGCGCTGGAAAGCCGAAGCGGCGCCCGGGCCCTGATGATCCAGCGGATGCAGACGGAAATTGCCGAAGCGGTTCGCCTGGCGACTTCGCTGAGCCGGAACGCGGGGGCCGATTCCGCCTCTCTCCTGGCCAGAATCCGCAGCAATATATACGCCATCCGGGTCTGCAACGACCTCAGCGTCGGGCAGGAGGGGGCCGCCGGCCGGCTGATCCCCGAGGAAAGGCTGACGACGATTCAGTCCGCGATCGACAATTATCTGGGCTTTCTGACCACGGGAATGGACACCGGCGAACAGCAGACCAATCTCATGAACAACCTTCAGGAGCTGCAGCTGTTCATCAACGATCTACGGTAAAGGCGTCAGGCCGGAAGGGGTAAAGCGTGATCGACTGGGGCGAAAAACTGGAGGAAAAGATCCGGATGCTGCCGGATTCTCCCGGATGCTATCTGATGAAGAACCGGGAGGGCACCATTATCTACGTCGGAAAGGCTGTGAACCTGAAAAACCGGGTTCGCAGCTATTTTCGGGATACGGCCCATACCCCCAAGGTTGCGGCCATGATCAGCCATATCGACGATTTTGAGATTCTTCTGTGCGAGACGAATCTGGAAGCGCTGATTCTTGAATGCAACCTGATCAAGCGGCACAAGCCCTATTACAACATCCTGCTCAAGGACGACAAGCATTATCCCTATCTGAAGGTCAACCTGAAGGAGCCCTTTCCCCGGCTGGAGATTACCCGGCGGATGGAAAAGGACGGCGCCCGGTATTTCGGCCCCTATATCGGCGCCAGTGCCGTGAAACAGGTCATCGAGGCGGTTCGGGGCGTTTTCCCGCTGCGGACCTGCCGCCAGAGCCTGCCGGCCAAAACGGAGAAGCGGCCCTGCGTCAATTACGACATCCATAAATGCCTGGCTCCCTGCGCCGGAAAATGCAGCGAAGCGGAGTACGGGGCCATGATGGACGGGGTTATCCACTTTCTGGAAGGGAATTACGCGCCGGTGGTGGAGCAGCTGCGGAAGGAGATGGGCGAGGCCGCCGCGGCCATGCGATACGAGCGGGCGGCCCAGATCCGGGACAAGATCCGGGATGTGGAGGGGCTGATGGAGCGGCAGATCGCCCTCCGGACCGACGGCAGCGAGCAGGATCTCATCGCCCTGGCCCAGGACGGGCTGGACGCCATGATCCAGGTGCTCTATGTCCGGGGCGGGCGGATGATCGGAGGAGATCATTTCCTGCTGACCCGGGAGGGCGGAGAGGATCCGGGAGAGGTGATCGCCGGATTCCTGACCCAGTATTATGAGGAAGCGGCACTGATCCCCCGGAACGTGCTGTGCCAGACGCTGCCGGAGGGAATGGCGGAGCAGATGGAGGCCTGGCTGCGGGAGAAGAAGGGAAGCGCAGTTTCCCTGAAGACCCCGCGAAGGGGCGAAAAGCACGAGCTGGTGCTGCTGGCGGTCAAAAACGCGGAGGACGCGCTGAAGAAGCGGAACGCAAGGCGTACCATCCAGGAGGAGCGGACCATCGGCGCGGCGGAGAACCTGGGGAAGATCCTGGGCATGAAGGTGTATCCCCGGCGGATCGAGGGATACGATATTTCCAACACGCAGGGGGTTCAGAGCGTGGCCTCCATGGTGGTTTTCATCGACGGGGTGCCGGCGAAGAAGGAGTACCGGCGGTTCCGCGTCAAAACGGTGGAGGGGGCCAACGATTTCGCCTCCCTGAAGGAGGTGCTGGGCCGGCGGTATGCCCACGCGCTCCGGGAAAAGGAGGAGGGCGTCCCCGAAGGAAAGTTCAGCGATCTTCCGGAGCTGATCCTCATCGACGGCGGCCCCCAGCAGCTGCGCTTTGCCATGGAGGCGATCCGGGAGCTGGGCCTGACACCGCCGGCCATGTTCGGCCTGGCGGAGAAGGAGGAGGAGATCTGGCTTCCGGAGGCGGAGGAACCCATCCGGCTGGATCATCATACGCCGGAGCTGCAGCTGGTGCAGCGGGTTCGGAATGAGGCCCACCGCTTCGGCATTATTCACCATCGGGTGCTGCGGAGCAAGGCCTTCCTCCATTCTAAGCTGGAGGAGGTTCCCGGCATCGGCCCGGCCCGAAGGAAGGCCCTGCTGAAGCGGTTTGGCAGCCTGAAGGCCATCGGGGAGGCGCCGGTGGAGGAAATCGCCGGAGTCAAAGGGATGAACCGGGCGGCGGCGGAGGCGGTCAAAGATGCGCTTGCGCCGAGGACGGATTCATGAGATAATCCAGGCGAAAGGGGACGATCACCTTGGCGGAAAGCCTGTGGGTAAAAACCATCGAAAACCATCGGATACATCGGCAGGCGACGGTTCCCTGCGAAAGGGAAAATCCCCGGGAGGCGCTGCTGGAGGCCTGCCGCGCGCTGGATCTTCCGGAGCCGGTGTGGCTGGAGAAAAATGAGCGGGAATGGCGGGAATTCGGCATGACCCGTTTCCTGCCGGACGCGTTTTTTGAACAGGTGCCCTTTCAGCGTCTGGAGATCGAATTCATCGATCCGGACGCGCCGAAGAAGAAAAGCAGGGATTACCGCAACGAGTTCTGACGCGGGACAAGGGCCGCGGGAGGGCCGGAAAGGATACGGGATGGAAAAGAAAGTTTATGATCTGATCGACAGCTATCGGGAAGAGTTTATCCGGACGCTGCAGGAATGGGTCCGGATCCCCTCCGTCAGAGGGGAAGCCGCGGAGAAGGCGCCCTTCGGGAAGGAAGTGCGCCGGGCGCTGGACCGGGCCCTGGCGGACGCGAAGAAAATGGGCTTCGCCGTCCGGGATTTCGACGGATACGCCGGGGATGTGACCCTGGAGTGCGGCCGGCCGTGCGAGGCGAAGGACATGCTGGGCGTGCTGGGGCATCTGGATGTGGTGCCGGTGGGGGACGGATGGAAAAAGCCCCCCTTCGGCGCGGAAATCGAGGACGGGAAGATTTACGGCCGGGGAACCAATGACGACAAGGGGCCGTCCCTGGCGGCGCTCTTCGCCATGCGAGCCATTCGGGAGGCCGGGATTCCCCTGAAGAAGAGCATCCGGCTGATTCTCGGATGCGACGAGGAATGCGACTGGGGCTGCGTGGAATGGTACGCCGCCCACGCGGAGATGCCGGAGGTGGGCTTCAGCCCGGACGCCTCCTTCCCCCTGATCAATACGGAAAAGGGCATGATTCATTTCGCGCTGCGCTTCCCGAAGGAGAAAGAAGGCCTGCGGGTGCTGGAGATGAAAACCGGGGAGCGGCCCAACGTCATCGCCGGGGAAAGCAGGGCGCTGCTGGAAGGCGGGCAGGAGCTGGCCGACCGGGTGGCGGCCTACGCCGGGGAGACGGGGCTGGACTTCCGGGCGGAGGTCTGCGACCGGGGCGTATGGGTGACGGCGACGGGCATCTCCGGCCACAGCGCCTATCCGGAGGGCCGCCGCAGCGCCATCGGCATGATGCTGAAGCTGCTGAGGCATCTGGGCGCCGGGGGCGGCATCGCCACGCTGGCGGACGCCGTGGGCATGGAGCATGACGGGAAGAGCCTGGGATGCGCCTGCGAAGACGCGGTATCCGGGCCCCTGACGAATAATGTGGGCATTCTGCGGCTGGAAAACGGAGAATGGTACGCGACGATGGACTTCCGCTGCCCCGTCGGGGCGGATCAGGACAGGCTGATCCGGGAAGCCGGGGCGCATCTGCCCGGCATCCGGATGGAAATCGTGACCCGGAAGGCCCCGCATCATGTGCCGGCGGACAGCGAGCTGGTAAGGGAGCTGCTGGCCGCCTACGAGGAGGAATCCGGGCTGAAGGGGGAGGCCCTGTCCACCGGCGGCGGCACCTATGCCAAGGTGCTCAGGCAGGGGGTGGCCTTCGGCGCCCTGTTCCCGGACGAGGAGGAGCTGGCCCATCTGGCCAACGAATACGAATCCATCGACAGCCTGATGAAGAGCATGAAAATCTACGCCAACGCCATGATCCGGCTGGCGGCGGAATAAGAGGAGTTCATTATGATCACAGTCAGCAACGTATCCCTGACCTTCGGCGGCCAGAAGCTGTTTTCCGGGGCGGATCTGAAGTTCCTGCCGGGAAACTGCTACGGCATTATCGGGGCCAACGGCGCCGGAAAATCCACCTTTCTGAAGATCCTCAGCGGCGAGCTGGAACCCACGACCGGAACGGTCACCATCCCGCCGAACCAGCGGCTGAGCACCCTGAAGCAGGATCAGTTCATGTATGACGCCTATCCCGTTCTGGATACGGTCATCATGGGGAACCAGCGCCTTTATGACATCATGAAGGAGAAGGACGCCCTCTATGCCAAGCCGGATTTCAGCGAGGCGGACGGGGAGAAGGCCGCGGAGCTGGAGGGCGAGTTCGCCGAGATGGACGGGTGGAACGCGGAAAGCGACGCCGCCACCCTGCTGACCGGGCTGGGCATTCCGGCGGAAAACCACATGACCCTGATGGGCGACCTGCAGGCCGGGGACAAGTTCAAGGTGCTGCTGGCCCAGGCCCTGTTCGGCCATCCGGACATCCTGCTGCTCGACGAGCCCACCAACAACCTGGACAACCGGTCCGTCGCCTGGCTGGAGGATTTCCTGATGGATTTCCCCGGGACGCTGATCGTCGTCAGCCATGACCGGTGGTTCCTGAACAATATCTGCACCCATATCGTGGATATCGACTATAACCAGGTCAAGCTCTATGTAGGCAACTATGACTTCTGGTACGAGTCCAGCAAGATCATGCAGAGCCTGATGAACGACCAGAAGAAACGCCGGGAAGACAAGATCCGGGAGCTGCAGGCCTTCATCCAGCGCTTCTCCAGCAACAAGAGCAAGGCCAAGCAGGCCACCAGCCGCCGCAAGCTCCTGGACCAGCTGACCATCGAGCAGATGCCCGCTTCCAGCCGGCGCTATCCCTACGTGGCCTTTACGCCGGACCGGGAGGCGGGGAAGGATATCCTGCAGGTTTCGGGACTTAACTATACCCAGGACGGGGTGACGCTGCTCAAGGATGTCAGCTTCCTGGTGACCCGGGGGCAGAAGATTGCCCTGGTGGGGAACGAGCAGGCGGCGACGGCCCTGTTCCGGATTCTGGCGGAGGTAATCCAGCCCGACAGCGGGACGGTGAAATGGGGCGTGACCATTTCCACCAGCTATTTCCCCAAGGATAACAGCCCCTATTTCGACGGGTGCGACCTGACGATGATGCAGTGGTTCGCCCAGTACTCTCCCGAGCAGCTGGAAACCTATATGCGGGGCTTCCTGGGGCGGATGCTCTTCAGCGGAGACGACGTCTACAAGCCCGTCAGCGTCCTGAGCGGCGGCGAGCGGGTGCGCTGCATGCTGAGCCGGATGATGCTCAGCGGCGCCAACTTCCTGATGCTCGATCAGCCCACCAACCATCTGGATCTGGAATCCATCACGGCGGTCAACAACGGGCTGATCAATTTCCCCGGGAACGTCATCTTTACCAGCCAGGATCACCAGTTCATCTCCACCGTCGCGGATCGGATTCTGGAGATTCACAACGACGGCACGATTTCCGACTACCTGTGCACCTATGAGGAATACCTGGAGCGGACGAAGCAGTAAAATCCAGGCCGCGGAGAGCAGACCGGCCCCTCCCGGGAAAAGGGCGTCCGGAGAAAAAACGGTCCGCGAGGGAATGGGCCCTCTCGGCTCCATCCTCCTGGAAAAGGCTGGTTCTGGCTCGACCCTCCGATCATCAAGAAAGCCGCCCGGCGATCATGCCGGGCGGTATTTTTGACGTTTTTGAGGAGGGCTGTGCTCATCCCTCGATGGTGTCACTCCTCCACCGTGATTTCCAGGGTTTCCGTGACCGGCTCCGGCGCGCCGAGGGCTTTGCAGGTCACCAGAATGACGGTTCCGGGGGCGGCCTCCTTGCTGATTTTGACCTGTCCCTTCGCGCTCACGGTGGCGAT
Source organism: Clostridia bacterium (assembly GCA_045546035.1). Lineage (GTDB taxonomy): Bacteria > Bacillota > Clostridia > Christensenellales > Aristaeellaceae > Aristaeella. The sequence goes on from JAZQCB010000090.1 coordinate 15,067, forward strand.
GGACGCGTCCACATTCAGGGACCATTCCAGATTTTTGTTTCCGGCGCTCCTGGGCTCCAGCTTCGCGGTAAGGTTCACGGTTCCGCCGGGCCTCATGCGCCCCTTGGCCGTCAGCGACAGGGCATTTACGGGATCGGTTACGGTAATGTTGACGGCCGCCTTCTTTCCCCCCGGCGCGCTGACTTCGGCCCGGGTCTTTCCAGCGGCCAGCGGCCGGATCACGGCGGTACCGTTTTCTCCGGGCGTCAGGGAAGCGATGCTGTCCTTATTGATTTTCCAGGTCAGCCCAACCGGCGGGACGGTGTCCGGCGTCATCACGGGCGTCAGGGTTTCCTCCGCGTCCGTCCCGGTATAGAAGAAGACCTCCGCCGGCTTTACCTCGATTTTGGACAGCGCCGGATAGACGGACAGGGGCCAAAGCGCCTCCGTCCGGAAAACCGGGGAGAACACCCGTACCTGTACCTCAAGAGGCCGCTCCAGCTTTCGATCCGCCGTCACGACGCCCTTCTGATCCACGGAGACGCCGGAGACCGGCTCCTTCGTTTCCGCGTCCACCACCGACCATTCCATGGCGTCGATACCGGTCTGGCGGTTGACCCGGTTCGGATTGGCGAAAACAGCGGTCATCTTTAGCTTCCCGCCGCCGTAGAGCACCTTCGCGTCCTTTTCCGCGCTCAGGGAGAGGACTCCGTCCGAGAACTTGAAATAATTTGAGGATTCGTCATAGCTCATCTCGTTCAGTATCCTGCGCAGGTCCGACATGGTGACCTTGGGAAGAGACTCCCATTCGCTTCCGGGGACGCCGTCGCACTCAAACACGGTCGTCAACAGGTTGTAGTTCCGGACGTAATAGAGGGCGCCGAAGGAGAAGGGACGCTCCGATCCTTCGAGCGAACGTCCGATGACCAGCCGGACCGGATGGCCGCCCACGAGGACATCCTCCCGCTCGAGAATGGTCGCCACATCCGGCCCCAGCATGATCCGGTCATAGAGAGCGAGAGCGTCCTCCGGGTTTTCATAGAAGATGTCCAGGGCTTCATAACGATGGTACAGATGCAGGGAGGAAGAACCGTTTCCGGCCGGCTGCGCGCACAGGATCTCCGTATCGCCTCTTTGGGTGACAAAGCCCGACCCTTCGATGACGGGCAGGGTGAATCCGTATATTGGATCCGTCCGCCGCAGCTCCTTCCCTCCGAGGAGACCTTTGTAAACGACGCCGCGGAGGGAGACCGGCCGTCCGCCGTCGGAGGGAACGGCGGTCACGGTGAAAGCGGTTCCCTCAGGCATGTCTTCGGGCAGGGTCAGGACGCCGGTTTTTTCGTCAATGCGCAGGCCCTCTCCGTCCAGCTGCCAGGTAAAGCTCCGGCCGGACCCGGTCTCCAGATCCCTGACCTGATAGGAAACCGTTCCGCCCGGGGAAGGCGTGTCCGTCCCGAGGATGGAATAGGGCAGAGCCTCAAAGTTTACTTTCGTGTTGAAATAGACGTTCCCCAGATTGGCGGAACAGGTAAAAGTATACGATCCGCTCCGGCGGAACCTCCAGAAGGCGTTTCCGTAATCATCGTAATCTCTTTCGATGGAAGAGGATTCCATGTAATCTGTATCCGGATAGAGGGCGAGGAGGTTTTTTTCATTGACAAAAGAGGGATTCCGCAGCGGGAAGGCACTGCTGACATCGATGAAATGGCTGGTGAAGAACGATTCGGTCAATTGCGCCTCGGAATAACCGTTTTCTTCGCCTTCAGCCAGTTCGACGGGGATCGGGCTTTCGACCGGACGGACACTAAAGAGGGGATGCTCCTTCCACGAGAGCACCTGCAGGGGAAACTCCGTTTCGTAATAGAGGCTGTCCCCTTTCAGGCGGATCCGGAAAACAGCGCATCCGGGTTCCGTCAGCGCGTGGTCATTCATACACAGCGACAGCCGGTCGGATCCCTGATCCATATGATCTATGGCGAAATACAGGGCCTCGCGAAGGAATTCATCGCCGGAAAGGAATTCCACGGAGAAGGTTTCCGGCGTCACATTTTTCGAACCATCAGACGAGTTGATTTCCAGGGTGGTCCGTACAAAGAGCGCACGCATGTTTTCCGGAAGGGTGGAGGGCGCATAAATCCATCCGCCGGGGAACCGATCCAGATCGCGGCAGCCCGCGTTGAGCTTTTCCTTCCCGGTGAATTCCCCCTGAGAGAGCAGTCCATCCGGCGGAATAAGAGAAGAAGGCCGTGAATTCGAAGAGGCCGAAACGGCTTCCCCGGGCGGGGCGTTTTTCCGCGCGGCCGTTTCTTCCGGCGTCTCAACATGCAGCGTGACCGGCAGGAAGGCTAAGACCTGGTTCTGGTAAACCTTTACGCCCAACGCCGCGGGATAATCTCCGGGGCCGCGGGTTTTGACCGACAATCCATCAATGCTGTATCCCTCGGATTCATATTTTCTTTCCCCTGTATCCGGCGAAAGGGGAAGGATATTGGATATGTGGGTCTGAGGCTCGCAATGGATGGCGGAATCATCGACGTAGGAATTGAGATCGATCTCTGATTCCGCGGGAACCGAAACCGTATCGAAGTCAGCGGACACGGAGAAGCTTTTCGCGGATACGGTTCGGATTTTAATCTCCCCGGTATACTGATAATGCTCGCTCTCCAGTTCCATCAGGAAGGCAGCCTCCGCCTCTTTCTGCAGGCCCGCAAGCCCTCCCATGACAACATTGCTGCCTTTGATCTGAAGCATTCCATCCAGCTCCGGATCGCCGGAGAGGAGGGTTATCCGGCCCCAGATCAGCGGCTCCCGGTTTTCGAAAGGGTTGTCATCCTCCTTTGGAGCCAGGGTAAAATGCTGGGAGGTCAGTACCGGCGTGAAATTGGGCAGACCTTCAAAGCCGCAGAGATATTCTCCCGACAGGTCATAGAGCGGCTGGCCTTCCGGTTTTTGTTTTCTGGCCTCCTCCGCGGCCCTGGTCCATTCTTCCCCGAGGGCCCCGTCCACCGTTACCGTTACAAGACGGTTGAATTCCACCCTGTTCTTTCCGGCCATCGCGACCAGCACAAGCTTGTAGGCACCCTCCCGATTCCCGAGAAAGGCGCCGTCACCGAGGGTATAATCCTCCGGTTCACGGCCTCCCGAATTTGCATGAGACTGGAGAAAACAATCCTGGACAATGCCGGACGGCTCGGTAACCAGTACGGACGCGTCGAAAAGATCACCAACGGGTACCTTCCAGCCCAGGGGCGCAGTGACCTCCTTCCGCTCAAGGTTCAGGGAGACCTTTCGGCCGTCGACAAAATCGGCGGTAAACTCCCCCGAATACCAATAGTGCTCGCTCTCCAGCTCCAGACGATAGACCGCGGAACCCGTTTTCTGAAGAAAAGAGAGGTCATAGGTCAGGAGGATTTTGCCTTCCTCCCGCAATTCGGCACGGATGGCCCCTGCCATTTTTTCCTCACCGGTAACCATCGTCAGCCGCGCGGCGGTCACCAGCTCATCTCCATTCGCGCCGCTCAGCGAAGCATGACAGGTTTCAGAGCCGGTGGAAGAAGGAGAGGGAATCATGGCGCTCAGATTGCAGAGATAAACCCCGGACAGATTCTCCGCGGGAAAGGTGGATTCCGCCTCCGTTTTTCCTTCCGGCGGCGTACCGCCCTCCGCGCCTGCGCCAAAGGCGGCGCACAGCAGCAGACAAAGCAATAAAGCCAACCCCGCGATCCTTTTTTTCATTGCGCGTATCTCCTTTTTAGACCATGATGGTTTTCCCGAATGAGCACCCGTATATCTGTTTCGAAATATGCGGACGGCAGCGGGAACAGCCGATTGATTGGTCTTATTATAGGCTGCGGCGGAGGGACTGTCAATCAACCGCCTTTCTCTTTTTTTCACTCTTGCCCGGGGAAAGGGGATATGATATAATCCCTGTCAAACGCGAACATCAATGAGGGAGGGATTTTTTATGCAATTCGGACATTTTGATGACAAAGCCAGGGAGTACGTCATCGAGACGCCGCGGACGCCTTATCCCTGGATTAACTACCTCGGATGCGAAAGGTTCTTCGGCCTGATCAGCAATACCGCCGGCGGCTACTGCTTCTATCGGGACGCCCGGCTGCGCCGGATTACCCGGTATCGCTACAACAACATGCCGGTGGACAACGGGGGCCGCTATTTCTATATCAACGACGGCGGTGTGGTCTGGAATCCCGGATGGAAGCCGGTGAAAACCGAGCTGGACGCCTATTCCTGCCGGCACGGCATGGGCTATACCATCATTACCGGAAAAAAGAACGGCCTGACCGCCTCCCAGCGCAGCTTCGTTCCCATGGGGGTCGACGCGGAGGTACACCAGGTTTCTCTCAAAAACGAGAGCGACGGCCCCAAGGACGTGATCCTGAACAGCTTCGTGGAATTCTGCCTCTGGAACGCGCAGGACGATATGCTGAACTTCCAGCGAAATTTCTCCACGGGAGAGGTCGAGATCGAGGGCAGCGTCATCTATCATAAAACGGAATACCGCGAGCGCCGGGATCACTACGCCTTCTACGCCGTGAATACGCCCATCGACGGGTTCGACACGGATATGGAAACCTTCCTGGGCCTGTATAACGGGTTCGAGAATCCCCAGGCGGTCATGACCGGAAAGATGGGGAACTCCGTCGCCTCCGGATGGCAGCCCATGGCCTCCCACCAGATTAAGGTCCATCTGGAAAAGGGCGAGGAGAAGAAATACAACTTCGTGCTGGGATACGTGGAGCTGCCCCGGGAGGAAAAGTGGGAACGCCCCGGCGTCATCAACAAGAAGCCCGCGAAGGAGCTGCTGAGCCGGCTGACCACGGATGAGCAGATCGAGGACGCCTTCCAGGCCCTGAAGCGGCACTGGGACAACCTGCTGGGTGCCTACGTGCTGAAAACCGACAACGAGAAGCTGAGCCGGATGGTCAACATCTGGAACCCCTATCAGTGCATGGTGACCTTCAATATGAGCCGTTCCGCCTCCATGTTTGAAAGCGGCATCGGCCGGGGCATGGGCTTCCGGGATTCCAGCCAGGATCTTCTGGGCTTTGTGCACCAGATTCCGGAGCGGGCGCGGGAACGCATTCTGGATATCGCGGCGACCCAGTTCCGGGACGGGGGATGCTATCATCAGTATCAGCCCCTGACCAAGAAAGGCAACAACGACATCGGCGGCGGCTTCGGGGACGATCCCCTGTGGCTGATCGCGGGGACCGCTGCCTATATTAAGGAAACCGGGGATTTCGATATTCTGAAGGAAAAGACGCCCTATGACTGCAACCCCGAGGACTGCGGGACGCTGCTGGAGCATCTGGAAGTCAGCCTGAAGCACGTGGTCAACAACCGCGGGCCGCACGGGCTGCCCCTGATCGGCCGGGCGGACTGGAACGACTGCCTGAACCTGAACTGCTTCAGCGACACGCCGGACGAAAGCTTCCAGACCTTCTCCAACCCCAACGCGCCGGACGACCGGATCGCCGAAAGCGTGCTGATCGCCGGCATGTTCGTCTCCATCGCGCCGGAGCTGGTCGCCATCGAGCGGCGTCTCGGCCGGACGGAGCGGGCGGAGGAATTCCAGATGGAAATCGACGCCATGACCGCCGCCATCGAAAAGGACGGATGGGACGGGGAATGGTTTGTCCGGGCCTATGACGCCATGGGCCGCAAGATCGGCAGCAAGGAATGCGAAGACGGCAAGATTTACATCGAAAGCCAGGGCTACTGCGTGATGGCCGGCGTCGGGCTGAAGGACGGAAAGGCTGAGAAGGCGCTGGAGAGCGTGCATAAATACCTGGAAACCGAGCACGGCATCGTGCTGCTGCAGCCGGCGTACAAGGAATACCATCTGGAGCTGGGCGAGGTCAGCAGCTATCCCGGCGGATACAAGGAAAACGCGGGTATTTTTTGCCACAACAACCCCTGGATTATCGCCGCGGAAACCGTCGTCGGGCATGGGGACCGGGCCTTCGACCTCTACAGCCGGATCGCTCCCGCCTGGCGGGAAGCCATTTCCGACCTGCATAAGACGGAGCCCTACGTTTACAGCCAGATGATCGCCGGAAAGGACGCGGCCCATTTCGGCCAGGCGAAGAACAGCTGGCTGACGGGGACGGCGGCGTGGAACTTCTATGTCATCAGCAACTATATTCTGGGCATCAAGCCCGACTGGGACGGCCTGAAGATCGATCCCTGCATTCCGCACACCTGGGACGGCTATACCGTCACCCGGCGGTTCCGCGGCGCGGTCTATGAGATCGAGATCCAGAACCCGGATCATGTCTGCCGGGGCGTCAAGACTGTGACGGTGGACGGAAAGCTGATCGGCGGCAATCTGATTCCCGCCCTGAACGACGGAAAGACCCACAAGGTCGTCGTCACGCTGTAAGGACAGAAAGACCCACAGGGTCATCATTACGCTGTAAGGAACAGCGGGCCCGTTTCCGAAAGCGGGAACAGCTTCCGAATCCTCTGTCCATTTCCCGCTCCCTCCGCTTTACGGGGGGAGTTTTTTTCGTGTGTTTCGGGGCACATCCGGCAGGCCGGCATCCGGGGGCACGGATTGACGGGAAAGAGAAAGAACAGTATAATACCAAAACGAAGTCGCTTTTTGTTTCATACGTCATACTTGCGTTCATCCGGAAGATCGTCTGCCGGCGGATCATGGAAAACGGAAAGACGAGCCCGCCGGAAGCCGATGGAAAAAGAGAAAACAATACCAATTGAGGAAAGAGGAAGGACCATGCTGAAGATTGATCATCTGACGAAGACCTTCGGGGAGAAGAAGGCAGTGGACGATCTGTCCCTGCATATCGCCCCGGGCGAAATCTATGGCTTTATCGGGCACAACGGCGCCGGAAAAAGCACGACTCTCAAGTCCACGGCGGGCATCCTGCAGTTCGACCAGGGCGAGATCACCATCGGCGGCCTTTCGATGAAGAACGATCCCCTGGGCTGCAAGCGCATGATGGCCTATATCCCGGACAATCCGGATCTCTATGAATTCATGACGGGGATCCAGTTTCTGAACTTTATCGCGGATGTTTTCGAGGTCGACGCGGCGACGAGAAGGACGCGGATCCATGATTTCGCGGACCGGTTCCAGCTGACCAAGGATCTGGCCCAGCCTATCGCCGCCTATTCCCACGGCATGAAGCAGAAGCTGGCCATCATCTCCGCGTGGATCCATGATCCGAAGCTGATCCTGATGGACGAGCCCTTCGTCGGCCTGGACCCCACGGCGGCCCATCTGCTGAAGGAAATGATGCGGGAGCTGTGCGACCGGGGCGGCGCGATCTTCTTTTCCACCCATGTGCTGGAGGTGGCCGAGAAGCTGTGCGACAAAGTCGCCATTATCAAGCAGGGCCGGCTGATTCGCTCCGGGACGATGGAGGAGGTCAGGGGAGATGACTCGCTGGAGGAGGTCTTCCTGGAACTGGAGGCGGAAAAATGACAGGTCTGCTGATCAAAAAACAATTCCGGGAAATTTTCAAATCCTATTTCTACGACGCGAAGCATAACAAGGCCCGCTCCAGGGGCATGACCATCGCCTATCTCGTCCTGTTCGTGCTGATCATGGTGGGGCTGCTGGGCGGCATGTTCGCCGGCCTCGCGTCCTCGATATGCGCCCCTCTGTCGGAAGTGGGGATGGGCTGGCTTTATTATCTCCTGATGGGAGGCATCGCCGTCCTCCTGGGCTGCTTCGGCAGCGTTTTCAACACCTATTCCGGGCTGTATCTCGCCAAGGACAACAATCTGCTCTTTTCCCTGCCCATTCCCGTGGACGCCATTATGGTTTCCCGGCTGCTGACGGTGTATCTGATGGGGCTGATGTATTCCGCCTGCGTGATGATTCCAGCCATGGTGGTTTCCTGGATCCAGGTGGGAGCGGACTTCCCGCGCGTGCTGGGAGGCCTGGTGACGCTGCTGGATGTCTCCATGATCGTGATGGTGCTCTCCTGCCTGCTGGGATACGTGATCGCGAGGATCAGCCTGAAGCTGAAAAACAAGGGGATCCTGACGGCGCTGATCGCGGTCGTTTTCCTGGGAGGTTATTATTTCATCTCCTACCGGTTCAACGAGCTGATCAATGAGCTGATCCGCAACGCCCAGCAGATCGGCGGCCAGATCCAGGGATCGGCGCGGCCCCTGTACCTATTCGGCCGGATGGGGGAGGGAAACGGAGAAGCGATGCTGATCTGGACGGCCGGATGCGCCGCGGCGATGGGGCTGACCTGGTTCATCCTGCGAAGGAGTTTCCTGAAGATCGCCACCTCAACAGGGGCTGTGAAAACGGCGGTATATAAAGAAAAACGCGTCAGCCAGAAGTCCGTTCCCGGCGCTCTGCTGTCCCGGGAGCTTCGCCGGTTTACCGGCAGCGCGACCTATATGCTCAACTGCGGACTGGGCATTCTGTTTCTATTGCTGGCGGGAGCCGCAATCCTGTGGCGGGGGGATCAGCTGATCGGCGTCCTGGCGCAGGTCATGGGCGGGGACACCGCGGTTATGATCCTCTGTGCCGGGCTGTGCATGGCGGGCGCGATGATCGAGACCGCCGCGCCCTCTGTCTCGCTGGAAGGCAAAAACCTGTGGATTGTCCAGTCCCTGCCGGTGGAACCCTGGCAGGCCCTGCGGGCAAAGCTTCATATGCAGCTGCTGCTGGCTGGGATTCCCATGCTGGCCGCCGCCCTTTGCGGCGCGGCGGTGATCGGGCGGATGAAGGATGTTTCCCCGGCGACGGTCGTTCTGTTCGTCCTTCTGCCGCTGGGGTGCGAGCTGCTTCTGGCCTGCTGGGGGCTGTTCTGGGGGATCCGCAAAGCGAATCTGCGCTGGTCCAGCGAAATCTATCCCATCAAGCAGAGCATGCCGGTTTTTCTCTCGCTCTTCGGCGGCTTCCTGCTGTCACTTATGATCGGCGGGCTTTATTTCCTGCTGAGGGATCATATCAGCCTGACCGCTTATATGGCCATCGCGCTGCTTATGACGGGCGCGGCCGCGGCGGGACTGCTGTCCTGGCTCAGAACCAGGGGAGCGAAGCGCTTCGCCGCGCTGTCCGCGTAAACAGGAAGCGCGAACACTGGAAGGAACAACACCTTGCGGAAGTTATCCTGACGGAAGAGTTATCGGAAACGAAAAATAATTTTTCGTTTCCGATAAGCCTCCGGCGGATGCGTCCGGGCGCGAAATGTAATTTTGCCGCTTTGCGGCACGCGCCCGGCGCGGCGTAAACGCAACAAAACGCAAAGCGTTTTTGCGTTTACGATATGTAGCTGAGCAATTTCAGGACGACCTTTGCCCGAGCTCGCTGAAAAAGGCGGAGCCGATGATCAGAACGGCGCCGAGGAGGTTGGTGGCCGACAGGGGCTCCCGCAGGAGAAGGGCGGAAAAGAAAAGGGCGGAAACCGGATCAATATAGCTGAAGACGGAAACCGTCTGCACGCTCAGCCGGACCAGGCCGCCGAAATAGAGCACGTAGGCGATGCCGGTATGCAGTATGCCCACCGTCAGCACCAGAAGAAGGGTTTTCAGGTCGACGGCCCCCAAACGGAAGCCACCGGTCGCCAGCAGGTAGGGAATCATCACCAGCCCCGCGGAAAGCAGCTGCACGGTGGTTCGCTGATACACATCCGCGGCCGGGGCTTTTTTATTCAGGATGACCACGCCGGCATAGAAAACCGCCGCGCCCAGCCCCAGCAGGATACCCCGGAAGTCCCCGCCCGGGACGCCGCCTTCCTCCAGAACGCCCGAGATCAGCACCATGCCGGCCAGGGACAGGGCGGCGCACAGGGCCTTTCTTCCCGTGATCCGCTCCCGGAAGCAGAGGGGCGACAGGAGGATGACGATGGTGGGCTGCATGTAGTAACAGAGGGTGGCCTTGGCCACGGTGGTGTAATTGTAGGCTTCGAAAAGCAGGATCCAGTTGATCCCGATCATCGCGCCGCTCAGGATAAAACGCCAGGAATCCCGGAGAGAGAGCGGGGCGGTTTTCCTGCTTCCGAGCAGCCGGAACAGGATCAGAAACAAACCGCCCAGGAGGCCGCGGGAAAAGGTCAGCAGCCCCGAGGAGAGCGGAATCATCCGCCGAAAAATACCGATGGTTCCGAAAAGCAGCATGGAGGCGATAAACATTCCAAGCGCGCCGCGGCGCTGCGGGCTCTCCTTCACGGCGTTTTCCTCCCGATCCGTCAGAAATCTCCCCCTACTTTATGCGCAGGGAGGGTTTCTGTCAGCCATGATAACCCTTGGGATTAAGGGACTGGAAATGGTAGGTGTCGCGGCACATGTCCTCCAGGGTCTTTTCCGCCTTCCAGCCCAGCAGTTCCCAGGCCTTGGAGGGGTCGGCGTAGTTTTCGGCGATGTCGCCGGCGCGGCGGGGCGCGATGACGTAGGGGATTTTGATGTTGTTGACCCGCTCGAAGGTGTGCACCAGATCGAGCACGGAATAGCCCACGCCGGTGCCCAGGTTGATGATCTCGCAGCCGGTCCGCTTTGCGGCGTAGTCGCAGGCGAGAACGTGGCCCCGGCCCAGATCCACCACATGGATGTAATCCCGGACGCCGGTTCCGTCCTTCGTCGGATAATCGTTGCCGAAGACGTTCAGATGATCCAGCTCGCCCACGGCAACCTTGGCGATATAGGGCATCAGGTTATTGGGGATGCCGGAGGGATCCTCTCCGATAAGGCCGGAGGAGTGGGCGCCGATGGGATTGAAATACCGAAGCAGGACGACGCTCCACTCGGGATCCGCGTGCGCCTGGTCCTCCAGGATCTTTTCGATCATGAACTTGGTCCAGCCGTAGGGATTGGTGCAGCCCAGGGAAGGCATGTCCTCGCGGTAGGGAACCACGGGCTGGTTGCCATAGACAGTGGCGGAGGAGGAAAAGACGATGCGCTTGACGCCGTGGGCCTGCATGACCTCCATCAGCGTCAGGGTCGTATCCAGATTGTTCCGATAATAGCGGAGGGGCTGGGCGACGCTTTCGCCCACAGCCTTCAGGCCGGCGAAATGGATGACGGCGTCAAAGGCGTTTTCGTCGAAGATTTTCGTCATGGCCGCCTTGTCGGCCACGTCCGCCTCATAATGGGGGATGGAGCGGCCGACGATCTTTTCCAGACGGCGGATCGCTTCAGGACTGCTGTTGACATAGTTGTCCACGATGACCGGGTCATGCCCGGCCGCGCAGAGCTCCACGCAGGTATGGGTGGCGATGAAACCGGCACCGCCGGTCAGCAGTATTTTCATGGGAATTTTCTCCTTCTTCCGGTGTTTTTTCGAGGCCGAGGATCGCGCCCCGGAGCAAAAACCCCGCGGGAAACCGCGGGGCTGTCCTGCATCAGAGGGCGGGGGGATAGGCGCCGCAGTCGTGAAGCTTCTTGAGCTCCCCGGTCACATAGGCCTTGTCTTCCTTATAGGTCACGCCGAACCAGATCGCGTCGGTGGAAAGCACCTGCACCTTCAGCCCATCCTGATGCATCATGGTATCCACCAGGGCGGGGAGAACGTATTCCTTCTTCAGGGGATCCCCGTCGGCGGAGAACAGGAAGTCCTTCAGATAGCGCTCGGCGGCGTCGAAGAAGGAAGGCGCGAAGCCCCAGAAGTTCATGGAGACCAGGGCGTTGGGATCCAGGATCACGCCGTTGGGGTCGTCGTTAATATCCCGGATGGTTCCATCCTCGAAGGGGAGGATCTTGTAGGTCTCGGTGACCTTTTCCAGGTTTCCTTCCGCGTCCTTCGTGCAGACGCCGCGGGTCACATGGCCGTTTTTGGAAACCGTGTTTTTCAGATAATAGGCCACCATGGAGGCGGTGTTGGGCTTTTCCTGCAGGGTCCGGAGGTTTTTCGCCATGGCGACGAAGGCGTCCTTGCCGTAATAGTCATCGGCGTTAATGACGGCGAAGGGCTCACCTATGACGTTCTTCGCACACAGAACCGCATGCACCGTACCATAGGGCTTGGTCCGCTCCGCGGGGGCCTGGAAGCCGCCAGGCAGGGAATCATATTCCTGATAAGCGTAGGCAACCTGCACCTTCCTGGCGATCTTGTCACCGATCATTTCGCGGAACAGGGCGTCCATGCTTTTGCGGATGACAAAGACAACCTTGTCGAAGCCCGCCTCCACCGCGTCATGGATGGAGTATTCCATCAGGATTTCACCGTTGGGGCCGATCCGGTCGATCTGTTTGTTGCCGCCGTAGCGGGAACCGAGGCCTGCGGCCATGATCAAAAGCGTGGTATTCATTGTACTCTTCTCCTCCTTTTTGTTGCCGAGGGTTGTGGTTCTATTTCGACAGGGGGCGGTATGAACCCCTGGGTCGAATCGCGCCGGAAAAGGACGGTCACCGTCCGCATCAGCAGCTTTACATCCAGCCAGATGGAAAAGCTTTCGATATACATCAGATCGAGCATGAGCTTGTCCTCGGGAGTGGTATTATACCGGCCCTCGATCTGGGCGTATCCGGTAATACCCGCCTTCATTTTTTCCCGATAGGCGAAATCGGGCAGATCCGCCTTATAGCGGTCGATATTGGAGAGCATCTCCGGGCGGGGACCCACCAGGGACATTTCCCCCATCAGCACATTCCAGAACTGGGGGATCTCGTCCATCCGGAAGCGGCGGAGCACCTGGCCGACCTTCGTAATCCGGGCGTCGTGAAGCGCGGTGGAAACCGGGTTGACCTCCCGGGAGGCCTCGGGCGTCATGGTCCGGAACTTATGAATGGAAAACTCCCAGCCCCGGATGGTCAGCCGCTTCTGATTAAAGATGACGGGCCCCCCGTCCTCCAGCTTGATGGCGATGGCGATGACCGCCATCAGGGGGGAAAGAATGACGAGACAGAAGAGGGAGATAAAGATATCGCCCAGACGCTTGGCCGCCCGCTGGAAGAAGGACATTTTGAAATACTCCATCTCCAGGAAGGGGGCGTCGTCCACGATGGCGGGGCGGGAATTGGCCAGGATGGTTTCCTGGAGCTGGGCCTTGCACATGATATCCTTCCGGAGATCATAGCACATTTTCAGCAGGACGGCCTTGTCGGTTTCCGGCATCTGGGCCAGAAAGATGACCTCGGCCTTCCGGATCTTCTCCCGAATTTCAGGATCGCTGTAAAGGGCCGCGCCCGTTACCTTCCACTGGAGCTGATACCGGGCGACCTTCGACCGGAGGGGCAGCTCCTGATCCGGGGAGCCCAGAATCAGCAGGACGGAACGGGGCGGGTGAAAACGGAAATACAGATCATTTCCCAGCCGGACGAAAACGATAATGATGAGCACCTGGATCAGCATGGCCAGCAGCAGATAGAGAAAATCCACGCCGAAGAGCACCAGATGGGAATTGTAATTATCGTTGACGTTCATGATCTCCAGCTGGAGATAGGAGACCAGATCGGTAATCACCGTTCCGGTAATGAGGGCCGAAATGACGGGCTTGGATTTTTTACGCCCCACATCGAAGCCGCCGTAGACCGCGTGCATGGCGATGATGAGGACAAAGAAGGTCAGCGAGGTAGTCGCCACGGTCCGGTTCAGGTGGCGAAGATAGATATTCGGGATCGAAAGACAGGCGAAAAAAACCGCGGCCAGCAGCGAGTAGAGCACCACGGTCATGGCGCCGATCGCCAGATCGGACTTGACCTGGTGAAAGGAGCGGGTTTTGATCGCCACGGGAATCATCCTCCTTGAAGAGCTGCGGAAAATCATATCATATTGAAGAGAAAAAGTCAATTTACGTTAAACGCCCGGTTCGCCCTCCGTTTCGAAGAAAACCCGGAAGAACACGGCTTCCGGCGAAGGAGGGAGGGAAAAAACAGTTTACAACCGCCCGTGAAAATGATAGACTACTACCCTGAGCCGTTGCGCTCTTTTTCCGCGCGCCCAAAAAGAACACGGGCGGGGAAGGAGGACGAAGGCAGGGGCTCATCGCGATCAAAGAAACGGCGGGATTTTCCCCGATGACATGGCCGCGTCGCAGCGGCGGAAAGGGGCGGTTTCCATGATCTTTGGACAAGACGGGCAGAAGAAGAACAACCAGCAGCCGAACGCCCAGGGGGCCGGATACGGAGCGCAGGGCGGGCAGCCGGGCCCCGGCGGCAATCTTTGGCAGACCGCGGGCGGAACGCCCATGCAGGGCTATCCGAACCAGCCCGCGGGAACCGGGTATGCCGGATACACGCCACAGAACGGGCCGGGCGGCTGGGCCCAGAACGGATACAGCGCGGCCGCGCCGGGATACGGACAGACCGCGGCCGGGCAGACAGGATACGGACAGACCGCGGCCGGGCAGATGGGATACGGCCAGGCCGCGGGCGGACAGACGGGGTACGGCGCCCCGGGATACAACCAGGCCGCCGGCGCGGGGGGATACGGCGCGGGCGCGCCGGGATACGGACAGACCGCCGCCGGGCCCGCGGGATACAACCAGGCCGCCGCGCAGGGTGGATATGGCGCGGCAGCGCCGGGATACGGCCAGACCGCCGCCCCCCAGACGGGATACAGCCAGGCGGCCGGGCAAACGGGCTACGGACAGAATCCGGCCGGGGGGTACGGCGCGGCCCAGGGATATCCCCAGATGAACCCGGCGGGATACGGGCAAAGCGCGGGCGCGCAGCCGGGATATCCCGGCGGAGGATACAACGCCTACGCGCAGATGGGGCGAAACCAGCCTCCCGCGCAGCCGAACCAGAACCGGCAGATTCCCCTGAACGGCAGCGGATACATTCCGCCGGCGGGCCAGGGAGGAAAACGCCCCTTCGTCTTTGACGACATCAAGCTTATTCTCCTGAGCGTGCTGCTGCTGGCCCTGTTTATCGTCGGGCTGGCCATGAAGCTCCCGGCGCTGCTGTGGGTTTTCGTGGCCCTGTCGGCGGGCAGCATCGCGCTGTTCTGGATCCGGCCGCTGATCGCCAGGAATAAGCGGCTGTGCTTCACCATCGTGTTCGCGCTGCTGGCGCTGGTGGCGGCGCTGTCCGCATCGGGCGTCCTGGGCGGCAGCCTTTCGGGCGGAAGAGGCGCCGATCCTACGGCAACGCCCCCGGTCAGCCAGCCGTACGGAACGGGCAGCGGAACCAGCTCGGGGGCGGGCGTCGTGGTGGATCCCCAGACGGGCGAGGTGATCAGCTCCGTTCAGCAGCCGACGAATACGCCCATGGCGGCCACGGAAGCCAACGATACCGCCACGACGGATCGGCTGGAAAGCTTCTTCCGCTTCTGGAGCACCAATATGGTGGACGAAATGCTGACGCTGTGCCTTCCCTCCTGGCAGAGCGAGGAGGATAACCCGAAGGCCGCGCTCTTCGGCCTGATGGCCAACCGGACGCCGGTGGACTACATGGTGGAGCGGGTTTCCGGAACGGTGGACGATACCTCCCGGACGGTGACGGTGGTTTCCACGATGGACCGGAACAACGGCAAGGATCCGGTGAAATACCGGCTGAGCGTTCTGATGACGAAGGAAGGCGACGTCTGGTATGTGGATCCGCGGAGCCTGAAGACCTACGAGGCGGCGGAGACCCAGGATCCCGCCACCCTGCCCACGCCCACGCCAACGCTGGTGCCTGCGGCCATCCCTTCCACCGTCCTGTATTATAACCCGGACGGGGGCACCAAGTATCACCTGGATCAGAACTGCAAGAGCACCCACGCCAAATATCTGCCGATGAAGGGGCATTTCACCTACGCGGAGGTCAACGACGCCAAGTACGCCTCCCTGAGCCCCTGCAACGTCTGCGCGGCGCCGCTGAGGTAAGGGCATGACGGACTGGCGGGCGATGGCGGAAAGGCTGCGGCCCCGGCCGGAGGGCGACTGCCTGATCGGTTTTTCCGGAGGGGCTGATTCGACGGCGCTGCTGAAGATGCTGATCCCGCTGCAGCGGGAGGGCATCCTTCGGCTGACCGCGATCCACGTTCATCACGGGCTGCGGGGAGCTGACGCCGACGGGGACGAGGCATTTGCCCGGAAAACGTGCGAAAAGGAGGGCATTCCCTTCCGGTCGGTTCGGGTCGATCTTTGCGGAAGAAGCGATGAGGACGCGGCCCGGGAAGCGCGATACGAGGCCTTCCGCGACTGTATGCAAAAGGAACGGATCCCTGTGCTGATTCTGGCCCACCATCGGGAGGATCAGGCGGAAACGTTCCTGATGCGGCTGATGCGGGGGGCTGGCCCGGAAGGGCTGGGATGCATGCGGCCCGAGGAAACCCGGGACGGATACCGGATTCTGCGGCCGCTGCTGGACTTTTCCCGGGATGAGCTGAGAGCCGCCCTGGAAGCGGACGGGCAGCCCTGGCGCGAGGACGGAAGCAACCGGGACAGCCGGTATTTCCGAAACCGGATCCGCGCGGAGCTCCTTCCCCGAATGGAAGCGATGATTCCCGGCGCCGCCGGGAGGATCGCCGCTGCGGCGGAGATGATCGCCCTGGAAGGAGAAGCGCTGGAAGGGGAAGCGGCGGCCTTTTTACGGACGCACGCGGCCGAAGAACGGATCCGGCGCGCGCCCCTGCTGGAGGTGCCGGAGGCCCTTCGGCGGAGGATCGTCCGCCGCTGGTGGCGGGAGGCAGGGCCGAAGTTGCCGGAAAGGGAATTGAACCGGGAGCAGACCGAAGCTCTTTCACGCCTGATCCGGGAGGAAGGGACAAGGACCGTCAATCTGCCGGGCGGCTGGCGGGCCAGCCGGGGCCGGGAATGGATCCATCTGGAGAGCGGCGCGGAAAACCCGCCGGAGGCGGAGCTTTGGCGGGAGGCGGATATCGTATTCGGCGCATTCCGGCTGAAGATCGAGAAAAGCCGGGGAACCCCCGGGGACGGAAAACGCGAGCAGGAAGTGCCCGCCGGGTTTCCGGAGGGATGCGAAATCCGTACGAGACGCCCCGGGGACCGGATCAGACCCTTTGGCATGGCCGGGAGCAAATCGCTGCAGGATTATCTGACGGACCGGGGGATCGACCGGGCCTTCCGGGACAGGATTCCGCTCTTGTGCCGGGGGAAAGAGGTAATCTGGGCCGCGGGGGTCGGAGCGGGAGCCGTTCCGCCCTGGGATCCCGGGGAGAAAAACATCCGGCTTCGATGGGAAGGGGACATGCCCTGGGCCGGAGAAGGAGGAAAAGAATGAGCGGGAGGCAGGAAGGCCTGTACGGCGATCTGACATGCGTGCTGGTGACGAAGGAAAAGATCGCGGCCCGAGTGCGGGAGATCGGCCGGCAGATCACGCGGGACTACGCGGGGAAGGAACCGGTGCTGGTCGGGATCCTGAAGGGCAGCTTCGTTTTCTTCGCGGATCTGGCGCGGGAGATCGATCTGCCGCTGACGGTGGATTTCATGGCGATTTCCAGCTACGGCAGCGCCACGAAAACCAGCGGCGTCGTCCGGGTGCTCAAGGACCTGGACAACGATATTCAGAACAAGGATGTCATTATTGTGGAGGACATCGTTGATTCGGGCGTTACGCTGAATTATCTCCGCAACATGCTCGGGCATCGCGGCCCCGCTTCCATCCGGATCGTGACCCTGCTGGATAAGCCGGAGGGAAGAACCGTGCCGGATCTGACGGTTGATTACAGCTGCTTTGACATCCCGGATCAATTTGTGGTAGGCTACGGGCTGGATTACGACCAGAAGTACCGCAATCTGCCGGATATCGGCGTTCTTTCGCCCCGGATCTACAAGAAATAAGGAGGACACGCGCTTTGAAAAAATCCAGGGGAGCCATCGGCTATGTTGCCCTGCTGGGAACGCTGCTGGTCATCGCCATTCTGCTCAACGGCGGGCTGAACCAGACGGTTTCCAAAAGAATTGAGTATCCCACGCTGCTGGAGATGATCGACCAGGGCAAGGTAGCCCGGGTCGCCCTTCGCAACAATTCGCTGGTCGGTCTGACGACCTCCACCCGGGTTTCCTCCATGGAATTCCCGGACGCGAATTATGATTTCGAGACCACCATCGGCGCCGATTTTCTGGACACGGTTCGGACGATGGAGGCCAACAAGAGGGGCGTGGACCCGGATACCATCACGGTCAAGGATCTGAGCTTTGATCTGGAGTACCGGGCACCTGTTTCCGTTCCGTGGTGGTATGAGTTTATTCCGTATGTGATCATGCTGGTGCTCATGGCCGCCTTCTGGATGTTCATGCTTCGCTCCCAGGGCGGCGGCGGCAGCCGGGGCGTAATGAATTTCGGCCGCAGCCGCGCCAGAACGCAGGATCCCTCCAAGAACAAGATTACCTTCGCCGATGTGGCGGGGGCGGACGAGGAAAAGGAAGAACTCCAGGAAATGGTGGACTTCCTGAAGAACCCGAAGAACTATACCGAGCTTGGCGCCCGGATCCCCAAAGGCGTTCTGCTGATCGGCCCTCCCGGAACTGGCAAAACCCTGCTGGCCAAGGCTGTCGCCGGAGAGGCGGGCGTGCCCTTCTTCTCCATCAGCGGCAGCGACTTCGTGGAGATGTTCGTGGGTGTGGGCGCCAGCCGCGTCCGGGATCTGTTTGACCAGGCCAAGAAGGTGGCCCCGGCCATCGTGTTTATCGACGAGATCGACGCCGTCGGCCGGCACCGGGGCGCTGGGCTGGGCGGCGGCCACGACGAGCGGGAACAGACCCTGAACCAGCTGCTGGTGGAAATGGACGGCTTCGCCGTCAACGAAGGGATCATCGTCATGGCGGCCACCAACCGCCGGGACATTCTGGATCCCGCCCTGATGCGGCCGGGCCGGTTTGACCGGCAGGTGACCGTGAATTATCCCGACCAGGAAGGCCGTATCGCCATCCTGAAGGTTCACAGCAAGGGGAAGCCTCTGGCGGCGGACGTGGATCTGGCCAACATCGCCAAGCGGATGCCCTACGCCACCGGCGCGGATCTGGAGAACGTGATGAACGAGGCCGCCATTCTCGCGGCGCGGGGCAGAAAGAAGAAGATTGACCAGCAGCTGCTGGTCGACGCCATCGCCCGGGTCCAGATGGGGCCGGAGAAGAAGAGCCACAAGGTCAACGAGAAGGATCGCCGGATGGTGGCCTATCACGAGGGCGGACACGCCATCGTGGGCCATGTGCTGCCGGGATGCGACGACGTACATCTGATCACCATCGTTCCCCGGGGCATGGCCGCTGGGCACACGCTGGCCCTGCCCGCGGAGGAACATGACAATATCAGCCGGAGCGAGCTGCGGGATCAGCTGGCCATGATGCTGGGCGGACACGCGGCGGAGGAGGTCGCCCTGGGCGAGATCTACACCGGATCCTCCAGCGACCTGAAGCGCGCGACGGAAATCTGCCGCAAGATGGTGACCCAGTTTGGCATGAGCGACGAAATCGGCACCATCTATCTGGGCAGCGATCAGGAAGTGTTCGTCGGGATGGAATTCGGGCAGAGCCGGGAGTACAGCGAAGAGGTGGCCGCCCGGATCGACCGGGAGGTCAGCCGCATCCTGGAGGAGGCCTATGAACGGGCCAAGGCGATTCTGCGGGAGAACCGGGAGAAGATGGATATGCTGACAAAGGCGCTCCTGGCCCAGGAGACCCTGAACCGGGCGGAATTTGTCGCCCTGATGGATCGGGGAGAGATGCCGGACGGATCCGCGTGGGACAAGCCCCGCTCCGTGGCCGCGATTCTGAGCGAGTCGGAGCAGGAAGCTTCCACGGAATCGGCCGCCGATGAAAAACAGTTTGCCGAAGATCACCCGTCCGACGCGGCTTCGGAAGAGACGAAGGAATAAAACCGGGACGGATGTTTCCGAAGCCCGGCAGCGGCCTCCCCTTTGGGCTTCGCGGCAAAATGAATCACGAAACAGGGAGAACTGAGTCCTACGAACTACAGCAAAATCAGGAACCTCAATGATTCCAGGAAAGGAGGAAGCCCATGAACGAAACGGAGCACAGAAGATCCCGGCGCACGGAGCGGTTTGCCAACACGCCGGACCGGGTTCAGCAGGCGGCCCGCCAGATGCGGGAACAGGCCGCCTATGGGGCTTCCTCCGGCAACGGGGGCGGCGGATGGGGAAATCCGTCCGCTCCGCCTCAGGAGGGCTGGCAGCAAAACCAGGCCTTCCAGCAGCAACAGCAGTATTATCAGCAGCAGTATTACCAGCAACAGCAGCAGTACGCCTGGGAAATGGAGCAGCAGCGCCTTCGGGAGCAGCAGGCCGCGGAGCGCAGCCGGGTGACCGGCCAGGCGGCCGCCGGCGATCTCCGCGGGTTTACGGTGCCTTCCACTTCGGGCGGATCGGGCGGGAAGAAGAAAAACGGGGGAATGATCGGACTGATTCTTCTTCTGGTGCTCCTGGTCGGCGCGGGAGCCGTCTGGGGCGTGACCGCCCTTCGGAACCAGCGGCGCGCCCGGGAGATTCATGAGGCCGTCTCGCCCTATGACAGCCTGTTTTGCAACGGTGTCTATGTGGACGGCATCCATCTGGGCGGCATGACGCCGGAACAGGCGCTGAATTCCGTTCAGAGCCGGATTCAGCAGCGGAGCGACGCCTGGAGCGTGACATTGACCTTCGAGGGAAAACAGGTGGCCCAGATCAACGCGGGCATGCTTGGCATGCAGGTGGACGTGGGCCAGGTGATGAACGAGGCGTGGATGCAGGGCCATACGGGCACGGAGGAAGAACGCTACGCCGCCATGGCCGCCCTGCAGGAGACGCCCTACGAGGCCTACACCGCGGCCCCCAGCGGAGACACCAGCGTCATCGACAGCGTGCTAGAGCAGGTTCGGAGCCAGATTGACCGGCCGGCGAAGGACGCCGCGCTGGTCGCCTTCGACACCACCCAGCCCTATCCCTTCGTTTTTGACAACGAGGTCGAGGGACGGCAGCTCGACACCGCTCAGGTCCGGGAGCAGCTGTATCACATGGTCGCCACCATGACCAGCGGAGAGGTCGAGCTTCAGCCCGCCGTGATCGCGCCCTCCGTCCGGGTGGCGGATCTGCAGAAACACTACATGCTGCGCTCCTCCGTGTATACGCCGATTTCCACCTCCTCCACCGAGGAACGGAACAACAATATCCGGCGGGCCTTCGAGGCCATCGACGGATACGTGCTTCAGCCGGGCTCCACCTTCAGCTTCAATAACGTGGTCGGCCAGAGAACCCTGGCCAACGGTTTCTTTGAGGCGATCGAATACGCCTACGGAGAGCATGTGATGGGCGTCGGGGGCGGCGTGTGCCAGGCGAGCACGACGGTGTATCAGGCGGCGGTCTGCGCCGGGCTGCAGATCACGAAAAGGGAACCCCATTCCGACGCGGTCTCCTATACCGAATACGGCAAGGACGCCACGGTCTACTGGGTCGGAAAGCGGAAAATCGACCTGGCCTTCCGGAACAATACGGAGGAACCCATCTATATGGTCGCCTCGGTTCAGCAGGACCCCAGCAACAAGCGGCGGCTGATTGCCAAGGTTTCCATGTACGGCGCGGACATGGGGGACGTCCGGTATGAAATCGAGGCGGTCACCGTCAAGGAGATCGAGCCGCCGGAAAAGCCTACCTATGTCAAGGATACCGAGGGCACGTATGTGACCTATGTGGATCAGGAAAAGAGCGTTTCGAAGGCGAAGCCCGGATACGTGGTGGAAAGCTACCGGGTGGAATACCGGGGAAACGAGGCGACCGACCGGACCCGGCTGTTTGTGGACACCTATCAGCCCAAGGCGGAGAGGATCTATGTCGGCGTCAGTTATCGGGAATAAGGCCCATGCCCGGAGCGGAAATAATCTTCCCTCCGGGCTTTTCAGTTTCTGAAAGCTGTGGTATAATGCGGGTATCTTGTGAAAGAGGAGGGGTTGTCCCATGCCTATTGTTACCACAACCGAAATGTTCCGGAAAGCCTATGACGGAGGATACGCGGTCGGCGCCTTCAACGTCAACAATATGGAAATCATCCAGGGGATTACCGACGCGGCCGGCGAGCTGAAGGCTCCCGTCATTCTGCAGGTTTCCAAGGGCGCCCGGGCCTATGCCAACCATACCTACCTGGTGCACCTGGTTCGCGCCGCGGCGGAGCTGCATCCCGATATCCCGATCGCGCTGCATCTGGATCACGGCGACACCTTTGAGCTTTGCAAGAGCTGCATTGACGGCGGGTTTACCAGCGTCATGATCGACGCGTCCTCCAAGCCCTATGAAGAGAACATCGCCCTGACCCGGCAGGTCGTCGAGTACGCCCATGATCACGGCGTTGTCGTCGAAGCCGAGCTGGGAACCCTGGCGGGCGTCGAGGATGAAGTCTCCGTCGAAGCCGACAAGGCCATGTACACCCATCCCGAGGAAGTTGTGGATTTCGCCACCCGGACGGGGTGCGATTCCCTGGCCATCGCCATCGGAACCAGCCACGGCGCGTACAAGTTCAAGCCCGGCACCAAGCCGCAGCTGCGGTTCGATGTGCTGGAGGAATGCAGCAAGCAGCTGCCCGGATTCCCCATCGTGCTGCACGGCGCTTCCTCCGTTCCGCAGGAATTTGTTGCGGAGATTAACAAGTACGGCGGCAACATGCCCGGCGCCATCGGCGTGCCCGAGGATCAGCTGCGCCAGGCGGCCCGCAGCGCCGTCTGCAAGATCAACATCGACAGCGATATCCGCCTGGCCATGACGGCGAACATTCGGAAGTACTTCGCCGAGCATCCGGATCACTTCGATCCCCGGCAGTATCTGAAGCCCGCCCGCCAGGCCGTCAAGGACATGGTGGCGCACAAGATCGTCGACGTCCTCGGCTGCAACGGTAAGGCCTGATTTTCACGGACGGTCCCGGCGGGAGCAATTCTCCCCGCCGGCCCGGGAAAACGCACGGACTGAGTCTTTCCCCCGCATCTCCCCAGGGATGCGGGGGCTTTGTATTCAGCGCCCTTCCGGGCAGTTGCGCGAGGCCGCTTTTTTGCGTACAATACAGAGGAGGGGAGGAGGAAACGGATTGACTTTTGACTTTGACGAGCGTTTCGCGCTTTTTGACATGACCCCGGTGGACAACCAGTTTATCCGGGATTACCTGCCCCAGGCCAAGGGGGACGCCGTCCGGGTTTATCTGTACGGGCTGATGCGCTGCTACCATCCCGAGGAGGGGATGGACGAGGAACGCATGAGCCACGATCTGGGCATGACGGCGGAGGAAATCCGGGCTTCCTTCCGATACTGGGAGCGGCGGGGGCTGGTGCGCCGGATCAGCGACGAGCCTCCCGCCTATCGGTTTATCAGCCCCAAGCAGCGGGAGGGCGGCGCCGAGGCGCTGGATCCGGAATACGAGGCCTTCGCGGACAGCCTGTACGGCGTTTTTGATCACGGGCGCAGGCTTCATGGGGGCGAAATCAGAACATGCTATGAATGGGTTGAGGAGCTGAAGCTGCCGCCGGAGGCGGTGATCATGCTGCTGCGGCACATGCAGAGCGTAAAGGGGAAAAACTTCTCCATCCGGAGCGCGGAACAGGTTGCGGTCCAGATGGCGGAGGCCAATATACGCACCATCGAGGAAGCGGAGGCGTTTCTGTCCCGGGATCTTTCGGAATATGAGGGAACGAAGGCCGTTCTGAAACGGCTGGGGAAGCGGAACCTCCCCTCGGAGGACCAGGTCGCTCTGTATCGGAAATGGACCCGGGAATGGGGCTTTACCCGGGAGGCCATCGAGGAAGCCTGCGCGGAAACGGCAAAGGGGGATCCCAGCATGGGCTTCCTGGACGGGGTGCTGCGGAATCTGAAGGAAAACGCGGAGGAGGGCCCTATCGGAGAGGAAAATGTGCTGGCCGCCCGGAAGGAGCGGGAGGCGCTGAGGGGCCTGCTGAGAACCATGGGGGGCGGCGCTGTCAGCGAGCCGACCATGCAGTGGTACCGCAGGATCAGCAGGGAATACCCGGAGGAAGTCATTCAGCTGGCGGCCCGGGAGTGCGGCCGCAGCGGAGGCAGCCCCGAGAAGGTGGAACGGATGCTGAAGTCCTGGAAGGAGAAGGGCATCTCCACCCTGCCGGAAGCGGAGCGGTATGTTCAGGAATTCAGGAGCCAGAGCGAATTGATGATGAAGCTGCGGAAGCTTTGGGGCATCGGCGGCCGGATGGGAGAGAAGGACAGGGCCATGATTGCCCGATGGGAAAAGGAAATGGGCTTTTCCCGGGACATGATCCTCTTCGCGGCGGAAGCCGCGGCCGGAACCGAGCGGCCCATGGCCTACCTGAACCGGATTCTGGAGGAATACGCGAAGGAGGGAATCCGGACCAGGGAGGCGGCGGAGCGGGACCGGCAGAAACGGGCCGCCCGAAAGCCTTCGGAAACCCGGCCCGCCAAAGCCGTCAGCGCCCAGCAGTATGAACAGCGGGATTATTCCACCCCCTCGGAAACCCTGGAGGAAATGCTGACCCGCCTGAACGGAGGAGTGACACCCGATGCGTGAAGAAATCTGGAAGGAAGCGGAGGCGGAGCTGGAGGCGCGGCGAAGCCGGAACGAGGAAATCGCGAGAAGCCGGTTCCGGGAGGCGGTGGGAAAGGATCCGGCCATCGAAGAGCTGGCGAGACAGAGGGAGGAAATCATTTATGGCTCCATGCGGGGCATCCTGATGGGACAAAAGCAGGCGGAGGATCTTCCGAAACAGATGGAAGCGGCCTCCGCCCGCCTTCGGGCGGCGCTGATGAAGAACGGGTATCCGGAGAACTACCTGGCGCCGGTTTATGACTGCCCCCTGTGCCAGGATACGGGATATGTGGGGGAACCGGTCCGGAGAGCCTGCGAATGCCTGAAGAAGGCCTACCAGGAGAAGCTGCGGAAGGCGGAAGGGCTGGAAAACTGCGACGCGGAAACCTTCGAAGGGTATGATGAAAGCCTGTTCCCCGACCAGCCCATGGAAGGGGAGAAATTCAGCCAGCGCCTGATGATGAATCTGGTCATGAAAAGCTGCCGGGACTGGGCGGAAGCCTATCCAAAGCAGCGCCCCCGGGATATGGTGCTCTCCGGGAAATCCGGCCTGGGGAAAACCTTCCTCATGCGATGCATGGCCAACCGGCTGATCGAAAGAGGTTATCCGGTCATGATGATGAGCGCCTACCGGTTTCTGGATCTGGCCAGGAGAAGCTATTTCGGCGAGGAGGAAGGGCTGGAGGACATCCTGGGAGCGGAGGTGCTGATGCTGGACGATCTGGGGAGCGAACCCATGATGAACAACGTGACGGTCGAACAGATCTTCAATCTGATCAACGAGCGGCAGCGGCGGCAGCTGGCGACGGTCATCAGCACGAACCTGAACGAAGAGGAACTGCGAAGCCGCTATACGGAGCGGGTGGCCTCCCGCCTGACGGACCGGACCCAGAGCAGCTTTCTGGCGCTGAAGGGAAGGGACGTCCGGAACGGACGAAAATGAAACGGCCGGAAGAACGATTCTACCAAACAAAAAACCTGAGCGGGAGCGCTCAGGCTTTTTGTTTGGAGGGGATCAGTCGCCAAAGGTAATGCCGATGTCCCGGGCGGTGGTAATCATCTGGTGGTTGATGGGAACGGGCTTGGGAACGCCGGCGACGCTCTTGAGCGGATTATGGACGATTTCGTTTCCCTTCAGGGCCACGGTAACCCCGAAGATGCCGTCCCGGATCAGCTCGGCGGCGTGAACGCCGAACTGGGTGGAGAGGATCCGGTCATAGGCGCAGGGGGTTCCGCCCCGCTGGATGTGCCCGGGCACCACGTTCCGGGCTTCCACGCCAACCAGCTCCTGGAGCTGGCTGGCCACGTAGGCACTGGAGGAGAAATGCTCGGCGGCGCGCCTGGCTTCCCGATCCTTCTTCTTCAGCTTGGATTCCTCGCGCTCCATGGCGCCCTCGGCCACGGCGATGATGGTAAAGCCCTTGTTGTTCTCCGCCCGGCGGGCGATGACTTCCGCCACCTTGTCGATGGTATAGGGAATTTCGGGAATGAGAATGACATCGGCGCCGCCGGCCAGCCCGGAATAGAGCGTCAGCCAGCCGGCCTTATTGCCCATGATCTCGATGACGATGCAGCGGCCGTGGCTGGCGGCGGTGGTATGGATCCGGTCGATGACCTCGGTTGCGATTTCGTTGGCCGTATGGAAGCCGAAGGTAAAATCCGTCCCATACAGGTCGTTATCGATGGTTTTGGGCAGGCCGATGACGTTGAGCCCTTCCTCCGAGAGCAGGTTGGCGGTTTTATGCGTACCGTTTCCGCCCAGGGTCACCAGGCAGTCCAGCTTCAGATTTTTATAGGTCTTCTTCATGGCGGCGACCTTGTCCACCTTGTCGGACTCGATCTTCCGCATGTTGCGGAAGGGCGTCCGGCTGGTCCCCAGAATCGTTCCGCCCAGGGTCAGGATGCCGGAAAACTGGGAACGGGTCATCTCGGAGGTGTCGCCTTCGATCAGCCCGCGGTATCCGTCATGAATTCCGACGATTTCCACATCGTCAAACATTTCATAAGCCGCGCGGGCCACGCCGCGGATGGCCGCGTTCAGCCCGGGGCAGTCGCCGCCGCTGGTCAGGATGCCGATTCTTCTTTTCATAGAGGTACGCTCCTTTCAGGATGTTCATTTTCGAAGGGGCAGGATTTCCGATGACCGTATTATAGCATGTTCCCGGCCGAAGGAACAGCCCTTTTTCGGGAGAAAAGGCACCGTATGCGGGTTTCAGGCCCCGGGCGGAGAGGGGAATGCTTCCGGAATCAGGCCCGCTTCCGGTTTCTCCGCGGCCCGGCGCACGCCTGTTAAAAAAACGGCAAAAGCGCTTTTCTTTTGCATGTTTTTATGATATAATGAAACGAAGCGCAGAAAGAGTGTGCTTTTTGCGCGCGTCTCAATACGACAAGGAGGTTAGGATTGCATGCCTGACAACAACAAGGAAAAATACGACAAGCTGCAGGAAGCCATCGCCAGGCATAAGGGCGAGCGCGGCGCGGTCATGCCCGTCCTGCAGGAAGCGATGAACATCTTCGGCTATGTTCCCCAGGATGTTCAGGAACTCATCGCCGACGGCCTGGGCGCGACCCTGAGCGAAGTCTACGGGGTTTCTACCTTCTATAGCCAGTTCTCTCTGGAACCCAAGGGAGAGCACGTGATCGGCGTCTGCCTGGGAACCGCGTGCTACGTGAAGGGGAGCCAGAAGATCCTCGACAAGCTGAGCGAAGAGCTCAAAATCGAGGTCGGCCGGACGACGAAGGACGGAAAGTTCACCCTGAACGCGACCCGCTGCCTGGGCGCCTGCGGCCTGGCCCCCGTCATGATGATCGGGGATGAGGTCTATGGCCGGCTGACCCCGGATCAGGTGCCCGAGATCCTGGCCAAGTATTAAGGCCGGAGGGCGCCATGCGGGATTTGAGTCTGCATCTGCTGGATCTGGCCCAGAACAGCATTACGGCCGGAGCCAGCCTGGTTTCCATCCGGATCACGGAGGACGACCGGGGCTGGCTGACCATGATCCTGGAGGACGACGGGAAGGGCATGCCGCCGGAGCTTCTGGCCCGGGTAACCAGCCCCTTCGCCACCACCAGGACCACCCGCAAGGTCGGGCTGGGAATCCCGATGATGATGGAAAACGCCGAAAAAGCCGGCGGAAGCCTGAAGATCGAGAGCCAGGTCGGCAAGGGAACGGTCATGACCGTGACCATGGACAGAAAAAACATCGACTGTCTGCCCCTGGGCGATCTGGGCGGAACGCTTTTGAGCCTGATTCTGGCTCATCCGACGCGGCCCGACTTTCTGTTCGAGGGAAAGAGTCCCCGGGGGGAATGCTCCTTCGATACCCGCGCGGTTCGCGGGGCTTTGGGAAACGATATCCCGTTAAACGAGCCGGAGGTGGCCGAATGGCTGCGCCAGGCGATAGAGGAAGAAATTGATCCGATATTTGGAGGTGGATAAAGATGAAATCTTTGGCTGATCTGCAGGCGATCCGCGCGAAAACGCTGGAGAATATCAACATGCGCAAGGAAGGCGACAACGCCGCCCGCGTGGTCGTCGGCATGGCGACCTGCGGCATCGCGGCCGGGGCCCGGCCCGTGATGCTGAAATTCCTTGAGGAAATCAAGGAGCGCGATCTTCAGCATGTGACCGTCAGCCAGACCGGATGCATCGGCATGTGCCGGCTGGAGCCCATGGTGGACGTGATTCTGCCGGGGCAGGAAAAGGTTACCTACGTCAAGGTCCGGCCCGAGATGGTGGACCGCATTGTCACCGAGCACCTGGTCGGCGGAAAGCCCGTGGAAGAATATACCATCGGCGCCGCGGAGAAATAATAAAACACCAGAGGAGGAGTACCCATGGATCTTTATCGCGCACACGTGCTGGTCTGCGGCGGTACCGGATGCACTTCTTCCGGCTCCGCGAAGCTGATTGAGCGCTTCGAGGACCAGATCAGGGAGAAGGGCCTCGACAAGGAAATCAAGGTTGTCCGCACCGGCTGCTTCGGCCTTTGCGAAGCCGGCCCGGTTGTCATCATTTATCCCGAAGGAACCTTCTACAGCCGGGTCAAGGTGGAGGATGTGGACGAGATCGTCTCGGAGCACCTGCTGAAGGGCCGGAAGGTTCAGCATCTGGTATACGTGGATCACAAGACCCATGAGAGCAGCGTCCAGAAGAGCCTGAACGAGATTGGCTTCTATAAGCAGCAGCAGCGGATCGCGCTGCGGAACTGCGGCGTCATCGATCCCGAGAACATCGATGAATACATCGCCTTCGACGGGTATCAGGCCCTGGCCAAGGCGCTGACGGAGATGACCCCTGAGCAGGTTATCGACGAGGTGCTGAAATCCGGGCTGCGGGGCCGCGGCGGCGCCGGCTTCCCCACGGGGAAGAAATGGCAGTTTGCCCGGGCGACCCAGGCGGAGCAGAAGTATTTCGTCTGCAACGCGGACGAGGGCGACCCCGGCGCGTTTATGGACCGGTCCCTGCTGGAGGGCGATCCCCACGCGATTATCGAGGCCATGGCCATCGGCGGATACGCCATCGGCGCCAGCGAAGGCTGGGTCTATGTCCGGGCGGAGTACCCCATCGCCGTCAAGCGGCTGGAGCACGCCATCGCGCAGGCCCGCGAATACGGGCTGCTGGGCAGGAATATCTTCGACAGCGGCTTTGATTTCGACATCCACATCCGGCTTGGCGCGGGCGCCTTCGTCTGCGGCGAGGAAACCGCGCTGATGGCCTCCATCGAGGGCCGCCGCGGCGAGCCCCGGCCCAAGCCCCCGTTCCCCGCGGTCCGCGGCCTGTTCGAAAGCCCCACCAATATCAACAACGTGGAAACCCTGGGCAACATCGCCCAGTTCATCCTCAAGGGCGCGGACTGGTTCCGCTCCATCGGCACGGAAAAGAGCACCGGCACCAAGGTTTTCGCCCTGGGCGGCAAGATCAACAACACGGGTCTGGTGGAAATCCCCATGGGGACCCCCCTGCGGACGATTATCGAGGACATCGGCGGCGGCATTCCCAACGGGAAGAAGTTCAAGGCCGTTCAGACCGGCGGCCCCAGCGGCGGCTGCATCCCGGCGAGCCTGCTCGACATCCCGGTGGAATACGACACGCTGACCAGCGTCGGCGCGATGATGGGCTCCGGCGGCATGATCGTGCTGGATGAGGACAACTGCATGGTCGACATCGCCCGGTTCTTCCTCGACTTCACGGTGGACGAAAGCTGCGGCAAGTGTACCCCCTGCCGGATCGGCACCCGCCGGATGCTGGAGATCCTGCAAAGGATCACCGAGGGCAAGGGCGAGGAAGGCGACATCGAAAAGCTGGAAAACCTGGCCGAGAATATCAAGAACTCCGCTCTGTGCGGCCTGGGCCAGACGGCGCCGAACCCCGTTCTGAGCACGATCAAGTTCTTCCGCGATGAGTATGAGGCCCACATTAAGGAGAAGCGCTGCCCGGCGCATCACTGCCAGGCCCTGCTGAACTATGTGATCACCGACAAGTGCCGCGGATGCACGCTGTGCGCCAGGAAGTGCCCGGTTCAGGCGATTACCGGCAACGTGAAGGAAAAGCACGTCATCGACACCGCCAAGTGCATCAAGTGCGGCCAGTGCATGGCCAACTGCCGCTTCGGCGCCATCATCAAGGACTAATCGCGCAAGGAGGAAACAACACATGGAGAATCTCGTAAAGCTTACGATTGACGGCGTAAGCGTGGAAGTTCCCGCCGGCACGACGGTTCTGGAAGCCGCGAAGCAGGCTGGCATCAACATTCCGACGCTGTGCTATCTGAAGGATATTAACCAGATCGGCGCCTGCCGCATGTGCGTGGTGGACACCGGGGCCCGGGCCTTCGGCGCGGCCTGCGTGCTGCCCGTGTCCAACGGCATGAACGTGAAGACCAACACCCCCAGGCTTCGGGACGCCCGGAGGGTTAACCTGGAGCTGCTGCTGAGCAATCACGACAAGAAATGCCTCAGCTGTCACCGGAACCAGAAATGCGAGCTGCAGCAGATGTGCATGGATCTGGGCGTGGAAGACGAAGGGACCTTCGCCGGCAAGATGAACGTCTATGATATCGACGATCTGAGCCCCTCCATTGTCCGGAACAACAACAAATGCATCCTGTGCCGCCGCTGCGTCGCGGCCTGCAACAATACGCAGGCGGTGGGCGTCATCGGGCCGGTCAACCGCGGCTTCAAGACCCAGATTCGCAGCGCGTGGGACCAGAGCCTGAACGAAGTGGCCTGCATCAACTGCGGCCAGTGCATCGCCGCCTGCCCGACGGGCGCCCTGTATGAAAAAGACGGGACGAAGGAAGTCTGGGACCTGCTGGCGGATGACGAGGTCATCACCGTTGTTCAGCCCGCTCCCGCCGTCCGGGCCGCCCTGGGCGAGGAATTCGGCCTTCCCATGGGCACCTCCGTGACCGGGAAGCTGGCCGCCGCTCTGCGGAGACTGGGCTTCAACAAGGTTTTCGATACCGACTGGGGCGCCGACCTGACCATCATGGAAGAGGGAACCGAGCTGATCGGCCGGCTGACCAACAAGGGCGTGCTCCCCATGATTACCAGCTGCAGCCCCGGATGGATCAAGTTCTGCGAGACCTATTATCCGGAATTCCTCCCGAACCTGAGCTCCTGCAAGAGCCCCCACGAGATGGAAGGCGCCATGATCAAGAGCTACTGGGCGGAGAAGGAGGGCATCGATCCTCACAAGATCCGCGTGATCTCCGTGATGCCCTGCACGGCGAAGAAGTTCGAATGCAAGCGGCCCGAAATGGGACACGACGGCATGGCGGACGTGGACGCGGTCATTACCACCCGTGAGCTGGCCCGGATGATCAAGGAAGCCGGCATCGACTTCGTCAATCTTCCGGATGAGGACTTCGACAGCGTCCTGGGCGAGAGCTCCGGCGCGGGCACCATCTTCGGCGCCACCGGCGGCGTCATGGAAGCCGCCCTGCGGACGGTTTACGAGAAGGTGACCGGGGAGACCCTGAAGGAACTGGACTTTACCGCCGTCCGCGGCGTCGAGGGCATCAAGGAGGCCTGCGTCAAGGTGGGCGATCTGGACGTCCGGGTGGCCATTGTCAACGGAACCGCCAATGCCGCCAAGCTCCTGGACAGCATCAAGCGGGGCGAGAAGAACTATACCTTTATCGAGGTCATGGCCTGCCCCGGCGGCTGCGTGACCGGCGGCGGACAGCCCATCGTCAGCGCGCAGAAGCGGATGGAAATCGACCCCAAGGCGGTTCGCGCCAAGGCGCTGTATGACGAGGACGCGGGCAAGCCGATCCGGAAGAGCCATGAGAACCCGTCCATCCAGGCGGTCTATCGCGACTATCTGGGCGAGCCCAACAGCCATAAGGCGCACGAGCTGCTGCATACGACCTACGTGGCCCGGGCCAAGTATACCAGGTAAGGATCCCTTTCATCTTTTCGCCGGGTGGGAAATGTCCCACCCGGTTTTTCCTGTATAATCCGGTCAAAAAGCCGCGTGTTTCGGCGCTTGAGTAAAATGCCGGACCTATGCTAAAATATCAGATGATCAAGAAACGGAGGGTCCAGGAGCATGCCGGAGGTCAAGGAACTGATTCGGGAAGGAAAGGGAAAACGGGTTTATGCGACGGAGGATCCGGATCTGGCCATCGTCTATTACAAGGACGAGGCCATGGCGTTCCATGGGCTGAAGCGGGGGCGTATTCTGGGCAAGGGCGAGATTAACAACGCCATCTGCCAGCATCTGTTTACGCTGCTGAAAAACCAGGGGGTGGAGAATCACTTCGTCCGCAAGCTGGATCCCCGCCAGAGCCTCGTTCTCCGGTGCGAAATGATGCCCTTTGCCATCAAGGTGCGCAACCGGGTCGCCGGCGGGATGCATGTCCGCACGGGGCTGCCCGTGGGGATGAAGCTGGATCCCCCGGTGCTGGAATTTGTGCTCAAGGAAAGCGAGATGGACACGGACGCCCTGGTGAATCATACCCATCTGCTGGCCATGAAGGCCGCCACCATGGAGGAAATCACGGAAATCCGCCGCCTGAGCCGCAGGATCAACGAGGTCCTGTCCGCCTATATGAGCGAAATCCGGATCGAGCTGATCGATTTTCGGCTCGAATTCGGCCGGTATAAGGGAAAGATCCTGCTGGCGGACGAGATCAGCCCGGATACGGCCCGCTTCTGGGACAGCAGCACGCACGAGCCCCTGGATATCGACCGGTTCCGCCGGGATCTGGGGGATGTGAAGGAGGCCTATCAGGAAGTGCTGCATCGGATGATGGGCACAAGCTATTGATAAGGAGACGATGAGGATGAAAAGAGGAAAGGCGCTGGTGCTGGCCCTCCTTTTGCTTTTCGCTCTTCACGGCGCCCTGGCGGCGGAGCCCTTTCCCGCGCTGAACGAGGACGGCTTTCTGGAGGAAGGGGAATTCGTTTCGGAGGACGCGGAGGAGGGCATCTGGCGGTACTGCAGCGATACCCTCTGGATCGAGATCCGCCGGGTGGAACAGAAAAAGCCCGCCCGGGTCTGGTATGAGGCGGAGATCCGATGCGCCGAGGCGGGGGATCATCCCCACGTGGTGGCCAACGACCCCGAAAAGAGTCTGAAAGGAAAGCGGGAATATCCTTATAAGATCTGCCGCAAGACGAGAACGGTGCTGGCGGTGACGGGAGATTTTGCCCATAACCGCTCCGGAAAACAGCGGGGCATCGTGATTCGGGACGGGGTGGTTTTCGGAAAACAGTATCCGAAAAAAAACACCAAGGGCTATTTCCCCAACCGGGACTGCCTGGCCATCTGGCCGGACGGGGACATGCAGGTGTTTTACAGCGACGAAAAAACCCCGGACGACTATCTGGCCGAAGGCGTCCGGGATGTAATGTGCTTCGGGCCGCTGCTCATCCGGGACGGGGAGCTGAACGAGGCGGGGATCAAGCTCTTCGGCAACAGCCACGCCCAGCGGGTCGCCGTGGGTATGGTGGAAAAGGGGCATTACTGGTTCATGGTCCTGGAAGGAAGGCTGAAGCGCAGCTCCGGGGACGACGTGGGCTTCCTGGGGGAGAAGCTGCTGGAAAAGGGATGCGTCCTGGGTTTCAACCTGGACGGGGGCGTTTCCGCCGGCATCGTCTTCATGGGCCATCAGCTGAACCTCGTCAAGGAAGGGAAGAAACACCTTTCCGCCCGGGCTTCGCCGGACATTCTGGGGGTCGGGGTCAGCGAGCTGGTGGTCAACCTGGGGGATCCGTGGTAAAGAGACAGAAAAAGATTGCCAAACAGGAAAAGACTGTGGTAAAATCATATTTGGTGCGCCTGTCGCATCAAAGGATTCGCGCAAAAGGCGCAGGAGGGAAAACAGATTCATGAGCACGACCTATGAAAAACTGTCCAGCAACAAGGCCAAACTGTCCTTTGTGTTCCCCGCGGAGGAATTCGACGCGGCGATGCAGAAGGCGTTTCTGAAGAATCGGAACCGGCTGAACGTTCCCGGATTCCGGAAAGGCAAGGCGCCCCGTCGGATGGTGGAGACCCTGTACGGCGAAGGCATCTTCTATGACGACGCGGTCAACGAGCTCTTCCCCGACGCCTATGAGGCCGCGATCGAGGAATACAAGCTTGAGCCGGTGGACCAGCCGGAATTCAACCTGGAGGAGATCGGCTCCGGGAAGGATCTGAAATTCAGCGTGGAAGTCTATGTCCAGCCGGATGTCACCCTGGGCCAGTATAAGGGCCTGGAGGTTGAAATCGCCAAACAGAAGCTGACGGACGCCATGGTCGACGCCGAGATCGAGCGGGACCGGGACAAGGCCAGCCGGACCATCGACGTGGACGACCGCCCCGTCGCGGAGGGCGACATTGTGAACCTGGACTACGCCGGCGAAACGGACGGGGTTCCCTTTGACGGCGGAACCGCCCAGGGGCAGACGCTGACCATCGGCAGCCATCAGTTCATCCCCGGCTTCGAGGAGCAGATGATCGGCATGGCCATCGGCGAGGAGAAGGATCTGAAGGTGACCTTCCCCGAGGAGTATCACGCGGAGAACCTGAAGGGGAAGGACGCGGTGTTCCATGTGAAAGTCAACGGCATCCAGAAGGTGGAAAAGCCGGAGCTGGACGATGACTTCGCTACGGACGTAAGCGAATTCAATACCTTCGCCGAATACAAGGCGGACATCGTGCGCCGGCTGACGGAGCGGATCGAAAAGAATAACGAAAACGCCGCCAAGAACGCCCTGGTGGACAAAGCCTCCGAAAACGCCCAGGTCGACATTCCCCACGCGATGATCGACCGGCAGGGGGATTATATGATCCGGGAGATGGAGTATGAGGCCTCCTATCAGGGAATCCGCCTGGACGACTATCTGAAATACATGGGGATGACCCGGGAAGCCCTGAAGGCGCAGAATGAGGAAGAGGCCGCCCGCCGGGTGAAAAATGAGCTGGTCATCGCGGCGATCCGGAAGGCGGAAAACCTCGAGCCCGGCCAGGAAGAGATCGACAAGGCGGCCGCCGAGCAGGCGGAGCGGCTGGGCCAGGATCTGGAAAGCTTCAGGAAGAACCTGAACGACCAGCAGAAGGAATACCTGAAGGAGGACGCGGGCATCATGATGGTGCTTGATCTTCTGATGAAGGACGCGAAAATCTCCGAAAAGAAGGCTGAAGCCCCCGCCGCGGAAAAGGCGGACGAGGAGGATAAGCCTGAAGCGTAAAAACGGACGGAAGAAAACGGGGGCGATTCCGGATGCGGAACCGCCCCCGGAAGAACCCAGAAGGATGGCGCCGAAGAAGGCGCCATCTTCCGGTGAAAGGAGAAAGACGCCATGCCGATGATCCCCTATGTCATTGAACAGACGAACCGGGGCGAGCGCTCCTATGATATTTACTCCCGCCTGCTGAAGGACAGGATTGTGTTTCTCGGCGGGGAGATCGACGATGTGACCGCCAATCTGGTCGTCGCCCAGATGCTTTTTCTGGAAATGGAAGACCCGGACGCGGACATCAATCTGTATATCAACAGCCCGGGCGGCTCCGTGACCGCGGGGATGGCCATCTATGATACCATGCGCTACGTCCGTCCCCAGGTTCGGACGGTTTGTCTCGGGATGGCGGCCAGCATGGGCGCCTTCCTGCTGATGGCCGGGGAGAAGGGCAGGCGCCTGGCGCTGCCCAACGCGGAAGTGATGATCCATCAGCCGCTGGGCGGTGCCCAGGGGCAGGCGACGGACGTGGCCATCCGGGCTGAATGGCTGGTCAAAACCAAGGAGAAGATGACCCGGATGATGGCGGAGATGACGGGGCAGCCGACGGACAAGCTTCGGGCCGACCTGGAACGGGATTACTTCATGAGCGCGGAGGAAGCGCTGGCCTACCATATTATCGACGAGATCTACCAACCCCGGGGAAAGTAAAGGAGCAACATGGCGAATAATTACAGCAAGAACGGCCAGACACCCCGCTGCAGCTTCTGCGGCAAGGACGCCAATATGGTGGAACGCCTGGTGGCCGGCCCCGGCGTCTATATCTGCAATGAGTGCGTAGAGCTGTGCAACAGCATCCTGGAGGAGGAATTTGACGATCTCCAGGAGAAAAAGACAACCGCCGGACCGGCCCGCGCCGCCAGGGGCACCGGGCTGAACTCCGTGCGGCTGGTACCGCCCACGGTCATGAAGCAGACCCTGGACGAATACGTCATCGGACAGGAGCGGGCCAAGCGGGCCATGTGCGTGGCGGTTTACAACCATTACAAGCGCATCA
>JAZQCB010000091.1:0-3588 GCA_045546035.1 Clostridia bacterium
ACGTACGGCATAATGCGCCCGGACGCGCACTTCTCGCGGCATCCTACGCCCTACTACTTTGAAATTACTACCGTTTTACTACTTTTGGTGAAATTTTGGCCGACGAATGGAATCAGCATTTCATGGCTTTGACAAACACACTGAATATTTTCCGGCTGTTCATGTCTGCTCTGTAAGAAAATTCCGGATGCCATTGTACAGCCCACAGGAAACGCTGATCTGGTTTGCAGAGCGCTTCCACGATCCCATCCGGCGCGACAGCCATGACATCAAGGCTTTCTGCTATTCTTTTAATTGCCTGATGATGATAGCTGTTGACCGGTAAGGTCTCCGTCCTCAGACAGTTGTATAACGGAGATTCCCTTATGATTTTCACATGATGTACAGGCTGATCATACGGCGCGTGACCATGATGATTTATTTCAGATGGATGCTGCAGCGGAAGATCCTGATACAGAGATCCGCCAAGCATCACATTGATAAACTGTATTCCCCTGCAGATGCCAAGCACGGGTTTATCATCGCACATAGCTGTTTTCAGGATAACAGATTCCATCGTATCCCGTTTTTCACAGGAAGAAACAAGATCTTTGATCGGAGTTTCATCATAGAGACAGGGAGATACATCGTGACCGCCTGTGAAAAGGAAACCATCACAGAAATCAGCCAACTGCTTCAGATCCTGCGCATCCTCGGAAAACGGAAGGATCATGGGAATGGCTCCAGCCTGACTGAGTCCATCCATGTAGCCGGGTAGCATCCAGATACTGTCTTTTTTATCATCCCACAATGGCATCACACCCACAATCGGCTTTTTCATAATCGTATACTCCATTTTTCCTCATATGCGAAGAAGAATATGTTCTGTCGTTAAGTCGTGGTAGAGCTCACATAACCGATGACTTACATCTATCAGAGAGATGACATTCTGATAATTGGCTCCGCCGGAAATTTCTGTGATGATGTTTGTTTCTTCCATCAGCAGCTCCGGCTGGAAATGCGGCGTTTTATCTCCCGGGAAAACGGCCATGTACAAAATCTGCGCTTCCACAAGATCTTGGAATATATGGCTCCCGTATGACAGTTCAGGATTATATCCTGCCCGACTTTCCGCCATCTCGCAAACAGCATCGAAACCGCTGATATCCGCGAAGGAGGTAGGAACACCAAGCTCTGGCGAAGATGTTCCAATACGCCCCGGAACCATCAGTAACAAATGTTTTCCCTGGTCTCTGTATTTCCAGTTGATTTTTCCAATCAGAGAAGCGATTTGCGGCTTCTCGTTATAAGGCAGATGATAATACTCTACAGGGTCCACATAGACGATCCTGTCCAGCTGGATTTTTCGGGACAGCCCCATGGACGCACCTCTGGTTTCCAGAAGGATGCGCTCTTCCGGAATGTCGTCCGGAATCGAAGTGCTCCCAGTATCCTGGAAGATCTGAAGCGGCCTGCACTGCAGGAGGTTAATCACGTACTCCTTACTTTCGGAAACGTTGATCGTGAACTCGATATCCACCGGTTCACCATATTCCTGCTGGATCAGCTGCATCATTCGCTTCATATGCTCCATCATCGCCCGATTTCGAACCAGACCGAGGCAGGAAATAAAACAGATATCCTGGCGGATTCCTCTTTCCCTGAGAGAGAATTCAGCCTCTGAATCATGCTCAAGCACCTGAGTTTTCAGATAGCCGGGCAGTATCGGCTCC
Source organism: Clostridia bacterium (assembly GCA_045546035.1). GTDB lineage: Bacteria > Bacillota > Clostridia > Christensenellales > Aristaeellaceae > Aristaeella. Next base: position 1,713 of record JAZQCB010000091.1, read on the forward strand.
AGCGTTTCCAGCGGGACACGGCTCAGTTTCCCGGCCTTCAGATCCACGACTTCCGCCTTGCGTTGAGAAAACTGATGCTTTTCCGCAATGGTTGTGAAGTTGGTGGCTTCCGGCTTGTCCAGGCTGACCAATCGGGGGTAGGAGCCTTCTGTACGATCCACGGCTGATGTGCCAAGCCCCATGACCAGGCGCAGCATCCCGGCTGAAGAATTGATATCGTTCAGAAACTTATATGGACTGAATGAATATCCTACACCGGCTGCACAGGGCATATAATAGGAGCCATAAGCGGAGCCGGAAACACGCATGACCAACAGCGCCATCTGTTCATCCCGTTTATCCAGGCCCCGCCTTTTGCGATAATCCAGTGCTGAGAGTCCGGCAGAACTGGCATATACGATTCGAACCGCGTTTTCAAATTCTTCCAGCCGTTCTTCCGGGGTTCCCCGATTGGCGCAGAAGACGGATTCATATTTCCCCGCGAAAGCATTATCAAAGCCATCTTCCAAAATACTGCTGGAGCGAATGATATAAGGATCCTGCCCGTAGTATTCCAGAATATGCATGAATTTTTCCTGTAATTCACGGGAAAAAGTTCCGAATTTCAAACGATTTGACAGTTCATCCGCCAGTGCAAAATACCCATCTTCCGTGCGCTGCCGGACTCGCAGATCCCATAAACCATTATCAACGATGTAGGTATAAAAAACATCTGATCCCACATAAAATGAATCATGAGGTTCCAGTATACGGTCGATATCCGGAGCCAGGTTCCGGATGATCGCCCTGGCCAACAGCATACCGCAGGTTTTTCCCCCGACCATGCCTGTCCCCACCATATGATCCCGAACCCGAAAATAATCTTCCGGTCTGAAATGCTTTTTAACCAGAACCCTGAGCCTTTCATCCCGGGTCATCATGATATTGCACATCCGGCTGCACTGGTCTTCCAACGGAATGCCATTTTCATGCAGGATTTTTGATTGATTGAAGAACCGATCCCAGGAGTCCACATACTGTTCCTCGAGGGTTCGCTGAAAACCATCCATCACCTGATAGAACCTGCTGGTCTGAACACCGTCCCGGATTGGTTGGATCTCACCAGATTCCGGCCTGTAAAGATGAGGAAGGAACATCGTATCGGAGTTTCGGTTCCATACTTTCTCAGGCCGGATGTACAGCGTGCCGCGTTCGGAATCGGAATAGACATCCAGGAACAGCTGAGTGGTATTGATGATTTTGGTAATCGCGTTAAACGAATGCCTTCCCCTGATGACTGGGAAGAAAGCGACTGTATCCAGAATGAACAGGAAAGGGCAGGTGACCCGGAAGAAATTACCCATCATCAGGTCTGTTGCCCAGGCAGTCTGCAGTTCTGACAGGCAGTCAAAAACATAGAAGGCATCACGGCCTTCCTGTTCAATCACACGATGAATCTCTACAGTGAACGTCTCAAAACGGTGAGAAAGCGGGATGCAGACCCGCTTCACTTCCGGGCACTCAGGCACCAGCTCCGGATGGCTGGCAAACCGGAAATAGATTATATTCCGCCCGTCTTTTTTTGCCTGTTCCACGAATGGAACTGCAAAACAGCGAAATTCTTCCAGACTGGAAACACGCCATACCACGTTGTCGCCCATCCGGATGTAATCTACCGCCTGATCAAGGGCTGGCATACCGGAAAGTACCTTTTCAAAAGCCGCCATAACAACACCTCCATGTTCAGGGATTATTCATGATCGCCGTTAATAGGCGTTTCAAACTTGCTTCCGAAAACAAGAATTTCCCCGGGCAGAATATCCCGGATCAGTTTCGCACCGACAGCGTCCAGGGCGCAGGATTCGGAATGTGCCGGATTACAACAGGCTGAATATTG
>JAZQCB010000092.1:0-6661 GCA_045546035.1 Clostridia bacterium
CGACGCCCACGCCGACGCCGACACCCACGCCGACGCCGACGCCCACGCCAACGCCGACGCCGACGCAGACACCCACGCCGACACCGACGCCGACACCGACACCGACGCCCACACCGACACCGACACCTACACCTACGCCGACACCCACACCTACGCCCACGCCGACTCCCGTGCCGACGCCGGCCTTCGTGGAGCCTTCGGTGAAGCTGAACTTCATTGGATTCTCCTCCAGGAAGACGGGGAAGATCCGGCTGGAGGGAACGAAAAATGTGACGAAGGTGACGGCGGAGGTTGTGGAGCCCATCCTGGGGCTCAATGTGGCCAGCTATGCGCTGACGCCGGAGGAGATCGCCTCGGGCGAATTCTCCCTCCCGGAGATGGAGGCCGGCGACCTTTACATGGCCCACATGGAGGCATACGACGCGGCGGGCGCCTTCCCGGAAAACCTCCAGCTTCATGTCGCGGTAACCTATGACACCGCCGAGGGGGAGAAGACGCAGGAATACACGGTTCAGGATCAGCCGGAGCAGGGCTGGGGCGTGTTCTACTGGGACGACAGCGAACCGGCGACGGAAGGATCCTATCCCGGATGTTTCCGGTTCTCGACTTATGAAAGCACGATTCCCGTGTCCCTGGTGGTGGACGAGCCGGAAAAGGTCAGCACCACGCCGGAGAGGATCGTCATCAGCGTCTCCCTGTCCATCGGGGGCCGGAAGATACCGGCGGAGGCGTGTGAGATCACGGAGGAAAAGCAGGACGATCCGATGGCGGAACTCTATGAAACCGGCGCCCCGCCGCAGCAGTACTACTATGCCCGCCTGCTGCTGAGAAGGCCGGATTGGGCCCCGGCCCACGGCACGCTGGAAATCGCGGTGACCCAGCAGCTGGCGGAGGACGGAAGCATCTGGACATCGAACCGGAGTGTAGAATACTGAGCGCCTTTCGACAAAAGCGGCAAAAAAAATGACGCAACCGCTGCCAGCTTCGTCCCTGGCTGCGTATATAAAGATGTCAGCCGTGAAGCGGCGGAAAAAACGCATGAGCAAAGGAGAGAATGAAAATGAAGAAGATGATCGCAATCCTGGCGGCCATGGTTATGGTGTTTGCTGCGGCCGGCGCAGTCCTGGCGGAAGGACCGACCGGATCGATTTTAACCTACAGCGTTCAGTACGGCATGAATCTGGATCAGGTGAAACAGCAGGTCAACCTGCCCAATCCCGAAGTCGACCGGGAGGGAACCCGCGGCCCGGTAACCTTCATCGAGCTGGAATATGAGCGGGTGCCCGTCGCGGGCGGCCTGACGGCGGATGTCAAATATCTGTTTGTGGGAGACGCGCTGGTGGCCATTCATCTGGACATGGCGGACGGAACCTCCTACGCGGCCGTCAAGGATCTGGTTACGAAGACCTATGGGGCGACGGTTCCCTTCGATGCCGCGAAGATCGGCAACGGCAAATTCGCGGTGGACGATGACGGCGACCTGAAGGACTGCAAGGAGATGGTCGAAGCCGAGGGAGTGACCGTGATCCTGGAGCAGGATAACGACGGCGATGTGGATGTCACGCTGCTGGATCCGGCGGCCGCCGCTCTTCGCTGATGAGCGTTCACCGGCTGAACGGAAAATAGATAACACAGAAGGCGCCCCCCCGGAAATCGGGGAGCTTCGAAAAACAGTATCAGGTTCAAATCGTTGAAAACACAATGGGTTTAAGCCTTGCGGCGTGACTCCGGTCACGCCGTTTGCTTTGCCATCGTTTGGGAACATCAGCATCACGGAAATGTCCTATTTCTCCAATGGCATTGTTGAAACGCTCGACGAGAAGATCCGGGAGATCCTTACCGGCTGCTTCCCGCTTTCCGCGCCTTTTACGAAGAAACGCGTCAGCTCTCCGATGGGAACCGGCTTCGAATAGACGAACCCCTGCAGATAGGTGGCGGCCATCTCCCGGCAGCGCTCGACATCGGTATTCGTTTCAACGCCCTCATACAGGACCGTATACTTCAGCTCGTTAAACAGCTGGGCCATCCGTTTGACGATGACGGCGGATTTCGGATCCGTCCGGCTGGCCGTCACCAGGGACCGGTCGAATTTGATGATATCGAAGGGAAGCTGCAAGATGCGCTCCATGTTCGAGTAGCCGGTGCCGAAGTCGTCCAGGTAAAACTGAATGCCCAGCTTTCTCAGCTGGTTGATCCGATCCTGCGAGATCCGGAAATCGCTTTCGTTTTCGGACTCGGTCAGCTCCAGCGCGATCCGGTTCCCGTCGATTCCGCTTTGCCGGATGATGCGGGTTATATCCTCGCAGAAGGCGCTGTCCTTCAGCTCCTGGGCGGCGATGTTGACGGAAACGCGGCTGAAGGAATAGCCCTGCTGCGTCAGCTTCCGGATTTCTTCGCAGGTTTTGTGCAGGACGATTTCGGTGAGCGTATGGATAAACCCGTTTTCCTCCGCGATGCTGATAAACTTATCCGGGGGAAGGATCCCCAGATCCTTCAGATTCAGGCGCATCAGCGCTTCCGCGGTGTCAAAATGACGGAGGGTCACGTCCCAGACGGGCTGACAGTATACCAGCACCCGGGGATCGTCCAGATCATAGGTATTGTATATATCCGTGAGCTCACCCAGAATGCAGGAATATTCCGCGTAGGCGTCCTGCTCGTCGCTGTTCACGGTATGAACCGAATTCATCTCCATGGAAAAATGAATGTTCCGGATGAAGCTGACATAATCCCGGAAGGCATTTTTTTCATCGGACTGGCCGATGACGATCTTATAGTCGTATTGAAACCGGTCGTAGCATTCCCGGAAATAATCCATGGTCTTTTCGATCCGCTCCCGCGCATCCGGGTTTTTGCGCAGCGGATAGACCAGAATATAATGCCCCTTGCCGACAAAGAACAGCGTGGAGTTCCGGAAAGCCCCGTCCGAAACCTTCCGCATGGCCGCCTGAAGCGCTTCCGGCAGGGAAACGGTGGTTCCCTCCAGGTCAAATCCGGGCATATACAGGCTCATGTAGCCAAAGGGCATATGCTTTTCTTCCGCCCGGCGGACATAGTCGTCCATGGCGCTCTGATCCACCGCGCCCAGCCGCGAGTCGTAGGGATTGGCGTGCATGAAATACAGCATGGCCATGACCGGCAGCGCGAAGGAGACGACGGTAAAGGAGGACTGGCCCTTCAGGCGCTGGATCAGGTTAATCAGAACGGCCAGCGCAGCCATCAGCGCAAAACCGATCATCAGCCGCTTATAGATCCGCTTGCGGACATAGATCAGCATGGAAACATTCAACAGCAGGAAGGCCAGATATCCGTAGGAGAAGACGCTCGGACCGGTATAAACTTTTCCGTCCGGGTCGATTCGGAAAATGGCCCCGGTGACCGTTCCGATCAGGTCATACAGCAGGCAGACCGCGAAGGCGACCCCCGAGATCAGACACGCGCGGCGCTTTTCCTTTTCCGGCAGATGCGTTGTTTCGGCAATGTAGATCACAAACAGCGACAGCAGCGCGAAGAGGGAGGCATGCATCACCACGCGGGAGATGATGATCGGGACGGAATAGGAGGGCTGCCAGGAGCCCAGCATGGTCCGGTAAATGATGCTGGCATAGGCGGCCACGAGCAGCGCGCCGAGCGCGCCCAGAAAAAGCCCGAAGCTTCGGCTTCTGCGAACGTACGAACAGGAGATCAGAATGACCATGGCCCAGCAAAAACCAATACAGACCAGGTCTCCAATCGGGGAATAAACATCCATATCTATGGCCTGTGACACCGAGAACCATCCTTTCCGGTATCCGGGAAAACGAATTCAGAACCTGACGGTTTTTACAATACGATAAAAGAGACGGATCAATCAGGAACGAAGGGCTATACGCCGGAAACAATATGGGAAGGGCCCTCCTGATTGCTCTGCGGCCTGTCGCGGCGCGCCCCCATGATTATAAGTACCTGTCTGGGTATTCTATCATAAAAGGGCATAAAAAAGCAACGGGAAAGGAAGTGTCTTCCTGGATTTTTCCGGAATTTTTCCCGTTCCCTGATGCCAGGGGCAGCTTTGGCCCGGGCAATGTAAAGTCAACTTACGTTCGACGAAAATAAATACGACGAATTCCCCACATGAATGGTGTCGTCCGGCTTTTGCTGGGACATAAGAAGTACCGTCTCAATGAAAACGATCCGGCGGAACATATTCCAAAGCTTTTGTCAAATTGTAATTAGGCTAATTAATGTTTGGCAAAAAACACAATAACAGATTGACTGGCAGAGATGATGAAAAACCGTTAAAGATGTGCACTGTAAAAGCAATGCAAAAGTGAAATGCCGGAGGCCCTGTACGGCGCTCCGGCGGATTTGGCTGATCTGCTTTTGGTCTTTGTCTGATTTGTCAGATTGGATCAGTTTTCCGTTTGCAGCCAGGTTCCGTCCACAGCGCTCAGGTAGCTGTTGCCCACGCGCCAGGCAAGGGTGGCGGTGGCGTCCTGACCGTTCACGGAAACAAACCGAGTAGCCTTTACTTCTACCACTACATAACAATGAAGTTTGGCGTGATAGAAAAGCAAATCAATGAAATTCTCCGTTTCGCCCATTTCCACACGGACTTCGCGGCCCATCAAGGCAAAGCCAGCGCCCAACTCAAGGAGAAACTCTGGATGAAACTATACGCTGCGATCCGTTCGCTTTCCCCGCGCCATCATGCCTGGATCATTTGCAGATATGGCTTCAATGACGATGTATTTAAATCATTGGCGGAAATGGGCAGGATTTATCATCTGTCTGAGAGCCGAGCGAAGAGAACAGAGGATGAGGCTATAGGTAAACTGAAAAAGGAATTAAAGCGTTCTTTGTAAAAAGCAGTGTGAAAGAGTGTGAAAAACCGGAAAAATAAAAATCTGACATGTGTGCCGTTTTTGCTATCTCAACCGTCTAATAGGTGTAAGCTTACAAAACAGGAGGCCGGAACCTTGGACAAGAGCTATTTCACAGCAGAGATCGAAGCCTGCTCGGACATGATGTACCGAGTAGCCTGGTCGATTCTGCGGAACAACGCCGACGTTCAGGACGCATTACAGGATGCCGTTCTTAAAGCCTGGGAGAAGCGGGATAAGCTACGGGAAGAGAAGCTTTTCCGCACATGGATCACCCGCATTCTCATCAATGCGTGTTACGATACGCAAAGAAAGCGCCGCCGAATCGTTCCAGTGGATAGTCTTCCTGCCCAAGTGCAGACGGACGCTCCAGACCCTGACCTGGCGATGGCATTGGAGGCTCTTCCGGAGAAGCTTCGATTGCCTCTTGTCCTCTGTTATTCAGAGGGAATGACCTATGAGGAAACAGCAGACGTGCTGCGAATCCCGATGACAACTCTTCGAGGACGACTTCGCCGAGGAAAAAAAGAGCTGAGAAAGGAGCTGGATGCGGAATGAAGCGTGACATGGACAATCTGAATCTGCGGGATGCTTTCAGGCCAATGCCGGAAGAAACCCGCGATGCGCTGATGAGTGCCGCTCGCTCCGTGAAGGAGGACGAACCCGTGAAAAAGGTAGCTTTTAGAACCGTACTGATTGCGGCTTGTGTTATCATGGCAACCATGGCGGTAGCGGTGGCAGCCGGCAGCATTTTCGGATGGAATGATTTCTTCAAAAAGGACTATGGCGCTGATATCCCGAAGACCGCTCAGGAAATCATGGCAACGTGCGAACCCGTATCCTGGCAGGTAGGCGACGTGGTTTTCACCGTCCGGGAACGTTACAGTGATTCCCGGCTGGCTATGATTTCTGTCGAAGCCCGGTTGGCGGACGGTGTGAAAGGTATTCTGGCAGCAGATGATTATACCGAAGCCATCGGTGCCTACGGGGAAAACAGCGTCGCCGTTGCGAAACAGCTCGGTGTAGATCCGTCCATGACCTGGGTGGAAGCTGCGAAAGAACTGAACCTGCCTCTGTACAGCGTCCGCGCTACATTGGAGATCCCGTCTGAACTTTGGGGCAGCGAAGCGTATGAGGATCCCATGTTCAATGATGATGGCAGCCTGACCTATTTCTCCCTGCAGCCCCTGAATGGGCAGAACAACGGTGAAGATATTAAGGCCAAGGTGTATCTCCGGACAAAGCTGGTGAACCTGGAAGACGCGGAGGATGATACAAATGTTGCGAAGGAATACGTAGATCTGAGCATCCATGCGGAGAAGGCAATCGCCACGGCAGAATACACCATTCCTGAGGACACAAAGGTGCTGGATGCCTTCCAGATTGAAAGCATCCATGCGGAACTGCTGCCTAGCGGCCTGTACTTCACCACGAATCTGACCGCTCTGGAAGGCGCGACGCAGGAGATGGCTCTCGACAAGCTGATGGTGAAAATCGTGAAGGAAAACGGAGAGGATTATCCCATGGGCATCACTCTTACCGGCGGGTTTGCAAATCTGGATACCTGGCCGCAGATTGTATATGTCCAAATGGTCACATCGGATCAGATTCCGGAGACGATTCATCTGGTATTCCCCGATGCAAACGAGAATGAGACCATGCTGGTGCTGCAACTGAAAAAGTAAAATCCACTCGGAGCGCCGTCATCTTCAAACGGATGGCGGCGCTCCCTTCAGGAGGAAAAATGAAGAACCTGTTTTGTATCCTGCTGCTGGCAGTGATGCTTGTGTTGGTGATTG
>JAZQCB010000093.1:0-2637 GCA_045546035.1 Clostridia bacterium
ATGGCCAGTTCAGGGGAAACACCGCACTGACAGGAAACTTACTGGATGAACTTTGTCAGCGTTTCCTGGATGATGCGCCGGATGGGCTGGTTCCACAAACGGATGACGTCCTGACCCGTGCTGAACTCGCGCAGGCCGCGCAGGCCATCTGGACAGCGAATGAAGCGCAGAAGTTGCCGGAAGCGCCTTTCGGAACGGCCAGCGCATACTCAACTATGTCCGGCTCTATGCATGCGACGCCCTGAAGCAAATTATTCTCTGTGACATGACGCCGAAGCAGCTGAATGATGATGTACGGAAACTGGGTCTGTATCAGGGCAGATATCCCTCATCTGGATCAACAACCGATGAACGCACGACCGACGACAACGTACACAGAAAGGGAGCGTAACGAATGAGCATTCAACTGGAAACCATGCCGAAACTGGGCTTTGGCCTGATGCGCCTGCCCGAAAAGGACGGAAAGATCGACCTCGAGCGTGTGTGCCGCATGGTGGACGCCTATATGGAGGCGGGCATGAACTACTTTGACACCGCCTATGTTTATCACGGCGGCAATTCCGAGAAAGCGATCCGGGAAGCGCTGGTCCGGCGCTATCCCAGGGATCGGTTCATGCTGGCTACCAAGCTGCCCGCCTGGTGCATGAAAAAGGAAGAGGACAGGGACCGCATTTTCAATGAACAGCTGGAACGGTGCGGTGTGGATTATTTCGATTTCTATCTGCTCCACTCCATCGAGGACGGCGGGAACGGCGAGACCTACGAGCGCCTGGACTGCTACAACTGGGGACTGCAGAAAAAGGCGGAAGGGAAGATCCGGCATTTCGGGTTCTCTTTCCACGGAAGCCCGGCTTATCTGACCAGAATCCTGGACGCGCACCCCGAGATCGAATTCGTGCAGATTCAGCTGAATTATGCCGACTGGAACAACCCGGTGGTGCGGTCGGGTGAGCTGTATGAGATCCTTCACGGAAGAAACATTCCCATGATCATCATGGAGCCGGTCAAAGGAGGAACGCTGGCCAGCCTGGCGCCCGAACTGGAAGCTATGTACAGGGCTGTCCGGCCCGATGCTTCCATTGCGTCCTGGGCGCTGCGCTTCGTGGGCTCTCTGCCGGGGGTTATGACGATCCTGTCCGGCATGAGCACCGAGGATCAGATGGTTGACAACATTCGCACTTTCTCGCATTTCGAACCGCTGGCGGAGAAAGAAAAAGCGCTGGTGGACAAGGTGAGGGCCATCATGCTGAATGTGCCGCAGATCGGCTGCACAGCCTGCCGGTACTGCACGCCCGGCTGCCCCATGAATATCTCCATCCCGGATGTGTTCCGCGCTGTCAATACCATGAGCCTGTACGGGGACGTGTTCCGCCCCAAGGCGTTTTACGGCGGCCTGATCGGGCAGGGACATGGTCGGGCCTCGGAATGCATCGCGTGCGGCCAGTGCGAGGGCGTATGCCCGCAGCACCTTCCGATCATTGAACTTCTGAAGGACGCGTCCGAAAAACTGGACGTCTGAAAGACAAAAAAGGTCACGGGAGATCCGGGATTCACAATTCTGCATCATCGGAGGACTCCCGTGACGCGGAGGTCATCAGAGCCATGCTGAATATCCCAGAAAACGAAGAGATCATGTCCGTGATCGCTGTGGGAAAACGCAGCGCGGAACCATCCATAAGGCCGCGCAAGGAGCTGGATGAAGTCGTTCGTTTTTTCTGAAAACGTAGGAAAGAGGAATCGTTATAATCTATGATTCTCCGTTGCCTCAGGGCGTTTGTCAGAGACTTGTTGTGAGACATCAGGGGAAGAGCAGGTGGATAACGACAGGGAGGATCAGTCGATGAGAAAAGTCAAATGGGGCGTTCTGGGCACGGCGGATATTGCAAGAGGAGCGACCATACCCGGGATGCTGCAGGCGGAACACTGTGAGCTCTATGCCATCGCAGGCCGGAAAGCTGAGAAAGCGGCAGACTATCAGAAAACCTTCGGCTTTCGGAAAGCTTACGGCAGCTATGACGAGCTGCTGAAGGATCCGGAGGTAGAGGCAGTCTATATCCCACTGCCGAATGATCTCCATTGCGAGTGGACCCTTAAAGCCCTGAAGGCCCGTAAGCATGTGCTGTGCGAGAAACCCATGGCTGTCTCCGAAGCGCAGGCCGCGGAAATGTTCAAGGCGGCCGAGGAGAACGGGGTATTCCTGATGGAAGCCTATGCTTACCTGCACAGCCCCATTGTGGCGGCCATCAAGGCGGAGCTGGACGCCGGGACCATCGGCGAGGTGCGCTATCTAGAATCCGCTTTCATTACCGGCCGGCGTCCGGACACGGATATCCGGCTGAGAAAAGAAACCTATGGCGGCGCGCTGTATGACCTCGGATGCTACACGGTCAGCATGGCGCTGTGGCTGCTGGAAAAGGAACCGGATGCAGTTCTGGCATCCGCTCAGTTTTCCGAAAAACGGATTGATCTTTTCACCTCAGCACTGCTCGCATATGACGATGGTGCCGTGGCTCATCTGGATTGCGGCATGGTTCTCCCGCAGGGACGGCTGGACCGGTTCCACCCCTATGGCACACTTGGTGAAATCGTCTCGCCGGTGGAGTTCAATCAATCCGGAGTAATCCCGTACACGGTCAT
>JAZQCB010000094.1:0-3550 GCA_045546035.1 Clostridia bacterium
AACCGGGGTTCAGGATTTTGAAAGTCTGAGAGTGAATCAAAGGTTCTATGTGGATAAAACGGCTTTTATTCGGGAATGGTGGAAGGGCGGAGACGCCGTGACCCTGATCACCCGGCCGAGGCGCTTCGGCAAGACCCTGAACATGTCCATGCTGAACTGCTTCTTCTCGAATAAATACGAAAATCGCCCGGAACTGTTTGAGGGCCTGAAGGTCTGGGAAGATCCGGCCATGCGGGAGCAGCAGGGGAAATGGCCGGTAATATTTCTGAGCTTCGCGGATGTAGAGCAGACAGGTTTTCCGGCTGTCCGCGAAAAGATCAATCAGATGCTGGCCAATCTGTATAGTCAGCACAGATGGCTGCTGAAAGAGGAGATTCTTTCGGAGACGGACAGAGCTTTTTTTCACAGCGTTCAAAGCGACATGAGCGATGCGGTTGCGTCCAGCACGATTCAACGGCTCTGCGAATGGCTGAATCGCTTCTATGGAAAAAAGGTTCTGATCTTCCTGGATGAATATGACACACCGCTGCAGGAGGCTTATATCCACGGCTACTGGGATGAACTGGTTGCCTATACCCGAGCCCTGTTCAACAGCACCTTCAAGACAAATCCTTTCCTGGAGCGGGGGATCATGACGGGCATTACCCAGGTCAGCAGGGAATCCATCTTTTCGGATCTGAATAATCTGGTCGTTATAACGACAACCTCGAATATGTATGCGACCGCCTTCGGCTTTACGGAGGAGGAGGTTTTCACTTCCCTGGAAGAGCAGGGCTTCGGGGAATTGGAGAAACAGAAGGTGAAGGACTGGTACGACGGGTTCACCTTCGGCCCGGTGACGGATATCTATAATCCCTGGTCCGTGACCAATTTCCTGAACACGGGGAAATACGATACGTGGTGGGCCAACACCAGCAGCAACGGCCTGATCGGGATGGTGCTGCGGACGGGACGGCCGGAGATCAAGAGCCTGTTTGAAACCCTGCTGAACGGCGGGGAGGTCACTATGCCGGTGGACGAGCAGATCATCTATAACCAGCTGGACACGAACCCGGACGCGGTGTGGAGTCTGCTGCTGGCGACAGGGTATCTGAAAATCGTTCACGCGATGAGCCTGCTGGAAGCCAGCGAAATGGAATGCGATCGCATGTATACCATGACGCTGACCAACCGGGAAGTCCGGATCATGTTTTCGAAGATGGTGCAGGGCTGGTTTGCCCAGGCCGGCGGGCTGGGCCGGTTTGCCCAGGCCCTGCTGCGGGGGGACGTTGAGACCATGGAGGAGAGGCTGGAGGATATCATGTTGACCTCCATGAGCTCCTTTGACGGCGGGAAGAACCCCTCGATCAAGCTGCCGGAGAACTTCTATCACGGGCTGGTGCTGGGACTGCTGGCGGAAAACAGGCGGGATTATGTGCTTACCTCCAACCGAGAAAGCGGCTATGGCCGATACGACGTGGTCATGGAGCCGAAGGATCCCGGGAAGCCGGCCGCCATCATGGAATTTAAGATTTTCAACGCCCGACGCGGCGAAAAGACGTTGGAGGATACGGCCGAAAACGCCCTCCGGCAGATTGAGGACAAACGCTACGACGCGGCGCTTCTGGCCCGGGGTATTCCGGCGGAAAACATCCGGAAATACGGCTTTGCTTTCCAGGGAAAGGAGTGCCTGATCCGGAAGGGATAAGATATAGGAAACGCGCTGCGACACGGCGCTTCTAGCCCGGGGTATTCCGGCGGAGAACATCCGGAAATACGGCTTCGCCTTCCAGGGAAAGGAATGCTTGATCCGCAAAGGGTAGGAAGCGGAGAAACGGGAGTGCATGACAACGAACGGATTCTTTGGGTTTTCATGCGATTCCCGACATAAAAAGCTGTTGGCTTGGGAACGGGGCGGATTTATTTTCCCTGAAAAGACGGAAGGAAGGGAGATGCTGCTATGCCATTGTCAACGATTGCCCTGATCATCGTCGGAGCGATGTGCGTCCTTTATGTATGGGGAAAGCTGTCGGTCGCGCTGGTTACGGCGCTGGGTATGCTGGCCCTGATTTTCAGCGGCTGCGTATCCTCCTCGGTCGCCTTTTCCAACTTCGGGTCGACGCCGGTGCTGCTGGTGTTTGGCATGGTGATCATCGTCAACGCGATTCTCGAGAGCGGGCTTTTGACCCGGTATGAGCACCTGCTTGAAAAAATGACCCGAAGGAGCGAGAAGGGTTTTCTGGTGCTGACCTTCCTCAGCGCGGGGATCATTTCCATGTTTACCAACAACACGGCCCTCGTGGCGATGTTCATGCCCTTCGTCACCTCCGTGGCCCGGAGCTCCGGCGGGCGCATACGCAGGAAGCATATTTATCTTCCCCTCGCGATGGGCGGCCTGATCGGCGGAACGGGTTCCCTGGCCGGAAGCACGGCCCCGCTGCTGGCCAACGAGGTACTGGAAATTACGGGGCAGCCGACCTTCAGCTTTTTTACGACGGCGCCCGTATGCCTCGCGATTCTGGCGGTCGTCGCGCTGTGCTACTGGTTCTTCCTGTATGATCTGTCGGTCAAATGGTTCGACTTCGAGGAGACGGACGGGCACGAAAAGAAGAACGAGGAGATCGCGCTGAATAAAAAGAACGCGATCGTATCCTCGACCGTCTTTCTCGCGTGCGTGGCGCTCTTTATTACCCGTCCCCTCGGATGGGATCTGGGCCTGATCTCCGTTTCCGGGGCGGCGATCATCATCGTTTTCGGGTGCGTCGACGCCAGAAAGGAGCTGCGCAATATGATGTGGCCCGCCATTATTACCCTTGGCTGCGCGCTGGCGGTGGCGGACGGGTTTGTGAAATCCGGAGCGGGAGACGTGGTCATCGCGTTCCTCCTGCGTGTCTTCGGATCCAGCCTCGCCAATCCCAAGGTCATGACGGCGCTGTTCCTGGCGGCGGGCTGGCTGATTTCCATGTTTATGAGCAACGGTTCGCTGGTATCGATGCTGGCATCCGTGGCCATCCCGATGGCGGTCGAGTTTGGAATCAACCCGATTCCGGTCGCCATCGCCTGCGCGGTGGGGGCGAACCTCGCCATGGCCACACCGGTCGCGACCACCACGATCACGATGGTGCAGGTCGTCGGCTATCGGTTTAAGGACTATTTCCGCGCGGGTGGGCTGGTCGGGCTGATCAGCGTCATCACGGCCTGGGCGGCGATTGTGCTGATTTACGGACTGTAAATAGACATGGAGAGGATCCCGACCTGTTTCGGATGAAAAAAGGATATCGTTGGAAAGAACACGATGAAGCCGAAAATGATAGATCCCTATTTCCTTTTCTCTTGTGGTTTGACAGCCGATTCTGTATAATCAAAGCAAAAGACGGAAACGGAATGAATCAGCAGCGGCCAGAGGAGCGTGGAGCGTATGAAACGGGAGATCGGAACCGGGGTTCAGGATTTTGAAAGTCTGAGAGTGAATCAAAGGTTCTATGTGGATAAAACGGCTTTTATTCGGGAATGGTGGAAGGGCGGAGACGCCGTGACCCTGATCACCCGGCCGAGGCGCTTCGGCAAGACC
>JAZQCB010000095.1:0-30026 GCA_045546035.1 Clostridia bacterium
GGACAATGCGAATAAAGACAGGGGGACGGTTCTACTGTCTGTATCCAGACAGTAGAACCGTCCCCCTGTCTTTCTGCGAGAACCGTCCCCCTGTCTGCGATCTTGCATCCGTCCCGCCCATGGCTTATAATGATCCCCGGAGACCGGAAGGCCTCCGGTCTGAGGGAAAAAGAAGGGGGCCGATCGAATGAAAAGGACGCTTGCGCTGCTGGCCGCGCTGATGCTGCTGCTTTGTTCCGCCGGGGCGGAGATCTCCCTGCCCGGATACGACAAGGAAGCCGGCTACACCTATGTGACCCTGGGCTCCTATCCCCAGTGGATCGACGGCGGGGATCCAAAGGAAATGGCCTGGAAATGGTCCAGGGAAAACATGTGGGCCACGCATCTGACCAAGAACGACGTGTCCTTCTCCCCGATCCTGTGGCGGGTGCTCTACAGCGATGAAGCGGACGCGTGTCTCCTGAGCGAATATGTGCTGTTCGCCATGCCCATGCACTGGCAGGGCAAGGGCAAGCAGGCGGAATACAAAAAGATCGGCGCCGGCTTTGTCGGAACCGATCTGTGCACCTATCTGAACGGGGAGTTCCTCTCCGATGCCTTTACGGAGGAGCAGGCAGCCCTCCTGATCCCGGAGGAGAGCGGCATCCGGGTTTCCCTGGCGACGACGGCGGAGCTGAAAAACAAGGCCTACGGCATGGGAACCAACGCCGCCCGCAAGGGATGGGCGACGGAATACGCCATCCGGGTGACCCGGGTTTTCGTTTACCGGACGGCCGTGGGCATGCATACGCCCTACTGGCTGCGGGACCAGGCCAGCAACCAGAAGGATCATACCCGCTGCATCAAGCAGACCGGCGAAATCGGCCATATCAACTGCATTACCGAAAACGAGGGCGCCCGCCCGCTGGTGCATCTGTCCCTGAAGGACTGCGCCATCGAAAGCGGCTCCGGCACCTTTGAGGATCCCTACGTCATCATCCCCGGAAAGGCCGAATAAATTCCCTTCAGCTCAGGGTCGGAGAAATCACCAGCAGCGCGACGGCCGCCAGCATGACGCCCACCAGCGCCCAGCGAACAATCTTTCCGGCCATTTTCTCCGCCTCCTTACTGCAGGAAGCCGCGGATGATCATCTCCTCCGCTTCCTTTTCCGTCAATCCCATCGTCATCAGCTTCATCAGCTGCTCCCCGGCGATCTTGCCGATGGCGGCCTCGTGGATCAGGGCCGCGTCCACGTTGGTGGCCCTGAGCTGGGGCGTGGCCACGATGACGCCCTTGTCCATGATAATGGAATCGCACTCCGCGTGCCCGGTGCAGGCGGCGTTGCCGTCGATGCCGATTTTCACCTGCTGGACGCTGTTTCCCTTGGCGACACCCCGGCTGATCAGATCGCAGTGGGAGCCGTCCCCGTTGAGCTGAACCTCGATTTCCGCCTGGGCGTTCTGCTCCCCTTCCGTCAGGATTTTATCGTGCAGAATCAGGGAGGCGTTAACCCCGGCCGTGGCTTTGGTGACCCGCAGGGTATCGTCGATGCCGCCGATCTGGGAGGTTTCCATTTCCATCACGGCGCCCTCCGCCAGCTCCACCACCGTCGTCGGGTTCATCAGCCGCTTGCCGCGGCCGGTCCCCTCTCCGTAATGCTTTTCGATATAGCGCACATGGCTGCCGGGGCCGACAAAAAAGCTGTGGATCCCGTCATGCTGGGAGTCCTCCCCGCCGCAGTTGCTGATGCCGCATCCCGCGACGATCGTTACGTCGCAGTCCTCGCCGATGAAAAAATCGTTATAGACCAGCTCCTTCAGCCCCGTTTCGCTGATGATCACGGGGATATGGACGCTCTGGTTCTTCGTCCCGGGCTTGATATGAATGTCGATGCCGGGCTTGTCGGCCTTCGGCGTTATTTCGATGGAAGCGGTGCTGTTGCGGGCGGCGCTGGCCCCGTTGGCCCGGATGTTATAGGCCCCGACAGGCAGCGCGTCCAGCGCGGCCACTTCCTTCAGCAGCTTTTTCTGAATCTCGTCCATTGTTTTCCTCTGCTTTCGTCTGCTTTTCTCTGCTTTTTCTTCACTGTTCGCCCACCTGCGTCCCGGCGCCGCAGACCGCCGGCGCCGCGTCCGAGGGAGCGGCCGCCGCGCCTTTTCAGACCGTCGCCTTTTCGCCCACCTGGGCCATTACGCTGCATACCGCCGGCGCCGCGTCCAGATGCAGATCCCGCATGATCTTCTTCCCCTCGCCGTAGGCCTCCACGACTCCGTCCCGGAGATAGACGATCTTGTCCGCGATGCTCAGGATCCGCTCCTGATGGCTGATAATCATGATATTTCCGCGGTTATGGCTGTAGAGCCGCTCGAAAACCTGAATCAGGCTCTGGAAGCTCCACAGGTCGATGCCCGCCTCCGGCTCGTCGAACAGCGTCAGCTTGGTTCCCCTCGCGGCGGCCAGGGCGATCTCGATGCGCTTCATCTCCCCGCCGGAGAGGGTGTCGTTCAGCTCCCGGTCGATGTAGTCCCGGGCGCACAGGCCCACCTGGCTCAGAATATCGCAGGCGTGGGCAAACTGGGTTTTGCGGTCCTTTTCGTCCCGCCCCGTCAGCTCCAGCAGATCCCGCACCTTCAGCCCCTTAAACCGCACCGGCTGCTGAAAGGCGAAGCTGATGCCCCGGCGGGCCCGCTCGTCGATGGGCAGATGGGTGATTTCCTCCCCGTCCAGCCAGATCCGGCCGGAGGAAGGCTGAATCAGCCCCATGATGACCTTCAGCAGCGTCGACTTCCCGCTGCCGTTGGGCCCGGTAATCGCCAGAAAGCGGTCGTCCGTTTCCAGGTTTACATTCTTGAGAATCTCCTTCCCCTCGGCGGAGAAGGAAATGCCTTCCAATTTCAGCAAAACGCGTTCCTCCCTTTCCTGTCCCCTCCGGATCCCCCGGCGGGACGCAAAGGGTATTATAGCATATCCCGGAGCGATAAACCAGTCCCAGCCCCGCGGTTTGATTCTTCACCGCTTCCGCCCTTTGCCTCCCTGCCGATCCCTGCCCCGGCGCCCACACCATCGCCCGCCTCCGCCCGGCCTTTCGATTCTTGACCCGTCAGGGGTTTTATGGTATGCTGACCCCATCCTCGCGGAGAGAAGCGCCCGGTTTGGGGCGGAAGGCGGATGAGTTTTCCATGAAAAAAATACTCGCGGCATGGCTGGCCATGATGATGCTCGCCGGTTCGGCGCTGGCGGCGGACATTTCCGAGGTTCGCGGCTTCTATAATCCCGACAACCTGACGGGCAAGGAGCGCTATTACGCCAAATACATGCCCTACCAGAAGATCATTCTGGGCTCCTATCCCTATGAGCAGGACGGGGGGCGCAAGCCCGTCGTCTGGTGGATCATCCACGTATCCGAGGATAAGCACGCCCTGATGATCTCCGAGGACATCCTGGATGTGCACCAGATTATCGAATGCGAATCCGAGGCCCAGAGCAACGCCCGGCGTTTCCGGCGGATCAAGGCCTTCAACGAAAGCGATCTGTATACCTGGATGAACGGCGAAATGCTGGACGATCTGTGCAGCGAGCAGGATTTCCGCGCCGCCCTGGTGGAAACCGAAAACGGCTACTGCTTCCCCCTGACGACGGAGCAGTGGCGGAACCATGAATACGGCTTCCCGGACGACAATAAGGGCACCGTGGAGGACCATCCGCCCCAGCTGCTTTCCTACATCCGGGAAGCCGCCCCCACGGAGTACTGCAAGGCCCATAAGCTCTATACAAACTGGAAGCAGAACCCCCGCATCAACATTTCCCACGGCCATTCCCCCTACTGGACCGCGACCCTCCGGAATTACAAGGACTGGGAGCACTGCTACAAGGTGCAGATCGTGGGATACGACGGGCATCTGTCCTGGGGCGTCTATACCCGGATCAATATCGGCGTCCGCCCCTCCCTGCTGGTGGATCTGAACAAAATCAACCTGGTCGGGGGCGACGGCTCCTCCGAGCATCCCTGGGAGGTCACCCTGAAACCGTGACAATCTCATCAGCGTCCCCGCCCCGGAAGCCATTCTCTTCCGGGGCTTTCCATATGCCCTTCCGGCTCCGCGGCCGGGATCTCGGCCTGCCGGTATTTCCCACGCTCCCTCCGGCTCGCGGCCGGGCGTTATCCGGAGCGTCTTCGCCCTCTTTTCCCCCGAAAAACCATTTTGTGTCAAAAAAAGACCGTCCCCTCCAAAGGAGAACGGTCTTCCGATGTCTCTTTCCGGGCGTCCCGTCCGGCTCCGCGGCCTTTCGGTTACTCGCTCTTCACCCTGTCCCAGAGCCCCTCGTAGATCCGCAGCATCGTGCTGTCCAGATCGTTGAAATACTCCATCCGGGCGGTTTCCTCCTCCGTGGGATTGAGGATATACAGGCTGGCGTACTCCTCGCCCATCTCCTCCACCGCCTTTTCGTTGGACGTAATATAGCCGATGGCGTCCGTGTTCATGATCGCCACATCCGGCCGGCACATGAAATCGATAAACCGGTAGGCGTTCTCCAGGTTCTTGGCGTCCTTGGGAATCACCATGCAGTCGGTCCAGATGTTGGAGCCCTCGTCCGGGATCACGTATTTCAGATCCGGCCGCTTCTCCACCGCGTACTGCGCGTCGCCGGAATAAACGATGGCCATCGCCGCCTCGCCGGCCACCATCTTGTCCTTGAAGTCGTCCAGGCCGTAGGATTTCACCATGCCGCTGGTCTTCATCTTCAGCAGCAGATCCCCGGCTTCCTTCAGCTCCCTGGGGTCTGTGGAGTTCATGGAATAGCCGCGGTATTTCAGGGCGATGCCCATGGCGTCCCGCAGCGAGTCCATCATCAGCACCTGGCCGCGGTACTTTTCGTTCCACAGCACGCCCCAGGTATGCACATCCGCCTCGTCCACCTTGGCCGGATCATACAGGATGCCCAGGGTGCCGCCCATGTAGGGAACGGAATGAACGTTATTCGGATCGTAGGACGGATTCTTGACGGAGGCCTTCAGATACTGGAAGTTGGGAATCTGGCTGTAGTCCAGCTCGATCAGCAGGCCCTTGCCCGTCATCCGCTGAACCATGTAATCCGACGGGAAAACCACGTCGAAGGAGCCCGGGCTGTTTTCCACCTTGGACATCATATCCTCGTTGGTGGTAAAGCGCATATAATTCACGGTGATCCCCGTTTCCTTCTGGAACAGGTCGATCGCGTCCTGGGAAATATACTCCTCCCAGTTGAACACGTTGACCACGTTCTCCGCCATCGCCAGGCAGGGCAGCAGCAGCGCGCACATCAGGCACAGGCAAACCAGCTTTTTCATCTCACAAATCCCTCCTCTAAAACCGATTCAATATCCTGATCGGATCCGAAAATCCGTTCAGCTCCGCGTCAGTCCTCCGGCTCCTTCGTCCGGCGGTTCACGATCAGCAGCAGTCCCAGCATGATCAGGAACATCAGCGTGCTCAGCGCGCTGTATTCCGGGCTCACCTTGATCCGTGTCGCCGAGTTGATCAGCGTGGACAGGTTCTGGATCATGGGACTGGTCGTAAAATAGGAAACCGTAAAGTCGTCCAGGGACAGGGTAAAGGCCAGCAGCGCGCCGGTGGCGATTCCCTGCCGGCATTCGGGAATAATGACGTGGGTCAGGGCGTAGCCCGGCGTCGCCCCCAGATCCAGCGCCGCCTCGTAGGTGTTCTGGTCCATCTGCTTCAGCTTCGGCAGCACCGACAGGATCACGTAAGGCAGGTCGAAGGTAATATGGGCCAGCACCATCGTCCAGTATCCCCTGGCCACGTTCATAAAGATGTAGAGCAGCATCAGGGAAACGCCCATCACGATGTCCGGCATGGTGTTTGGCAGGTTGGTCAGGGTCATCATGAAGGCCTGGGGCCGCTTCCGCATGGAATGGATGCCGATGGCGGCCAGCGTCCCGACGACGGTGGAGACGATGGTCGCCACCACCGCCACCGAAACCGTGACCCACAGGGCGTCCCGGATGGCCTTGTTGGACAGCAGATCCACATACCAGTGGAAGGAGAAGCCCTCCCATTTCGCCCGGCTTTCCCCCGCGTTGAAGGACAGCACCATCAGCACGACCACCGGCGCGTAGAGGAAAAGCAGCATCAGCGCGATATAAAACCGCTTAAAGTAACCCGCGATTTTCAAATCAGGCCGCCTCCTTCCCCCTGGGGATCCGCTTTCCGCAGGATGGAAAGGGATATCAGGATCAGGATCATCATGATCAGGGACAGGGCCGATCCGATATTGACGGAATTGGGCACCCCGGAGTTCATGAACTTCTCCTCAATGACGTTGCCGAACATCATGAACTTGCTGCCGCCCAGCTTCTGGGGAATGATGAAGGTCGTAACCGAGGGCATGAACACCATCGTAATCCCGGAGATAACCCCCGGCAGGGACACAGGCATCGTCACCTTATAGAGCGTCTGCCAGCTGTTGCAGCCAAGATCCGCAGCCGCCTCCCCCAGCTTGGGATCCATCTTGTTCAGGGAGGTATAGATGGGGAAAATCATAAAGGGGACGAAGTTATACACCATGCCCAGGAGGATCGCGCCCCGGGTGGCGATCATCTTCGCCGGGGGAAGGCCGACGGACTGCAGCACCGTGTTGATGACCCCCGTGTCCTCCAGCAGCGCCTGCCAGGCGATCGTCCGGAGCACCAGGTTCATCCACATGGGCACGATAAACAGGATCACCACCGTCGCCCCCCGCTTCATCCGCCGGTCCGCCATGAACAGCGCCGCCGGATACCCCAGCAGCAGGCAGATCGCCGTGCAGAGGAACGCCATCCAGAGGGAGAAGACCAGCGCGTTGACGGTTCCGGTCCCCCGCTGGTTCAGCTCCAGGATCTCCACGAACTCCTCCCCGTAATCCCGGATGGTTTCCTGGCGGGTAATGTAGTTGGAATCCCAGAAATTGTGGAAATTATCCAGGGTCAGCCGGCCGTCGGCGTCCGTCAGGGAATAGTATCCGATCAGGATGACCGGCAGAATCGTAAAGATGATCATCCACAGCACGTAGGGCGAGGCAAAGAGGCTCCGCTTGATCCCGTGATGCCGGCGGACGGAAACCACCAGCATGGCGACAAAGGCCGCCAGCCCCAGGCCCATCAGCGCGAACGCCCACCAGGGAAGCACCTGATTAGCCATCGGCGCCTCCTTCCTCCGGGGCTTTCCTCCCCTGGACGGGGAAGTCCTCCATCGGCTTCATGATATGGATGTTGAAGGGAACGATGTTCAGGCCAACCCGGCTGCCCTGGGGCTGCATGGAGGTGGAATGCACCTTGAACGTATGTTCCCCGGTGTCGATGATCATCTCGTAATGCACGCCCTTGAACAGGACGCTGCGGATGGTGCCCACCAGCTGGCCCACGTCCTCCCCGACGATCATGATATCCTCCGGCCGGACCACCACGTCCACCGGCACGTTTTCGCCGAAGCCGAAGTCGACGCAGGGGAAATCCACCCCCGCGAAATGAACCAGCTCGTCGCGGATCATCGTTCCGCGGAGGATGTTGCTCTCCCCGATAAAGTCGGCCACATAGGCGTTGGCTGGCTCATCGTAAATATGCTTGGGGTCGCCCTTCTGGAGGATTTTCCCGTCCCGCATGACGACGATGGTATCGCTCATCGTCAGGGCCTCTTCCTGATCGTGGGTCACGTAGAGGAAGGTAATCCCCAGCCGCTTCTGCATGCTCTTGAGCTCCAGCTGCATGTCCTTGCGCAGCTTCAGATCCAGGGCCCCCAGCGGCTCGTCCAGCAGCAGCACCTCCGGCTCGTTGACCAGGCTGCGGGCGATGGCGACGCGCTGCTGCTGCCCGCCGGAGAGGGCGTTGACCCGGCGCTTTGCGTATCCCGGCAGGTTCACCAGCTCCAGCATGTCGTTGACCCGGCGCCTGATCTCCTCCTTGGACATCTTCTTCAGCTTCAGCCCGAAGGCCACGTTGTCGAACACGTTCAGATGCGGAAACAGGGCGTATTTCTGGAAAACCGTGTTCACCCGGCGCTTGTAGGGAGGCAGGGAGGAAATCTCCGATCCCTCAAAAAGCACCTCGCCGCTGTCGGCCGTCTCGAAGCCGCCGATAATCCGAAGCAGGGTGGTTTTCCCGCAGCCGGAGGGGCCCAGCAGCGTCACGAATTCTTTTTTCCGGATGGACAAATTGATATCGTGAAGCACGGTCACCCCGTCAAATTCCTTATGGATATGCCGCAGATCGATGAGGGTGTCCTCGTCCGCTGTGTTTCGAAGAATGTTTGTGGCCATCCTCTTTCCTCCATCATCCCTAGTCCCGAAAACCGGAGACGCAGCTGCAAAAAGCAGATGGTGCGCTAATTGCGTATTTAAGCATAGTTTATACGCTCTGTCAACGTTCTTTTTTGGTGTTTTTCTCTCCCCTATTCTCAGGTTCCGCCGCTCTGGCGAAGGACGGCGCTCCTCCCCCCGCGGCAATCTGGCGATAGTCGATCTGTCCCGCAGCCTGCCGGGGCGCCGCGGCGCTCGGGGCCGTGCCCTTCAGCCGCTCCGCCAGGCGCCCGTTCCGCAGGCTGACCTTCTCGTTGCGGATGGCGTAGCTCAGCGCCTCCTTGCTCCCCACCAGCACCACCGCCCGCTTCGCCCTTGTAATTCCCGTATAGATCAGGTTGCGCTGCAGCATGACGAAATGGCTGTAGATGACCGGCATGACCACCACCGGGTATTCCGCCCCCTGCGCCTTGTGAATGGTGGTGGCGTAGGCCAGGGTCAGCTCGTCCAGCTCCGTCTGGTCGTAGGCGATCTCCCGCCCGTCGAAGGATACCGTGATCGTCTGCCCCTCCAGGGATACGGCCGTCACGGTTCCGATGTCCCCGTTATAGACGTCCTTGTCATAATTGTTCCGGATCTGCATGACCTTGTCTTCCTGCCGGAAGCTGTATCCCGCCCGCCGCAGGCATTTTTCCGCGTTTCTCCGGTTCAGCCGCTCCTGCAGCATCTGGTTCAGGTTTCCGGCCCCCGCGGGGCCCCGCTGCATGGGCGTGAGCACCTGGATGTCCCGGGCGGCGATCCTGAAATACCCCGGCAGCCGCTTTTCGACCAGGTTCGCGATCTCCTCCGCCGTCTCCTCCGGCGCCTCCTTTAAAATCAGGAAGAAATCGCTGCCCGCCGCGTTGCGGTATTCGGGAAAGGCTCCGGCGTTGATCCGGTGGGCATTCATGACGATGCGGCTGGTCTGGGCCTGGCGGAAAATCCGCTTCAGCTCCACCACCGGCACCACCCCGGAGGCGATGATGTCCTTCAGCACGTTTCCCGCCCCCACCGAGGGCAGCTGGTTCGTGTCCCCGATCAGGATCAGCCGCGCCTCCGCCGGCACCGCCTTCAGCAGGCTGTTCATCAGGATCAGGTCGATCATCGAGCATTCGTCGATGATCAGCGCGTCCGTCTCGATCGGATGCTCCTCGTTTCGCTGGTACCCCTCCGGCGGCTTGTATTCCAGCAGCCGGTGGATGGTTTTCGCCTCCATCCCGGTAACCTCCGTCATCCGCTTGGCCGCCCGCCCCGTGGGCGCCGCCAGCGCCACCCGCAGCCCGGCCGCCTTCAGCGCCTGAATGATGCCCAGGGTGGTCGTGCTCTTTCCGGTTCCCGGCCCGCCCGTCAGCACCATGACCTTGTCCCGCAGCGAGGCGGCGATCGCCTCCCGCTGCACCTGGTCATAGGTAATGCCGCCCCGTTTTTCCAGGCCGGCGATGTCCGCCTCCGGCAGCACCTGGGAGGGCGTATAGAGGATCTTCTTCAGCCGCCCCGCGACGCCGATCTCCGCGTAATAGAAGGGCGGCAGATAAATCGCCCGGTGCGGCGCCTCGTCCTCCATCAGGTCGGCCTCCAGGGGCTCGGTAATCACGTCCCCCTGGGCGGCCAGGTGATCCAGCGTCATAAAGACCAGGCTCTCGTCCATCCTCATCTCGTCCGTGGACAGGATGGCCGCCGCCGCCGGCACCAGCGTCGCCTGATCCGCGAAGACGTGCCCCTCGTTGTCCGCCAGCTGGGACAGGGTGTAGAGCAGGCCCGCCCGGATGCGGACAAAGCTGTCCATCTTCAGCCCCAGCTTCCGGGCGATGGTATCCGCCGTCCGGAAGCCGATGCCCCAGATATCGTCCGCCAGCCGGTAGGGGTTCTCCTTTACGGTCCGGATGGCGTCGGCCCCGTAGGCCTGATAGATTTTCGCGGCGAAGGCGGTGGACACGTCGTGCCCCTGCAGGAAGAGCATGATGTTTTTGATTTCCTTCTGCTTTTCCCAGGATTCCCTGATCATGGCGATCCGTTTTTCCCCGATGCCCTCCACCTCGCGCAGGCGCTCCGGCGTGTCCTCGATGACCGCCAGGGTCTCCGCCCCGAAGGTCTGTACGATCCTTTTGGCGAAGCGGGGGCCGACGCCTTTGATCAGCCCGGAGCCCAGGTATTTCTCGATCCCGTAAACCGTGGCGGGCAGCGTCTCCTCCCATTTGGCCGCCACAAACTGCCGGCCGTATCGGGAGTCCACCTTCCACTCTCCCTCCGCCAGCAGCACCGACCCCACGTTGACGTCCAGCATGTTCCCGACCACGGGAATCAGCTCCTGATAGCCCTTGACCGCCGTTTTTAATACGGTGTATCCCGTTTCCGGGCTCTGATACGTGATCCGCTCCACAACGCACCGGATCCTCGCCATGGCCGAACCACCGCCTTTCCTGTCTTGCTAAGCTCCATGCCCTTCCCTTTTTTTCGCTGTTTTTCCCCCGGATTCCTTCCTTGACCTTCCACCCCCTCCCGTATTATAATGAAGCTTGAATTCGCTCCCCGAGCGAAGGTAATCTCGCTTCCCGAACAGACCTGGAGGATATGCATGAATATTGTCTGTCTCGATCTGGAGGGCGTCCTGGTCCCCGAAATCTGGATCGCCTTTTCCGAGGTTTCCGGCATTCCCGAGCTCCGGCGGACGACCCGGGACGAGCCGGATTATGATAAGCTGATGCGCTGGCGCCTGGGCATCCTGAAGGAGCACGGCCTGGGCCTGAAGGAAATCCAGAAGGTGATCGCCTCCGTGGATCCGCTCCCCGGCGCCCGGGAATTCCTGGACCGCCTGCGGGAGGAAACCCAGGTGCTGATCCTCAGCGATACCTTTACCCAGTTCGCGACGCCCCTGATGAAAAAGCTGGGCTGGCCGACCCTCTTCTGCAATTCCCTGGAGGTGGCCCCGGACGGCGCCATCACGGGATACAAAATGCGCGTCGCCCAGTCCAAACTGGCGACCGTCAGGGCGCTCCAGTCCGTGGGCTTTGAGACCATTGCCGCCGGAGACAGCTTTAACGATCTGGCCATGATCCAGGCCAGCAAGGCCGGCTTCCTCTTCCGCTCCACCGAGCAGATCCGGAAAGAGCATCCGGAGCTGCCCGCCTTCGAGGAATACGACGACCTGCTCTCCGCCATCCGGAAGGCGCTGTGAGCCGGCGTCCCTTTTTCCCTCCCGCGCGCTGAAGGCCCTCCATCCGGTTCGCCCGCCGCGGATCCATCTATCGTAAGGAGTTTGATTCCATGGAACAGCAGATTCAGAAAAAACAGACCATTTTCTCCGGCATTCAGCCCAGCGGCGTCCTGACCATCGGGAACTACATCGGCGCCCTGCGCCATTTCTCCGAGCTGCAGGATACGTACAACTGCATTTACTGCATCGTCGACGAGCACGCCATTACCGTCCGCCAGAATCCGGCGGATCTTCGCCGCCGCTGCCTGGAGCTGGCCGCCATCTATCTGGCCAGCGGGCTGGATCCCGAAAAATGCCTCATCTATTGCCAGAGCCACGTCAGCGCCCACGCGGAGCTGGCCTGGATTCTGAACTGCTTTACGTATATGGGCGAGCTGAACCGGATGACCCAGTTCAAGGACAAGTCGGCCAAACACGCCGACAACATCAACGCCGGCCTCTTTACCTATCCGGTGCTGATGGCGGCGGATATTCTCCTTTATCAGGCGGATAAGGTGCCCGTCGGCGCGGATCAGAAGCAGCATCTGGAGATTACCCGGGATATCGCCCAGCGCTTCAACGGCGTCTACGGCGACGTTTTTACCGTTCCGGAGCCTCTGATTACCAAGGTGGGCGGCCGGGTCATGAGCCTGCAGGATCCTGCCCGGAAAATGAGCAAGAGCGATCCGGAGGAAACCTATATCTCCCTGCTGGACGATCCCGACGCCATCCGCCGGAAAATCCGCCGCGCCGTGACCGATTCCGACGGCGAGATCCGCTATGATCCGGAAAACAAGCCCGGCGTCAGCAATCTGATCAGCATCATCAGCTCTCTTTCCGACACGCCCGCCGACGTCATCTGCGCGGAGATGGCGGGCCGCGGCTACGGCGATCTGAAAAACCGGGCCTCCGATTGCGTGATCGAAGCCCTCTCCCCGCTCCAGAGCGAATACCGGCGCCTCATTTCCGATAAGCAGTATCTGCTGGATCTGCTGCTGGCCAACGCGGAAAAGGCCTCCTATCTGGCAACGAAGACCCTCCGCAAGGTGCAGAAGAAGATCGGCTTTGCCCCCCGCAGCCTGAAGTGACAGATGCGCGCCCATCCCGCTGGGATTTGACAAACAGGCCGAAAAAAAGTAAAATGAAGCCCGTCCTGAGGGAGGACGATCTCCCCGCGGCGGATGCTTCCGCGGTTCACTCCTCTTCCAGGCCCCGAAAGCCCCGAAGCACAGGGGGTTCGGGGGCGTGGTCCCGTAGCTCAGCAGGATAGAGCGGTCGCCTCCTAATAAGAAGTCGGACTACCGCCTGAGACGAGCGATCAAGTGCCCAGAATTCCCCGGAATCTGTTCGATTTTCCCTCTCAGAACTACCGCCAAACAGCTAACGCGAGGCGGAAGATAAAGGGTCTGTGAAAGTCGAACACGCCGCCCACAGTTAGCCAGCTAACGCGGAAAGCCCGGATTACTCCCCTCGGTCAGGAAGACCGAAAAGCTCGAAAGCCTTGTAAAATAAGGATTTCGAGGACATGGTCCCGTACCTCAGCAGGATAGAGGGTCCGCCTCCTAAGCGGAACGTCGCGCGTTCGAATCGCGCCGGGATCGCCAAAAAAGCCCGTTTTTGGAGCAAAAAGCTGCTAACAGCAGCCTGCTAACAAAAGCGGGCGTTTTTCTTTTTCTGCGAGGCCGGTTTGCAAACAGAATCAGGGCTCCTGTTTGCAAGTTGCCAACATTTTTGCCTGATTTCTAACGGCGCTCCCTTATGTTGACTCTTAAAATTGCAAACATCGGCGGACGATCCAGCTAAGAAATGTAGTGGTTTTGTAAATCCATGCAGTTCTGTATTGACCTTTTGCGGTATTTTAAGGGTTTAGCCCGTATAAATATACATACAATATGAATTATTATTGATGCGTGCAATAGGGAAACGGTTTGATTTGTGGATGTGGTTGCTAACGGAACTGATCGACCGATTAGCTGAAGGACACAGCTGAAGTTGGCATATCTAACAGCTACCGCCTATCTTGGCATTTACAAAAAACGGAAGCGCGGAAGCGATGTTTTGCTTTGTAATATACAAATTACGAGTTCTCGCAATTTAGCATTGCGTAGCTGATGAAAACGTGCTATATTTAGTTATTCCCCACGAATTGCGAGGTGCCATGTATGGAAGTAAGTTATAAGAAGTTGTGGAAACTATTGATTGACAAAGACCTCAAAAAAAGGGATTTGTCCATCATTGCCAGTATCGGTACATCTACTATTGCAAAAATGACCCGAGGAGAGCATGTCAGCATGGATGTACTACTGAAGATATGTGATGCGTTAAATTGTGATTTCGGAGATATTATTGAAGCTGTGCCAACGATTAAGGAATGAAGGCTGGAGACTGAACATGAAGGTCATCAACAATGTTACCGAAACCGTTCGGGACGATTTGAGCGAAACAATCCGGAAAGGCAGCAGACTGTCCATTGCCGCAGGCTGCTTCTCAATTTATGCCTATCAGGAGTTGCGCAAGCAGCTTGATTCTGTTGAGCAGGTACGCTTCATTTTTACTTCTCCCACGTTTGTGCAGGAAAAGACACCGAAAACCAAGCGTGAATTTTATATTCCTAGGCTCAGCCGTGAGCGCAGTCTATATGGTACGGAGTTTGAAATAAAGCTCCGTAATGAGCTGACCCAGCGAGCAATTGCAAAAGAATGCGCAGACTGGATCCGTAAAAAGGTGACCTTTAAATCCAACACTACGCCCGATCTCATGACAGGTTTTCTGACGGTGGATGAAAGTACGTATATGCCCATCAGTGGTTTTACGACTGTTGACCTCGGCTGTGAGCGCGGCAACAATATATACAATATTGTCACCCGCACAGAAGAATACGAGAACGGACGGCAATTCATTCGTCTGTTTGATGAGATCTGGCAGGACGAGCGCAAACTCCAGGATGTTACTGATATCGTCCTTGAAAGTATTACCACGGCATATCGGGAGAATTCTCCGGATTTCATCTATTTCTATACCCTGTACAACATCTTCAATGAATTTCTGGAGGATATCTCAGAGGATGTTCTGCCCAATGAAGCCACGGGCTTCAAGCAGAGTAAAATCTGGAATATGCTCTATAATTTCCAACGCGATGCTGTGCTTGCCATCATCAGCAAGCTGGAAAAGTATAATGGCTGTATCCTGGCCGACAGCGTCGGATTGGGCAAAACGTTTACAGCATTAGCTGTCATTAAATACTATGAGGGACGGAATAAATCCGTTTTGGTACTCTGTCCGAAGAAGCTGTCGGCAAACTGGAGCACCTATAAAGGCAATTACGTCAATAACCCCATCGCAGCGGATCGGCTGCGCTATGACGTGCTGTACCATACTGACCTTTCCCGTGAACGCGGCACATCCAACGGGCTTGATCTTGCGCTACTGAACTGGGGCAACTATGATCTTGTGGTCATTGACGAAAGCCACAATTTCCGCAATGGTGAGGGCGGCGAAGGTGTCCACAAAGGTAAGCGTGAGAACCGGTATCAGACCCTTATGCGAAAGGTTATCCAGGCAGGCGTAAAAACAAAGGTGCTCATGCTCTCTGCTACACCTGTCAACAATCGGTTCACTGATTTGCGTAACCAGCTGGCGCTTGCTTATGAAGGCAATCCTGATTACATTGATGATCGACTGGATACAAGCAAACCGATCAACGAGATTTTCAAGCAAGCGCAGAAAGCTTTCAATGCCTGGAGTAAGCTGAAGCCCGAGCAACGCACGACAGCTACGCTGCTTAAAATGCTTGACTTTGATTTCTTTGAGGTGCTGGACAGCGTCACAATTGCACGCTCCCGCCGCCATATTGAAAAATATTACTCAACCACGGAGATCGGCAAATTTCCAGAGCGTTTGAAGCCGATTGCTCGTAGGCCACACCTGACCGATCTCGATAACGTGATCAACTACAACGATATTTACACGATACTCAGTGAGCTGAATCTGACCGTATACACACCCTCCCATTTCATCCTGCCATCAAAAATGAGCAAATATATGGATGTAGATGACGAGGAAACCATAAACCTTACCATGCAGGGGCGTGAGCAAGGTATCCGCCGCCTGATGGCTATCAACCTGCTCAAGCGGTTGGAGAGCTCAGTGTTCTCCTTCCGACTGACATTGGACCGCATCCGTCAACTCATCGATGAAACTATTCACGCCATAGAGCAGTACACCAGTGGTGAATGTGTACTGGATTTGGTGGAGATTACAGATGATTCGCAGTTCGATGATGACGATCAGAATGGGGGCGTTTTCCAGATCGGGAAAAAGGTAAAGATCGATCTGGCTGATATGGATTATAAGTCCTGGTTGCATCAGCTGTCAGCTGACCGTGACAATCTGGAATTGCTCTCAGCTATGGTAGCAGATATCACGCCTACCCACGACACCAAGCTGCAGACGCTTCTGCGAACAATCGATGACAAAATGGCTGCACCAATCAATGAAGGTAACCGAAAAATCATAATATTCACTGCCTTCTCTGATACAGCGGATTATCTGTACGAGCATGTCAGTCGATATGTGATGGATCGCTATCATTTGCATACTGCTGAAATCACAGGCAGCGTGGATGGCAAAACTACCATTCCACGCCTCCACGGAGACCTGAATACTGTCCTGACCTGTTTTTCTCCCGTTTCTAAGGGAAGAGATATGCTGATGCCTGGCAGTACGGATGAAATCGATATTCTGATAGCTACTGACTGTATTTCTGAAGGGCAGAACCTTCAGGATTGCGATTACCTTGTGAACTATGACATTCACTGGAATCCCGTTCGCATCATTCAGCGTTTTGGGCGTATCGACCGTATCGGATCCCGGAATGCCCGCATTCAACTGGTCAATTTCTGGCCGGATATGGATCTGGATGAGTACATCAACCTGAAAGACCGCGTGGAGACCCGCATGAAGATTTCTGTCATGACCTCTACCGGTGATGACAACCCCATCGATATGGAAGAGAAAGGCGATTTGGAATACCGCCGTCAGCAGCTGAAACGGCTGATGGATGAGGTCGTTGATATCGAGGATATGCAAAGCGGCATTTCCATCATGGATCTGGGGCTGAACGAATTCCGGCTGGATTTGCTGGAGTATATCAAACAGCACGACGATGTGGAACACGCCCCACACGGAATGCATGCCGTCGTTGCTGCGACGGACGATATGCCGCCCGGTGTCATATACGTACTGCGAAACATCAACGGCGATGTGAACGTAGGCAGTCAGAACCGTTTGCACCCGTTCTACATGGTCTATATCGGTGAAGATGGTGATGTGGTATGTGACCATCTGAGCCCCAAGGATCTGCTTGACAGGATGCGCCTTACCTGCAAAGGCCAGCCTGAACCGGACAAGGAACTCTGCCGGGTGTTCAATCAGGAGACAAAGGATGGCCGGGAGATGGGTCTGTACTCCGAGCTACTCTCTGACGCGATAGACTCCATTATCCATGTTAAGGAAGAAAGCGATATCGACAGCTTCTTGAAGGGCACCCAGATCAGCTTCCTGTCAGGTAGGATCAAGGGGCTTGACGATTTTGAGCTGATCTGTTTCCTCGTGATCAAGTGAGGTGAGAATGATGCTGGGCTTGCCAGCCTCCACGGAAATACGAAAGGTCATTACCAAGAAGAAAGTATATGAACGCTTTGGTTCTGAAATGAGCGCAGAGCGTAGGAAAAGCTTTGACGCGGATATTGCCCGTATCACGTTGGTCAACGAGGTATCGCCCATTTCCGTGAACATCCCGGAAGGCGAAAATGTGAAGAGCTTCTTCGTGATTCTGATTGCACTACGCAAGAAGGATTACGATAAACAGAACATTGCTTTCATCGCAAAGATGTTCGGGCAAAAGCTTCTCCTCGTGCTTGAGTATGAAGGGCAACACTCTTTCGCTATCTGGCAGACACGCTTGATACAGCAGGACTGGACAACGCCGGAGAATCTATGCGTAGAGATCGTTGGCCTTGATCTGGATAAGGTTTGGGAAAACATTGTCGCAGAGACAGCCGGTGTAGAGGTAGTACAGGGGCAGTCGCTGGATCAACAACTTGCCTTGCAGCAGAAGCGACAGAAGTTGGAAAAAGAGATCGCAAAAATGGAAAAGCTGGCATGGGCTGAAAAACAGCCAAAGCGCAAGATGGAATTAGTACAGAGAATACAGACTTTGCGGAGTTCAATATCTGGCTTGGAGGTGCATCAGGATGGCAACCGGCAAAACGCCTAACGAAAAAAACGAACTCAGCATCTTTGTTACTGAGCAAGATAGGCAATCCACCGATATTACTGAAATGAGCGATTTCATCGCTAACAGAATCAGGAATCTTGCTATAACAGTAGCCAGAGAAAACAATGGAATCTTGCAAAAAATTACACCGGCAGAGTTAACCACCATTGGAAATCTTCTCCATTCTCATGGTGCTATCATGCATGGTGGATATGAATATGTATTAGATTTTGACAGTCTCCCGGCCGATATCTTGGAAAAGTATAAAAAAGGGATATATAAACTTGGACCATCACGGCAGGTTGAAGACAATTTGCGTGCTGTCCTTGTTGATGAGCACGGCACAAGAGTAAAAGACATTACAATAAAGCAAGCCGAACGCGTCGCAGACCCAGCCCAACAGATGCAGCAGATGCAAAATCTGGCAATCCAGATGCAGTTAAAACAGATAAACACTAAACTTGATATTCTTGTGGAAATGCAAGGCTATCATATTGATTTTAGTCGAAATAATGCTATTATTCAGCCCTTTTTCAACGCGCGAGATAAAGTTGTTCACGCTCAAAATGAACCTGATAAGGAAAAGCAAAGGGCGTATCTCGATGGTGCTGTCTCAGAACTGGAATCAGCCATCAACGCAATTTATCTGGATATCCAGACTGTTCAAAAACGGTTTTTTATGCATACTCGCTTACCTATTGGACGTATTCAAAGGATTGTCAATCGGTACATTGGCTTTATTTCAGAGGATCTACATTTGCTATCAGTCTACAACTCTGTCCTGTATCAAGTTCTGGATTACATGGGAAAAGATAAAGATAAAGAGGATGCATATAACAAATACAGGAAATATATGCTGGGTTTTTATACGAAAGCAGTCGGATCAAAGCAGATACCTTTGTCACTACAAATCCATAATGCCTTTGATGGCTATACAGCAGACACAATGGATTCGTGGAAATCAATGACAGATGAGATGGTTCCTGTTTTACAGCAGAGCAGACCTATGATTAATGGAGCATATATCGTAACGGTGGAGGATGCGAAAGATGAGCAAGAATGAAGGGTACACTCGCTGCAAGCAGTGTGGAAAAGTAATTGTCGGTAATGGAAAAATGGGATTATGCGATAGTTGCTTTAATTCAGATGCAGAAAAAGGAGGGCTCCTGCTATTAGCGGGTGGTGCTATCTACAAGTTTAGAAAGGAAATTGCTAAAGGCGCAAAAGCGCTCCTCAAACTATTCATCAAGTAAACTGTTAAGTCTAGGAGGTGTTTTTGTGTCTATTAGTTCGATCCAAAATGAGCTCAACACGATTGATCGTGATATCGCTTCCGCGGAGAAGAAAAAAGCAGAAGCAGATAAGAAAGCTGCGGAGCTTGAGGCTCGGATTCTCTCTGTCAAAAAAACGATCACAAAAAATACTACGCAAGCTCAACTTGTCAGCAAAGCAAAACAGATTGAAGGCTACCAGCGAGACAGTCAAAAAAAGAAAGACGACAGTGCCGACCTTGCAAAGAAAATTGCTCGCCTAAGGGAAAAACGTAACGGAGCAGCAAAAAGATTACAGAAAGCGGAAGATGACGAGCGGAAGGCGCAGGTCAAGAGTACAAAGAGAATGCAGGAAGCTTATGAAGAACGTATTCGTCAGCTAACAGCTGCCTCGGTTACAACAGCTATACCGATAGAAAACGCTATAAAGGCTGAAGAAATTACAGTATCCACGGTTAAACCTGAGTACGATGTATTTATATCTCATGCATGGGAAGACAAAGAAAGCTTTGTTGATGAACTGGTGACAGAGCTTGAAGCGTTAGGCATAAAGCCATGGTATGATCGCCAGAGAATCACATGGGGTGATTCTATGAGACATCGTATTGATGAAGGTTTGAATCACTCGAAATTTGGCATAGTAGTAATTTCGCCGAATTATATAGCAGACGGAAAGTATTGGACAAAGGCGGAGCTTGATGGACTGTTTCAACTTGAAAGCATCAACGGAAAGATGATCTTACCTATTTGGCACAACATCACGAAACAGCAGGTGATGGCCTTTAGCTCCATCGTTGCGGGAAGATTGGCAATGACAACAGCGCAAATGACACCAGCAGAGATTGCAGCAGAAATGAAACGGCTCCTTGATCAAACGGAAAGCGAGGAATAACCCATGGATAAACTCAAGATGCACACCCCCAACCAGGCAGACGAAAACTTCCGCAAGCTGGTGGCTCTTTTCCCAAATGCCGTGACCGAAACCATTGATGAGGCTACCGGAGAGGTCGTGCGCGCCATCGACAAGGATGTGCTTATGCAGGAAATCTCTGCTCGGGTGGTAGAAGGACGAGAAGAACGCTATCAGTTTACCTGGCCAGATAAGAAAAAGGCCATGTTGGCTGCCAATGCTCCCATCGCAGCCACCCTGCGGCCTGTTCGTGCAGACAGTGTAGGTCGCGATGGTACACCCGCTGGCTGGGACAGCCAGAACTTGTATATCGAAGGTGATAACCTGGATGTGCTGAAGCTTTTGCAGGAAACATATCTGGGCAAGGTGAAAATGATCTATATTGACCCGCCGTACAACACGGGTAATGATTTTGTATATGAGGATGACTTTGCCGAGGAAGCTGATGAATACCTTGCCAGAAGTGGGCAATTTGACGAGCAAGGCAATCGGCTGGAACAGAATACGGAGAGCAACGGTCGGTTCCATACGGATTGGTTGAACATGATTTATCCAAGAATTCGACTCGCAAAAAACTTACTATCTGACGATGGAGTTATTTTCATTAGCATTGATGATGCTGAAGTAGAGAACCTTAAAAAACTGTGTGATGAGATAATCGGCGAGAAGAATTTTGTTGCCTGTTTGGTTTACGATAAGAATCGAAAAAATGACGCGAAATACTTCTCGGTCGGCCATGAATATATTCTTGTTTACTTTAAGGATGCACAATTCATCTATGATAACGGAATCGTTTTTCGTGAACCCAAAGAGGGTATCGATGAAGTAAAAAGCGAATTTGAAAGACTCAGACGTATTTATAAAGATGATTGGGCTAAAGTAAACGAAGGTCTGAAGGCATTATATGCATCATGGACTAATAGTGATCCACGTAAACCTTTATCCCGATTTACAAAGGTTGATGAGCACGGCCCATACAGGGACGATGGAAATATCAGTTGGCCAGGTGGAGGAGGACCAAAGTATCCAGTAATCCACCCTGTAACCGGGAAAGCATGTAAATGCCCAGATGCAGGCTGGAGATTTCCAAACCCAAAGAGAATGCAGGAAGAAATAGATAATGGACGTGTTGTATTTGGCCCAGATGAAACCACACTGCCAAGAATCAGAAGAAACCTGTTTGATTACGATGAACAGGTTATGCGGAGTGTTCATTTTAGCTACGCACAAACTGCAACTCTGGAATTCAACGCTATTTTCAATGGGGATCGAGTTTTTGAAAATCCTAAAAGCATATCAGACCTCTATGCGTTAATCCGTTATATAATTCCCAAAGGTGAACCAAGCATTGTCCTCGATTTCTTCTCCGGTTCTGCCACCACAGCCCATGCCGTGATGCAGCTCAACGCCGAAGACGGAGGTCATCGCAAATTCATTATGGTACAGTTACCAGAACCGACTGACGAAAAGAGCGAAGCCTATAAGGCAGGATATAAAACCATCTGTGAAATCGGCAAAGAACGCATCCGCCGCGCAGGCCGCAAAATCAAAGAAGACGCTGGCTTAACCGCCGCTGATCTTGACATTGGATTCCGTGTCCTCCGCCTCGACAGCAGCAACATGCAGGATGTATATTACAACCCCACTGAAGTGGTGCAGTCCCTGCTCGACCTGACTACGGACAACATCAAACCCGACCGCACCCCGGAGGATCTGCTGTTTCAGGTGATGCTGGATCTGGGTGTGGAGCTTTCGAGTGCTATTAAAGAGACCGTCATCGATGGCAAGAAGGTATTCGATATTGCCGACGGTTTCCTTTTGGCTTGTTTTGACACAGGTGTCACCACAGAGACCGTAACAGCCATTGCGAAAAAGAAACCTTACTACGCCGTGTTCCGCGACAGCAGCATGGCCAATGACAGCGTGGCCACCAACTTTGACCAGATCTTCGAGACCTATTCGCCGCAGACGACGAGGAAGGTGTTGTGACCATGAATTGCTACTTTTGTGGTGAAAGCAACTGCATTCATGAGCCTAATTACGGGAAAGGTTATTACTTCCACCAATGTAACGTTTGTGGGCGGTATGTGATAACCGAGAGCGAAATAATGCGATGGCAGCGTAACAAGCTGGATCGAGATGTTGTAGCTACATATCTATATCATAATATTCGCTTGTATGCGGAAGACAGAGACCCAAGCTACGCCTGCGTGATCAGCTCAGGTGATATTTCCCCTACTTTTTTTGAGGAGCACCCGCACTTTCATGCAGTATCCTTTCAAACAATGAGAACTTACTATCCAAAAACAATTATGGAGCGCACCCAAAAGGCTCTTGCAGCAATAGCAAAAAAGTCTCAATTCCCTGGCGATCAGGTTGAGATATCTACTGATGAATGCATGAGCCTACTATTCATTCGCCGATATGGGAAAGATAGTGAAACGCTTGATGATACAAGCATTAATATGCAATATGAACATATTGTAAAGCACCTTGAAAGCAATGAATATGCCAGCATTTCTACTGACGGTCAAGGTACCGTTTATCTGCGCCTGCTTGCAAAAGGGCAAGAATATATTGAACAAAACATTCCAGCAGAAACACCATTGCATCCTTTATCTGCAGCATTCTCAAGTGAATACTTGTCTGCGCAGATTACAACCATGGAAAAAGCTCAGGATGAAAACCCCACTGAAGCAATCGGCATGGCTAAGGAACTCATCGAATCATGCTGCAAAACGATCATGCAAGAACGAGCCGTCTCA
Organism: Clostridia bacterium; assembly: GCA_045546035.1. Classification (GTDB taxonomy): domain Bacteria; phylum Bacillota; class Clostridia; order Christensenellales; family Aristaeellaceae; genus Aristaeella. The sequence continues at coordinate 22,707 of JAZQCB010000095.1, forward strand.
TATGATCAAGCTTGGCAGTTCGACAAACTTGTTAGCGAAACGTTGAACCTGATGGGATTGAAAGCTAAAAATGTAGATACATCAGAACCGGAAATTGAAGCTGTTAAAAAGATGCTGGGTAGCCTCAGAACCATTGCTGAATCCGTCAATCATCTACGTAATTCACATGGTGGTGGTCATGGTAAACCGGCAGATTTTCAAGCTTTGTCTCCCAGATATGCTCATCTTGCAGTAGGTTCAAGCACTACGTTTGTACGTTTTCTCTGGGAAACACATAAGGAGCAGATAAAACCATGAAATTCAGATTTAAGATTCAGCAGTACCAGACTGACGCGGTGGATAGCGTTGTCCGCGTGTTTGCAGGCCAGCCCTATCACTCCGAAATCAGCTATCGCAGGGATGTTGGCGAGGTAAAGCCCCTCATTGAACCCGGAGTTCCTGTTCAGCTGTCCATCATCCCGCCGGAACAGTCGAGCTTCTTTGATGTCGATCCGATGGATGATACTGGCTATCTGAATGAAACGCTGATGCTCTCAGATTCTCAACTTCTCCACAACATCCATGAGATCCAGCAAGAAAACAACATTCGCCTATCGGATGGACTTGTGAAGACTCATGGACGTTGCAGTCTGGACGTGGAGATGGAGACTGGCACGGGAAAAACCTATGTCTACATCAAAACCATGTTCGAACTGAACAAGCGTTATGGGTGGAGCAAGTTTATCGTTGTTGTGCCCTCCATTGCCATCCGCGAAGGTGTACAAAAGTCCTTCGAGATCACGGTGGATCACTTCATGGAGCACTATGGTAAGAAGGCCCGTTTCTTCATCTACTCCAGTGCCAACCTGAACCAGCTGGACAGCTTCTCCTCCGACAGCGGCATCAACGTGATGATCATTAACACGCAGGCTTTTGCCGCATCCATGAATGAGGAGAAAAACGTGGAGGGACGCAAGGGCGACGCCGCAGCACGTATCATCTTCTCCAAACGGGACGAATTCGGTAGCCGCCGTCCCATTGACGTCATAGCTGCCAACCGCCCGATCATCATCATGGACGAGCCCCAGAAAATGGGCGGCGAAGTGACCCAGAAAACCCTGGCGAAGTTTAACCCGCTGTTTGTGCTGAATTATTCCGCCACGCACGCGAAACAGCACAATCTGGTATACGTGCTGGATGCACTGGACGCCTATAACAAACGGCTAGTCAAGCGCATTGAGGTCAAGGGTTTCGAGGTAAAAAACTTCCGGGGCACGGATCAGTATCTGTACCTGGAATCCATCGTGTTGTCTCCGAAAAAGCCGCCTATGGTGCGCCTGGAGTTGGAGATTCAGTACCAAAAATCCATCAATCGTGAAACCCGCCTTCTGGGTGTCGGCGACAACCTGTTCTTTGTCTCCAATGAAATGGAGCAGTATCGTGGGTTCTCCATCGCAGCAATTGATCCCATTGCTGCAACGATAACCTTCACGAATGGTTTTGTCATTCACAAAGGTGATGTGGTCGGAGACGTGTCCGAGGCGGATATGCGCCGCGTTCAGATCAGAGAGACGATTATCTCCCATCTGGAGAAGGAAGCGGAGCTGTTCAGCAAGGGCATCAAGTGCCTGAGCCTGTTCTTTATAGATGAAGTTGCCCGGTACCGTCAGTATGATGCGGACGGTAACGAAGCACTGGGCGAATATGGCCGTGTTTTTGAAGAGGAATACATCGCTGTCCTGCGGGATTATCGGACCTTGCTCGATCCGATCTATCTTGCTTATCTGGATGGGATTTCCGCTCATGACACACACAGGGGCTATTTCAGCATCGACAAAAAGACCGGACGTGCCATCGACTCCACTACCAAGCGTGGAAGCGAATTCTCTGATGATATTTCTGCTTATGACCTGATCCTGAAGAATAAGGAGCGGTTGCTCAGCTTTGACGAGCCAACCCGGTTTATCTTCTCCCACTCCGCCCTGCGTGAAGGCTGGGACAATCCGAACGTGTTCCAGATCTGCACACTGAAGCATGGCGGCGATAGCACTACGCAGAAGCGGCAGGAAGTTGGGCGCGGGCTGCGTCTGTGCGTCAACCAGGCTGGTGACCGCATGGACGCAGAGACTGTCGGTGATCAGGTGCAGGCGCTTAATACCCTGACGGTTATCGCGAGCGAAGGCTATGCTACCTTTGTGGCCGGGCTACAGGAGCAGACTCGTGCTGTCCTCTACGACCGTCCCCGCAAGGCCAGCATTGAGTATTTCGAGGGCAAGAATATCATCATAGCTGATGGCCAGCAGGCTAAGATCACTCAGCCCCAGGCCAGGCAGATCTATCAGTATCTTGTCCGCAACAACTATATTGACGAAGACGATAATGTCACACAGGACTACCGTGATGATGTAAAAAATGATAGTCTTGCAGTTCTGCCGGAGGCACTCCGACCGATGCAGGAAGGCATTCATAAGTTGGTACAGGCAATCTTCGACGATAAGGTGCTGGCCGAAATGTTCCAGGACGGCAACAAGACCCCTGCACCGGAGAATCCGCTCAACGACCGCTTCTACAAGCAGGCGTTCCAGACACTGTGGACAGCTATCAACCATCGCTATGCTTATACGGTAGACTTCGATTCCAATGAGCTAATACAGAAGGCGATCACTGCTATCAATGCGGAGCTCTATGTCAGCCAGCTTCAGTACACCGTGTCTGTCGCCAGCCAGCGCGAACATATCACTGGCGAACAGATGCGGGAAAGTGACGCCTTCGGTGCTGTAAAGACGAAGACTAATACACTCAAGCATGCGGAAACCAGTCAGATCCGATATGATCTTGTCGGAAAAATCTCTGAGGGCACTATATTGACACGCCGAACGGTGACTACCATCCTAAAAGGCATTGATCCGCAGAAATTTGCCATGTTCCAGAACAATCCTGAGGAGTTCATCTCAAAAGTGATTCGTCTGATAAAAGAGCAGAAGGCAACCATGATTGTGGAGCACATTACCTATGACACAATTGAGGGAGGCTATGACAGCAGCATCTTTACAGCGGAAAAGCATGGGAAGACTTTTGATCAAGCTTTCCGAGCCACAAAAGCCATTCAGGACTACGTTTTCACCGATGGCAGCGCAGAAAAGAGCGTGGAACGCAAATTTGTAGAAGCATTGGATGGATCCCAGGACGTGAATATCTACGCCAAGTTGCCGAAAGGATTTGCGATTCCTACGCCGGTCGGTCATTATTCGCCTGACTGGGCTATTGTATTTCACGAAGGAACCGTACGACATATTTACTTTGTTGCTGAAACAAAAGGAACAATGGATAGTTTGAATCTCCGCCCAATCGAAAAGGCGAAGATCGATTGCGCTAAAAAACTATTTTCAACGTTATCCAATGGTACAGTAACATATGATCATGTAGATAGTTTCCAACAGTTAATGAATAAAGTAATGCAGTAACACAGTAACGATTTGCATCAATCCAACGAACTAAGCCCCTCCCGCAGATGGAGGGGCTCACTTTATATCGCTGCGCCGCCACCGGCGAGCATCTGAAGCATTTTCACCATGTCGGGATTGCTGAGTACCTTTGCCAGCTGGAGCGGATCGAAGCCCATCGCGTTCATCTGATCAACCATGGCGATCTGCTTCCGCTTGACTTCGGCTTCCGGCTCTGCCCCGCGTCCGTTGTAGAATGCCTTTTCAAGCAGCTTCGCGTTTTCCTGCCGGTTCTCATCGAGAATGTGGGAATACTGGTCAGTAACCATGGATGCCTGCGCGTGACCGGAGTCACCCTGTACGGACTTGATGTCGCCCTGGTTCAGCTTGAGCTTGTAGGTGATACTGGAGTGCCGCAGGCTGTGGAAGACGACCGGAGGCAGGTTGTTCTCTTCGATCAGGTTCTTCAGTGCCTTACGGATCTGTGCAGATTCGCAAGGCAGTCCAACCGGTGTTGCAATTACCAGATTGAAATCGGCGTACTCGTTGCCGATGGCTTCAATCGCTGCGTCCTGCTCCATTTTCCAGGCGACGAGCATCTCAGCCACCGTTTTCGGAAGGAAAACCTTGCGGATACTTGTGGGCGTCTTAGGCGCTTTCAGCACGAGCGCCGTCCGGTTGTGAAGCCCCTGATCTGGGAAGACCGTGATGATGTCCTTGGAGTCCAGCGCCTTCATGGCCTTTTTGCTCACACGCTGCAATTCCTTGGTGATTGAAATGGATGGCTTGCCGGCCTGAATGCTCTCATCGGATATATCCACACAGTCCCATGTCAAGGCCAGAAGCTCGCCGATGCGAAGCGTACAGGAGAAGGCCAGGTTGAGGCAAAGCTTTAACCGGGGATCCTTGCATAACTCAATTGCCTTGAAGATTGTCTGTGCGTCCCAGATTTCCCGCTCCTTTGCTTCATGCTTCGGCACCGTGGCATATGCGGCGGGATTCTTTTCAATCAGATCCCATTTCATGGCCTGCGTAAACGCGCTGCGGAGCACATTATGAATCTTGCGAACAGTCGCAGTCGTTACGGTCCGGGTTTCATTGGAATACTTCTTCACACAGATCATTGGAACCGCCGGTGTGGTCAGGAGCTTCTGATAATACCGCTCCAGTGTATGGGACGTGACTTCGGCGAGTTTCAATTTCCCGAGATACGGCTCGATGTAGTGATTGATCAGCCCGGTATTGCTGGAGTATACAGACGGCGACCATTTTGTTTTTCCGTAAAGGGAAACGTATTCTTTCATCAGCTCAGAAACCGTCGTGCAGTTCGGAATAACGAAATTGCCAACCTGCTGTGAATACTCGATCTCAATTTTCCGGGTATTGGCTTCACCCAACGTCTTGAAGGTTTCCCATTTCTGACGCCGCTTGCCATCCTTATCGAAGTAAGAATAGACGACACAGAACTTGTCATTGCGGGAAATCACGGATGCCATGAATCATTCCTCCTTTGAAAGTGCGGTCAGGATGTCCATATATTTGAAGTACCAGGTTCTTCCAACCTTCTTTCCTGCGGCTTTACTGTTCCGCAGTGCGCGGTAGATCCGCTGCACATTGACGCCGAGCTTTTCTGCCGCTTCCAGTGCTGTCAGGAGTTCATCCTCGCTTTGAATCTGTGGCAAGGTTGCTTCCGAGTCGATCTTGTGCTCTTCCTGTCCGCTGATCCAATACAGAAAGCTCGTGTTCGTAACCCTCGGGCGGTCAGCAATACGGATCAGCTTCAACTCGTCCTGGTGCTTATAGTACAGCTGCCATGCCTGTCTGGGATTAAGACCAAGGAGACGGCCCATTTCAGGGATTGTCATGGAGCTTTCCTCTGCTGCCCGATCCCGTTCTCGATCCTCTGGCTTCCTGTACCGGGACTGAGATGCATACCAGTCGTCAAATATGACTTTCGGGATCCAGAATTTCCCTTCAAAGGTCATCGTCAGGAACTTCTCTCTGTGAATCAGTTCCAGCACGCTGTCCTGGGACAGATTCAGCATTTTCTGAAGGTCAGAGACCGAATACATGTTGCTGTGCAGTTTAGCTCCGGGAGGCTCACCGTCCACCTTTCTGTATCGATCCTGGCGGGCATACCATTCTTCAAAACTGGCCTTCACTACACGCCTCTGGCCTGCGACCATAACCGTATCGAAGACCTTTTTGTTGACCAGGTAGTAACTTTCCGTCTTTTTCAGCCCCAGTAAGGCACCCATGGCTCGAACCGTCATGGTTGTTGCTTCTTTGCCTGACACAGCAGCTCCCTCCTTCCGTTCTGCTAACCGAGATCGTAGCACGACTTCCGCCAAAGTTTTAGTCTGTCGCCGGCCTGCGTTAGCAGACAGGCATTCAGCTCTGCTGATACAGCCAAGCATGGAAGCTCTCCTTCGGAATCCTGTAGCCCACACTGTTGATCCTGATCGCCGGGAAGACTTTCCTGTGAATGAGGGAGTACACTGCTTTACGGCCTACGCCCAGGATCTCCATCAGTTCCTCAACGGTATAGCAGCGCCGCTCCTGCGGGATGTTCCGGGCCGTGTTCATGTTCTGCTGAATCTGCATCATTTCCATCATTGCTCTGCTCCTTGATCCTTTAGTTGAGGCATTTACCTCACGCCCCTCTATGGGAAAAAAGAGGCAAAATGACACCGGTGGAATGAAATTTTTTTCAAAAAAAGAACCTCCGGATCAGATCCGAAGGTTAAAGCATGCTGCGTATTATCGTTTCAGAAGGTACGTTGCAGCCTCATCAGCGACGTGCGTGACCCAGGCCAGCGGGAAGGCTGCATAAGCGTTGCTTGTATCGCGGACGGAATCACCGCCGCTGGTCGCGCCCATATGGCAGTTGATAGCAGCCGCTTCATCAGTTCTCAGCCTCATAAACTGCTGTACCAGATAAACTGATTTGGAGCCGTGCCCGCCAAAGCAGTATTTTTCCTCGATGGTATAGCATGGGACTTCCTGCCAGTTGCCGTTGATTTTCTGGTTCCGCACATCCTTCTTATAGAAATTGACCTTGCACAGATCATGGAAGAGTGTTGCTACAACTACGCTTTCTTCTGTCAGTTCAAGCTCGTAACCGGCGATTGCTTTCTTGGCCATGTGGTAAACATCCAGGGAGTGTTCACATAAACCGCCTTCATAAGCGCCGTGATAGCGTGTGCTCGCGGGAGCTGTAAAGAAATCAGATTTCTGAAGCCAGCCCAGCAGATCCTCAAGTCCATCGCGTTTGATGTTCTCCCTGCATAATGTCAAAAATTCCTGCTTCTGCTTCTCAAGATCCGGCATGCTGGCACCTCATTTCCTGATATATCCGATCAACTTCAGTATATGGCAGAGACTGAATTCGACTGAGCCGCGAATAGGCATTGTCAACAACGTCCTCGCTTTCTCTGCCCCGGGGTGGCCTGTGATGGCAACGCAGGAAATACTGATCTTCCTCATTCAAAATCTGGATAATCTTCGCCTGGTCAATGGACGTTCGCTTTCTCATTTCTATCATAAGCTTCACCTGCTCAATCCTCCAGTGCTCTGGACAAGCGCTCGTGATATATCTGCCTTGCTTCCTCCGGTGCTTCGACCTTCATCCGCCCGACATATTCGAACACCCAGCCCCAGAAGGTGTCGCTGGCATTGACGTGCACCGTTGCACGGAAATGGGATTCATCTGCACGCGCAAAAGCAAAATCATCACCAAATCGGTCAATGATATTGTTCATCAGCGTGTCGTCACAGCAAAGCGTGATATCCATTTCAGGGCCTTTGCCATACATCTTGGTCAGGGTGCAGTAATAGGCATAGGGATCGAACCCCTCTGGACGAGGCATGGCTGGCTCATCAGTCAGCATCGGCACAG
>JAZQCB010000096.1:0-99236 GCA_045546035.1 Clostridia bacterium
TTGCTTATGTATATCTATATATACAAATTAGCACTACTCTTAATACCCGCGAGATATATGGAGTAGAGACTATTCGAATTATTAATACAAGTATCTGATAAGAAAGATTATACAGATAATTCTTTTTTACCTCGCCTTCTAATGGCATACATCAACACCTTCTTGATTATCTGGAAGATTATCAATATAATTCCAATTTTCCACATGAAAAAAAAGATTCCTAAAAACCTTTGTTTTCGATTCACAATGAATATAATGATATTTTGGCGCAACAATAATACCTTTCCTGCTGTTTAACATCGCACCCCAAAAGCTGAATGTGCTATTGGCCAAAATACAATGCTTGCACAGTGATATTAAATGCATATCCTCATAATCTTTATTGCCAGTTACAACTATTTTTTTTAGCCATTTATATTCTCGTGCAACATATTCTGGGTCATCCGTAAATACAATAAATAATGGGTCTTCGACCATCGATTCAATCAATTCAATCGATTTAATATAATACGATTCATCGCATAAATTATATATATAATGTGGGAAGGTGGATTCCCCATCCCCTGAAATATAGTCTCCTCTTCTAATATGCAATGCGACAGAATTTGGGTTGTTAACATATTTTATGTACGGGTTTGAATCTTGTATTCCCTTTTTAAATACAAACAATTCCCTAATATTCACACATGAAAGATATGCCATATTTTCCCAAAACCCTATTAAATAATAATTTTTGTTGTAGTCGAAATTATAGTCTAGAATTGAATCAACAAATCGTAAATCAACATTCCAATAGTTAGGTTCAGTTATCCATATAACTGAACGGGTTGGAAATTGAATATTACAGATTCTAGAAGCAATAAAACGAATATGACGGTTTTTTATTTCTGAATACTTGAAATACAATCTTCTTCCTGTATATTTTCTAATAATTTTCAGAGGAGCTTCCGGAAATGTTTTTTTAAATATATCATTTACATGGTTAATATTCCGCTGAGGGTTGGATGCAATTAGTTCCGACATGTCGTAATACACATCAAGATTATACTTTTCACTAATATAAGCACCAAGTGCATATATAAACATCTGGTTGCCCAACCCATTTCTTACTTTAAGTATTACCATGTTATTCTCTCACTTTCCGAATGAATCTCGCTGGATTGCCTGCCCAAATTTCATAATCAGGGACATCTGATGTAACTACAGAACCTGCCCCAATGATAGAATGAGTCCCAATATGAACACCCTTCATTATATATGTCCCGGCTCCAATAAATACGCCATCACCAATAGAAATACCCGAAGTATTTATATCCTCATAAGGACAAAACATTCGTTTCCTATAATCTAATGAATGGAAATCCGTATCCCATATGGTAACACCACCTCCAATCATTACATTATTACCAATTGATATTTTCTTCATTGAAACGATGACCGTATTCGACATTTTGACATTGTCGCCAATTATTATCTCTCCGTCATTGATCGTACGGAATACAGTGCATATCCCACGTCCAATAGGATTCTTTCGGAACCCCGAGTTAATAAATACATTTTTGCCAAATATGATATTTGTTTTTCTTGATTTACCTCCTCCCATATTAAAATTATCATGGATGAACATTGGTCTTCCATTAATTCCTGGAATTTGACGAAAATCAATCTTCTTCTGCTTCATATCAACAATCATACATGCTAATGATGCGGCATGGACGATTTTATGTGGTATTTTTGAAATATTCTTTAGAGTTGTTAGCATATTATCGTTTCCTACCTTTTCGAAAAAGTGCTCGACATTTGCAGAAAAAAGGTTCTTACTCAGAAGCAGGCGCTTGAACTGCTTCGCCTGAGAGGTTTCACTATCGTAGATGGTGATTCTCCTCAGGCCGAGCCAGCTTAGTTCTTAACCCTACTTTTGGCCAACTTTCAGGGTGGCCTGCTTTGCTATGCCTTGGCCCATCGCGCGTGTGTTTCAAACTTACCACCTATTCAAATACTTTCCTTATTTACAGGAATACGGGAGAGGTTCTATCCGAAGAATCCGATACTTGCGGACTCCATCAAAGATGAAGCCATCTGAAGGAACGGTCATGTACTTCTTCCGTAGAAATCTTTTTCGATGTTACTGCAACACCCCGATTCTTTCATAACTCGATTTATTCATGAACGTCAGAGTGAGACTTCAGACGGCACAATGGACGGTGCTGCCTGATGAAGTCGGGAACTTTTCACTGTCCAGAAAATCTGTAATGTGCTGTAATTTCTCGATCGTTAGCAGCTCATCCTCATTATATAATGCCTTTTCATGTTCTAAAACTTGAGGAACCGTAAATCGTACACTTATCATTCTAGCCGGCACCCCCCCATATATTGCATATGGTGGTACACTTTTTGTTACAACAGCACCTGCAGCAATAACAGACCCTCTGCCAATCGTAACTCCTTTTAGTATCGTCACATTAGCACCTATCCAAACATCATCTTCAATAATTATATCAGCATCATCCTCTGGTTGTTTTTCCTTGTTCATGCTTATCGGAATCCCTACTTTTCGTATATTATGATCCCCAGACACTATCGTTACTCCTGGTCCAATCATTACGTGGTTTCCAAGGATTATTTTCTTGTATATGCTATATAACACACCATGCGGTCCTATTGAGCAATCATCACCAATCTCCATCATTGAAGCTGATTCAAAAATGCAATCTCTGGAATAACGAAAATTCTTCCCCTCCTTTGCAAACTTTGGTGCGTTTAGCCTTAGAACTCTTTTTAATATTCTTTTTGCACTTATATTCATTCATACATCCTGTATGATTCCTTTTTTCAAGGAGATCATACTCGATTCCTTTCCCCCATAGATAATACACTGGATTTCATAATGTAGTTGATTGACCATAAACATTATTCAAGGCCTATCATTTCAGGCTTTTCATGACTCCTTCCAAATACGCATATCCGTCTTTTTCATCTGGCTCGAGATACATTCCCTCTCCCCACTCATTCCATGCAGTTAAAAACAGATAGTCAGATTGATTCTTTAGCTTTTTAACCAGTATGTCCATGTACTCTGCAAACTTCTCAGGTGTTGCTCCTTTGAAAATAACCGCACGGTCTTGTCTTCTTGGAGTAACATCACACTTAACAAATGCACCCGGAATTACCTTTTCTTCCATTGGCCTCTTGAGAATATACTTCCATGTTTTATCATAGGAATAAGTCCTCACGAAGAAAAGCTTCCCCTTAGTTATGCTCTTGATTGCGCCTTTAATACGATATGCCAATACATCAAAGAAAAACTGTGGGCATATCTTTAAGGTTTCTCCTTTGTGGTTTAACGCCCTCGAAAGAGAATAATTTGGCTCATATTGAATCTTATAGTCAATCAGCTTTTCTAACTCTTGTGACTCTTTCTCAAACATGTTTTGTGCTATGATAGTTAATCCATTTAATCCTTCCTCTTTTGCCCTTCTCTGAAGGTAAGGAAGCATTTCCTGATAACAATCCATCAATTGAGGCTGATATATCATAAGAATGGGCTTGTTATCCATCCTGATGTAGCGTTTGTCTTTAAAATATGGAAGAAGATATTGGAAGTGTCTTTCCCACTCCGTTTCGTCGCCATATTTTACTTCCATTAAAATATCTTTGTCTCCACCCACCCATGTTCTTGACCAGTTATGGTTTGCCCAGCTTAGGCAATAGGGAAAATCTATGTCCTTCTGTTTAAGATAGTTTTCAACTGGCTTCTCCATGAGTTGCTTGCCTTCACCAAACCAGTAATGATAAAAGCAGAACCCGGCCAACCCATATTCTTTTGCAAGATTTGCTTGCCATCTCATCACTTCTACATCTTGCAAACAATAATAATTATTATTTAATGGCACTGTAGGTTGATAATGATCCTTGTAGAGGGGTTTTGCCTTCTTTACATTCGTCCATTCTGTAAACCCTTTTCCCCACCATTTATCATTCTCTGGAAATGGATAAAACTGCGGCAGATAGAATACAATAATCTTCATCTAAGGTCACGGATCCCCAGTTGGTGAATCAGAATCCGCTCTCTCCTTCCATGTCAATAGTTACTTTGGTGCGAATCCCTTGAAGTCTATTTGTTCAGGTGCCCAAATGATATGTTTTCCACACAGATCAACTCTCTTGGACTATTCCCAGCTTGTTCTCAATAATGTCCGCTGTATATTCAGGAGTGTTCATTGGGAACATGCCGCACAAGTCACTATAGGAGACACTCTTCTGCGGTTTTGCAAGAAACTCCCTGATCTTCTGTTTGTTTTCGTCAGCATTTTCCGATACATTAATAATGCAAGCGTTTGGATACTTTCGATAGTATTCTACACAAGAATCATCCCAAGTTTCGCAAAAGTGCAGGATCTTTTTCCCGGTAGACATGTATTCAAATATTTTGCTTGGTACAAATTTCATTGTAGATCCTGTGTTACCAACACTTAACAATACATCAGCTTGCTTTTCTATCTTGAGTATATCCTCATGAGGAACGCTTCCTCTTAATTTGATGCTTTTCCTTGCTTCCACATTTGAAAAACCACACAGTGAATCTTCCGAGTTGTATCCATATATTTCAAGAGCTATCGTTTTACCTTCCAACTCGTCTGATAAGCAGTCGAGCATCTTTCTGACAACATTACCTCTTAGCGCACCTGCATATATAATCGTGTATTTGTTACTCAAGGAATTGGATATCTTTGTCTCCTCGTTTAGAGCCTGGTTATCATAAATATGAGGGAAGTCTATAATTTCTAGTTTTGATCTGAACTGCTCATATTTCTCCTGTTCGTAGTTTTCTTCATGGCACTTCGGGTTTAGTATTAAATCAAAGTTATTATAAAATTTCCGCTCCCAATCAAATCCTTTCTTAATCCAGAAATCTTTGCTCATAAAATGGTTTTCTTCAAAATCCGTTAGGGTGTCCAGGGTATACATGACTTTTTTTACATCACTCGTACATTCGAGTTTAAATAGAGCGTAAACTGATTCAAACGGTCTATAAGATGAAACAATCATACCAAAGCCAATCGTCTTCTGTAATGACCTCATTTTTCTGGCATATCTGTAGCAGCTTGCCGGTGCTCTCATTGGAAAGATCGGAAGAAAAATCATTGCTTCGATGCGATTAATGAGAATCGAAAGCTTACGATAATACTTCTTCTTTAAAGCTTTGTCACTTTTCTTTGCGATATTAGCCAATCTGGAAACGAGATCGTTCTTAATTGGATGAATATGGAATCCTTTTTCTTGGACCGCTTCTCTATCATTTTCCTGAAAGCAAAGAATATGGACTTCATACCCTCTTCTGACAAATTCATTTGCAATGATCCCCGTACAGATTCCATTCGCCGTTGCAGCTTTTCCAAATGAATCCGTCGCAAACAATATCTTTTTCATGTTCATTTCATCCACATTTGTGCTTTAAATCAGTCCATCTTCCTTTAGATAGCCCAAAAATACATTGACAAAGTACTCTTCACTAAATCGTTTGGTGGTTCTTTTGCCTGCTTCCCCAAGTTCCATCTGACGTTGCTTATCTGATACTAGATCGTCAATCCTCTTTGCTAGTTGCTCTGTATCCATTACCTGATATAACATGCAATTTTTCCCATCGACTGCGAATTCCCTAACTCCACCATTGTCACAAAGAATACACGCGCATCCGGTGGCCATTGCTTCCAGGGGCGGCAATCCATATCCCTCATTTCTCCCAGTCGAGATGAAAATATTTGCCTGATTATATATCTCATTCATCTCACTGTCGTTGTTCGCATGGAGAATAGTCATACCATCAGTATCAAATCCAGACAGATCATCGGGAGTAATAACCAACACTTTGTCTATATGATCTCTACAATTAATCTTCCTATATGCTTCAATAAAATCTGAAAAACCCTTGTCCTTATGAATCCTTCCAATAATACAAAGATTGATCGCATCTTGCTTTCTTAAACCATTTTCATAAAAGCCCTTTGATATTGGTGGATTCAGTTTTCTTGTATTGCTCTCATTTCCACCATGTTTGATATACTGTTCCCGGACATAGTCTGACACAAATAAAACCTTTAACCTAGTATTCTTATTGATGTGCTTTATTCTAGATTTGTAAATCCTAAGTAAGCTGTTATACCTTAAGATATGAAGGTCATCATAAATGTTGTAATCATCCCCCTGTATATATCGGTAGATATTCTTCCCACGGAAAAAATTGGCTATTGCAACAGTGATTTGGTCTGAAATGACTACAATATCATTTATATGGTCTGTATTGATTGTTTTTATAATAGATAACAAGCCAACTATTCTGCCAAACTTGTTCTTTCCTTTTTCTTTGTATCTATGTATCTTTATTCGATCATCAATCTCGTATCTTGTATCATTTTCGTCGGAATATACATAGAGAAAAACTTTATATCCCTTGTTCACGACCAGATTCATCAGGGTTATAAGAACTCTTATTCCTCCACCCGCGTGAGTACTTGGTAAAATAAAAACAAAAGATCTTTCCTGCATATATCAATCCACATCCAATTCTTCGATTTATGACAACGTCTTTTCATCCGTTCTTTGTATTACTAACATGGCAGTCATTATCAGATAGTAAAAATGTACGTAATACAGTATGTGTCCTATATGACCGGTAACTAGGAAGCATATTGCAATCCACAGTATGCTTGGAAGTTTCCTTTTAATGCTTCCTGTCTTTCTTTCTACGCAACGCTTGTAAAATGTAAAAAAGAGCATTGCTCCTGCCATGCCCAAATTAGATAGCATTGTCACAATTGTCGAATAACAGTACATTGTACCGAGGCCAGTCCCTAAGATCGGATTCCTGATGAAATAGTATAAATTGTTATATATCGAATACATTCGCGTAATAGTGCTATTGTTTCTCGATAATGATGCAATCCCACTTCCAAACATTCCTATTTCTCTAAATAGAACAGAAAATCTCGGTTCGAACAGTCGATATGAAATGAGGATGAAGAAAACAACTATTGCAGGGACAACGAATGCTACTATTCTCTTTGCTTTTCTATTTAGGTTCAGATATATAAGTAAAAGACACGCGAAAGCATACATCACAGCGCTCATTGATCCAGACAATATCATCACAAGTAAATAATTATATGCTAATACCTTCCCTTTTTTTATTCTTGAATGTACATATATGTTTACCGTAAAAGAAATCAGACATGTAATCGCCAAATTAGATGGTTCTCTCGCCAGTCCCATCGGACTTTTTAGGCCGAATACCGACTTATATTCTATTGCAGTTGAGCTTGAATGTCCAAAAATATCTAGCAGAAAGGCTCGCGGCTGAAGACTAGTAAAATTGATAAGAATCGCTTCCGCAACTAGAAGAACAAGGTATATACTTGAACATTTTTGAATAATCACGCCTATTTTCAGCAGTTCTTTGCGACTCGTCTCTCGGGAAATATATAAGATCACCTTTCCCAGCATTATTAATCTAATTACAGGTAAAACTATATTCCTCACGCTTGGATATACAACATCCAGTTCTCCATCCATAAAGCACAAATCCCAGTATCGGCTCGAGGAATAGCTTGAACTAAGATATGTTGCCCCCAAAGCGCTTTTTATGCATACGACAGCAATGATATATGCAATCAATCCTACGAAAAGTAAGCTGATATTCTTCTTGTATCCCTCAGCAATTATAACTAATACAAAAGCGAAGCCAGTTAACAAATAATTGTATTCGCATTCAAAATTCCCTACCTTAAATACATATCCTAAATCAAGAAAAGTGCATGCTACTATACATAGAGTAATTACATAATTTGCTTTTCTTTTAAAGTTGATTGTCGTGTTTTTTATCAGAATGTAAATGCTGAATATAACCAAACAAGCGCCAAATATGGTAATACTCATTACACTCCTCCAATCGACTTGCCAAAGAATACTGCTTCATCGCAACGCTTTAGTATCCGCCAAAGATGTATAGTAACTTGAATATAATAGTCTCGCTACTTTTCTGTCTATATAGTTTCGTTCCTGCTATATATTTCACTCTTGAAGCAAAGTTGTGTCTCGCTTCTACAAATCGCCTTATTTCGTTTTCCTGCTCTTCACTCAAGTAGTCTTTATATTGTCTAGAAAAGCATTCCAGCTGAGTTGTTATTTTTTTTCCTTCTTGTTTTTTCAGCCTATTTATATGATCCTTAATCCAGCCAAGTTTTCCTTTTCCATAACTCAACTGATTATTTATATGTTGTCTGTATAGTGTATGCGGGGTGTTATCAAAGATAATCTCTCCAGTTAATGCAGCGACATTTGTTATCCACAAATCTTGAGAATAAATGTCTTTCTCGTATACAGTATTCTTCAATACGAAATCAGCGAGCGCCTTGTTTAATACTTGATTGTGTCCAGGACAAAAGTTTTGTATTGCGGAATTATAAAATGTTATATCCCTGTGTTTCTTTTGAGTTGTCTTCCCTGTTGCATTTAGTGCCATGTCTGCAACTTCCGAACATGAAGCATACATGCATGGCTCTTCTTTCTCCCTTAAACTATCTATAGCTATCCTTAGCTTCCCCTGGCACCAATAATCATCCTGATCGGAAAATGCATAGAAATCATAATCTGCTTCCCTAGCATACGATAATAATTCGAAAAAGCTTGCAACCAGTCCTTTGTTTTCTCCCTTAATAATCGATATGTTCGGGTTACTTGCAGCATATTTTTCAAGAGTACCAACCGTGCTATCTGTTGATCCATCATCCCTGATTATCAAAAACAATTCACATTCGTTGATTTCTTGATTCAAGATGCTATTAATCTGCTCTCCGATGTATTTTTCTCCATTATATGACGAGAGCAGCACGGCGATCGCTTTTTCACTCATTGTTATGTATTATCCTCATCTTCATCAATGGCAGTTGTTCCTGTCACGCCCTCGGTACTATCGCTTTTTCCGAGAATACTAAACGTTGCAAATATCAGTCTTAAATCTGTAGCGACGCTCATATCATTAATATACATAAGATCAAATTCTAATTTCTCATAGGGTTCTGTATTGTATTTTCCATAAACTTGTGCATAGCCAGTTAATCCAGCTTTTACCTGCAGTCTAAATTTGAAATCAGGCAGAACTTTATAATATTGCTCAGCGATTTCCGGACGTTCCGGTCTTGGACCTACGATACTCATATCTCCCTTCAATATATTAAACAGTTGAGGGAGCTCATCCAGCCTACATTTCCTGACAATTCGTCCTATAGGGGTTATTCGATCGTCTTTGTCGCCGGTGCTCAATCTTGCAATTCCATCTTTTTCTGCATCAACACGCATTGATCGGAATTTCAGGATCTTAAACTCCTTGCCATCTTTTGTTAGACGCACTTGCTTATACAATGCAGGTCCACGATCATAAAGCTTTATTGCAAGTGCTGTAATCAACATGAAGGGACTAAAAACAATAATCCCTATGCCAGAAGCAATAATGTCAAACGCGCGTTTCACTATTAAGTATTCTGGTTTTGCAAGTTTTCTAGTGAAAAACAAAACTGGTGAAGTAAACGTTTGAATATGTGTAGCTCCACGCATAAGCACATCACCAACATGGGGAAGGAAAAATCCTGGGATATTGTTCTCTACACAGTATTTGCTAATTCCATTTCTGCATTGTGAGTTAATACCAGCCACAAAGATTGCTTCATATCCGTCAAGTTTATCTCTTATTTCAGAGAAGCGATATCCATCATATTGTAATTCAGAGGCAACCTCATATATATGTCCTACCGGTTTTCCTGCAACAGATCCAAATCGTCTCTTATCCACTTCATTGCGATAGATTAACAGTGCTTTCTTCGGTGGATTAACTTTATAATATAACCGGCTTACAACAAACGACCATATACAATCAAATACGCCTTGAATCAATAATATAAACACAAAATAAACCGGATTGTAGACTTTCCACCACGCGATAGTGACTGCGGCGAATGTGATCAAAATTGCGAAAAGCTGTGAAATAAACTGAGAAAATGCTAATCCACGAATTCTAGAAAAGCCCAATAAATATGCATTATATGTTCTGGTGAAGAAATACAATAATACTCCATAGCCGATCGTGATAAAGAAATTATATCTGTATTCCGGAGTGGTTCTAAATTCTAACATTCCATATCTATACATCAGCCAGAACGGATAAAAAATTATAATAGAAATCAATAAGTGAGCAACTTTTGCAAAGAAAAATGTCATGCGTTTGTCATGAGAACTCATATAATCTTTTCCTTTTCTGAAATAATTGTGGACAGACATTCCAGTCCAACAAAGCCGCTATTCAATCTTTTGCCAGCTGATGGAATCAATGCTAACCACAGTCATTTAGGTTTTTACCGATATGAACTAATAACCTCAAAATTAGTTTTACTAAAAAACAATTCTTTTCATAAAAAGCTTTACTTTTTCTCTGCTTGTCTTATTAGGTTGTACTTTTCTTGAAATAGTATAACTTTTTTTATTGACTTTCTTGTAAAATAGATATACTATTTTCTTAAATAAATAATACTTTTTAGGAGGTGCGCACATGGGTAAAAAGCGGTCCCTGAACACCTTCGAATCCGTATCTTGGAAAATCACCCACGGCTATGGCCGTGGCACCGGTCTCAGCTACAAGCCATGGATTTCCGGTCACGAATTTGCTTCCCGCGGAACATATATCCGGCTCTTAGGCCGTACTGTTTCACGGCAATACTGTTTCATGTCCAGATTGGAAGCAGATGCCTTTATTCTCTACGACTGTATGCCAGATGTGTCTGACATTCTGGAACAATATTACCTGACACTGTCGGAAACCATTGAGATCTCTGACGCCCTACGAATTGCTCACCCCCGGTCTGGAAGCTATTTTATGCCGTTACAACCGACCTGCTTGTTCAAAAGGGAGGTGTCTGGATCGCAAGAGCTGTCAAAGCATCCCGCGATCTGGAAAATAACCGGACACTTGAAAAGCTTGAGATCGAACGCATTTATTTCGCTCGCCGCGGCATCGACTGGAAGATCATCAAGGAGAAAGAAATCAACCGCACTCATGTCCAGAACCTGACATGGCTCTGGTATGGCGAATCTCCGGACGCTGTTTTCAGGGATCATCAATTCCTTCTGGATGCAGAGGCTGCTTTCGTACAGTTATACGAATCCGAGAATCTCCCCTTCCCCCAACTGGTAGATGAGGTTGAGTCTCGATTCTCTCTTGCCCCCGGATCTGCGGTTTGTGTATTTAAATCTCTCATCCGGCAGGGGATTTTGAATGTGGATCTTACGAAACCACTGAACATGCTTAATCCACGTTGCCCCATTGAAAGGAGGACGCCAGATGCAAGATACCGCTCTTACTGTTAATCAGGTTCTGTTGGACCGTACAGATAACCGGTCGTTCCGCATACTCTGGTTTTCAGCGGATGGCGAGGAAGCCTACTGGATTCCGCTCACCGGGAACAGGCACAGGCCTGTCCCCATGCCCATCGCAGCCGTTAAGGAAGGAATCGAATCCGGTCGCTATGCCATGGTTTTCGACCCCATGATTCGGCTTGATTTACATCCTACCGCAGGCGCAATCCAGAAGCGAGATCGGGCATGGAAACTCATTTCCTGCCTTGTTGACCAGGAGCCTGCCATTTATCGGCTTCACGAGAGAAGCGCGTTAATCAAAACATTAAGCGAAGATTCCGGTGTCGATGAATCCAACCTTTTCAAGCTTTTGCTCAGATATTGGAAGGGTGGAAAAACACCGAACGCGCTTCTGCCCAGGTATGAAAACTGCGGCAAATCCAGTGACCCATATGACGGCAAAACGCAGCGTCGAGGTCGCAAAAAAGTCGAAGGGGCCGAGGGCAAAACGCTGACACCCGAAGATCTTCGCCACTTCTCCGACGCGATCCTGACCTGGTACAACGGACCGCAGCAAGTCAGCTTAGAGAAGACTTTCCAGAACATGCTGGGCAAGTGGTACGTAACCCGGGATGAAAACGGAAATTTCATTCCCCTGGATCCGGACCAGGTTCCTTCCCGCAGCCAGTTTCTCTATTGGCACTCGAAAAACAAAAATGTTCTGGAGGAAGCCAAAACCCGAAACGGCAGCCGCAGTTACCCGCTGCAAAGTCGCGCCTCCATCGATAAAACCGAAACTTTTCTCAGCGGCCCCTGCGATTCCGCTCAGATCGACGCCACAATTGGAGATGTCTACCTGGTTTCTCAGAGTGACCGCTCCAGGATCATCGGCAGGCCCACCATATACTTCCTCATGGACAGCTTCTCCCGCATGGTCATGGGGCTTCATATCACGCTGGAGTCTCCTTCATGGAGATCAGCGACAATGTGTATCCTCAATGCCATGGAGGACAAGGTAGAGTTCTGCGCCAGGTATGGAGTCGAAATCTCGGAGGAAGACTGGCCATGTCATCACATCCCCAGGGCGCTGGTTGGCGATCGGGGGGAGATGGAAAGCGTTGCAGCGGACTTGCTTGTCAATCAGCTGAATATCCGAATCGAGAATATGCCGCCATATCGGGGAGACCTGAAAGCCATCGTAGAGAAACATTTTGACCTTACCCATGTGGATCTTACCGAGGTCCCGGGTAAGATGGGAAAGGACGCGGGAAAGCGCTGCGCCGAGGATTATAGGCTCAGTGCCCGCCTGACGCTCAATGAGTTCATCGCCGTTGCCATCCACATCGTTTTAATGTACAACAACCATCATTTCATGGAAACGTACGGTAAAACCATGCAGATGAGGCAGATGGGCGTCAGACCCATTCCAAGAGAAATCTGGAACTTCGGCATGAAGTATCTGGCCGGAGCACAGCGGACGCTCAGCACGGCAGCTGTCCGTTACGCGCTGCTGCCATCCGGGAAGGCTTCCATTACTGCCAATGGGATCCTCTTCAACCACCTGTATTACGGATGCGACCAGGGCTTCGCAGATCATTGGTTTGACAGCGCCAGAGTGGATGGACGGGAAGCCATTACCGTTGCTTACGACCCCCGTGACGGTACCCGCATCTACTACAAGCCATCCGGCGATGCCGAACCCATTGAATGCTATCTTCTGGACAGCAACAAGATCTACGGTCAGTTCAGTACAGAAGAACTGGCCCAGATGCAGAAGGCTGACCTTGACGAGCGGGAATCCTACCGCGCCACGGAAGATTTCGAATATATCCAGTCAAAAGAAAGAATCAACGAAATCATTAGCAAAGCGGAATCATCCTTCCCAAAGCATCCCGGCAGCAAACATCATAGGATCTCCAGCATTGGCAAGAACCGAAAGGAAGAGATAGAAGCTCAGTATCAGCAGCCCGCTCAGAAAAAGAAGGAATCAATCAAAGCGAAAGTATCATCGCACGCTCCTGCGGCCCCTGAAAAAAGTCGCACGCAACTTCTGCTGGAAGAAGTACTCGAAGAAGACTGTTGACCGGGACAGTCAGATACCTGAAAGATCGCCTGTTGACTTTCGATTGCCATCAGCCTTCAGGAAGGAGAGGTGTTCTGCATGTTGCGTGTTCCCGCCACATATCACCCTGAAACCATCTCTTTTTATCAGGAAAATCCCCTCATCGAAGCCCTTCTATCGGGCATTCATGTTTTGTACGAACGATTCCCGTTCGTCATACGCTACTGACAGATTCTTTATGAATATGTACAACAATTGCTGTACAGAATCCAAAAAGCTTCGTTATTGCCCTAAGTGCGCTCAGGCCCAATGGCAGAACCTTGGCGCATCCTATTGGCAGGTTCTTCCACAAATCAACGGATATGAAATCTGCCCGCTCCATAATGAGCCAATCCGTGAAACGCAGATCTCTCATCAGGATATTCGCTATAAGTTCTACCCTGCTTCTAACGAACTCGGCAAGCCCCGCCCAGGAAATGACGAGAGGCGCATTGCTTATGTGAAAGAGCATCAGAAGGAATTTCTCCAGATGGCACTGGACATCTGCTACCTTTTTCAGAATTCTTATTACGGCTTTAATCTCGGAGCAAGAATTCAGAAAGTGCTTCAATTTGATCTGCTTCCAGTTCGTCACAACTGAATAAATAAGATCTGGAACGACCCTGTGATCAAATTGCTTGCAAATATCCATTGCCTGGAAAACCTTTATGCGCTCATCGAGAATCCTGATGAAGCCGTTCTGCAGATCCGATACTTGAATGTATTCCTGCAGCTCCGCATCTGCCGGGCTATGTTTGGCGATTTGAAGGAATTCTGTGAAGCGCGATTGAAACGGTAGAACTTATTTTGTAAAATCGTGAAACTTAATAAATTTTTATGCCGTCATTACGGTTAGTCTTAATTGCGGCTTGTCACCCTTTACCCCGCCTCATGATACGTTTTGACAATCTTTCCTAATTCCTGCTTAATATCCCCGTGCCTGTCCAGGCACTCTTCCAGCTCCCCGAGCCAGCGCTCGATCATTTCCCGGTCCATTTTTTCCTGATCCGTGATATAGATTCTTTCCCGCTCCGTCGCCCGGTCGTTCTCCCGGTCCAGCAGGAGCTCTTCATACATTTTCTCGCCGGGCCGCAGCCCGACATATTCAATTTTCTCCGTCCCTTTTCCATAGAGCTTAATCATCTTTTCCGCCAGATCCTTGATTTTGACCGGCTCGCCCATGTCCAGGACGTAAAGCTCCCCGCCGTGCGCCATGCTGGCCGCCTGCAGCACCAGACTCGCCGCTTCCGGGATGGTCATGAAGTAGCGGATGATCTCGGGGCTCGTTAAGGTAAGCGGGCCGCCGGCTTTGATCTGGCGTTCAAAGATGGGGACGACGGATCCATGGGAACCCAGCACGTTTCCGAAGCGCACAGCTATAAACTGGGTCTTCCCGCCGTTGAGGCTGTTGATGATCATTTCCGCCAGGCGCTTGGAGGCCCCCATGACATTGGTCGGGTTGACCGCTTTATCGGTGCTGATCAGCACGAACCGTTCCACGCCGCATTCCAGCGCCATCCTGGCCGTTTTCCAGGTACCAAAGACATTATTCAGGATCGCCTGCTCCGGGCTGTTTTCCATGAGGGGGACGTGCTTATGCGCCGCCGCGTGAATCACGATCTGGGGTTTATACCGGCCCATGACCCGCCAGAGCGACTCCTCGTCGCGAACGGATCCGACCTCCAGCACCACCGTATTGCTGACCAGCTCCCCATACCTTTCCTTCAATTCGAAGAGCAGGTCATACATATAGTTTTCGGAGATATCATAGATCACGAGCTTTTCCGGGGTAAAGGAGAGGATCTGCCGGCACAGCTCGGATCCGATCGATCCGCCTCCGCCCGTTACCAGCACCCGCTTGCCGGAAAAATACCGCCGGGCTTCGCCCATATCCAGATGCTGCTCCGCCCGCCCGAGCAAATCAGCGATATTGATCTCCCGGGCCTCCGCGCCTTCCCGCGCGCCGCCGTAGAGCAGCACATGGCAGCCGGTCGCGATCGCCGCATTCAGCAGATCCGTCAGATCCCCCTTGGGTGTGGCGATCGCGATCATGATTTCGTCGATTTTGTATTCGTCCGCCACGCCGCCGATATCCTCTGTCCCGCCAACGACCGGCACCCGTAAGATGGCCGAGTTTTGCCTGCCCGGATCATCGTCGAGCACCGCCACGGCAACCGCGTTCCCGTATCTCCCGTTCTGGATGTCCCGGATGACCGTCGCGCCCGCGTAGCCCGCGCCGATGACGAGGAACCTTTTCTGCGACTCTCCGCTTTTCCTGATCCCGGCGCTCCTGTATCGAACCCAGAAGCGGACGATCGTGATCAGCGCGAGCGTAATCACCCACTGGATAAAATAGACCGGGCGCGGCATGAGGAGCAGCTGCGGATGAACCGGGTCCGTATAAATGCCGGAGATGAGCGAGATCAGCAGACTGATGAGATAGGTCACGCCCGTTCCCGCGAGCGTGGACAGAATGGCCTGGATGAATGTATCCACGCCGGCGTATCGCAGAAGGGATTTATAGATTCCCGAAAACCAGAGGGAGAGCAGGGTTGTAAACAGCAGCAGCGGAAGCGTCCGCAGCATCTGCGTGATACGCACGGGGGAAACCTTCAGGCTGAAGTAAAACTCAACCGAGATAAACAGGCCGATAGCGATAAACAGCGCGTCGAGCAGTAACCACTTTGCTTTCTTCTTATCCATCTTACTTCTACAAAAAAAGACACGGCTCCGCCCTCCTACGGGAAAAAGACGGGTAAAACCGCCTGTCCCCGAAGGGGGTGAACCGTGTCTGTGTTTCCGTCCCGGCCGCCGCGGCCCTCAGCTCGACAGCGGACGGAAGCCGGATCTCGCGCCGGCGCGGCTTCCGTTTGTTTTACGGGAAAGCCGCGCCAGGGGTCAGTTTTTCTCTTTCCTTTGCTTTACAGCAGGACGCAGCCCGTCACATCCGCCCCGCTGATGGCCAGCATTTCCGCCATGCGGCGCATTTCCGCCCGGCGGGATTCATGCTTTTCCTCCACCAGCAGCACCGAGCCCGCCTCGCCCAGGGCGGAAACCGCCTCCGGCCGATGGACAAAATCCGGCTCCATCTGGATCCCCATTTCCTCCGGCAGTCGGCCGGAGAGCATCATCATCGCCGCCCGCATCTTTTCCTCGCCGACCGTTCCCGTCAGCACCAGCGGCAGCGTCGGATTTTGCTCCCGGAGCAGGGCGGCCACGGCATCATACATCCGCCCCTCGTCCCGCTCCTTGTGGCGGAATTCCCAGTTCTCGATCAGCTGATCGATGCCCTTGCCGGGACGGCGGGCCCGGGAATGGGCCAGATCGCCGTAAACCGGGACGCGGAAGCGGCCGGACACATCCTCGGCCGTATGGATCCGCCCGCCCAGAAGATACATCGCCGCGAAGAACAGCGCCGGCAGCAGGAAGCCCACCACGCCGCCGATGACTGCGTAGCGCAGGATATGCTTGCCCGGGGGGGTGGGCTCCTTTTTCCGGATCAGGGAATTATAATCCGCCCGGGCCTTGGCGATGTCCTCCTGCAGCTTCTGGATGCTGTCCCGGTATTCGGTCCTTTTGGTTTGCCGGGCCTGGTGATTCTCGTTTACGACCACATCGTCCGTCAGCACCTTGACGGTATGCTTGCACAGCTCCTGGGCCTTTTCGCCGCTCTCCCCCGCGATTTTCGCGGCGAAGAAATCCATGATCTTATCCACATATTCCCGCGAGCCGCCGATCACCCGGATCGTCACGTCGTTGGAGGCGGTATTGCCGGAAACGGACACCAGCTCGTTGACATACTCCCGGCGGCTGGTTCCGAACAGATCCAGCAGCTCCTCCTCTGAGAGGCCGGACATGAGCGTCGCCGCATAGGTGTTGACCGCGTAATCCGCGGGATCCATCTGGCTCCCCTGCGGAATGGCGGCGATTTCCGAAGGATCGGCGGTAATGTGATAGACCCGGGTGGCCTGATACTCGGACCCCTTGTCCAGGTTCAGCCAGACGGAATTCGCCAGGTATTCCTCCATATGGGCGATGGCCTTCTCCTTGACGGCGACGGTGCTTTCAGCGTTGACCAGGTTATCCCGGTAGGTAATCAGGTCGATCTCGAACTGCTCCTCCTCCTCCGTTTTCTCGCCCCTGGCGTGGACGCTGTCGATCTTGTAATTCTGCCAGAAGGCCAGGGCGGCGGCCGCCACCAGGGCCAGAATCACGATCACGCGCCAGCGGTAGAGAATATGAAAGAAAAGATCCCTCAGGTCGATCACGGCTTCGTATTCTTCCTGTGTCTGCATCGGCACCGGCATCTGCATGCGATTAACCTCCACGCTTCTTATCGGAGCGCGCCGAAAAATGGGCGCAAAGCCCCAAGCTGGAGTATAGCATAAATCCGCGGGGCTGTCTATGTTCTTTAATCCTTTTGCTCAACTTCCGGAATTCCCGCGACGCTGGTCAAAAGACTAAGGATTCCAGCCAAAAGGGAGGCCGATCCTACGAGAAGCCAATTCACTTCCGAAATGGCAGCAGAGGAGCCGATGGTTGCTACAGCAGTTTGCGCCACAGTCTTCAGGGCACGGATTCCGGCGGCCTTGATCCACTTGATCCAATATTCCTTACTGTACTTCACTTTCATCATCCTTTCTTTGCATCGGGAGGCGTAAAAACTCTTCCCTCATTTGGTCCATAATTCCGTTTTGCCCAAGCCCATGATATTGAAGATAAATGTTCTCCATATTTTGCCGGTCGTCGTAATCAGCCCAGCCTTTGTCAGCATAGTGACGATATCCCTGCAGCAATCTGTCGCGCAATAGTGCCTGTACCCCGGCCATGATGGCGCGGTTTTGCTGTTCCATCTCACGATTCTGACGAGCTATTTCTTCCTGCTTACGATCGCGCTTTCGCTGCGCTTTTGAGAAAAACGCCAGGGCGATCCCGGAGATGATGGATGGTATTCCGATTAGAGATGCTATCTGGAGCCACATTTTTATCCCTCCATCAGGATGTCATCCACGGATTCTACAGCTCTCTGGATTTGAACGACGGCATCTGAAATCGTCAGGAATGCCTTTGACAAACGCTCGCGGATTTCAGGAGATAATTCGTCGCCGGATTCTCCGCCCTGGCCCGCATATTCCAGATAATTGGACATCATCCAGCCGGAGACGCCCTCCGCCTCCACTTCACACCAGAATTCCTGATCCGTAAGAACCGTTACCGTTGCGCCCACCGGGATGCGCTTCCGGATTTTCCCGTTCTTCGAGGGCTCGGACCGAAGATTCACCGTAGAGCCGGAGGCCCCCTCCGGCAGCACCACTCTTGCCAACACTTTCTCCCCGGGCATGGGTTCATCCCCTCCTTCATCATAATCCACGTTTTTCAGATAAGCCACACAGTCCCAGCCATCCCGGATTTCATTGCGGCAGAAGCCGTATTCTGTCCCCCGGGCGTTGAGGACATAGTTCGGATCGCTGTCCACCAGGCCCACATGATGATAATCATTCAGATCCCCGTTATAGGCAGCCCCGCCCTCCCGGAATTTATTGGGCAGATCATAGCCCGGCTCTCCCGGGGCATAGAGCTTGAAGGCCGCCATGCCGGGGCGGGCCTGGCTGACGGGCAGCAGGACACCCACATGGGAGCGGGCAATGGAATTGGAGCCATGGGCGATGGTTTTGTCAAAGAGCCGGAAGGCATAGGTAAAGGCTCCGGAGCAATCCACGCAGCCCCGCTCCGCCTTCCCCCACTGATAGGCCCAATGCTCAAGATACATCTGGCGGAAAACCGCCAGCAGTTTTTTCATCGGAATCAGCGTGCTCAAGTTTAACCTCCTTTCTCAGGTCACCCGCACGCCGGCGGGAACCGGGAACAGTTCCTTCAAGGGAAAGGGCGGGGGCGGGCCGGAGAGACTCAGAGTTACCGAACCGTCCAGGTTGTCCCGCAAGGTGGCTTCCCGCCCGGGGAAGGCCGCCGCCAGGATTTCCGGAAGGGAGCCGTTGGTGCCGTCCCAGTGGTGCGCCGCTAGGCGCGCCCGGAGAAAGAATCGGTAATCCTCGTCCGACACGCCCGGGGACGGCCGGGGGATATTCAGCAGCGCCCCGAGGGCGTCCAGCTGGGGACCGACGGCCGCCTCCAGGGAATAGGCGGCAGGCGCCAGCGTATCGAAGAGGCGCTGGAGATCCTCGGCCTGGGAAAGAACCGCCCGGGCCAGGGCCATGAAGCGGGGCTTGTCCCTTTGGTAGGGCGGGAAGAGGGACAGATAATCCATGGGATCACCTCCTGCATGAAAGACTTGCTCAATCCTTGTAAAGCGAGTATACTGAATGTGTGTACATTTCGTATCCGCGTCCGGAAAGGAGTGATTGATCATGGAGATCGCGACAACGCGTGTTTTTCAGAACGGAAACAGCCAGGCCATCCGAATCCCCGCGGAAATGCGCACGGGCATCAAGGACTTCTTCATCCGTAAAGTCGGGGATATGTTCATCATCTACCCGACCGACGACCCGTGGGCACCGGCCCGCCAGGTCGTTGGCACTTTCCCTGAAGACTTTATGGACGATAGGAACCAGCCCTCCTGGGATTAACCAGGTCTTTTTTTACGGTTTCTTTTTTCGTTTCCTTTCTTTCGGACACTTCCTAAAACTGAATACCGGATTCCTTCAGAATCTGCTTGAGGACCGAAGAGGACGAGGAACCCGAGGAAGACGCGCGGGGCGCCGAGGAAGCGCCGGAGGAGGCGGGCGTGGAGGCGTTATTCGCCGACTTGACCGCTTCCGCCGGGGGATCGGTCTGGGTAAAGGTCAGGGTGCCCGTCCAGCCGGACTGGGAGTTTTCGTCCTCCAGGGCGGAGAGGGAGGTCAGGAGCATATTCGGATAAATACGCAGGGGCGTGACCACCGTACAGAGCACCCGGGCCTCCTTGATCATCGCCATGGAGCGGAAGGTCTGCATGGCCCAGGAGAGCTGGGCCACATGGGTGTCGGAAGCCAGAACGGAAAGGGTGACGGTATCCGGCTCGTTGCGGGCGTTGTTCACGTAGTCCGCCCCGTCGGAGGAGGCTGAATCCTTCACCACCTTCAGGGAGAGGGCATGGGCGATCGAGGAAACCCCGTCGAAGGAGTAGCGGTAGCCGTAGGCCTGAACGAGGATATAGGCGGAGGAGGTCTGCATGGGATCTTCCTTTCTTTGGTCCGTCGTTAAAGCGCCGTTTGGAGCGTGCGGAGGAGGTAGCGCTGGGCCGCGTCATAGACGGAGCGGCCCACCGCCTCTGGAGCGGCAGCGGAGGAGGCGACAGAAATAGTCACCGGGGCCTGGACGGAGCGGTAGGAAGCGCCGGGAGCGGAGGCCCCCATCATCAGGCGGGCGCGGGCGGAGGAAGAGAGCTCCGAATAGAGGGACTGGAGGAGCGGGATTGCCCGGGCCTCATCGCGGACGGGGATCACGTATTCCGGGGAGCCCTCTTCCGCGATCATGGCGAAGGTCGGGGCGGAGACCCGGCCGCCCGTACCGAAGCGGGCCAGGCTGGCGCCGATATTCGAGAGGCCGGCGGAAAGGCCCGAGTTGTCGAGGGTCGTTTTCGCCGTGATCGGGAGCGTAATGGACAGAGAGGAGAGCATGGAGCGGGCGGCCGAGATAGCCGAGGCGACCGCCGAGGTAATGCCCGAGGTGTTGACCGAGAGACGGGGGCGGAAGGATTCCGCCCGGTTTTTGAAATCCGAGAGGGCCTCTTCCGCGCCGGAGAGGGAGAAGCCGACAGTGCCGCCCATACCCGGCAGGCCGGAAATGCCCGGAAAAAGGTTCTTCGCGCCGGGGGCTGAAAGGTCCTTGAGGAGGTCGGACAGATTCGAGCGGGCGGCGGCGAAGGCGTCCGCCAGGGACTGGGCCGCCTTGCGGTTCGATTCGAGAACGGAGAGGAGGCGGCGGGAGCCGTCCTCATCGACGGAGACGGCGTAGGAGGCCAGGAATTCCTGCAGAGCCATGAGGGTTCACTTCCTTGCAAGTTGGAATAGCCGCGGAGCGAAGCGACACGGGAGGGCGGAGCCGGAGCATCAAATCCCTGCGGCTTCCGCGGCGCGGCGCTCGTTTTCCCGCGTAACGGCGAGAAGCTCCAGGGCGTCAAGGAGGTCGTCGAAGGTATAGGTTCCGTCCCAGAGCTCATGCTGACGCCAGAGGCCCGCCGCCACCGGGAGAAAGGCCATTTCCTCCAGATTCGGGGCTTCGGCCGGGAGAAAGGCGGGCGGCGGGCTCAGGAAGGCTGCCCGCCTTCGACGAAAAAACCCCGCAGCGTCCAGTCCGCCACTTCCCCCGTCAGGCGGAGGCAGAGGGCCGTTTCATATTGCAGGTCCGGCAGGCCCCAGCAGTCCTCCTTGAAAACCGGGACATAGCCCGCCGGGAGGGAGATTTCCGCGTGGGTCAGGCAGACCCGCATGAGGGCTTCCAGCTTTTCCTCCGGGAGGAGGAGCAGCAGCTCCGCCAGGGGAAGCTCCCGCTGCCCGTCTGCATTAGGCAGGGAGGAGAGCAGCTTCAGCAGGCGGGCGCCGGAGAAGGCGTCCAGCTTCGAGAGACGGAAGGTCGTTTCCTTTCCGTCCAGGGGCAGGGAGATGATTTTCGTGATTTCGCGCATAAGACTTCCTTTCTGGCTGTTGAGGGTGAAGCGAAGCGAAGGCCGCGGTCTGGAAACCGAGGGCCGGGCCGAGCGCCGGAGGCGGAGGCCCGGAGAATCAGACCACGAGGATCTGGATCATGTTGGCCTGCAGGGTATAGCGGACGTTCCAGGGACAGGAAAGAACCTGCGAGGTCGCTTCCCCGCCGGCCGCCACGGAGAGGAGCGTAAGGGAGAAGGTCGAGAGGGCCGAGGAGGGAACGGCGCCATAGATCAGGAAGGCCAGGGAGGGCACCACCACATCCTGCGCCACATCCAGGGTTTTGCCCCAGGCCGCCAGGGCGTCCCGGATTTTATCCACCACCGAGGCGTCGAAGCCCGCCAGGGCTTTGAGCTCCACGGCGATTTGCAGGGGCGTCTCCGTCGCGCGGAGGAAGCGGACGGTATGGGAGAAGCCGTAGGCGTCGGTCAGGTCATAGGTGGTGGAGCCGGAGGTTCCGATTCCCGGGGCCTTGTTTTCGAAGATGGCTTTGGCGATCAGGGCATTGCCGCCCCCCGCCATGACCGCCATGACGCTGTGGGCGGCAATGCCTTTGTCGGAATCCGCGGTGTCCGATTCATTCAGATAGACCGCGCAGCCCCGGACATAGGGCAGGGCGCGGAGGGCGTCCCGGAGGGAATCCAGGAGATAGCGGGAGGGCGCTGTCGCCGCCAGGGCGAGGCGGGCGCGGCAGGAAAAATCCGTTTCCGCGTCCACGCCCGGGGAGGCCGCGGAATCATTGACGAGGGAGAAGAGACCCGCCACCGGGGAAACCAGCTTATGAATCGTGCCCGCGGGGGCGGAGACCGCGCCCGGGGTTTCACAGGTCGCCGAGACGCGGGCCGAGCCGGAGGCGTCCAGATGGATGGTGGAGCCGTCGCAGCGCCAGAGGAAGCCCGCGTCATCCAGGGCGAGGGGCGCTTCCGAAAGGGTGGCGGAGGGCTCGCCGGACAGGGTCAGATAGACGGTAGAGCAGGTGGCGCCGGAGCGGGAGAGGCCCGCCAGGGGAAGGAGCAGATCCAGAGCGACGCCCGAGGCGTAGGCCGGGTTACGGGAGACGAAGGAGGAGAGGATCAGGGCCGAGAGATCGTCCAGGGCGCGGGCGAAGACCGAGAGGAGCTGGTAATCCGGGGAGGAGATGTCCAGATTCACATCCGCGCCGAAAATCGAGCGGTAGGCGCCGAGGAGGGCCTCCAGACGATCCTCATAGGTCGGGAGATGGAGGCCGGTTTCATCCAGATAGGGGGCGAAATACATGGCGGTTTCCTTTCTATACGCTTACAGGGCGAGGGAGACCGAAGCTTCCGCGCAGTCGGCCGCGTGAGCCAGGCAGGAGAAGGTCAGGCCCCGGGCCGAGAGGGTCGCCGAGACATCCGAGAGACGATCCACCCCCGGGAAGGCCAGAAGATAGGAGGAGAGATAGCCGGAGAGGATGGAGGCCGCGTCCCCCGAGGGGCGGGAGAGGGTCAGGAGATCCAGGGCCTCCGAGCCGCGGGAGGCGTATTCCCACCAGTCCCCGCGGAAGAGGCGGAGATAATCCCGGAGGGCCGCCGCCAGAGCTTCCGAGCCCGAGAGAAGGGACGAGGGGGAACAGGCGGGCAGGATGTCGCCCGAAGCATCCAGGGGGCGGGAGCGCATGAGCATCACTTTCCTTTCAGGAAGACAGGGGGACGGTTCTACTGTCTTGATCATTGTTCGACCGGTCGCGCGCGGGGAGAGGGCGTGAACGTGCTTCCGGGGCTTCAGCCGCCGGAAGGGTTGGGCCGAACGACTGCAACAGCGTCCGACCAGTCATGCATGCGGGGAGAGGGCGGGAGAACGGGCTGCGCCGAGGATAGGAAGCCGTCCAGGCAGAAATCCGCGAAGATCAGGAGGCAGGCATCCCCGGGAGCCGGATCGTCGCCCCAGAAGAAGGCCGGGACGGATTGGAGGAGCGGGGCGGACAGAAGGTCGCCGGCCGCGTCCCGCCGGAGGAGGGCCGGGCGGACCGAGACCGTACGGGTCGAGGGGTCATAGGACTCCACCAGGCCCGGGGCCGCCACATGCAGGGTAGAGAAGATTTCCCGCTTCAGATCCCGCAGGGCCGAGCGGAGAAAAGATTCGGTGATTTCCAACAGCAGTGCCTCCTGTTCGACTTTGGTGCTCCATCCGGGTTGGACGGAGGGTTGGGCGGGGTATTTCAGGGGTTGGATCTGGGCCGCCCGGGGGTCTCGCGCCGGGGTTGGTTCAGGGCGGCGGGAGGATCTCCAGTTCGCACAGCCAGGGGCCGGAGGCGTTATCCGCGTCCACCCGGCGGGAGAGAATGCGGCCCCGCACGGGAGCGCCCTGCCAGGAGGCGGAAACGCCCGCGCCCAGGGGCCAGCCCATCATCGGGACGGAGAGGATAAGCCGATCCTCCACGGGAGACGGGGCGGAGAGCAGGGACAGGGAGAAGCTTTCGCCCGCGGAAGAGGCGACACAGACGCCCGCCGGGGAGAGCCAGATATCCGCCCCCGCCGTTTCCGCCAGGAGGGAGAGGGCGTCGCAGAGGCGGCCGAAGAAGGATTGCGGACGGGAAAGGATGGGATCGGGGGCGCGGAAGGCCGCCAGGGGGACATCCGCGGAGCGGAGGAGGGCGCGGAGCGTTTCCGAGACCCGCAGGCCCGCCGCCAGGGAGAGGGAGACCGGCTTTTCCCAGAGGGAGAGGCCCGGGGCGAAGAGGGCTTCCGCGAAGGAGCGGCCGGAGACCGTTCTTTCCCGCAGGGAAACCGGTTCCCCCCAGGCGAGAAGGGACGCGCCCGAGAGGACGGAGATACGCCGGGCCAGGCGGAGACGGGAAACCGCCGCCGGGGACGGATCATAAAGGCGGAGAAGAAAGGGGGACGGGAGCAGGGAAAGCTCCGCCGAGCCCGAGATGGTCAGGCGGCAGCCCGCGCCCACCGGATCGTCATCCGCCAGGACGGAGAGGGAACGGATATAGGATGACATAGGGGCTCCTTTCACGGATAAAAGACATCCCCATAGATGAGGCGGAAATCCGAGAGGGTGCCTTCCGCCGGATCGGGGGTGCGGGGATGATCAACGGCATGGACGCAGAAGAGGGAGCCGATGCCCCGGCCCTGATTAAGATAACGGAAGGGCTGGAGGAGATCGTTGAGGGAGGGGCCCCAGGAGGCGACGAGCGGAATCCAGGGGACATAGAGCCGGCCGGAAACCGCGTCCGCCAGGGAGAAGTAATAGCGGCCATCCGCCGGAAAGAGGCGCAGATCCACCTTCGCCGAGAAGGAAAAGCCATCCGGGGAGAGGGCGTAGCAGGCCTGCTGCCAGGGGGCGTCCGTGGTCGGAAACCAGACGTAATCCACGGCTCAGCCCTCCGAGATCGAGGCCGCCAGGAGCGTCCAGGAGACGGTGGTGGCCGTTTGGTCATAGGTACGGTCCGGGATTTTTTGCGGGGTCACGCCCTCGCAATAGATGGTAAAATAGCCGGCGTTATCGACGATATTCAGGGCCGAGAGGGCAAAGGCCCAGGAATCCACATTCTTCAGATACCGCGCCCAGCGGCGGAGGAACTCATCCGCGGAGGAGTTCTGGGGCACCTCCAGGGTAATGATGCCATGAGAGGAGCGGAGGCGGTTCACCACCACATAGCCGTCGGCCGTCGCCGTATGGGAGGAAATATCCCCGGCATGGGCGATCTGAATCTTGCCAAGGCCCTGGGAGGAAAGGACGCACTGGCCCACATCCTGATGATAGAGAACGGCGCGGACATCCGCGAGGGAATAGACGGTTGTTTTCATGAGAGCCTCCTTTTACAGACCCACGTCCACGGAGATGAGCAGGGTTTCCACCGAGCCCGCCGGACACAGGGCAATATGGATCGGCATCGCCTTATGGGCCGCCCGATCCGCGTCCGACTGGGTATCATACGAATCCGCCCAAAGGAGATAGCCGGCCTCCACCATGTCCCCCGGGGAAAGACGGCCCACCGCCCCGCCCCGCCAGATCCCCGGCGCCAGGACACCCCGGGCCGCGTAGGACGCCAGGACGGCCGAGAAGCGGTTGATAAAGACGGCGGAGGTTTCATCCGTCTGGGGCAGCTTGCCCGAGGAGGCCGTAAGGAGGGAGAGGGCCGCCGCCTGCAGATCGGCGGCGATCCGATCCTGATAGAAGACCTCGTCCCAGCGGCGGCCGGAGATGACCGAGCCGTTTTGCAGCATGAGCCGGTTATAGCCCCGGAGGACATAGACGTTGACGCCCAGGGCCGTAAGGGTTTCCACATCCGATTCCGTAAGGGTCGTGTCCGGCTCCCGGCCCGGCACCGTTTTGTAGCACAGGGCAAAGGAGGAATCCGCGTATTTCTCCGCCAGACCCACCGCCGTGCCCATGACCGCCGCCGCGTCCACCCACTGGCTCGACTTGATCAGCACCGCCCGGTCGTTGCCTTCCCCGTGGAGGGTGGCCGCCGGGCCGCCGGAGCCCGCGATATCCGAGGCCGCCCCGATCAGGGAGCCGAAGGAAACCGCCCGGATGCCGCTCGACGCCAGATAGCGCGGGAGATCCCGCAGGCCCGCCGCGGTATGATCCGTGTTATAGACCGCGCAGAAGGCGTCCGTACGCTCCAGCAGCTTCGCCAGCCCCTGGGACGGGCTCTCCGAGGAGGAGGGATAGTCCGACACCAGCAGCCGGGAGGGCGCCGGGTTCGCCGAGAAGTAGGCCACCGCCGCCAGATACGCCTCGTCCGTCGCAGCGTACCCCGCCGACAGCATGTCCGCCGCCGAGGCGTAGGTTTGCAGCCGCCGCGCCTCCGAAGGCGCCGAGCTCACCCGGTTCAGAATCAGCCCCGCGATCCCGTCTTCCCCCGACGAGCCCCCCGACGCCGCGTTCACCACCACAGTTACAATTCGATTCAGCGATAGCATGTATTTCTGATTCTCCTTTTCTTTTCAATGCCGGTTTGGTCCGGGAGCGCTCTTTCCAAAGCTCCGTTTCGCGGGGCCTCGTTGTTCGACCTCCCTTCTTTTGCGCCTTTACGGGGGGTGATCCCTGTTTCGCGGGGCCGAGAGGCGGCCGGGACTCCTCCCGCAGCCTGTGGGCGCTTCCCGCTCCCCGCTCAGGAATGAATCCGAATCTCCGGCAGGCAGGCGACGCCTGGTTCGTCCCCCGCGTCGTCATTCACCCGAACCCGCATGTCCACCACCAGGTCCGCCCGGGCGCGGCGGCGGAGGGCGGTTTCCTCCCAGACCAGCATCGGCGCCGCCGGGCCGGGCACGGGAAAAATGCCCGCCGCCCGGAGCAGGGCTCTGGGCCGGCCCGCCCCGTCCAGAAAAAGCCGGCTGCGCATCCGCCAGGCTGCCTCCTCCGCCCCCGGGCCATAGAAGGTCAGCAGCAGTTTCCAGGGCTCCATCCGGAAAAACCTCCGCCTCCCCTGCTCCAGGGAAAGCTCCCCGGCCACCGGCGCCCCGGCGTCCGGCGTCATATGGAAATACAGCACCCGTTCCTCCGGTCCCGCCGCCGGCGGCGCGGGGTCGGTATAGGCCCGGCGAAGGCTCCGGGAAGCCTGCCGGGAATCCGGCGCCAGACCCATCCCCGCCGCCAGCGCCCGAAAAACAGCTTCCAGCATCCGCTCCGTCATCCGTGACCCCCTCCTGTTCCCCCCGGATCAATCCGGCCCCCGGTCATATTCCGGTCCATCATTTTCACAGTTTCCGTCCGAATCATCTGATACCGCCGGGCGTCCTGAAGCCGCCGGGCCTTTCCCCCGGTCAGATCCTGACCGCCCAGACTTTCCAGAAGCCGTAGCTTTTCCAGGGCTCGGTCCGAATCATTTGATACCGCTGGGCGCCCTGAAGGATTTCGTCCGGCGTCGTCCAGGTGTCCCCGTCCGTTTCCCCCGGGGAAACCTCCTCGTTAATATGAATCAGATACAGGGGTTCATGTCGGAATTCCTCCGGCATCAGGCGGATCTCCGCCGCCTCCGCCGGATGAACCGTGCCCCTGGCGACGATCCGCGCCGTGCCCACCTGCGCGGGCTCCCCGTTTTCCGTGGACCAGGTTTTTCGCAGGATGGTCAGGGGGCCGCTGTCCAGCTCCGGATCATCCCAGTCCCAGATGTCTCTCACATTCTTTTTTCCTTTCTCAATTCCAGTCGTTTTCTGCCCCGCCGGCGGACGTTTCTTCCGTTCCGGCGGCCGCAGGACATTGTTCTTTCCGATGGCGTGGCGTTTTTTCGTTCCGACGTCCGCCGGCTATTGGTCTTTCCGATGGCGTAGCGTTTCTTCGTTCCGACGTCCGCCGGTTATTGGTCTTTCCGATGGCGTGGCGTTTCTTCCGTTCCGGCGGCCGCCGGCTATTAGCCTTTCGCTATTGTCTTTTTACCTCGTATCCGAAGGAAGCGTAGAGCGCCCCGGTATCCACCAGGGGCTTGTCGAAGCCCTTCTTCGCGATGGTTGCCGGCGCGTTGCCGGGGCTCAGTCCCGCGTCGATTTTGTCCCGGATGGCCTGGACGCCTGCCGCGCCCGCCCGCTCGAACCCCGCGGGGACGCCGGCGGGTTCCCCCGCCGCCGCGGCCTCGCAGGCCTGCGCCAGTCCCGACGCCATCGCCTGGCGGGTTTGCTCCTCCCCCAGCGCCGGCCCGACCACCGGCCGGGGCGGAATGCCCGCCCCCGGCGCGCCGCGCTCGTGCAGGGCCAGCAGCCACCGGCTTCGCCCGGGGGCGCCGGCCGGAAGGCCCCCCTCCACATGGGTTTCCCGCAGGAGCTGCTCCGCCATCCGGATGCGGTTTTCCTTGGCTGTCTCTTCCCGAAACTCGAGTTTCACTTTTCCGTCCTTTCCGCGCCCGGAGACGCTGCTGCTTTCCTTTCGCCGGAGGAAGGCGGCGCCAGGCGGACGACGAACGCGGCTTTCCTTTCGCCGGAGGGGCTCGGCGCGGGGCGGGCGCCTGATCTCGGCTACGGAACGTAAACCGGCCCGCCGTGGAGCCGGATCAGGCTCGTCAGCTCCTGCCCGAAGCGGGTTTCCGCCAGATCCGCCAGTGCCGCCGAGTTTTCCTTCGAGCCCCCGGCCGCGTAGGTCAGCGAAACGTCGTCCACCCGCTTGCCGGTCACTCTCGCTCCGTCCCCCGCCGCGGCCAGCGCCGCCCAGGACATCGTTTCCGCTGCCCCGGCCGGCCGGGATCTGGCATACATGGTCAGCCGGTGGGCCATATACAGCCGGCGGCCTTCCTCCGCGTCCTCCTCCCAGGAGGCGAAGCGGGCGTTGGCGCCCGCCAGATATGCCTCCAGCACCGGCTCCGGATACAGCCCGGCGAACTGGGGATAGAACGCCATAAACGCTTCGATCGTCATTCTTATCCTTTCTTTCCGGCGGGTTCTTCAGCCCGGCGGGCGTCGCCCTTCCTTCCGCTCTCTCCGGCGGGCCGGATGAACCACCTGGCTTTTTCAGAAGTACGGACTCCCGGGTTCAGTCCGCCGGGCCGCCATCCCCGCTTATCCTTTCTTTCCGGAGGGTTTCTTTGCGAGCGCCGTTTCCGGCTCCTCCGGGTTTTCCTCCCCCTCTGCCGCGCTGGTCTGGGGAGTTTTCCGGCCCTCGGGCGTGACGCCCTGCAGGGGATCGTTCTCCAGCTTTTTCCGCTGCTGGACGCTCTTGACGGCTTCGAGGGAGCCGTCCGCCGACAGCATGTCGAACAGGGGATCCTCCCGGATTTCCTCCGGCGCTTCGAGGAAAGTATTGAGCTGGCCGGGGCGGACGGTAAAGACCGTTTCCCCCTTCCGGTTATGGAAGGCGGCACTGACGCGGGATAAAATCAACATTCTTTCATCTCTCCTTTTGTTCGGTCGTAGGGCCTCGTTTCCGGCGGCCCCTATGGCGCTGATCCGGTCCATCTTCCGGGTTCGCGGGGCCCAGTGAGCGGGCCCCGCTCCGGCGCGGCCGGGGCAGGGGCTCCGCCTTTGTTTCAGGGCATTTCCGGGCGCTTCGGCCCGGTTATGCGCAGGTTACGGGGTCTCAGATGCCGTCCATGTAGCGGACGAGGGTCGGATACAGGAAGCGCACCTCGGAGAACTGGGCGATATACGGAATCTTGATCCGCATTTCGGAATACTCCGTTTCCATCCGGCGGAGGGGCTGGGTGAGGTTGAAGCAGATCCGCTCCGGATCGTTCTTGTAGGCCACCATCCGGTTGGAATAGTTGGAGCCGGCGCCCGCGCACCATTTGCAGGGGGAGATCACCATGGTTTCGCCCTGCTGGGTGGCCAGGTTGTTCTCCAGCACATAGGTCAGGATGGAGCGCTCGGAATCCGAGGACACCTTCCGGGTTACAAGCAGGCCGAAATGCTCCACGGGCACGAGGATGTGGTTCGGCAGGCCGTCGGAGGCGCAGTCGTTATTCGACCACATGGAGGAGATCAGGCGGTTGATGTCGTCGAGGATCTGATCCGCGGTCTTGTTCTGCCATTTGGACTTGTCCGAGTCGGAGGAGCCGGTGCCGGTGGCAGGGGCGGCCTCGCGGGTAATGCCGCTGCTGTTCACCAGGCCGGTGGAACCCACCTTATAGAAGCCCCGGTAGACGTTGCGGTCGATGGTCTTGTCCTCGTGCAGCCGGATGCCCTTGTTCAGGAAGGTCATCGGGTCGCGGCCGACGGACTTCATCTTCTCCTGCTCAAGGGTCGAGAAGGACATGTATTCCGCGAAGTTGAAGCACCGGGCCACGGATTCGGACAGGTCCGCCTGGACGACGGGAATGTCGTTGGTGGAATCGAAGATCAGGTTATCCTCGATCTGGCCGGAGGAGGCGTAGGTCACGTCGATGGCGGCGATGGATTCCATGAGGCCGCCGCCGGTAATGACGGGCATATCCCGGGGCCAGTCCGTTCCGGAGAGGGGCTCCAGGATCTTTTCGTCCACCTTCTCCAGCTCCTTCACCAGGAAGGTATAGGAGTCGTTGGCCCGCAGCGGGGCGGGCGCGCGGAGGGCATTGTATTTTGCCAAGTAAATCATCTCCTTCTCATCAGATGGTGTTGCGGCCGGTCAGCACCACTTCGACGCAGTTCGGAAGATCCCAGCTGTTTTTGAAGCGGGCGTTGGGCAGCTCGATATTGTCGGTGGCGGTGGCGGTAAACTGGCCCGCCTTGTCGCCGGTGGCCACGAGATACACCTTGCCGCCGATGGCGGGGGTGGCGGTATTGGAGGCCAGCTTCACGATAATCGAGCCGCGGACGAGGATGTCCGTTACGTCCCCCTGCTCATACTGGGCCAGGTTGGCGCCGTAGGTCGAGGGGGTTTTCGAGGGGTTGCGGACGGCGATGCCCGCGAAGGCGGCGGCCGTGTCCCCGGAGGCGAAGCCGCGCACGGTTCCGGCGGGGTCGCTGTTCAGGAAGACGGGATCGCCGAACTTGATGGCCCCGCTGCCGCGGTTGGCCATGGCGACGACCACATCATCAATGGAGCGGGAAATGGCACCGGGAGAGCCGTTGGGAAACTGGCTGAGGATTTTAGCTCCCATGTTTTTTCATTCCTTTCTTGTTATTGGTCGTGTCCGGAAGCGGAGCGGCGCGGACGCGAAGCGCCGCAGAGCGGAGAATAGAGGTCGGGCGTCCGGAGCCGCGAAGCGGCGCTTCCGGATCGGCGGAAGGAGGGGCGAAGCCCCGAAAGTGTTTCCCCGAGGGGAGGCGAAGCCGACCGGAGGGGAAACGTCGGAGGCGCGTCAGCGCCGGAGGTTGGCGTTGCGGGCGGCCATGATGCGCTGGCCCAGGGTCGCGTCCGGCTCGGGGCGGCGGGCGGAGGCCCGGCGCAGGGCCGCATAGGGATTGGGCTTGCCGTCCTTCGAGGCCCGGGCGGTCAGCCGACGCATACGGGCGGCGACATCGGCGTTGAATTTGGCCCGCTCCTTCGGGGACATGCGCATCAGCTGGGGCCGGAAGGCCGCCAGCGCGGAGCGGAGGGCGTCGGCCGCCTGCTCGGGGTTATCCTCATCCAGAGCCTCGGGCTCCAGGACGGCGGAGACAATCTGCTCCGCCTCCTCGGCGGCGGTGGCGGGTTCGAGGATTTCCTCCACCAGGGCCTCCACGGGGTCCTCATCGGCGGAGGGAGCGGCGGGGTCGGCCGCCTCGATGGCCTCGGCCACGGCACCGGCCACGGCTTCCGCGGTCAGGGCGGCGGTTTCCGCGACGGTTTCGGCGACCGCCTCGGCGGGAGCCTCATCCTGCCGGACGGGATCGCAGTCCTGAGGGACGGGGCCGCCGCAGTCAGCGCCCCGGGCGGAAAGCAGCTCCACGATACGGTTCAGGGCCGCCAGAATCTCCGGGCCGCAGTCCACCAGGACGGGCTGGTTCTCCGGCGCTTCCACCACGACGGGAGCGGCGGGAGCTTCAGCGACCGGAGCGGGAGTTTCTTCGTCGGCGACGGGATCGATGTTCTCCGCGACAGCGGAGACGACAGCCTCCACGACGGGATCGCCGACGGGCGCGGCGGGAGCCGCTTCCGCGACAGGATCGTCCATCATCTCCGTAATCAGTTCGGCCAGGCCTTCGACATCGCCGTCCTGGGCCATGCGCGCCATCATCCGGGCGCGCCACATGCTTTTGTTTTTCTTCATCACGATGCTCCTTTCGGGTGTCACAGGTTTTTTCCTTTGGTCTCTTATGGAAACGCGGGGGCCCGCGCGGCCGGCGTCCACGACCGCAACATGGTTCCCGCGGATTTCCCGCTGAATGAATTTGCCGTCCTCCTCGCAGAGGGTGTAGTTGTAGCCGCAGGAGATTTCCCGCTTTCCGCCGAGGATTTCCTCGATGAGGCCGGGATCGGTGATCATAAGATCGGCCAGGAGGAGGTCGGATTCTTTCCCCGCTCCCCGGCGGATATTGCCCGCGTGCCCCTTCTGGAGAAAGCGGATGTTCTCCGCGTTAACCCCGTCAGGGGTCATGGGATGATCATCCGTAACGGGCATGCCCTCGAAGGAGGCGATGCAGGCCGGGGAAAAGACTTCCTCCTCCGGACGGAAGACGGGGATCAGACGGTTATCCGGTTCCTGAAGCCCCAGTTCTGAGGGCAAATATTCCTGGGAGCCCGTACGGGCGACAGGGACATTCAGGCAAATGAGATATCCTTCCGGTTCACGGCGGGAAATGTTGTCAGATAAGCGTGTGCCGAAATAAATCAATGGACATTCCTTCTTTCTATTTTTCCGGAAAGGGGACGGCAAGACAGTAGAACCGTCCCCGTGTCTTCCTGTGTCTTCCCGTGCCTTTCTTGACTTCCACGTGTATGAGGTTTAGAATGAACAGTAGTAAATGTAAAAACGATACGCGGCATCAAAGTGATTACAACAGTCGAGGGTTATAAGGATATACTGATATATCCGCCGTCAGCATTACTCAGTGAGGAGGAATGAAGCATGAAGGAAATCAAAAAGCCGGAAATCAGTTCCCGTTTCGATGTGGATGATATTCGGAAAATACGAGACTACAATTCTCTGCGTCATTCCATGATGACTCGCAAAGAAATTGTGGAGGACATTCGGAAAGGCGCGGAAGAGGTCATCAAAAAATATGGTTTGAATGTCACCTATGCGAAGAAGATTCATTGAGTTGTGACGGAAGACAGGGTACGGTCAAGACAGTAGAACCGTCCCCGTGTCTTCCTCCCCGTGTCTTCCCAAGACAGTAGAACCGTCCCCGTGTCTTCCTCTGTCTTTCGTCCTGGTTAAAGGATTTCCAGCAGGCGCTTGCGGGTTTCCTGCGGGGTCAGGAGGCCGGCCGCCAGGGCTTTCAGCAGGGTGTCGGCGTTTTT
Organism: Clostridia bacterium; assembly: GCA_045546035.1. Lineage (GTDB taxonomy): Bacteria > Bacillota > Clostridia > Christensenellales > Aristaeellaceae > Aristaeella. The sequence goes on from JAZQCB010000096.1 coordinate 33,907, forward strand.
CGCCCTGATTTCCGCCTCTTCCAGGGGCGCGGCGGTCATCAGGGAGGGAAAGACGATCTCCATTTTTCCCGGCCGGAAGCCCCAGAGGCTCATGGCCATGACCGGGATCAGCCTCTCCAGCGCCGGGCGCAGCAGCCGCTCGCGCAGCTGGTCGATCATCTCGTAATAATTTTTCATATCCGATTCCCCGGTGGCGTTCATGCCCTCCGGGCTGCGGCCGAAGAGCCGTGTGGCCGGGATGCCCGCGGCTCCGGCCATGTCCATCATGAAAGCCTCGTAGACCTCCCGCAGGCCGGCGAAGGAATAGGGGTGGTTTTCATACGTGTCCCCCGCCGACAGCAGCTGAAGTCCGAAGGAGGTGCGCAGGTGGTTCTGCTCCCCGATGGCCGCCAGCACCCGCTCCCGCTGCCGCTCGGTGCCCATGGCCAGGATATCGCCGAAATCGCTCATCTTCAGCGTGGTGATATTGGCCTGGAAAACCAGCCGGGCGATGTTGGCGGAGGTGGCGGCGCACTTTTGCAGCTCCTCCAGAATATGCTCCAGCTCGCTGGCGCCCCAGTACATTTCCGCCCTTTCCTCCGCCCGGGGCAGGTCCCTGCCCGTAAATCGCAGCACCCGGCTGTGGTGCACCCGCAGAACCCCCAGGTTTTCCGTCTCGAAGTCGTAGTATTTCGGATATCCGAAGTCCGGGTCGTCCAGATCCTCCTCCGTCTCCGTTCCGGGAAAGACGCCGTCCGCCCGGTCCCGGATCAGAAGCCCCTGAAAATCCCCCGGCAGGATGGCGTCCATGTCCATGGGCTGATCCAGGCGCCCCTCCTGTCCCCGGATCACCATCAGGGCGCAGCTGCCGCCGTATAGCCGGGCCCATCGGGCGGCGTTGGTGATCTCCCGGCGGATTTCATGCCGTGCCTCCAGCTGGGCCAGCGCCTCCAGCTCCTCCGGGGGCATCTCCGTCTTCAGCGTGTACCAGGATCGGGTCATGTCCTCGCAGGGCATGTCGATGATCCGCTTCGCCAGCCAGCTTTCCCGATACAGGGTCGTCAGCCGCTCCGGATTCCCCGTCAGCCCCGACCGGGTCCAGATGCCTTCCTCGCCCGGCTCCGGCCCCAGGGCGGGAATGCGGTATCCGTCCTGACCGCCCCGGGTTTTCTCCGTCCCGTTTCCGCCCCGCCCGCCGGCGGAGCGGTACCCGTTTTTCCGTTTTTTCATCATGCCGCCTCCTTTCCCAGGGCTTCCGGGTCCGTTTCCCGGCCGCGCAGCCACGGAATTCCGCGCGCTGTTTCCGGCTTTCATTCCCGCCGCCTTCTGTCCCGGGTTCGTTTCCTGTCCGCTCCGGCCGCGGGATTCCGCGCGCTTTTTCCGGCTTTCATCCCTGCCGCCTCCTGAAGCGCGTCGTCCGGGTATGGCACAGATAGCGCATCGCGTCCATCGCGTGGTCCCGCTCCTTGAGGGGCTTTTCCTCCCCCTTCAGCCGTGCCCGGTCGTCCCAGACATAGGAATGGATTTCCCGCAGCAGCGCGGGGCACCGGGTTCGTTCCGCCTTCAGCTGGCGGTTGCCGATGAGCACCGCCGTGGTGGCGATGCCCTCCCGGACGCCGTTGACCGCGTCCTGCAGGCGGAAGCCCCGGTTCCGCAGCTCCGCCTTGAAGGAGGCGGCGCTGGGATCGATGATGATCAGGGCATCCCGGTCCCCGCCGAGGAAGCGCTCCATATCCGCGGCGTATTCCGCGTCGGTTTTCTGGCGGCGGGCGGCGGCGGAGTCCCAGTAATACTCGCGGGCGATCCAGAAGGTTTCCCCGTCGTCCCGGACGTCGAGGAAAACGCAGGGGTTCGCCGTTCCGTAGTCCACGGCGCAGAACCGCCGCATCCCCGCGTACATCTCCGGCCCGGTTTCCAGGTAGGTGTTTTCCTCGTCGCTCCACATGGGATAGACCGCCCCCTCCGCGCTGACCCATTCGCCCAGGATATACTGGCGATAAAAAACGCCCTGAAAAGATCGGGCGTAGCTTTCCCGGATTTCCGGGGAAAGGGTCAGGTTGTCTTCCATCGTGAAATGCAGCCGGTACAGGCCGATTTGCTCCGCCCGGTCGATGAAGTCCGTCTTCAGATAGTGAAAGGCGCCGTTGGGGTTGCAGTTCAGAAAGATCCGGCTGCCGGCGACGGAGCAGCGCCCGATCATCTGGTCCACGAAGCTGCGGGGAAACAGCGCCGCCTCGTCGGCGAAGGCTCCCGCCGCCGTCATGCCCTGGAGCTTGTCCTGGGCGTTATCCTTGTCCGCTCCGAAGAGATGATACCGGTTCGTCCCGATCAGCACCTGGGACTGGCTCCGCCGGTATTCCCAGGGGATTCCCAGGGTTTCCAGCATTCCGAACATCGGGGACAGCACGTTCCGGTTCAGCGCCCCGGTGGTCACCCCCGCCATGATGAAATCCTGATCGGAGAAGGTGCTCTGGCTCCAGGTCAGGAAGGACAGGATCATGACCACCCTCTTGCCGGAGCGGATCGCCCCGTCCGTCAGGATCATGCGGCATCCCTCGTGCCCCGATCCCGGCCGCCACCAGTACAGGGCCCGGCGCTGCTTGCGGCTGAAGGGCTGGAAGCGGAAGCTCATTCCTCATACAACTCCTTCATTTCCTCCTCCGCCGGCGCCGCCAGGGAGAAGATCCGCCGGGCCAGCTCCCGGGCGTCCTTTTCCTTCTCCTCCGCCGGCGCCGACAGGAAACGGTTGTACTGCTGCTGGATCAGGGGGGCGCTTTTCATCAGCAGCTCGAAGCTCGCCCGGCGGATGGCGATGAGCCCGTCCTGCCGGAGCATGGTCAGCGCCTCCCGCAGGGGCATCCGATACGTTCGCTTGCACCATTTTTCCAGCTTCTCCGCCGGGATGCCGACGTAGCCCATCAGCTCCTCCGGCTCGCACTGCAGGGCCGCCAGGCTTTCGAATTCCTCCCGGGTAATCTCCCGGCGGCTCCCCCGAAGGGTTCCGGCCTTTGCGGCGGCTGGTTTTTGCTCGCCCTGAACGGGTTCGGCCTTCGCGGCGGCTGGTTTGCGCTCGCTCTGAACGGGTTCGCCCTTCGCGGCGGCCGGCTTTCGCTCGCTCTGAACGGCTTCGGCCTTTGCGGCGGCTGGTTTTCCCTCGCCCTGAACGGGTTCGGCCTTCGCGGCGGCCGGTTTTCGCTCGCCCCCTCGCTTTTCAGGGGTTTCTGGGTTCTTGTTCATCTTCTTTTCCTCCTTTCCGCGGAAGGCGGAGGGAACCGAAGGGCATAAAAAAAGGAAGCGCTGCTTTCCAGCTCTTCCTTCTCTATGCGGTTTCGTTTTTCCGGCCCCCGTTCCTTCTGGCCTTCCACGATACCCATTATACACGTTTCGCACTGAAATGCAAGTGACATTGAAAGACAATTTGCTGACAATTTACTGACATGGGTGCGACATGGCTGCAACATGGGTGCAACATGGGTATGACATGAGTGTAACATGGTTTAACGAATAGTTGAGATAAAAACCGTTGATTTTCAACGTTTATCTCCTCTTTCGTACCAAAAAACGCGAATAGTTGGAAGACAGTAGAACCGTCCCCGTGTCTGGAATGGCCCGTGTCTGCCGAACCGTCCCCGTGTCTGCCATGTATTCTCTGGCAAACTTTCTTATCATTTCTGTTTACTTTTTTATAAAATCATGTAAAATATAAACAGGGGGGTGTCCATCATGCTTGGTCAAAACATTACCTATTATCGATTAAAAAAAGGGTTATCAAAGAAGGATCTGGCAGCGGCGATCGGAATCTCTCCGATGGCCATCACGTACTATGAGCAGAATCAGCGCACCCCGGATCTGGCCACGGCGCGGAAGTTGGCGAATGCTCTGGGAACCAATCTGGCCACGTTATTGGCTTCATCCCCGGACACGCATCAATTTCAGCATGGCGAGTACCGAAAAAACAGCAAATTGAGCAAGAAGGATCAGGACCTGATCTGCGCCATCGTTGAAGATCATTTCAATCGTTTTCTTTCAGTGACCGAAATTTTAGGAAAGGGAGCGCTGCGTGATGCTCCTTTGTGCCATTCGATTATCCCCACCATGAACGCCGAGGAAGACGCTTGCACACTCCGCAAGACGCTTGGTTTTCCGCAAGAAGGTCCCATTCCAAATCTTATCGGCACTCTGGAAAACAAAGGGATTCTCGTTTTCTCGTTTTTGTTTGAAAAAGATCAGTTTTCCGGAATGAACGGGCTTGTGGACAACCGGCCTTATATTGCCATCAACAGCAGCATGACTGCTGAACGGCAGCGTTCCACACTTGTTCATGAGATGGCGCATGTCTTCTTCACAATACCGGAAAGCGATGATTTCGCCTGGGAAAAGCACATGACCGCAGTCAGCGGATCCTTTCTTTTCCCGAAGGATGACGCCTTTCGTGAACTGGGTTTAAAACGAACCTCCGTTACTTCCGATATGGCTATGGTTGCCAAAGAATACGGCATTTCCTTGCAGATGCTGGCAAAACGCGCGCAGGTACTCGGGATTCTTAGTGATCCATCCTATCGGGCGTTTAATATCCGGGTCAATCAGAGCGGTGGCCGAAAAAACGAACCCAGCCGGATTACGGCCGAGCAGACCAGCCTGTTCAAGCAGCTGGTTCTGCGCGCTATCGGAGAGGAGAAAATATCCCTTTCCAAAGGCGCTGAGCTGCTGCAGATACCCTTGATGGAAATGCGTCAGATGACTTCCTTGCAGGAGGTGTACTGATGGAATTTGGAAGACAGGGGGACGGTTCTACTGTCTGTCAAAAACCCCCGCCGGTCAAATGGCGGGGGTATTCTTTGTTGCTTTCTCAGGTGCTGGCGGTTGCTCCTTGTTCCTTCTTCGGGGCCGTCGCGCGCCTGCTCTTTGTCGCTTTCTCCGCTGCGGCGGGCGCTTCGCCTGCTTCCTGTTTTTTCTTCGGGGCCGTCGCGCGCCTGCTCTTTGTCGCTTCCTCAGGGACGGCGAGGGCCTTCTCCCTGGCGCTTCCTCTGGTTTTCACGGCCGGAGTTCCGTTTCCCTGTCCCCCGGCGGGTTCGGCGGCGTTGGCGGATGCCGGATTCTGTTCTTTCTTTTCCTTTGGCAGGTAGTCGTAGATGCCCAGATCCTCCACGTTCAGGTCGGAGGCCGCGACCCTGTCGCCTTCATTTTGGTTCATGCTGACCGTGGCCAGCTCTCCCTTCAGCTGCTTGCGGACGATCTCGGCCCGGCGCAGGAAGAACATCCGGAGCGACTCCCCGCCCTTCCGGAACTCCCTGGCAGTATAAAACGCGTACGGATCCTTCTCCTCGTAGGGCGCCAGCATCGCCTGCGTGGCATAGAGCTCGCATTCGAAAATGCCGGACTCAAAATACGCCTCCAGCAGATTCGAAAGCACCTCGTGGTATTCCTTGCGGTACTTTTCCTTCCGCATGATCCACCGCCACAGCGGCAGATCCTTTTCCTCGACGCCGACCAGGGGCCTGTCAATGCCCTGATTCAGAAGCTTCGTCGGATCCTCCAGCACCTCTCTCCCCAGGCCGTTGATATAGGTGCAGAAAATGAGATTATAATCCCAGGGGATGACGCTCATGATCCCTTTCTTTTCGCAGATCAGAAGGTTATGAAACGCGCCTCCGGTATAGCTGTCGAAGCTCAGAAGGAAGTTATGCGCCGCGAAAAACCGGATCACCTCGTGGATATCCACGCCCTTCTTCAGCTTTCTCCCCTCCGCCAGCCTTTTCATGGAGGCGATCACGGCCCTGTCGTCCTTCCTGCCGCCAGCCGTTTTCCGATGCTGAAAGATGTTCGGATAGCTCAGGGGATTGTCGTCGATATAGGTAAAATCCGCCCCCTTCGGCGGTTCAGCTTCATCATAGCCGTCGGGAATGCCGTTCTCCGTCAGATATCTCGCCTCTTCCAGGGTCTTCTCCGTGTCGCCGATCGCCGGCTTGTAGAGCACACCCTTGCCGTAATTCCGCTTCAGGAAGCTGTCCGCCGTCCTTTCTATTACCAGATACAGGCCGTGATCCTTCCCGTTGACCGTCACCCACGCGTAGCTGGCCAGCGGCGCGGGCACGTCCGCCAGGCGGAACAGGCGGTAGCTGAAGAAGTCCTTCATCATCGTCTTGTCGAAGGAGCAGCAGTTCAGATCCAGCCCGTCCAGGCCGTAATATTTTTGCTTCTTTTTATTTTTGCCAAACTTGATTTTGAAGCTGTAGCGCTGGTTGCCGGGCTTGATGGCCGGGAAGACCAGGCTGGATCTTCCCTTCGTCGAAAGGGCGACCTTCTTCATCTTCTTCCCGTCGATGGTCATGTCCACGCTGTAAACCGTCTTATTGACGGGATTTTTCAGCAGATCCGCCCAGTCCGCCTCAGCGAAGCGGAGATCGATCCGATGCACATAACCCGTGTCAAACAGTCTGGACTCGTATTTCGCCTTCGGGCCGCTCTTCCACATTTTGATCTTCTTCATTCTCATTGTCCGTATCATCCTTTCATTGAACAACAAACAAAAGCCAGGGGGATCTGGGAAGACACGGGGAAGACACGGGGACGGTTCTGGAAGACACGGGGACGGTTCTGGAAGACACGGGGACGGTTCTTCTGTCTGGTTCCTTTGGCTCATCAGAACCGTTACCGTTTCCTGCCGACTCTCCGTTCCTTCTCCCGCTTTTCCTGATACCCTGGTTGTGAAAAGGGCCCTCATCCGCAGGCGTCGGTCAAGACAGTAGAACCGACCCCCTGTCTGAACAATACCCTGGCAGAAGAACCGTCCCCCTGTCTGCAAGGGCCCCCATCCGCAGGCATCGGCCAAGACAGTAGAACCGTCCCCCTGTCTGGCCAGGCGTCGGCCAAGACAGTAGAACCGTCCCCCTGTCTGGTCTGCCCCTGTCTGGGGGGCTCAGAAGTCGCAGTTCATGGGGGTTCGGAAGTACGGAATTACGTCGCGGATGTTGTCCACGCCCGTCAGGTAGATCAGCAGGCGCTCGAAGCCCATGCCGAAGCCCGCGTGGGTGCAGCCGCCGAAACGCCGGAGGTTGACGTACCAGTACATCTCCTCGCGGCTGATATGCAGCTCGTCCATCCGAGCCGCCAGGCGGTCGTAGCGGTCCTCCCTCTGGCTGCCGCCCATGAGCTCCCCGGCCCCGGGCACCAGCAGATCAACCGCCGCGACGGTCTTTCCGTCGTCGTTCTGATACATGTAGAAGGCCTTGATGTCCTTCGGCCAGTTATAGACGAAAACCGGGCTGTGGAAATATTCCTCGGTCAGATACTTTTCGTGCTCCTTGGCGGTGTCCTCGCCGTATTTGGGCTCGAACTGGAATTTCGTCCCGTTTTCCATGGCCTTGCGCAGGATCGTGATGGCCTCGTCATGGGTCACGCGGGCGCATGTGCTGCCGGCCAAGGCGGTCAGCTTATCGATCAGGCCGCCGCCGGTAAACTTATCCAGGAAGGCCAGCTCGTCCGGGCATTTTTCCAGCACCGTCCGCACCAGGCTCTTCAGGAAATCCTCCTCGACGTCCATCAGCTGATTCAGGTCGCAGAAGGCGATTTCCGGCTCGATCATCCAGAATTCGGCCGCGTGGGTCTTGGTGTTGCTGTTTTCCGCCCGGAAGGTGGGGCCGAAGGTGTAGATTTTGCTGAAGGCCATGGCGAAGGTTTCGCCCTCCAGCTGCCCCGTCACGGCGAGGCTGGTGGGCTTACCGAAGAAGTCCTTGTTCGGATCGCCCCGCTCCTCGGGCGGCAGGGTGGTCACGGTAAAGGTATTTCCGGCGCCCTCCGCGTCGTTCCCGGTAATCAGGGGCGTATGCACATAAAGATATCCCCGATCCTGGAAATAGGTGTGGATGGCCATGGCCGCCACGCTGCGGACGCGGAACACCGCCTGGAACAGGCGCGTCCGGGGCCGGAGATACGCGATTTCCCGCAGGAACTCCAGGCTGTGCTTCTTGGGCTGCAGCGGGTAATCCTCCGGGCAATCGCCCTCCAGCAGGATTTCAGACGCCTGAATCTCCGGGGTTTCGGGATCCTTATAGCTCGGAACCACCTTCCCCGTGACCCGCACGGCGCTTCCGATATGCAGCGCCTGCACCCGGTCAAAATCCGGCAGGGTATTGTCATAGACCACCTGGGGATTCTTGAAGCACATGCCGTCGTAAAAATCGATGAAGCCCATGTTCTTCTGCTTCCGGTGGTTGCGGATCCAGCCCTGCAGAGTCACGTTTTGCCCCTGCAGCTCGGCCAGCCGCTCCTTCAGTTCCCGGGTGGTAATGATGTCCATATGGATGCCTCCTGTACAATGTCTCCGGCGGGCGCCGGCGTTAACCCGAATCATATCACAAACCGCTCCCCGCCGCAAGAGAGCCCCGCGTGCGCAAAGGCGCGTTTGGAAGAACCGTCCCCCTGTCTGCTTCAGCGTTTTCTCCGGTGGTTTATCACAAGCAGGATCAAGAGCAGCAGCCCCGCCGCGCCCAGCGCGATCCACAGGATCGGGCGGCTTTCGTCCCCGGTGTTGGGCGCGCGGTAGTTGATGATCGTGCCGCCGTTGTAGCACCGGTCCGTGATATCCGCGTATTTCCCCACGTTTCGATAGATCGTCTCGTAGCCGGGCACCGACTTTTCGATCAGATAATATTCCCTGGGGGATTCGAACCAGGCGGTATACTGCCACTCGGCCTCGCTGACGACCTTCTTGTTGAACCGCTTGCGGACGACCTGATCCTCCGCGTCATAGAACGTCCAGTCGATGCTCTCCCCCGGCGTCCCGGACCACCGCTTTGTAAAGCTGAATTTGTGATCCAGCGCGTCCTCCCGGACCCACTGGGCGACGAAGGTGTGATCCCCCGTGACGGTATAGTCGTCCCCGGGATAGTATTCCGAGCCCTTCCAGTACAGGAAGACATAGCCTTCCCGGGTTGGCGCCCGATGGATGCTGACCGTCTCGCCTCTCCGGTGGCCTTCCTTCAGAGGCTCGGTGCTGCCCTCCAGGATGCCGCCGTTGGGGTCATAGGTCAGCACGCAGGCATCCTCCCGCAGGGTGTTCGTTACGCCGAAGAGATAGATCCGCCGGCCGTAAATCTCCAGCTCGGTGGACTGGATATCGCTGTCATAGCATTCCAGGGCTTCCTCGGTCAGGGTATAGTTGATCTTCCGGCCCTGCTCGTCGGTCATGGGCAGATCATCCACCGTCCCATAGCTTCCGTGCTCACCGGTCAGAAGGATTTCCGCCGCCTCCTCGTCCCCGTTCCACAGGTGGGTGATCACCTCCCGCGGCCGGATGCCTTTGGCGTTGCCGTTATCCTCCCAGAGCTTTACGACGGTCGCCGCGGCGGATTTGGGCTCAGGTGAATTATAGGCCTCGAAGCTGGTGTGGATAAACTCGGGGTGATCGGGATCCTGCTCGCTTTCCCGCAGGATGATAGGAGCGACATAGCCCTCGACCGGCTCCTCCTGCAGGGTATACAGGATGGGCCGCCCGTCGTCCGGGGCATAGACCGGCAGGTTCCTGAACCACCCCCTCCACGGGGAACCGGGCTCGGAGGTTTTCGCGTCCACCTCCGTCATCGTCAGCCGGGCCACCTCGACGTCCTCGTCCGCGGCCTCCCTGTTGGAATAAAGCACGAAGGTCACGGAGGGATGGGTGGGTTCCTCGTCCAGCCAGTATTTTGTGACGGGGATGTCCGTGGTGACCAGGGTGTTGGTCAGCTTATAGTTAAAGGTGGTGACCCCCTCCACGGTCGTGGGCCCCGTCATCTCCGTGGAGACCTGATACCCGTTTACGGCCCATTCATTCAGGAAGTAGTTCGCTTCCTTCCCGTTGACGTAGCGGGGAAGGCCGGTAATCGTCGCTTTCCAGCCGCCTGCTTCCCTGAGAGTGACCGGGTATTCCTTCCCGCCCCCGGCAATGGTGATCTTCACCTCATCCGGCCGGTATTCATCCTTCCAAGCCTCGTCTCCGGCCCATGCCTTCTCAATGTTCAGGTTGATCGTTTCCCTGGAGGCAGTGTTGGTCACAGTAAATGTCTGGGTCTGTGTTTCTTCATCAAATCCACCGGGAGTTATTTCCGATTTATAGCCCGTGATATAATTTTCGAGCAGTTCATAGTCGATTAGCTCATATCCGTTGTTTGCGGTCTCCTCGTATTTGGGCACATTTTCAAACAGGTAGGTCCAGAGCTGGCTGCCGTCCTGCCTGGAAGATGGACCCGGCGCGAGATAGGCGGTGGCATAGTTACCGCCATTGGCCTTCAGGGTAATTGTCACTGTCTCCGGCCTGTTGTTCCATTTATTATTTTCGTCATCCCAGATCTTATTGACTCTTACATTAATCTTCTTGGCTCTGTTGGTAATGACGAATCCATCGGTCTGGTTACCGGTTATGATGACGTCGTAGAGATCCGGCTGGCCAGACCCCGACGGGTTGGGATACGTCGCGCCGAGTTCCACCACCTCATAGATGAGCGGAATCTGCTGCGTCGTGACGGCAGGATCATACATCGGCAGGTCGGTAAATGTGTGAGACCAATTATTGTCTTTATCCAGCGTAGTCTCCCAATGGAGATTATCGCTATCGGCATGGTTTTTCGCCCTGATCCGCACCCGGACGCTTGTCGGCCGATAGGAGGCGTTTCCATCATCCCAGACCTTGACGACCTTTACGTCCAGGTTCTGAGTATTGGCGATGGTGAAGCTTGTATTCTGGGTCTTTCCGTCTCCGTCCGTCTTCGTCACCGTTGCCTTATACCCTGCGGGGGCATTCTCCTCATCGACCGTGTATTCCGTTCCGTTGTTAAGGATTGGCAGATCGCGGAAGGTATGCGTCCATCCATTTGCGGCGCTTAGCGTGACCTTATCGATCACTTCATCTCCCTTTTTCAGCCGGACGGTAACGGAGGTGGGCCGCTGGGACACGGGCTTGGTTCCGTGCTCCCAGGTTTTCGTGACTGTAACAGTTATAGTTTTTCGGGTGTTTTTTATGGTGAAGCCCGTCTCTGCAGTGCCTGTGATGTCTGTGCTTGGATCGCAGTTGTATCCCTCGAGCGGCTCTTCCGTCAGCCAGGTATTTTCTATCCCGGGATATGCAGCCTCGTCCAAAGTTGTCGTCCAGTTTTCCGATTTTTTCAGTATGATTTCTGTTTTTGCGCTTGTACTGTCCGCCGGATTTTGCACATAAACCTTTACCGATTCCGGCCGTCCCTGGTAATTGTTGTCATCCCAGACTTTGGTGATGGAGATGTTCGTTCGCGGGGTATTGATGACGTTATAGCCCTCCCGGGCGTTTCCGGTCACCTCGTATCTGTATTCGGTTGGAACAGGATTCTCCGTGATCGTATAGGTGGCCAGAGTGCCATCGTTGTTCTGAACCGGATAGGTTTGCGGGTCAAGGGTGATCGTCCATCCTTTCTCTTTCTTTAATTCAAAGCTATCAGGGGTTGCGCCCATTTTCGTCACATAAATCGTCACTGAGTTTATACCATCTGGAGCGCTATGGGTTTCATTGTTCCAAACCTTGGTAATCCTTACCTTCGGTTTCAACGTGTTGGTGACGACGAATCCCTCTACTGCGGAGCCTTCAACTTTGCCTGTATACCTGGATGGAACGGGATCCTCTGTCAGCGCATATTGTATCTCGGTGCCATCCCCATTATATAGCTCAACGTTGGTGAATGTATGGCTCCAGCTGTTCGAACTGTTTAGCACCGCCTCTGCAGTTGTATCGCCAGGTTTTGTCAAATGAACCGTTACAGACGCCGGCCGATCGCCGCTTTCGTTATTATTGTCGTCCCAGACCTTTCTGACATGAATCTCCTTTTTCAGCTTGTTTGTGATCGTAAACCCGGTAATCACTCCAGCCGTATCCTTAACCTCAGTTACGGTGGGATTATCAAATTCTTCCGGCAGGTCGAGTTCTAATACGGTGTATGTGATCGGGTGCTGCTGCGCCTGATCATAATACACGGGCAGGTTTTCAAACATATGCGTCCAGTTGGGCGCTGTCAGCGCTGCTTCATCGAAGATTCTTGCATCTTCCGTCGCAACGATTCGCACCTTTACTGATTGCGGCTTTCTGGAATCGGGAACGTTACCCCAGTCTTTGTTTACGGTAAGATCTTTCGTCTGGTTTACGTAGGTGTTGATAATGGTAAAGCTGGTAGGCTCTGTTTTTCCGTTTCCGTCCTGCGTAATCGTTCTGGTGTAGCCATCGGGAATGCCCACTTCCTCCACCGAGTAGGCCGAGCCGTCGTTAAGGAAATCCAGATTATCAAAGGTATGCTGCCAGTTGTTGTCCGCGTTCAGGGTAACCGTCTTGATCACATCGTTGCCCTTCTTGAGCCGAACCTCGACCCCGCTGGGGCGCTGCCCCTCTGGATTGGTACCGTGTTCCCAGACTTTCCGGACATATACGTTCATCGTCGCGCGGGTGTTTGTGATGATGAAGATATTATCGGAATTGCGGACATAATCGTAGGTATACCCGTTAAGAGGCTCCTCGGTCAGCGTATAGGTGGCTTCTACAGGATAAGTAGTTGGATCGAGTGTCGTTGTCCAGTTATTATTCGCCGTCAGTTCGATCGGCTGCTGAGTGCTTACGCTTTCGCCTTCTCTAACTAAATAGACATTTACAGAGGTCGGGCGTTCCGAATAATTCCCATCCACCCAGCGCTTGGTAATAGAGAGTCTTGCTACCAAAGTGTTGACGAGGACAAATCCGTCCCTGGCATTGCCGTCGACGGTGGTATTATAACCAGTGATAATCTCTTCCGTCAGGGTATAGTCAATTGGCTCGCCCTTTTCGTCATAGACCGGGTATTTGTCCATGTCAAGCGTAAAGGTCCATTCATTGGAGGTGGATGTGGCGGTCGAGATGGATGAATCGGGTGTAATAGATGTGTTGGACGGGTTGTGTAAAACGATTGTATTATCGGTTGTTCCCCGTTTCAGATGAACCGTTATTTGATTTGGGCGAGTCGAAGAACCCTCATCATTCCAGATTTTTTTGATCGTGATAGGTTTCTTCAAAGTATTGGTGATGGTAAACCCATCCTTGGCATTCCCGGTGACGGCGGTATAGTATCCGCTGACCGCGTCTTCCGTCAGGGTATACTCAATCAGCTCTCCGTAATCGTTGTATACGGGAATATCTTCGGCAAACGTGCCGGTCCATTCATTGGAGCCGGACGCACCGGAGACCTCCAGATTCGCGACTGTTACTTCCCCTTTTTTCAGGTGAACCGTAACTTTATCTGGCCGCAATGAGCTGTTATTGTCATTCCAGACCTTTTTGACCGTGATTGGTTTCCTGGGCGTGTTGGTAATCGTAAACCCTTGCTCCTGATCCCCGGTCACGAAGAAGGTATATCCGGCCGGCACGTTGGGTTCCATGACCTTATAGGTAATCGGGATGGTTTCCGACTGATCATAATAGATGGGCAGATCCGTAAAGGTATGGGTCCAGCCGTTGTTCGCGCTCAGCGTGGCCGTCCAGGTTTTGCTTGAATCCTGTTCCGCTCGGAGCGTTATATTCACCGGATTATGTGTTCCGGCCGTGTCGTCCCAGACCTTTTTGACCCGAACCTCCAGCCTCTGGGTTAAATATCTGTTGGTAATGGTAACGGTTGTAAACTCCGTTTGTCCGTTTCCTGAATACTCGATCGGATCCATCCAGTAGTTGTCCGGCTGCGATTCCTCATCCGCCGTGTACTTCCAGCCGTCATTGAGGGCCGGCAGGTTTTCAAACATATAACTCCAGTTGTTTCCCGCGTTCAGGGTAACCGTTTGGAGAATCTCCTTGGTGGGATTATAGCTGTTCGTGTTGAATTTTCTCAGCCGGACATTCAGGGACTTCGGCCGCTGAGACACCGGATTCGCGCCATGCACCCAGTTTTTCCGGACAGAAAGCTGCATCGTCGCCCGGATATTCGTGATGACATAGCCTTTTTCAGCGTTTCCGGAGACAGAATAGGAGTAGCCGTTGAGCGGCGCTTCCCTCAGCTCATATTCGATCAGGGTGTCGCTGCCGGCCTCTTTTACAGGAAATTGAACCGGATCCAGCCAGGTCGTCCATCTGCCCCACCTCGTCAGCGTGACGGAGCTTTCGGCGCTTGTTCCCTTCTTCTTTATGTAAACCGTTACGCTTTCCGGCCGACCCTCATAATTTCCGTCGACCCAGCGCTTGGTAATGGAAATCCGATCCTTGGGGGTATTGATGACCGTAAACCCTTCCACCGCCGAGCCTGTAACGATGGTGTTGTATTGGGAGCCCTCTTCCACAATTTCCGTCAGGGTATAGGGAATCTCCCGGCCGTTCTCATCAAAGACCGGATATTTGTCCGGGTCAAGGGTCAGTTCCCAGTCAACCTGCGGTGTGATGGTCAGTTCCTGATCGATTCCCAGCTCTGCGCAGGTCAGGCGGACCTTTACCCATTCCGGCCGGATAAACGGTTCATCCGGTCGGCCGCCGGAATTCCAGACCTTGGTAATTTTGATGCTTGGCTTCAGGGTGTTCGTGACGATAAACCCGTCCTGGGCGTTGCCGGTAACGATGGTCGTATATTCATTCAATTCCGTATAATAATCGTCGCGCACCTCCGTCAGCGTATACTCAATCGGGTTGCCTTCTTCATCCCACAGAGGATATGCCCACTCGTGCTTCCACTCGTTCGCATCTGAAAGGGTTGTGATGATTTTCTCTCCGCTCGGTTTCTTCAGCTCAACTGTAACGGTCGCGGGACGTTTATAGAGATACTTCCCGTCCCCCACCCAGACCTTTTCAACGGTGATTCGATCCCGGATGGTGTTGGTCAGAGTAAGGGAAACGGTGTTTTTATTGTCAGGAGCGGTTTCTTCCGGGAGGGTCTGGAAGTAGCCGGGAACGTTTTGCTCCTCGACGTAATACGTTGCGCCCTCTTTTTTGTCTGTCCGAATGGTGTACTGCCATTCGTCCCTGGCGGTCAGCTCCACCTCCTTGAGCAGGGTCACGGAGCCGGCCGCGCTGGAGCGCTCATAAATCCAGACCCTTACGCTCTCCGGCCGCCGGTTATGCTCATCGTTATTATCGACCCAGACTTTATTGACTTTGATAAGCGTGGAATTGGCCGGCAGAGTGTTATGAATATCGCAGGTCCAAACCTTCGTTCTTTCGTTAAATTCCGGTTGTTTATAGGAGGTCACATAATAAGCCTGTTCCACGTCTCCGACGCCGGTACCGTTTACCGGCACCGGATCCTCTGTCACGTAATAGCTTATGGGCTGGCCGTCGGCATCCTTCCCGGGGAGTCCCGGCACTCTCCATATCCACTCGCCGTATTCGTCCGCTCCAACCACCACATCCTTTACGGTCTCGTTTTTATTGTTCCGGATATGGACCGTAATGCTGTGGGGGCGGGTTTGTCCTCTGTTTTCATTGTCGTTCCAGGTCTTGATTCCCCATAAGAAAACCTTGTCCTCTTCCCGGATCTTCACGTTGGTCAGGGTAAAGATGGTGCGTATCTCCGAAGTGGTGGTTTCTTTTTTCGCGGTAACCTTGGCAACGAAGCCCTCGGGCACCACCTCCTCCAGGGTGATTTCATCCGGCGATACGCCCTTTGTAATCAGGTAGGTGTCCGAAATTTCCAGGGACCACCCTGCCTCTTTGGTCAGCGTATGGGTCTCCCATATCTTCCCATTTCGCAGGAGCTTTACATCCACGGAATCCGGTATTTCGGCATCCGGCAGCGCGCTTCCGTCGGCTCCCTTCCATTCTTTTTTGATCACCAGAAATTGCTTTTTCGGCAGGGTGTTGGTGATGGTATAGTTATAGCCGTACCCATCCCATTCCGGTCCGGAATAGGTGGTCACATATCCTTGGGAATACTGCGCGTCTTCCTTGAATTTGAGCTTTGTTATATCCGTGCCAGCCGGGATCAGGTCAGTAACGTCGAGCCTGTAGTAAGGCAGCCCCGCCCTGGTCCCGTCATAATGGAGGGTAATGGGGACAACGGTCTTGCTCTGGTCAGGCAGTGTCATCTTCGCGGTTATATCCCACGAAAGCTTCCATTGGGCCTCCCCGGTATAGTACTTCCAGACTACCGCATGTTGCGTGCGGTCCTTGACGCAGGAGTTGATGATATCATGTCCGTTGACAGTCGCAACATAACCATCCACCTTATCCTCGGTAATGGTATAGGTTTTGTCCGGATCGAGTTTGATCGTTTCGTATGAGGGCAGATCCGACTGCTTCAGCGCCCAGGGCCACGTGTAATCGTTTTTAGACAGAACGGTCTTTCCGATCTGGTGATCCTCGTCCTGCCTGCCCCTGTAGGTATACAGCACGGGGGTTCCATCTTCAACCTTTCTTACCAGAATCAGATCGGCGACATGGGTTTCTCCGTCCGCAATATGCAGAACAACGCTGTTCGGGCGGCCGGCGGGCCGCTCGGCGTCCGGGTCGTCCGCCTGATCCTCCTGACCCTCCGGCATGTCGTCCTTCCAGTACTTCACGCCGCCGATGACGACGTTCGACGGATCATCGGGGTTCGGGTTGTCGTCGGGCGAAAGCTTAACGTTGATGATATTCGACGTCCGCTCCCATTCCTTATCCAGAACCGGGATCTGATACGCCTTTCCGGTCACGGTTACGAAGCCCTGGAGCCCGATGGAAACCGGAATATCGAGGCCGGTCAGGAACTTGATCAGATTCTGAAGGACGACGCTGGTCAGCTCCGCGCCCTCCAGCTCTATCGGGATCCCCGGGAAACCCAGGAAGCCGTATTTTTTGATCAGGAAATGCGCCCGCCATTGGATCAGGGGGTTGACGGAATCCTCCGAGGGTTTATGGACCTTGGCCACCGCGATGGGCAGCTGCAGCAGGCCCAGAATATCCAGACCGGCCAGGGAATCCAGTCCTACCAGACTGAGAATGTTGACGCTGTCGCCGGACAGGGGCCTGAACACCGGCAGCCACATGCTGGCAAACCGCTGAACAGTGGCGGGAAGGAGCTGCAGATACTCCTTCTGGGGGCGGCTGAGCAGGGCGATAAAGACATAATCCGGCAGGTCTTCCTTTTTCCCCAGATTGATCCACCGCTTATAGATATTGACGGACAGGGCGGCGGTATTGGTGATGGTCATCTTGACCTCGCGGGGGTTCTGATCCTCGTCCCCTTCTTCTTCCTCATACTCCACCCAATAGTAGGTATCGTGCTCCTTGACCACCTGGCCCGCCAGGTTCGTATACTCCGGCACACGGTAGGTCACCGACGGCTGGGGGAAAAGGGATTCCCCCGCGTATACCATCAGGAAGGCTTCCAGCCCTTCCTTCGTCGGCTCGATCTGCCAGTAGGTCTGCCAGTTCGTAATCTTGCCCTTCAGCTTTTCCCAGATATAGGTGTTGTCCAGATCCCACCGGTCCGGAACGACCCGTTTGTAGGCATGCTCGATGTAATCCGGGTTTTCGCCCGCTTCCTCGTTTGCCGGCCGCAGCTCCCGAACCCGGTACCGCAGCTCCACCTTCTCCCCATCCGGGCCGATCTCGTAAACCGGCACGGCGGAGAAGGTCGCCTCCCAGTTGTTCCGCGGATTCAGCTCCACCCACTGCACGGTCTGCCAGGCTTTGCCGGGTTCCTGGAGGTATACGCTGAAGTCAAGGTTTCCCAGACTGGTTTTGGAGCTCCGCTGGAGGGCCACCTGGATGGACGCGGGCCGGTCCTTGTCCTCTATGTCGATATCCCATTCCTTTTTGACGCTGTATCGGCGCAGCTCATTGGTGCCGAGGACCAGATCCACCTGCATGTTCGCGCCGTAGGACATATTGGTATACTGCTCGGCGGTGGCCGTATGCTCCCCGTCCGTTGTGGTCAGGGTGTATCTTCCCGCCTTCATCGGCAGATACAGATTCAGCCGTGCGGTGTTCGGGTCCGGCACCACGCTGGTCAGATGCCTTACGTTGGGATCCACCCGGACCTCTTCCGTCGGATGAACGGGGAATCCCCAGTTTGTGACGGGCCGGTTGCGCTCGACGTCATACCACAGCGCCGCCGGCACCTTCCATACGAGATGATCATCGTGGGATGCATTTATGGGCTCGCCCCAGGTCAGGCTCTGTCTGAACTCTTTGAAGTCGGACCTTGCTATGCCCGTGTCATGCGTCCAGTGTTTTTCGTAAATGGTGAACTCGGCAATGAGCGTGATTGTCAGGTTTACGCTCAGATCGAGGGGAAAATGAGTGACCTCCCGCCACGATCCGTAAATACACCCTTCCTTTCCGATTTCCGTACAGGTATGGATGCGTTCCACATTGTCGGGAATGTGCTGCAGATCCACCTCATCCTTTTCCAGCGTCGCGCGGCCAACGGCGCCGCTGATAAAGGTAGCCTCGCCCTTGAGCAGCGGGCCCACGCCGATGAGCCCGAGAATGTCGATATGCCCCAGGGTCAGCGTCTCTTTAAATTGCGACCCCACATAGAAGACGACCTTTTTGCCCGTCACCCCCGGGCGGATGGAGGTAAAATCTACAATATGGTCATCAATGGTTTCCAGGCCGCTATCCGTAGACAGCTTAAAACCGCCGATGTTTTTCATGTGCCCCTTCAGTTTGATGGGATCCGTGGCCGCGATTCGAAGGAAGCTTTCCACTTTGAGGCCCATGGTTAAAAAATTGGGCAGATAGTCAAAAAGATTATCGCTGATTTTCTCGTTGCTCAGCCCGTGGGTAGACTCGGTAATCAGGGTATTCTCGTCAACGTTCTCCAGCGTTCCCTGCCTGATGTCCAGATCAAAATCGCACTCGATACCGATCTTGATGGTGACGTCGAATATGAGCGTCGGAAGCGGAATGCCCCCGATTTCCACCGAATCGCCCAGACTGAACTTCGGTACAAATTCCGGGTTCGAGACAACGTTCGTCAGGGTTCCGGCCCATTTGCTCGTATCGTCCTTCAGCTGATAGGAATCCGCCGCCCGGGCCGCGCCAAACACGCCGAGAAGGCAAATGAAAAACGTCAGCGCTGCCAGAAGTGCCAGCGCAAATCCTCTTTTTTCTACCCTCATCAGCAGTTTCTCCTTCCCCGGACAAAGAAACCGTAAAAGACACGGGGACGGTTCTACTGTCTGGTTTTTCTTTGCGGCCAGAACCTTTCCCGCCCGCTCTTCGCTTCTTCTCCTGCTATTTCTGATTCCCTGTCCGGGAAAAGTTATCCCTGTCGGCGACAAGACAGGGGGACGGTTCTACTGTCTGATCTGCGCCCCTGTCTGCAAAGCCCTCCCCGGCACCGAGGGTGCCAATCGGGTACTTTGGCTTTACTTTATCACAATATTTGGTATTTTGTAAAGAAATTGAAACCATTTTTTGGACAAGAAGCGGGCAAAAGACAGTAGAACCGTCCCCGTGTCTGCACTTCTATATCACTTCTGTTTGCTTCTTTTTGAAGACAGGGGGACAAGACAGTAGAACCGTCCCCGTGTCTGGCAATTGTCTCAGCAGCGGTCATCGACAAGACAGTAGAACCGTCCCCCTGTCTTCCTGGCAGAAGAACCGTCCCCCTGTCTTCCCCTGTCAGCGCTTTCTGCGGCGCTTGACCAGCAGCAGGATCAGGAGCAGCAGCCCCGCCGCGCCGAGGGCTATCCACAGGAGCGGCTGGCTTTCGTCCCCTGTGTTCGGGGCGCGGTAGTTGATGATCGTGCCGCCGTTATAGCAGCGGTCGGTTATATCCGCGTATTTCCCCACGTTCCGATAGATCGTCTCGTAGCCGGGAACCGACTTTTCGATCAGATAGTACTCCCTGGGAGATTCGAACCAGGCAGCATACTGCCACTCGGCCTCGCTGACGACCTTCTTATTGAACCGCTTGCGGACGACATGGCCCTCGGCGTCATAGAATGTCCAGTCGATGCTCTCCCCCGGCGTCCCGGACCACCGCTTGGTAAAGGTAAACTTGTGATCCAGCGCGTCCTCCCGGACCCACTGGGCGACGAAGGTGTGATCCCCCGTCACGGTATAGTCGTCCCCGGGATAGTATTCCGATCCCTTCCAATACAAGAAGACGTAGCCCTCCCGGACGGGCGCGCGGTGAATGCTGACCGTCTTGCCTCTCCGATGCCCCTCCTTCAGGGGTTCGGTGCTGCCCTCCAGCGTTCCGCCGTTGGGGTCATAGGTCAGGACGCAGGCGTCCTCCCGCAGCGTGTTCCGGACGACGAAGAGGTAGATCCGCCGACCGAGCATATCCACCACCGTGGACTGGATGTTGCTGTCGTAGCATTCCAGCTCTTCCTCCGTCAGGGTGTAGTTGACGCGCTCGCCCCGCTCGTCCGTCATGGGGATGTTCTCCACCCCTCCGTAGCTTGGGTCCTCGCCGGTCAGGCGGATTTCCGCCACCTCGTCCCTCCCGTGCCACAGGCGGGTAAGAACCTCCTGAGGCCTGATACCCTTTTCGTTGCCGTTATCCTCCCAGAGCTTGATAACGGAAGCATCCGCCGCGCTCGCCACGGGGTAATTCACAACATCGAAGCTGGTGTAGATATGGGATTTCCCGTCCTCCTGCTGGCTTTCCCGCAGGATGATGGGGGGATCGTAACCCTCCACCGGTTCCTCCTTCAGGGTATAGAGGATCGCCCGCCCGTCGTCCGCGGTAAAGACGGGCAGGTTCGTAAACCGCCCCTTCCAGGGCGAACCTTCCATGGAGGGATCCGCGTCCTCCTCCGTCAGCGTCAGCCGGCCGATCTCGATATCCTCGTCCGCCGCCTCCCGGTTGGAATACAGCACGAAGGTCACCGGCGGATGGGTCGGCGCCTCATCCCACCAGTATTTGACGACGGGGATATCCGTGGTCACCAGGGTGTTGGTCAGCACAAAGGAGTAGGGAGTGACACCGTCCACTGTCTCGCCCTTCGTCGACACCACCGAGACCCTGTATCCGTTCACCTTCCATTCATTCAGGAAGTATTCCACTTCCTGCCCGTTAACATACCGGGGAAGGCCGGTCACCGTCGCCTTCCAGTCCTCCGAAGCCCGGAGGGGCACCTCGCGGGCCTGGCCGCCCCCGGCGATGGTAATTTTCACCTCTTTCGGGCGATACTCGGATTGCCATTCCCCTTCCCCGGCCCATTTTTTCTCGATGTTCAGGGTGACGGTCTCCGTGGAGGCTTTGTTGGTTATAGTAAAGGTGCGGGTCCGCGCTGTACCATCATATGTATCGGTATAGGAATCCATATACCCCGGGATCTCGGATTCATACAGGGAGTACGAAATTTGAATGTTGTCTTCATATTCGGGCAGATCTTTAAACAGATGTGTCCATGAGGCGTCCTGCGTGATCCTCTCCGCCCCGGCCGGCGCTCCGTCTCCCCGCAGCACCACGAAAATGGAGCTCGGCCGGTTGCCCTGCCGGTTATTATTGTCGTCCCATACTTTATTGACCCGGATGTCGATCGTCTTGAGCGTATTGGTGATGATAAACCCGTTATTCTGGTTGCCGCTCACGGCCATGGTATAGGCTGCCGGCGGATCGATTTCTGTCACCGTATAGGTAATCTGCGATGTCTGCGCATCGTCATAATAATACCGCAGATTCATAAAGGTATGGGACCAGTTGTTGGCCGCGCTTAGCGTCGCTTCATCATAAATTGTCTGATCGCTTTCCGCTTCGATCCGCACCCTGACCGATTCCGGCCTCCAGAACCCGTCGTCGCCTACCCATTCCTTCCGCACCGACACGTTTCTCGTCTGGTTTACATAGGTGTTGGTAATGGTAAAGCTTGTAAACGTTGTTTTTCCGTCTCCGGTGCGCGCAATCGTCCTCGTGTAGCCCCCGGGAATGTTCACTTCATCCACTGTGTATTCCGAGCCGTCCCGGAGGGCGTCCAGGTTGGAAAAGGTATGATGCCAGTTGTTGGCCGCGTTCAAGGTCGCATTTCCGATGATCCGGTCGCCCTTTTTCAGCTGAATCGTCACCTCATTGGGCCGCTGGTCTTCAGGATTGGCCCCGTGAATCCATTCTTTATAAACGGAAATATCAAAGGTATTCCGGATGTTTCTGGCGACAAAGCCCTGCTGCGCGTTGCCGGAAATCGAGCTGGAATATCCATTGGGGGTCTCCTCCGTCAGGTCATAGCTGATCGGCGTCGCGGGGGTCGTGGAGGTATCGTAGGCAGGATAGGTGTCCGCGTCCAGGGTCGTCACCCAGTTGTTCTGCCGGGTCAGCTGGAACGTCCCCAGAGGGGTGGTGCTTCCCGTCCTTTTGATAGAGAACGTGACCGCCTCCGGGCGTCCCGAATAGTTTTCGTCCACCCAGACTTTCGTTACAGAAATCCGATCCTTCAGCGTGTTGACAATGACAAAGCCCTGCTGCGCGTCTCCGGAGACCTGGCTGTTATATTGCGGAACAGGATCCTCCTCCAGCGTATAGGAGATCGAACCGCCGGCTTCATCATAGACCGGGTATGTGTCCGGGTTCAGGGTCAGGGTCCATCCGTCCGCCGCGGACAAAACCAGATCCGCGATCCTCGCGCCGTTTTTCTTCAAATGAACCGTCACGGACGACGGGCGAAGGCCCTCCACGTTATCGTTGTCGTTCCAGACCTTGGTGATCGTGATTCTTTCCTTCGGCGTGTTGGTCACGACAAATCCGTCCAGCGCAGAGCCGGAGACGACGGTTTTGTACAGGGGCACAGGCTCCTCCGTCACCTTATACGCGATCTGCTGGCCCGTCCCGTCGAAGAGCGGAACCCCGGTAAAGGTATGGCTCCAGGCGTGCGAACCGTCGAGCGTCGCCTCCCGCAGGGTGGCGCCGCCGGGATTTTTCAGATAAACCCTGACCGACTCCGGCCGTTCGCCGCGTTCGTTATCGTTGTCGTTCCAGACCTTGGTTACATGGATCTCGTTCTTCAGCGTGTTGGTGATCGTAAACCCGATAAGGTTGCCGCTCACATCCTTGTTTTTGGTCACCGAGACATCGTATTCTTCCAGAAGGTCAAGCTCCCGAACGGTATAGGTGATCGGCAGCTGCGATTGGCCATAATTGACAGGCAGGTTTGTAAAGGTGTGGGTCCAATGATTATCGTCGTTCAGCGTGGCCTCGTCAAAGATCGACGAATCTTCTTCCGCCTCGATCCGCACGGTCACCGAATCCGGCCTTACGGACGCCGCGTCACCTTCCCAGGTTTTTCGAACGATAATATTCTTCGTCTGCTGTACATAAGTGTTGGTAATGGTAAAGCTGGTCGGCTCTGTTTTTCCGTTCCCGACCCGGGTGATCGTTCTGGTATAGCCCGGGGGAACGCTCACTTCCTCCACCGAGTAGGCCGAGCCGTCGTTGAGGAAGTCAAGATTTTCGAAGGTATGCTGCCAGTTCTTCGCCTCGTCCAGGGTCACCGGATTCCCGACCGCCACATTTCCTTTCTTCAGTTGGACCTGTACCGAGGTTGGATGATTCGTATTGGTGCCGTGTTTCCAGACTTTCCGGACATATACGTTCATCGTCGCGCGGGTGTTTGTGACGATGAAATGATTGGCATTGCGGACATAGCTGTAGGTATATCCGTTGAGGGGCTCCTCGGTCAGCGTATAGGTGCCGCTGACGGGATATTCACCCGAGTCAAGGATCGTCGTCCAGCCTTTGCTTTGCTCCAGTACGATCTCCTGAGGAGTGCTTCCGCTCCTGTCTTCTCTTTTCAGGTAAACCTTTACCGTTGTCGGGCGATTTGTATCATTCCCGTCCATCCAGCGTTTGGTTATGGAAAGATGCTCCTCCAGGGTGTTGACGACGGTAAACCCGTCCCTGGCATTGCCAGTAATGCTTGTGCTGTATCCAGCGACAGGATCTTCCGTCAGGGTGTAGTCGATCAGCTCGCCGTATTCGTCATAGACCGGAGTGTTCTCGGGGAATGTGCCGGTCCATTCGTTTGAGGCGGACGTGCCAGATGCGCCGGATGTACTGGATGTACCTGTTGAGTTGGATGAGGCCGATGTCGCTCGTAACTCCAGTGTATCCACTTCTGTTGTTCCCTGTTTCAGACGAACCGTCACTGATTCAGGCCGTTTGCCGTCCTCGTTGTTATTATCATTCCATATCTTTTTGACCGTAATAGTAGGTGTCCCGCGCGTGTTGGTGATGGTAAATCCCTGCTCCTGGTCCCCGGTCACGGAGACGGTATACCCTGTCGGCACGGTTTCCTTCACCTTATAGGGGATCGGTTGATGCTGCTCGTCATAATAGATGAGCAGATCCGTAAAGGTGTGGGACCAATTGTTGCCCTCATTCAGCGTGTAATCGGCAATTGGTGTATTTGGTTCTGTTTCCTTGAAAAGCTGTACAGTAACCGATTGCGGCCTTCCGGGAGCGCCGCCGTCGTCCCAGACCTTTTTCACCCGAACGTCCCGTCTCTGGATGGAATATCTGTTGGTGATGGTAACTGTTTTATTCCCTTGTGTGTCTGTCGAAGTCTGAACCGGATCCATCCAGTAGTGATCAGGACACGATTCTTCATCCGCCGTATAGGCCCAGCCGTCATTCAGGACGGGCAGGTTATCAAAGGTATGCGTCCAGCCGTTTTCCTGGGTCAGGGTGAACGTATCCAGGATCTGTGCGGGGCTTTCGCTCGGGGAGCCGTCTTGATACGTTCTGTACTTTTTCAGCTGAACGACCAGGGACTTCGGCCGCTGCGACTCCGGATTCGCGCCATGCAGCCATATTTTATTGACCGTGACCTGAACCGTCTTCCGGGTATTCGTGATGATATAGCCCGTTTCAGCGTTTCCGGTGCAAGAGGATTCATAGCCGTTGGGTATATCAACTTCCTGCAGCTCATATTCTATCAGCGCTCCGGCATCATCTTTTACCGGATATTCATTTGGGTCCAGATAGGTCTTCCAGTATTCCGCCCTCGTCAGGGTTATGGGTGAGATTAAGCTCCAGTCGCGCGTATCCCCCTCCTTCCTTATCTTAACCTGTATGCTTTCCGGCCGTCCCTCACCGTATCCATCCACCCAGCGCTTGGTAATGGAAATCCGGTCCTTCGGGGTGTTGACGACGGTAAACCCTTCTACAGCGGAGCCTGAAACAACGAAGGTATAGGGGGAATTCGGCTCCAAAATTTCCGTCAGGGTATAGGAATACTCCCGGCCGCTTCCGTCCAGCACCGGATATTGATCCGGGTCAAGGCTCAGTTCCCAGTCACCCTGCGGCGTGATGGTCAGTTCCTGATCGATTCCCAGCTCTTCGCAGGTCAGGCGGACCTTTACGGAATCCGGCCGTTCATCGTCCCGGCCTGCGGAGTTCCAGACCTTGGTAATTTTGATCCTTGGTTTCAGGGTGTTGGTGACGGTAAACCCTGCCCGGACGGACCCGGAGACGACCGCGGTGTATTCATCCGGCGGCTCCTCCGTCACCGTATATTCAATCGGGTTGCCTTCGGCGTCCCACAGAGGAAATATTGTATTATCCAAATCAATCTTCCAGCCATCCGTCGCCTTGATGGTTCGGTCCAACGTATGCCCATCCGTCTCCCTCTTCACATGAACCGTAACGGACGAGGGACGTTTCGAGAGATATTTCCCATCCCCCACCCAGACCTTCTGGATGGTCATATAATTCCGCAGGGTATTGGTAATCGTAAAGGAGACGGGGCTGGTGCCGTCTGAAACGATTGGGTCCGGGATGGTCCGGATGTAACCGGGAACATCGTCCTCCTCGACGGAATACGTGGCGCCTGTTTTCTTGTCCGTCCAGAGTTGATACTCCCAGCCGTCTTTCGCGGACAGCTCCACCTCCTCCAGGAGCTCGCGCGGGTCATTGCCGATCTTTTGATAGATTCGGATCTTCACGCTCTCCGGCCGCCAGCCGTGCGCGTTGTCGTCATCCGCCCAGCTTTTTGTTACCTTAATATGGGTGGCGTTGGCCGGCAGGGTGTTATGAATATCGCACCTCCAGACCCTTGCTTTCTCGTCAAAAACGGGCTGTTTATAGGTGGTCACATAATAATTCCGCTCAGTCGCGCCGGAGCCGTTTACCGGCACCGGCTCCTCCGTCACGTAATAGCTGATCGGCTGGCCGTCGGCGTCCTTCCCGGGCAGCCCCGGCACTCTCCATATCCATTCGCCGAATTCGTCCGGTCCGACCACCACATCCCTGACGGTCTCGAATTTGTCGTTCCGGATATGAACCGTGATGCTTTGCGGGCGGGTTTGTCCGCTGTTTTCATCGTCGTTCCAGGTCTTGATTCCCCATAGGGTGACCATGTCCTCTTTCCGGATCTTCGTATTGGTCAGGGTATAGGTCACGCAGTCCGCCCCGGTATCCGAAGTGCCCCTTTCCTTGCGAACGGAGCAGAGGTATCCCGCGGGGACCTCCTCCTCCACCCGGATATCGTAGGGGGTTCCGTCCGCCCGGTACAGGTTGTTGCCGGAAATGGACAGGGACCAGTTTTTGGCCTTCGTCAGCTTGTAGGTGACCCATTTCGCGCCGTCCCGCCAGACGGTCACATTCACGTGATCCGGCCGCTCCTCCTCGCTGTCCCCGACCCATTTCTTCTGGATCAGCATCATGTGGGCCCGCGGCGCTTTGTTGGTAATGGTATAGACGTAGGTCAGCCCCTTGTCGTCCCGAATCACTTCCGGCCCGGAATAGGTGGTGTTATACCCCCGGGAAAACTCCTCCTGCTCCTTGACGGAAATCTTGTTGAAATCCGTTTTGTCCTTGTCGATATACTTCCGCCAGAGATTATCTATCAGCAGCTCGTAGACGCCCGGCCGGATGCCGTCCAGGCCCTCCACCTGCCTGAGGCTGAAGTAAAACTGTCTTCCCGTATCCAGCTTCAGGGTTACATCCACAGCATCCGGATAGGGTCGGAGCTTCCCGTCATAAAGCTTCCGGAGCCGAATCGCGGGCTGGACGTCCTTCGTCGAGGCGTTGATGATGTTATGGCCCTCGATCTTTGAGACATAGCCCTTTACCGGGTCCTCGGTAATGGTATAGGTTTTGTTCGGATCCAGCGTCACGCCGTTGGAAAGGTCCGACTGCTTCAGCGCCCAGGGCCACACATTGTCGTTCTCGGTCAGGGCGGTTGTGCCGATCAGCGTCTGGGCGCCGCCGCTGAGCATATAGGTCTCCAGGTTATTGCCGTTCTTCTTCAGCATCAGATCGGCGACGGCGGTGTCCCCATCCTTGATATGCAGGGTAATGCTCGCGGGCCGATCCGCCGGCTTGTCGTAGGTCCAGGTCTTGACGCCCGCGATGGCGGGAGTATCCTCTGTATCCGGGAGACTGATCTTGATGTTTATTACGTTCGAGGTTTTCTCCCATTCCTTGTCCAGGCCCGGGATCTGATACGCCTTTCCGGGAACGGTCAGGAAGCCGTCGGCGAGCGAAAAGGAAACGGGAAAATTGATCCCGGTCAGAAGGTTGATCAGATTCTGAAGGATAACGCTGGTGACCTCGGCGCCCTCAAATTCCACCGGGATGCCGGGGACGGCCAGGTAGCCGTATTTTTTGACCTGGAAGCGCGCCCGCCATTGGATCAGGGGGTTGACGGCGTCCTTCGGGGGCTTTGTGACCTTGGCCACCGCGACAGGGATCTTCAGCAGCCCCAGAAAGTCAAATTGGGCATAGTCGCCCAGCCCCAGCAGGGTAAGCAGGTTGACATTATCCCCGTACAGGGGCATGAGCACCGGCATCCACATTTTGGCAATCCGCTTCATGCCTTCGGGAAGCATGTCGATATACGCCTCTTTGGGGCGGCTGAGCAGGGCGATATAAACATAATCCGGCGGCTCCTCATCCCCCAGATAGAGCCAGCGCTTATAGATACTGATGTACAGGGCGGCGGTATTGGTAATGGTCATCTTAATATTGCGCAGATGGCCGTCCTTGTCCTCCTCTGTTTCTTTATGATAATCCACCCAATACCAGGTGTCGTGTTCCTCGACCCTTTCCCCCGCCACATTCGTATATTCCGGCACCTTGAGGGTCACCGTCGGCTGGGGGTAAAGAGCCTCGATCGCGTATTGCCCCAGGAAGGCCGTCAGCCCGGCCTCCGTCGGCTCGATCTGCCAGTAGGTCTGCCAGTTGGTCAGCCTTCCCTTCAGTTTTTCCCAGATATGCGTGTTCTCCAGATCCCACCGGCCCAGAACGATCCGGCTTGAAGCCCTATCGAGATCCTCCGGATCCTGGGCCCTTTCGGCCTGACGCAGCTCCCGTATCCGGTATCGGATGTCCCGCTTGTCGCCATACCCGTCGACCTCGAAGGCCGGCACGGGATCAAACTCCGCGCTCCAGTCGTTTTCCGGGCTCAGCGTCACTATCTGGACGTTTTCCCAGGCCCGGCCGGGCAGCGTTTTAATGAGGTCGAAGGTGCCCTCCACGTCGTAATAGGAGCTGCGCTGGAGAAGCACCTGGATGTTCTCCGGCCGATCCTTGTCCTCGATGTCGATGTCCCATACCTTTTTGACAGAATAATACTGCTGGCGCGTGGATTCAACAAACAGATCCACCACCGGGTTACCGCCCCTGCCCATTCCGTAGGGCTGTATACCCTTGGCCGTCAGATCCCCCG
The DNA here is from genome assembly GCA_045546035.1 of Clostridia bacterium. Taxonomy (GTDB): domain Bacteria; phylum Bacillota; class Clostridia; order Christensenellales; family Aristaeellaceae; genus Aristaeella. The sequence continues at coordinate 62,425 of JAZQCB010000096.1, forward strand.
ACGTGGAGGTCAGGGTGTATCTGCCTCTATCCATATAGGGCAGGAAGAGCTTCAGCTTTCCGTTCTCGTCCGGCTTTACGCTCGTCAGATGCCTTACATTGGGATCCACCCGAACCGGTATCGTCGGAGAAACGCGGCTGGGCCAGTTTGTGACGGGCTTCGTTTTCGCGTGGTTATACCACAGCCGCGCAGGCACCTTATAGACGATATGCTCGCAGAAGCGCTCCTTTTTCAGCGGCTCGCCCCAGGTCAGGCTCTGGACAAAGGGCACGGGATCGGATTTGTTCTGCCCCGAATCCACCGGCCAGGTCTGGCTGTAGAGGACAATGTCCGCGCCGAAAAACTTGAACCCGACATGAATGCCCACATTGGCGATGATACTGTCCATCGTCCGCCAGGAGCCGGAAACGCACCCTTCCTTGCCGTTTTCCGTGCAGGTGTGGATTTCCTCCGTCATTTCGTTAATATTGTCCAGGTCGATATCATTCTTCGCCAGGGTGGCCACCCCAAGCGCGCCCCCCGAAAAGCCCACCTCGCCCCTCAGCAGCGGACCCACGCCGATGATATCGAGAATGTTAATATACCCGACGTTGAGGCTTTCCTTAAAGTCCGTCCCCACATAGTAGACGACCTTCTCGTCCTCCGTCCTCGGGTCGGGGCGAACGGAGGTAAACTCAACGGTGTTGACCTGTTCGGTCTTCAGGCCGTCCTCATTGCTAAGCGTCAGGGTTCCCGTATTTTCCATGGTTCCCTTCAGCTTGATCGGCGCCGACGCGCCCACCCGGAGGAAGCTTTCCATTTTGAAACCCAGGCCGAAAAAGGACGGCAGATAGTCGAAAAGGTTATCGCTGATCTTCTCGTGGCTCAGCCCGGGGGTCGTCTCCGAAACCCAGCTGTCCTCCGTCAGCCCGACCAGCGTCCCCTGCCGGATGTCCAGGTCAAAATCCGCCTTGATGCCCATGCTGATCTTGATGCCGAACTTGATGGACGGGAACGGGATGCCCCCGACATAGATCGTGTCGCCGAATGAAAAATCCGGGTCGAATACGGGGGTGGAGGTAACGTTCGTCAGGGTTCCGGCCCATTTGCTCGTATCCTCCCTGAGCTGATAGGAATCCGCCGCCCGGGCCGCGGAGGAAGCGCCGAGAAGGCAAAGGAAAAGCGTCAGCGCTGCCAGAAGCGCCAGCTTCAGCCCTTTTTTTCCCATTCTCATCCGCAGTTTCTCCTTCATAAAAGACACGGGGACGGTTCTACTGTCTGGTTTTTCGCAGACAGGGGGACGGTTCAAGACACGGGGACGGTTCTACTGTCTGGTTTTTCTTTGCGGCCAGACCCTTTCCATCCCGCTTTTCGCTTCTTCTCCTGCTATTTCTGATTCCAGACAGGGGGACGGTTCTTCTGTCTGATCTGCGCTCCTATCCGACGCAAGCCCCCGCCGGCACCGATATCGCCACTTGGGTACTTTGGCTTTACTTTATCACAATATTTGATATTTTGTAAAGAAATTGAAACCATTTTTTGGGACAAGAAGCGAGCAAAAGACAGAAGAACCGTCCCCGTGTCTGGAAGAACCGTCCCCGTGTCTGGAGCAAGACAATAAAAAAGACAAGGGGACAAGACAGAAGAACCGTCCCCCTGTCTTGCCAGGGACTCGACAGCAAACGGCAAATACTTTTTGACTTTCTGGTCTGAATCGAATAAACTTAAGGAGATTAGAAGAAGGGAGCGCAGAATAATGTATGAAACGAATTCGGAAGTTGTTGACCGTGGAATTAACTGCCTTTTGCAACAGCTGGGAGTGATAGAGACGGAGCGATTCATTTCCATCATCATTCGGGAAAAACTTGACTACACAAAATGGAGAAGAACCTTGTTCGGAGATGCGAGCGTTGAGGAGATTAACGAGGCCGCGGCCGCTTATGACGCGGCGCACCCATTTCATCCAAAAAAGAAGCAAGTGACGATTTAGGAGTGATTGGCCAGGGTTTTCCAATCCATCACCCCGACCGAATTGGCAGCGCGGGCAATACGCAGTCATCAAAAAACAAACCAGGGGACGGTTTCCGGATGAAACGAAGAGGATCCACCGGAACGCCGTCCCCTGGTTTTTTGATTTTGCGCCGGCTTCTTCTGAAGACACGGGGACGGTTCTTCTGTCTGCTGGGTTTGGAACAGTCTCCTGTCTGTAACCCCGCCAACAGCCGGAACGACTTTGGGCATGCTTGCTTCAAATCGTACCATAAAATACAGAGTTTTGTAAAGAATTTGAAACGAAATTATCAGAAAAATTACAAAGCCGGGGAGCAAGACAGATAAAAGGCAGAAGAACCGTCCCCCTGTCTTGCCCAAGACAGAAGAACCGTCCCCCTGTCTGCTTCAGCGCTTTCTCCGGTGGTTGATCACCAGCAGGATCAGGAGCAGGAGCCCCGCGGCGCCGAGCGCGACCCACAGGATCGGGTGGCTTTCGTCCCCGGTGTTGGGCGCGCGGTAATTGATGATCGTACCTCCGCTGTAGCACCGGTCCGTGATATCCGCGTATTTCCCCACGTTCCGGTAGATCGTCTCGTAGCCGGGAACCGGCTTTTCGACCAGATAGTGTTCCCTGGGAGAATCGAACCAGGCGGTATACTGCCACTCGACATCGCTGACGACCTTCTTGTTGAATCGCTTGCGGACAACCTGATCCTCCGCGTCATAGAGCGTCCAGTCGATGCTGTCCCCGCTCTGCCCGGACCACCGCTTGGTGAAGGTGAATTTATAATCCAGGGCATCCTCCTTCACCCACTGGGCCGTGAAGGTATGATTCCCGGTCACGGTATACTCATCCCCGGGATAATACTCTGATCCCTTCCAGTACAGGAAGACATATCCGTCCCGGACGGGGGCCCGGTGAATCTGAACCGTGTCCCCCTTCCGGTGGCCCTCGATCAGGGGCTCGGTGCTGCCCTCCAGGATACCGCCGTTGGGATCATAGGTCAGCGCGCAGGCGTCGTCCCGCAGGGTGTTCGTCACGAAGAAGAGGAAGAACCGATAGCCGAACATCTCTACTTCCATGGACTGGATCTCGCTGTCATAGCACCTGAGCGCCTCTTCCGTCAGTGTATAGGTGATTTTGCGGCCCTTCTCATCCGTCATGGGCAGATCATCCGCCTCCCCGACGCTTCCGTCCTCGCCGGTCACCAGGATTTCCGCCACTTCCTCGTCCCCGTTCCACAGGTGGGTAATCACCTCATCGGGCCGGATGCCCAGGGCGTTGTCCCCGTCCTCCCAGAACTTGACGACGGACGCCTGGGCGGAACGGGGCAGGAGATAGTTATATACAGAGAAGCTGGTAGAGATCCCGGGCTCGTCGTCGGAGCCCGGCCGGCTCTGCCGCAGGATGAGGGGTTCGCCATGGCCTTCGACCGGCTCCTCCTTCAGGGTATACAGGATGGCTCGCCCGTCGGCGGCGGTGTATACGGGCAGGTTGGTAAACGTCTTTCTCCAGGGGGAACCGGGCTCGGGAGAAACCGCGTCCGCCTCCGTCATCGTGATCCGGCCCACCTCGATGTCCTCGTCCGCCACCTCCCGGTTGGAATACAGCACGAAGGTCACAGGGGGATGGGAGGTTTCCTCATCCAGCCAGTATTTGGTCACGGGAATGTCCGTGGTGATCAGGGTGTTGGTCAGGGTGTAGGTAAAGGTGGTCACGTCACCCACGGTCACCGGCCCCGACATCTCCGCGGAGGCCCAATACCCGTTCACATCCCACTCATTCAGGAAGTAGTTGGCTTCCTTCCCGTTCACATACCGGGGAAGGTCGGTCAGCGTCGCCTTCCAGCCCTCAGACGCCTTGAGGGTCACCGGGTATTCCTTCCCGCCCCCGGCGATGGTCACTTTCACCTCGCTGGGCCGGTATTCTTCCCGCCATTCGCCTTCTCCCGCCCATTGCTTCTGAATGACCAGGTTGATGCGCTCCTGGGAAGCCTTGTTCGTCAGGGTGAAGGTGCCGGTATTCGTCGCAGGATCAAAAGCGTATACCCAGGAGTCCGTATAACCCGGAACGTCATACTCTACCAGGCTGTAGCTGATTCCCTGGCCATCGTCTTCATATCTGGGCAGGTTTTCAAACAGACAGGTCCATTTGTTCTCTCTGTCCGGGGCCAGATAGGAGCTCAGCACAGCGCCTCCGTCGCCCCGCAGGGCAATCTGCACCCATTCCGGCCGGTTGCCCAGGGCATTATTATCGTCGTCCCAGATCTTGTTAACCCGGATATTGATCTTTTTCAGCGTGTTGGTCACGGTAAACCCGTTTTCCTGGTTCCCCGTGACGGAGACATCATACTGAACCGGCGGATTGACCTCCGTCACCTTATAAGTAATCTCTTGCGTTGGCTGTTGCGGATAATCGAAACGCAGGTTCCTGAAGGTATGGGACCAGTTGTTGGCTTCATTCAGCGTAACTTCTTCAAAAACACTGCTGTCGTTCTCCGCCTGGATCCGCACCGTAACAGCTTCCGGCCGCCATATTTCACCGTCGTCATCCCAGACCTTGGTCACTTTTACATTCCGCGTCCGCGTGACGTAGGTATTCTTGATGGTATATTCTGTATTCCCTGTTTTCCCATCCCCTGACGTCCGTTCAACCGTTCTTATATAGCCCGCGGGGATATTCACTTCCTCCACCGTGTATTCCGAGCCGTCGTGGAGGAAATCCAGATATTCAAAGGTGTATTGCCAGTTTTTCGCCGCGTTCAGGGTGACGGTTTGGAGTACTGTGTTGCCCTTTCTCAGCTGAACCCTCACCGCGCTGGGTCTCTGCTCCTCCGGGTTGGCGCCATGGTCCCAGGTTTTGTGAACCGTAACGTTCATCAGCGCCCGGGTATTGGTGACGGTGAAGCCGTTTTCGGCGTCGCCGGTGATGCGGGAGGTATAACCGTTGATTTTTACTTCTTCCAGGCTATAGGTATGGCTTTCGTCCACAGGAAAATGAATGGGATCAAGCGTGCATGTCCAGTTGCTTTCCTTCGTCAGGGTGACCTCTTCGATGCTTTCTGCGCCGCCCTCCTGCTTTTTCACCTTCACGGTGACAGAAGTCGGACGCCCCGAATAATTTCCGTCCACCCAGACCTTCTTGATCGTCATCTTCCGCTTCAGCGTATTGGTGACAACAAATCCATCCGTCACGGAACCGGTAACGGCGCTGGAATACCCGGGAACGGGATCCTCTGTCAGCGAAGCCGCATCAGGATAATCGCGCGGATCGAGGACGCATTCCCAGTTGTTTTCCTGATTTAATACACGCGAGACAAGTTCGTCACCGTTCGCGTCTCTCAGACGAACCGTTACGGAGTCCGGCCGGTAGCCGCCTTCGTCATGATCGTCATTCCAGACTTTGATGATCGTGATCCTGTTCGTCAGCGTGTTGGTGATGGTAAATCCGCGTTCCTGATCCCCGGCCGTGGATACGGTATAATCCGCCGGCGGGTTCAGCTCCTCCACGTCATAGGTGATCGGGTTCTGCAGCGTTTCATCATAATAAATGGGCAGATCGGTAAAGGTATGGGACCAGTTGTTGTCCGCACTCAGCCATTCTTTCCATTCTTTAGTTGTATCATTCGTCGCATAGATCCTTACCTGTACCTTCTCCGGCCGCCGGGACGGATTGACATCGTCCCATACCTTGCTGACCCGGACTGCAATTTTCTGGGTTATATAGGTATTGGTAATGGTGTAAGTGGTTGGGCCTGTTTTTCCGTTCCCGGTGTGCGTATAGGTTGCCGTATACCCAGCGGGAACATCCACTTCCTCCACCGTGTATTCCTCCGTACTCTCATTCAGGTAGGGAAGGTTATCGAAATAATACTGCCAGTGATTCGCCTCGTTCAGGGTGACAGTTTTGAGCACGGTAGTTCCCTTTTTCAGCTGAACTTTCACCGCACTGGGCCTCTGAGCCACCGGGTTGGCGCCATGTTTCCAGTCTTTATAAACCGCAACACCCATCGTCGCCCGGGTATTGGTGACGGTGTAGCCGCTTTCGGCATCGCCGGAGACCCTGCAGGTATAACCGTTGATCGGTTCCTCAGTCACCTCATAGACCACCGTCTGACCGTTCACTTTTACGGGATATTCGGTTTTGTCCAGGGTAATCTTCCAGTCTTTCGTCTTTTCCAGTGTGAATTCCGCCCGATCTGTAGCTCCGGGCTTTTTCACATAAATCGTTACAGAATCCGGACGTCCCTCATAGTTCCCGTCGATCCAGACTTTCCTGATCGTGATCTCCTGCGGCAGCGTGTTGGTGATGGTAAATCCCTGGTCCTGATTCCCGGCCTTGGTTACGGTATACCCTTCCGGCGGGTTCAGCTCCTCCACGTCATAGGTGATCGGGTTCTGCTGGTTCGGATCATAATAGATGGGCAGTTCGGTAAAGGTATGGGACCAGTTGTTGTCCGCATTCAGCGTTGCTTCCCATTGTTTACTGACATCGCTCGTCGCATAGATCTTTACCTTTACCTCTGCCGGCCGCCGGGACGAATTGTTATCCTCCCATACCTTGCTGACCGGGACTTCCAGCGTCTGGGTTTCATAGATATTGGTAATGGTATACAACGTGTATTCCGTTTTCCCATCCCCTGAATTCCGTTCAACCGAGCTCCTGTAGCCCTGGGGGACATTCACTTCCTCCACCGTGTATGACAAGCCGTCATTGAGGCGCGGGAGATCGTCAAAGGTGTATTGCCAGTTGTTCTGGGCGTTCAGCGTGACCTCACCGATCACATCTGTTCCCAGTTTCAGCCTGACCGTCGCGGCACCGGGCCGCTGATGCTCCGGATTCGCGCCATGCAGCCATTCCTTACGGACAGAAACCGACATCGTCGCCTGGATGTTTGTAACGACAATGGCGTCTCCGATGCGTTCAGAAGAGGAGAAGGCGTAACCGTTGGGAACATCCCTCTCGGTCACCGTATATTCTCCGATGGTGGGATAGTCCTGCGGATGCAGAACCGCGGTCCAGTTCTCCGACTTCTCCAGCACGACCTCCTTCGGCGTGCGTTCGCCCCTCCTCTGCAGGAAGACGCTGATTTCGTCAGGGCGCCCCGAAGGATCGCTGTCCACCCAGCGCTTGGTCAGCGTGAGGCGGTCCTTCAGGCTGTTGATAACCGTATAGCCCTCCTCGGCGTTGCCCACGATGGCGGTTTCATAATTCTCGTGAACGGTTTCGTCCTCGTTTAATGTGTAGGGCACCATCTGTCCGTTTTCATATATCGGATAAACATCCGGATCGAGGGACCAGCTCCAGTTGTTCGACGCGTTTAAAGTCACATAAACCCCGGGGTCAGAGGGATCATCGCTTCTTTTCACGTAAACCGTTACGGATGTCGGTCGGGTATCGCCCTCATTGTTATTGTCGTTCCAGACCTTCCGGATCTTAACCCTTTCCGTCGGCGTATTGGTAACGGTAAACCCGGTCTGCGCGTCGCCGGTGACTTCGCCGGTTTTATACTTTGGAATCGTGTACTCCGTCAGCTCATATGGGATCGGCGTACCGTCATCTTTATATACCGGGTAAGCCGCCGGAGCCAGTTCAAGCGTCCATGTATCTCCCGAACCGGTTATCGGCAGATCCTTATCAACCGTGACGCTCGGGTCTGTGCTCTGTAAATGAACTGTTACTTCTGTCGGCCGATCCCCCGCCTGATTGTTGTCGTCATTCCAGACCTTGGTAATCGTGATATGTCTCTTCAGGGTATTGGGAACGGTAAACCCGTCTTTCGCATTGCCGGTAATGCTGCCGGTTCTGTAATTGGGTACCGGTTCCTCCGTCAGCTCATAGGGGATCAGCTGGTCATTATCGTTATAGACAGGGCATATATCCGGATTCACGTAGAGGGTCCACGAATCCGCTGTTCCGCCCGGGTTATTGATCGTCTGGGGATAAACGGCCCCCGTGTCCGTTCGCTTCAGATAAAGCTTCACGGAGGACGGCCTGAATTGTTTTTTCCCCTCGTCATCCCATGTTTTTGTAATCTGAATCCTTGGTTTCCGGGTATTGGTAATAACAAACCCTTCCCGCTCGGAGCCGATAACGACGCCTGTATACCCGGGAACAAAGTCCTCTGTCAGCGTATAGAAAATCGGATTTCCCGCATGATCCCATAGGGGGCACTCGTTTTCGGTGAATTCATACTGCCAGCCGATCTCCGCGTTCAGTTCTTTTGTGATGGTTCTGCCCCTTGAATCCCTCAGGACAAGCAGAATTTTAGCCGGCCGAATTCCCCAGGCGTCATTCTCATCTTCCCAGATCTTTTTGACGGTGATGCGGGACTGCAGGGTGTTGGTGACGGAACAGGAAACGGTATCGCCGCTCTGGGTTATCACAGGATCAGCCGTGTCGTATCCATCCACCCGATCCTCTTCCAGAGAATAGACAGCGTTTTCCTTTTTCTCCGTCATGAAAGCGGTCTGCCACCCGGAACGGGCGTCCAGCTCCACCTCCCGGAGCTTGGTCTTTGTCCCGCCGCTGGGCGTTTCGTAAATCCGAATCCTGACGCTTTCCGGCCGCTGGCCGTGTTGATTGTTGCCGTCGTTCCAGACTTTTTCGACTTTGATGAGCGTTGTCTTATTCGGATGTGTATTTGTTATATTGCATGTCCAGGTTTGATCAGCTTCCTTATACGATGGTGTTTCATAGGTTGTTGTATAATAGGTATCCGCCGCGCCGCTGACTGCCACCCGGTCTTCCGTCACATAATAGGTCAGCGCATTGCCGTTTTCGTCCTTTTCGGGAAGGCTGCCCACGCTCCAGGTCCAGTTGTCGCTCGCTTTAACCTCCAGATCCTTCACGGTTTCGTTATTGCTGTTCCGGACATGGATGGTAATTTTCTCCGGGCGGGTGCTTCCTGTATTATCATCCACCCAGGTTTTTTTCCCCGTTACGGTAATATTGCCGGTCGGTTTCTTTTTATTGGTCAGGGTAATGGTGGTGCGGTGACGTCCCGCGCTGGTAACGCTGTTTTCCCGGCTGAGCGTGCTGCTGTATCCCTCGGGCACTTCCTCCTCCGCTTTGATCTCATACATGGTTCCGTCCGCTTTGCGCAGCACGTCCCCCGAGGCCTCCCAGGACCAGTTCCTGGTTTTAGACAGGCTGACGGTTTGCCAGTAAACCCCGTCCCGATAGAGTTTTACACTCACGCTTTCAGGCCGGTCGCCCTCACTGTCGTCTGTCCACTCCTTCCGGATCACCAGCTCGTAATCCTTGCTCGCCCGGTTGGTAATCGTAAAGACATAGGTAAGGCCTGAGCTGTCCCAGACCGGGTCCGGCCCGGAGCGGGTCACTTCGTACCCCTGTGAAAATATCGGGAGTTCCTCAACACTGATCCGGGAGCAATACTCCATGGGGTCGGCGCCGCCAATCTCGGGAAGTTTTAATTTCGCTTCAAAGACGCCATCCTTCTTGACTAACTCGTACAGGGGGATGAGCCACGGATCCTGGTCGGGTGCTGTTACTTTAAAAACCACTTCCCTCTGCAGTGGGCCGTTGCGCCCGTCATATATTTTCCGGAACAGCAGCGTGGGCCATTCGCCCTTCACCCAGGTGTTGGTGATCTCATGGCCGTCGACGCTCGTGAGATACCCTTCCACCGGATCTTCGGTTACGGTATAGGTTTTATTCGGATCCAGCGTCACCCCGGGGACATTCGACTGCTTCAGGGCCCATATCCAGGTGTTTTCATCATTGCCGGCGGGATAATTGCCGATGGTCTCCCCGCTGTCTTTGTTGATAATGGATACGTAGCCATTGACGCTCCGTTTCAATACCAGATCGGCAATCTTCGTTTCTCCATCCTTGATATGCAGGGTAATGCTCTCCGGCCGGTCGGAAGGTTGATCGTTCACCCAGTGCTTCGCGCCGCCGATGGCGACGGCTCCCGGATCGTCCCCCGAGGGCTCATCCGGGGAAGCCTGGATGTTCATGATATTCGACGTCTTCTCCCAGTCCTTATCCAGCACCGGGATCTGATAAGCCTTTCCGGGAACGGTGACGAAGCCCTGGATGCCGATGGAAATCGGGATATCGAGACCGGTCAGGAATTTAATCAGATCCTGAATCACGACGCTGGAGAGCTCGGCTCCCTCGAATTCCACCGGAATCCCGGGAATGCCCAGGGCGCCATATTTTTTCACCACGAAGCCGCATTTCCACGCGGTCAGGGGATTGGATCCGTCTTCCGGCTTCTCCACCTTGGCCACCGCGGTGGGGATCTTCAGCAGCCCGGCCACGTCCAGTTTCGCCAGAAAGTCCAGCCCCACGATGCTGAGCAGATTGACATTATCCCCGGACAGCGGTTTGAACACCGGGAGCCAAAGCCCGGCGTACCGCTGAACCGTGGCGGGAAGGTGTTCCAGATACGACTGCTGGGGCCGGGAGAGCAGGGCGATATACACCGTATCCGGAATATCGTCGGATGTGGTGTTTCCCAGACCGATCCACCGCTTATAGATATTGATCGACAGGATGGCGGTATTCTTGATGGTTACCGTGGTTTTCCGGGGATTCTCGTCCTCATCCCCCTCTTCTTCCTCGTATTCAACCTGATAGCGGGTTTCATGCTCCTCGACCGTTTCCCCGACCAGATTGGTATATTCCGGCACCGTGAAGGCAACCTCCGGGGGGTGGAAGAGGGCGTCCGTCGCGTAGCCTGCCAGCCAGGCTTTGATCCCATCCTCCGTGAGGGGAAGCGACCAGTAGGTGTCAAAGCTGGTGAGCTTATCCTTCAGCACATCCACGAGACGGATATTGTCCAGATCCCACCGGTTCGGAACGACCCGCTTATTGGCGTCCTCCAGGCTGTTTTCCTGCTCCTCCTCCGTCGCCTCGCGCAGTTCCCGAACCCTGTATTTATACTTATGCGTTTTTCCGTATTCATCCAGTTCATAGAGCGGCACGGGGTCGAATTGCGCGGTCCAGTTGTTTTCCTCATTCAGCTCTATGATATCGACGCTTTTCCAGAGGATGCTGGGATCTCTCTGGTAGTATTCGTGCATGATCCGTTTTCCATCGTTATAGGAGCTCCGCTGGAGGACGACCTGGATGCTCTTCGGCCGGTCCTTGTCCTCCATGTCGATGTCCCATTCCTTTTTCGCCGTAAAAACCCGTTTCTCGTTGGACTCAAGGACCAGGGGCACCTGGGCATTCTTTCCCCGGACCATATAGGAGGGCTGCGCTTCGGTGGCCGCAAACACACCGTTATCGGTGGTCAGGGTATACCTCCCATCCTTCCAGGGCAGGAAGAGATTCGTCTGTCCGTTGCGGGGCACCCGGCTGGTCAGGCTGCGCACATTGGGATCCACCTGCACATTATCCGTCGGGTGAATGGGGCTGTTCCAGTTTCTGGCGACAATCTTATGCTCGTGATCATAATAGACGATCGCCGGAACCTGATAAACGATGTGATCGCATTTCTCCTGCAGTATTTTCGCGGGCTCACCCCATGTCAGGCTCTGTACAAAGGGCAGCAGATCGGTCCTGTTCATGGCCTCGTCCAGGGGCCAGGTATGCTCATAGATGGTCAGTTTCTGCCAGAAGATCTCGACGACCAGGTGAATCCGTAAACTGGCGGTCATCTGATCCATCATCCGCCAGCTGCCGGTAACGCACCCGTCCTTTCCGTTTTCCAGACAGGTATGAATGGAACCAATGTAATGTCCCGGATCTTCGTCAACATTACTGAGATCGATTTGATCCTTCTCCAGGGTGGCGAAGCCGAGGGCGCCGTTTGAAATGCTGACGCCGCCATCCAGCAGCGGGCCAAACTTGATCAGCAGGAAGTTGATTTCCCCGATGCCGATGAATTCGGAGGTATCCGTTCCCACATAGAAGAAGACCTTCTTGTTGGGGGTTTGCGGCCGCACGGAAGTGAATTCCACCGAGTTTTCACGCGATTTGTGGACGCCGGTATCGCTGGAAAGCTCAATCATCACATTGTTTTTAAATTTTCCCTTCAGCTTGACCGGCGCCGTCGCCCCCACCCGCAGGTAGGTTTCTATTTTGACGCCGACGGTAAAGAGGGTGGGGAGATAATCGGTAATATTGTTGCTGATCTTCTCGTGGCTGAGCCCCGGGGTATTTTCCGTGATCCAGCTTTCCTCCGTGATCCCCTGCATCGTGCCCTGCCTGATGTCCAGGTCAAAATCCGACTCCACGCCCAGGCCGAGCTTGACTGAAAAAACAAGGGTAGGAATCGGGATGCCGATGAACGTTTTTCCATCGTATCTCAGGTCGAAATTCGGTTTGATCACCGGATCAAATTTCAGATTCGTCAGAGTACCGGCCCATTTGGAAGTATCCTCGCTTAATTGATAGGTTTCCGCCCTGGCCGAGGCCGCGCCGAAAAAGCAGAAAAACAGCACCAGCGCCGCCAATACCGCCAGCGCCAGCTCTTTTCTTCCTGTATTTTTCCCTGTTCTCAACCGCAGCCCTCCATCCTGTACGAAAGGGACGGTCCTTTTCGTGCAAAGAATTACACTCCCGCAAAAGTGGCAAGACAGGGGGACGGTTCGCAAGACAGGGGGACGGTTCTACTGTCTGGTGGGTTTAGAACAGTCCCTACAGCTCCAATTTGCCGCATAAATCTCACCTTTTCCCAGCGTCTTCTCCGGCGCCTTACCACAAGCGCGATCGGGAGCAGCACCCCCTCGGCGCACCGATCCCTGTTCGTGAGGAACAAACCCCGTCGGCGGTCGTCTGGCAAGACAGAAGAACCGTCCCCCTGTCTGCCGGCGCCGATGGTACCATGAGGGTACTTTGGTTTGATGTTATCACAATATTTGGTATTTTGTAAAGAAATTGAAACCACTTTGATGTCCTTTTTTAGCGAAAGACAGGGGAACAAGACAGTAGAACCGTCCCCCTGTCTGCTAAACGAAAAAGAGCGTCCCTCCGTTTCAGAACAGCCCCGTAATCCGGCCATCCTCGTCCACATCGATGAGCTCGGCGGCGGGGCGCTTCGGCAGGCCCGGCATGGTCATGATATCCCCGGTCAGGGCGACGAGGAAGCCCGCGCCGGCGGAAACCTTCAGGTTCCGGACGGTCACGGTAAAGCCCTCCGGCGCGCCGGGCAGGGCCGGATCGTCGGAGAAGGAATACTGGGTTTTCGCCACGCAGACGGGCATCCCGCCGTATCCCAGGGCCGTCAGCCGCTCCGCCTGCTTTTTCGCCGCCGGGGTCAGAATCGCGCCGGCGCCGCCGTAGACCCTGCGGGCGATGGCGTTCAGCTTTTCCTCGATGCCGCTTTCCAGGTCATAGGCGAAGGTAAAAACCTCCCTTTCCGGGGCTTCGCACAGGCGGACCACCTCCCGCGCCAGGGCTTCGCCGCCCTTTCCACCCTCGGCCCAGACCGTGCTGAGCACCACGTTGACCCCCATCTCCCCGCATTTGCGGATCACGAGATCGATCTCCGCCTCCGCGTCGGTGGGGAAGCGGTTCACCGCCACGACGCAGGGCAGGTGGTAGACCTCCCGGATATTGCGGACGTGGCGCAGCAGGTTCGGGATACCCTTTTCCAGGGCCGCCAGATCCTCCCGGCCCAGGTCGTTTTTCGCCAGGCCGCCGTGCATCTTCAGGGCGCGGACCGTTGCCACCACCACCACCGCGTCCGGCCGCAGGCCCGCGGCGCGGCATTTGATATCCAGGAACTTTTCCGCCCCCAGATCCGCGCCGAAGCCGGCCTCGGTCACCGCGTAATCCCCCAGCCGAAGGGCCAGGCGGGTTGCCATGATGGAATTGCATCCGTGGGCGATGTTGGCGAAGGGCCCGCCGTGGACGAAGGCGGGGGTTCCCTCCAGGGTCTGCACCAGGTTGGGCTTCAGGGCGTCCTTGAGCAGGGCGGCCATGGCTCCGGCGGCCTTCAGATCCCCGGCGGTTACGGGCTGATCGTCATAGGTATAGGCGACGATGATCCGGCCCAGGCGCTCCTTCAGATCCCGCAGGGAGGAGGCCAGGCAGAAAACCGCCATGATCTCGCTGGCGACGGTGATGTCGAAGCCGTCCTCCCGGGGGACGCCGTTCGCCTTGCCGCCCAGGCCGTCGACCACGTTGCGCAGCTGCCGGTCGTTCATGTCGACGCAGCGCCTCCAGGTAATCTTCCGGGGGGCGATGCCCAGGGCGTTGCCCTGCTGAATATGGTTATCCAGCATGGCCGCCAGCAGGTTGTTGGCCGCGCCGATGGCGTGGAAATCCCCGGTGAAATGCAGGTTGATGTCCTCCATGGGCACCACCTGGGCGTAGCCGCCGCCGGCGGCGCCGCCCTTGATGCCGAAAACCGGGCCCAGGGACGGCTCCCGCAGGGCCGCCACCGTCTTTTTACCGATGCGGCGCAGCCCGTCCGCCAGGCCGATGGTCGTGGTGGTTTTGCCCTCCCCGGCGGGGGTCGGCGTAATGGCCGTCACCAGCACCAGCTTGCCCGTTTTTTCCGGCAGCTTTTTCAGCAGCGCCGGATCCACCTTCGCCTTCCAGCGGCCGTAGAGCTCCAGATCCTCCTCCGGCACGCCGGCGGTTTTCGCGATTTCCTGAATGGGTTTCATCGCGCAGGCCTGCGCGATTTCGATATCGGATAAAAAGGCCATCATTATACCTCTCGAAAATACTGCACCGCCGCCTCGAACATGCGGCTGTCATAGTTCCCCGGCACGTTCCGATACAGGCCCCGGCCCGTGCGCTCGCTGTGGCCCATCTTCCCGAAGACCCGGCCGTCCGGGCTGGTAATGCCCTCGACGGCGAAAAGCGAGCCGTTGGGGTTGAAGTCGATGTCCATCGTAGCCTCGCCCCCCTCGTCCACATACTGGGTGGCGATCTGGCCGTTTTCCGCCAGGCGGCGGATCAGCTTCTCCTCCGCCAGGAACCGGCCCTCGCCGTGGCTGATCGGCACGCTATAGACCTCCCCGACCCGGCACAGGCGCAGGAAGGGGCTCTTGACGCTGGCGATCCGGGTGCGGACGACGCGGCTCTGGTGGCGCCCGATGGTGTTGAAGGTCAGGGTCGGGGCGTCCTCGGCCGGATCGGTGATCCTTCCGTAGGGCACCAGCCCCAGCTTGATCAGCGCCTGGAAGCCGTTGCAGATGCCCAGCATCAGGCCGCTGCGCTTCTCCAGCAGGGCCATCGTTTCCGCCTTCACGTCCGCGCCCCGGAAGAAGGCGGTAATCAGCTTGCCGGAGCCGTCCGGCTCGTCGCCGCCGGAGAAGCCGCCGGGCAGGAAAACCATCTGGGCCTGGCGCAGCTCCTGGGCGAAGCGCTCGGCGCTTTCGGCGATGTCGGCGGCGTTCCGGTTCCGGATGACGAAGATCCGGGCCTCGGCCCCCGCCCGCTCCACCGCGCGGGCGCTGTCATATTCGCAGTTGGTGCCCGGGAAAACCGGGATCAGGATTCGCGGCTTCGCCGCTGCCGCGGCGGGACGGGGCCAGCTTTCGGGCGCCGGGGCGGAGAAGGTTTCCGTCCGGAAACCCGCCCCCGGGTTTTTCCGCGCGGCGGCGTCCCGGATGGGATAGACGGTTTCCAGCCCGCCGTAGAGATAGCCCCGCGCCACGCCGGAAAGCCCGACGCTCTCCCCGCCCAGCCGCAGGAAGGCTTCCCCGCCCTCCGGAGCGGTGACCGTTCCGAGCCGGACGCCGATGTCCGTTTCCTCCGCCATCTCCAGGATCAGGCTGCCCTCGGCGTAATCCCACAGGGCTTCCAGATCCTTTTCATTCAGATTCCCGTCGAAGGTAAAGCCCAGCCCGTTGCCCAGGCAGGCCCGGATCACTGCGGCCAGCGCGCCGCCGACCCCCAGGGCCGAGGCGGAAACCGCCCGTCCGGAGGAAGTCAGGCTGTGGGCCAGGGCCAGCGTTTTTTTCAGGGATTCCGGCTTCGGCAGGCCGTTTTCGTCCTTTTCGGGGCTCAGCAAAATAACCGGATGTCCCGCCGCCTTGAATTCCGGCGAGATGATTTCGCCGATTTTGCCCATGGTGACCGCGAAGGACACCAGCGTCGGCGGCACGTCCAGATCCTCAAAGGAGCCGGACATGGAATCCTTTCCGCCGATGGCGGCGATGCCCAGATCCATCTGGGCCCGGAAGGCGCCCAGCAGGGCCGCCAGGGGCTGGCCCCAGCGCTCCGGATCCTTCCCGGGCTTTTCGAAATATTCCTGGAAGGTCAGATAGACATCCTCGAAGGCCGCGCCGGTGGCGATCAGCTTGCAGACCGATTCCACCACCGCCAGATACGCCCCGCGGCAGGGGCTCTTTTCCGACAGGGCGGGGTTGAAACCCCAGGCCATCAGGGAGCAGTCCTCCGTTTCCCCTTTGGCCAGGGGCAGGCGGTGCGCCATGGCCTGGATGGGGGTCAGCTGGTTTTTGCCGCCGAAGGGCATGAGCACCGTGCCGGCCCCGATGGTGGAGTCGAAGCGCTCGCTCAGGCCGCGCCGGCTGCAAAGGGCCAGGGAGCCCATCCGCCGGCAGGCCTCCGCCAGGGAGGAAACCGGCTCCGCCTTCGCCCTGGCGCCCGCGGGCACCCGGATGTCGATATGCTTTTCCGCGCCGTTGGCATTCAGGAAGGCGCGGGAAATATCCACGATCTTCTTTCCGTTCCATTTCATGACCAGGCGCGGCTCCTCCCGGACCACCGCCACCGGCGTGGCCTCCAGGTTTTCCGCCGCCGCCAGGGCCAGGAAGGCGTCCCGGTCCTCCGGGGTCACGACGACGGCCATGCGCTCCTGGCTTTCGGAGATGGCCAGCTCCGTTCCGTCCAGCCCGTCGTATTTCTTCGGCACCGCGTTCAGGTCGATTTCCAGCCCGTCGGCCAGCTCGCCGATGGCCACGGACACGCCGCCCGCGCCGAAATCGTTGCACCGCTTGATGAGCCGCGTGGCCGCCGGATCGCGGAAGAGCCGCTGCAGCTTCCGCTCCTCCGGGGCGTTGCCCTTCTGCACCTCCGCGCCGCAGGTTTCCACCGAATGGACGTTATGCGCCTTGGAGGAGCCGGTGGCCCCGCCGATGCCGTCCCGCCCGGTGCGCCCGCCCAGCAGGATCACCACGTCCCCCGGCGCGGGTCTTTCCCGCCGCACGTTTTCCGCCGGGGCCGCGGCGATCACCGCGCCGATTTCCAGGCGCTTGGCCGCGTAGCCCGGGTGATAGAGCTCGTCCACGATGCCCGTCGCCAGGCCGATCTGGTTGCCGTAGGAGGAGTAGCCGGCCGCGGCGGTGGTGACCAGCTTGCGCTGGGGCAGCTTGCCGGGAATCGTTTCGGACACGGGGGCCGTCGGATCCCCCGCGCCGGTGACCCGCATGGCGCCGTAGACATACGCCCGGCCGCTCAGGGGATCCCGGATGGCGCCGCCGATGCAGGTGGCCGCCCCGCCGAAGGGCTCGATCTCCGTCGGATGGTTATGGGTTTCGTTTTTGAACAGCAGCAGCCAGGGCTCCTTTACGCCGTCCCGCTCAATCTCGATTTTAACCGTACAGGCGTTGATTTCCTCGCTCTCGTCCAGCCGGGGCAGCAGGCCCTTTTTCTTCAGATACCGCGCGCCGACGGTCGCCACATCCATCAGGCACACCGGCGCCCTCCGCCCCAGCTCCCGCCGGGCCGCCAGATATTCCTCCCACGCCTTTTCGCACAGGGGATCCGCGAAGGCGGCGCTGTCGATCCGGGTCAGGAAGGTGGTATGCCGGCAGTGGTCGCTCCAGTAGGTGTCCAGCATGCGGATCTCCGTGATCGTGGGATCCCGGCCCTCGTCGCGGAAATACCGCTGGCAGAAGGCGATGTCGTCCCCGTCCATGGCCAGGCCCATCTCCGCAACAAACTTCTCCAGCCCCGCCCGGTCCAACTGGCGGAAGCCGTCCAGCACGGCCACCTCCGTCGGCACGGCGTAGTCGGTTCTCAGGGTCGCCGGCTTCTCCATGGCGGCCTCCCGGGCCTCCACGGGGTTGATGACATGGCGGCGGAAGGCCGCCGTTTCCTCCGGGGACAGCTCCCCGTAGAGGGCGTAGACCTTCGCGCTGCGGATCAGGGGACGCTCCCCGCCGGAGAGCATCTGGACGCACTGGGCGGCGGAATCCGCCCGCTGGTCAAACTGGCCCGGCAGGTATTCCACGGCGAACACCGCCGCGGCCCCGTCAAAATCCGGCTCGGCATAAGTGTCGTCCACCGGAGGCTCGGAAAAGACCGTGCCCGCGGCGGCGGCAAAGAGCGCCTCCGACAGGCCCTCCGTGTCGTATCGGTTCAGCAGGCGGACCTTCTTCAGCCCCTTCAGCCCGAGAAACTCCACCGCCTCCCGCCGCAGGGCCTCCGCCTCCTGATCCAGGCCGGGCTTTTTTTCGACATATATCCGCCGCACGGAGGAGGAGGCCGCCTCCAGCGCCCGGCGGCCGATATCCCGGCGGAAATATTTCGTCTCAAAATCGATCGTGTCGCCCAGGGCGTAGGCCTCCTTTACGGCCTCGGGCAGGCTGTCCGCCACGGCCGTCACCCCCAGCACCCTGCCGCCGGAGGTTACCAGTTTTCCGTCCTTTTCCGCCGCGCCGGCCACGAACACATGGGGCCAGGTTTTTTCCGGAATCCGGATCTCCGCGCCCTTCTCATAGGCCTCGGGATAGCCCTTCGACGCCAGCACCAGGCAGCAGGCCGCGCCCTCGCGGAAGCGGACCTCCGTATCCTTCAGCCGGCCCTCGGTCACCGCCCGCATCGTCTCCAGCAGGTCGCTTTCCATCAGCGGCAGCACCACCTGCGTCTCCGGATCCCCGAAGCGGCAGTTGTATTCGATGACCTTCGGGCCCTCCCGGGTGATCATCAGGCCGAAATACAGGCAGCCCCGGAACTCCCGGCCCTCCGCCTTCATGGCCCGGATCGTCGGCAGGAAGATCCGCTCCATGCAGGTCTTCGCCACCTCCGGGGTATAATAGGGGTTGGGCGCGACGGTGCCCATGCCGCCGGTGTTCAGGCCGGTATCCCCGTCCCCGGCGCGCTTGTGGTCCATGCTGGAGACCATGGGAACCACCGTTTCCCCGTCCGTAAAGGCCAGCACAGATACCTCCGGCCCCTCGAGGAACTCCTCGATGACGACGCGGCTTCCGCTGTCGCCGAATTTCTTTTCGGTCATCATGGCCCGGACGGCGTCCCTGGCCTCCTGGCGGGTAAAGGCGATGATGACGCCCTTGCCCAGGGCCAGGCCGTCCGCCTTGACGACGGCGGGCAGCGGGGCGGTTTCCACGTAGCTCAGGGCCGCCGCCGGGTCGTCAAACACCCGGCAGGCCGCCGTGGGGATGCCGTAGCGCGCCATCAGATCCTTGGCGAAAACCTTGCTGCTTTCGATCATCGCCGCCCGCTGCCGGGGGCCGAAGCAGGGAATGCCTTCCGCCTCCAGGGCGTCCACGCAGCCCAGGGCCAGCGGATCGTCCGGGGTCACGACGGCGTAGTCGATCCCCTGTTCTTTCGCGAAGGCCGTGATGGCCGGGATGTCCTTCGCCCCGATGGGCACGCAGACCGCGTCCCGGGCGATGCCGCCGTTGCCCGGCAGGGCGTAGATCGTCTCCGCCGCCGGATTTTCCTTCAGCTTTCTGATGATCGCGTGCTCGCGGCCTCCGCCGCCGATGACCATGATTTTCATGTTTTTCCTCCGCTCAATGATGGAACAGCCGCATATGGGTAAAGCACATCGTAACGTCGTGCTCGTCGCAGCAGGCGATGACCGCGTCATCCCGGATGGAGCCGCCGGGCTCGGCGATATAGCTGACGCCGCTGCGGATGGCCCGCTCGATGTTGTCGCTGAAGGGGAAGAAGGCGTCGGAGCCCAGGGCCACGCCCCGGATCCCCGCCAGATACGCCCGCTGCTCCTCCCGGGTAAAGGGCTCCGGCCGGGCGGAGAAATACCGCTGCCAGACGCCCTCGGCGCAGACGTCCTCCTCGTTCTGGTTGATGTAGCCGTCGATAACGTTGTCCCGATCTGGCCGGCCCAGGGTTTTCAGGAAGGGCAGGTTCAGCACCTTCTCGTGCTGCCGCAGGAACCAGGTGTCCGCCTTGCTCCCGGCCAGGCGGGTGCAGTGGATACGGCTCTGCTGCCCGGCGCCCACGCCGATGGCCTGGCCGTCGACGGCGAAGCACACGGAGTTGGACTGGGTGTATTTCAGGGTAATCAGGCTGATGATCAGATCCCGGGCGGCGCTCTCCGGCAGATTTTTGTTCTTCGTCACGATATCGCCCAGCAGCTCCCGGTTGATGACGAAGTTGTTGCGGCCCTGCTCAAAGGTAATGCCGAAAACCTGCTTGCGCTCCCGGGCCTGGGGCACATAGGCCGGGTCGATCTCGACCACGTTGTAGCCGCCCTTGCGCTTGCTCCTGAGGATTTCCAGGGCCTCCGGGTCGTATCCGGGGGCGATGACCCCATCGGAAACCTCCCGCTGGATCAGCCGGGCCGTGGTGACATCGCAGGGGTCGCTCAGGGCCACCCAGTCGCCGAAGGAGCACATCCGGTCCGTTCCCCGGGCGCGGGCGTAGGCGCAGGCCAGGGGCGAATCCTCCAGACCCTCCACGTCGTCGACGAAGCAGGCCCGCTTCAGCGCCGGGCTCAGGGGCTGGCCCACGGCGGCGGAGGTGGGGCTCACGTGCTTGAAGGACGTCACCGCCGGCATCCCGAGGGCTTCCTTCAGCTCCTTGACCAGCTGCCAGCTGTTCAGCGCGTCCAGGAAATTGATGTAGCCCGGCCGCCCGTTCAGGATCTTCAGAGGCAGCTCGCTCCCGTCCTCCATCAGGATCCGAGCCGGCTTCTGGTTCGGGTTGCATCCGTATTTCAGCTCAAATTCCTTCATTTTCTCCTTCTCCTTCGTGTCTGTCCTTTTCGGTCTGTCCTCGCTGCCATTTCCGCCGGACGGTCTTCCGATCTGCCCGGGTTTCCTTCCCGGACTCCCGGGAACCGTTTTTTCTCTCCGGGCGGGTTTTCAGCTGTTCTTGTTGATGATCCGGGCGTCCGCCTTCCCGGTCTTCAGATCCGTATAGCGGACGTAAAGGCTGATCTTATTGTCGGCATCCAGGGCTTTCCAGAGGCGGTCGGTCATCTCGTCGATATCGTCCGCCACGGCCATCCGCTCCGGCTCGCCCTGGAAGGTGGGGATCGGGTTCCCGTCCCCCACGTAGGTGTGGAGGAAATAGCCCAGCCCCGGCAGCGCCGGATACTCGAAGGTATAGCGGCTGCAGGCTGAGCCCTCCGCGTCGGCGCTCTTCAGGATGCTCATCCGGAAGGCGCAGTCCCCGTCGGCGAAGGTGATCATGCCGCTGATGCGGGGGGTAAAGTTGGGGGCGTCCGGCTCGAAGCAGCGGCTCCGCAGGCTTTCCTCGAAGGATTGGCCCGCCGCCAGGCCCTCGTAAATCGTGTCCGTCTGGTTCCCGTTGGTCACGATCAGGTTGTTCTCAAAGGAGCGCACCGCCGCGTAGATGATCAGGGAGGGATCCGCCACCTTCGCGGGATCGAAGGGCTCCGTCAGGATTTCCCCGTTTTTCTCCACGAAGACGCGGTTCCGGCTGTTGGCGCTTCGGCCCATGATGAAATAAGCCGCGACGGCCTTCCGGCCGTCCGGGGTCTTGCCCAGGAGGATGCCCCGCCCGGGATAGGTGTTGCCCGCCAGCAGTTTCTCCGGCGTATGGATGTCGTAAATGCTCATGCTTTTCCTTCCTTTCTTTTCCCAACCTGACACGGGAGCGACCAGACACGGGGACGGTTCTACTGTCAAGACACGGGGACGGTTCTACTGTCTTGTTCGTCTGATCAATACACGGAAACGTTTCTTGCCGATCCAGTACCGTCCAGACCTCGTTACCTGGCGTTCCCTTCCCGTCTCCCCCTCGCTGCCACCGGTTTCATCGTTTGTTTTCAGTCTCTCAGGAGCCTCCGGCTGACCTCCTCCGCCGCCTGCGGAAGAAGGATCCACTCCGCCTCCTCCATCACCCTGCGCTGCAGGATTTCCGGCGTATCCCCCGGCTGCACGGCCACGGCCTTCTGCAGCAGGATCTCCCCGCCGTCGGGGATCTCGTTGACGAAATGCACCGTCGCTCCCGTCAGCCGGACTCCTCGGGCCAGCGCTGCCTCATGCACCTTCAGCCCGTAATATCCCGCGCCGCAGAAGCTGGGGATCAGGCTGGGGTGCACATTGAGGATCCGATGATCCCACCGGCGGGTAAAATCCGCGCTGAGCAGATTCAGGAAGCCCGCCAGAATGATCAGCTCCGCTCCGCTTTCCCGCAGGGCCTCCTCCAGCCGCTCCTCGAAAACCGCCTGGCTCCCGCAGGCCTTCCGGTTGATTTCCAGGGCCCGCACTCCCGCACTCTTCGCCCGCTCCAGCGCGTAGGCTCCGGATCGGTCGCTGACAACCAGGGTGATTCGCCCCGAGACCAGCTTCCCGCTCCGTTCCGCGTCCAGCAGGGCCTGCAGGTTCGTTCCCCCGCCGGATACCAGCACCGCAATGTTGACCTGACCCATGTTGCTCCTTTCCGGCTCTCCCGCGGAAGATTTTTCTGCGTGGAGGCCCACCTTTTATCCAACCAGAAAGTAAAGATTATTCCTGAACGGATGTCCGCTATTCTGTCGAGCAAGACAGTAGAACCGTCCCCCTGTCTTGACTTTCGGGCAAGACAGAAGAACCGTCCCCCTGTCTTGTGAGGCTCGCCGTTCTCTCAAACAAGACAGAAGAACCGTCCCCCTGTCTTCAAGCATCCCTTGGCTTTCGGGCAAGACAGTAGAACCGTCCCCCTGTCTTTGGGAACCGTCCCCCTGTCTTCCCAGAAGAACCGTCCCCGTGTCTGAGGAGGAAGCATCCCTCGGCTTTCGGGCAAGACAGAAGAACCGTCCCCGTGTCTGCAGTAGAACCGTCCCCCTGTCTCAGAAGCGGAGGTCGATTTTGGATTCGCCTTCGGTGATTTCGCCGAGGAGCCAGGCTTCCTCGCCGTTTTCGCGGAGGACGCGCAGGGCGTTATCGGCCTGGGCCGCGGGCACCACGACGCTCATGCCCACTCCCATGTTGAAGGTGTTGAACATATCCCGCTCGGACACGCCTCCCGCCTTCGCGATCAGATCGAAGATCGCGGGGGTCCGGACGGCGGAGCGGTCAATCCGGGCGCAGAGGCCTTCCGGAATGCTGCGGGGGATGTTTTCGAAGAAGCCGCCGCCGGTAATATGGCTGATGCCCTTGACATCCGCCTCCTCCAGCAGGGCCAGCACCGGCCTGACGTAGATTTTCGTCGGCGTCAGCAGGGTTTCGCCCAGGCTCCGGCCGCCCAGCTCCTCCCGGGGAGAAGTCAGGTCCGCGTTTTCGATATCCAGCACCTTCCGCACCAGGCTGAAGCCGTTGGAATGCACGCCCGAGGATGGCAGCGCCAGGATCACGTCCCCCGCCCGCATGCGCTTTGGATCCAGGATCCGGTCCCGATCCACGATGCCGGTGGAATAGCCCGCCAGATCGTATTCGTTTTCGGGATAGAAGCCGGGCATTTCCGCCGTTTCGCCGCCGATCAGCGCCGCCCCGGCCTGGACGCAGCCCTCGCTGACGCCCTTGACGATCTGCTCGATCCGCTCCGGCACGTTTTTGCCGCAGGCGATGTAGTCCAGGAAAAACAGCGGCCGCGCCCCGCAGCAGATGATGTCGTTGACGCACATGGCGACGCAGTCGATGCCGACGGTGTCATGCCGGTCCATCCGGAAGGCGATCTTCAGCTTCGTTCCGACGCCGTCGGTGCCGGACACCAGCACCGGCCGCTTCATTCCCGAAAGATCCGGCTCAAACAGCCCGCCGAAGCCCCCCACGTCGGAACAGACGCCGGGGGTCTCCGTCCGCCGGATATGCTTTTTCATCAGCTCCACCGCCCGATACCCGGCGGTAATGTCCACCCCCGCCGCGGCGTAGGCTTCCGATTTCGAATTCTCGTACATCCCGGTCTCCTTCTTCCTTCCTCCCCATCGGGAGGGTCTTCGTCCCAGCGTCCCGCCGGATCATGTTCCCTTCCCGCCGCACAACGGCCGTTTTTCGCGCTCCGGCCCGCCGGCTTATTCCTTTCCGTCCCAGCAGTAGGTGCACAGCTGGCAGGGGTCCAGCCCAATGGCCTGCAGCACCCCCTCCAGGGTCTGGAACTCCAGGGAGGCAAAATGGAATTTATCGCAGATGGCCTGCCGCATCGCCCTTCCCCGCTCGGTGCTGCCGTCGGCGTATTCGGCGATATGATTCAGGCCTTCCTCCCCCTCCAGCTCCACGATGACCCGGCGGGCGATCAGCTCCATATCCGAATTCGAGCGGGAGAAGTTCAGGTATTTGCAGGCGTACATGATGGGCGGGCAGGCGCTGCGCATATGCACCTCCTGCGCCCCGTTTTCATACAGGAACTCCACCGTTTCCCGCAGCTGCGTTCCCCGGACGATCGAGTCGTCCACGAAAAGCAGCCGCTTTCCCTGGATCAGCTCGTGCACCGGGATCTGCTTCATCTTCGCGATCTTGTCCCGATCCTTCTGGGAGGCGGGCATGAAGCTGCGGCTCCAGGTGGGGGTGTATTTGATGAAGGCCCGGGCGAAGGGCCGGCCGCTGCGGTTGGCGTAGCCAATGGCGTGGGGCGTTCCCGAATCCGGCACGCCGCCCACGTAGTCGATCTCCGGCATGGCGCCGTTGCGGGCGTCGTTTTCCGCCATGATCGCGCCGTTGCGATAGCGCATGGCCTCCACGTTGACCCCCTCGTAATTGGAGGTCGGATAGCCGTAATAGCTCCACAGGAAGGAGCAGATTTTCTTTTCCTTCCGCGGCGGCACCAGCTGGCGGCAGCCATCCGGCGTCAATTCCACCACCTCGCCGCTGCCCAGCTCCCGCTCGTGCTCATAGCCCAGCTTCTGATAGGCGAAGCTTTCGAAGGAAACCGCCCATCCGTCCTCGCCGCGGCCGATCTGCACCGGCAGGCGCCCGTGACGGTCCCGCGCGGCGATCAGGGAGCCGTCCTCCCGCAGGATCAGGATGGACGCCGTTCCCACGATGGATTTTTGGGCGAAACGGATTCCCTCGGCGAAATTGCTCTTCTGGTTGATCAGCGCCGAAAGCAGCTCCGTCTGGTTGACCCGCCCGCCGGTCATGGCGTCGAAATGGCCGCCGCTGAAGGACAGATAGTGGTCGATCAGCTCCCCCGCGTTCTGGATGACCCCGGTCATGCAGATGGCGTAGGTTCCCAGGGAGGAACGCACCAGCAGGGGCTGGGGATCCGCGTCGGAAATGCAGCCGATGGCCGCCGAGCCCTTCATTTCCTCGAAGATATGCTCAAATTTCGTCCGGAAGGGGGCGTTTTCTATGCTGTGAATCTTCCGCTGGAGCCCGATTTCCGGATCCCAGGCGGCCATGCCCGCCCGCCGGGTTCCCAGATGGCTGTGATAATCCGTGCCGAAAAACACATCCAGCATACAGTCCCTTCGGGACGCGACACCGAAAAACCCGCCCATGGCTGTTTTTCCTCCCTTTTGTCTTCTTTCGTCCGGCCGGCCCGGCCGCGATCCCAACAGCGCGATC
Organism: Clostridia bacterium; assembly: GCA_045546035.1. GTDB lineage: Bacteria > Bacillota > Clostridia > Christensenellales > Aristaeellaceae > Aristaeella. The sequence goes on from JAZQCB010000096.1 coordinate 87,952, forward strand.
GGAGCCGATCCGGGCCGCTCAGCGCCCTTCAGCTCCGATCCTGGCCGGTCTGAGCCACTCAGCGCCCTTCATTTCCATCCAGCGCCAATTCAACGCCCCTCGCAGCCGTTCCATGATTCCGGCGTCCTTTTCCCGCTTTCGCGGCAGCTTTACGGGCCTCCGTCGCCCCACCCGGCAGCTCTCCTCAGAGCCGCTCCATGATCCCCGCGTCCCTGGCCAGCACCGCCGCGGCGTCCTTTTCCCGCTTCGCCCGCAGCTTTTCCGCCAGTTCCCCGTCCTCGACCGCCAGAATCTGGGCCGCCAGCAGGGCCGCGTTGGCGCCGCCGCCCACCGCCACCGTCGCCACCGGGATCCCCGAGGGCATCTGCACCGTGGAGAGCAGGGCGTCCAGCCCGTCCATCAGGGGGCCGGCGCAGGGAATCCCGATCACCGGCAGGGTCGTGTTCGCCGCCAGGGCGCCGGCCAGATGGGCCGCCATCCCCGCCGCGGCGATCAGCACGCCGAAGCCCTTCTCCCGGGCCGAGGCGGCGAAAAGCCTCGCCTCCTCCGGCGTCCTGTGGGCCGAATATACATGCGCCTCAAAGGGGATCCCCAGAGCCTTCAGCTGGTCCGCCGCCTTCTGTACCACCGGCAGGTCGCTGTCGCTGCCCATTACGATTCCGACTTTCTTCATCAGCTTCCATCCTTTCCGGCGAAGCGCAAGCTCCGCCATCAGCGCCTTCCTTTCCGGCGAAGCGCAAGCTCCGCCCCCAGCGCCTTCCTTTCCGGCGAAGCGCAAGCTCCGCCTCCAGCGCCTTCCTTTCCGGCGAAACACAAGCTCCGCCCTCAGCGCTCCCATCATATCCCAGAATCCGAACATTGTCAATTAATTTACAGCCTTTGTTCCGGAATTTATCGGTAACATTCGGAAGCGTTATATTCATTGTTCGGAAGAGATGGGTTGATTGGCCGGAAAACGACCGAAACGGAGGGCCGGAGTTCTTCCTTCCACACCAGGAGCCGCCCCAGACGTAAAAAGGCAGCAGTGAATCTTCCGCCTCCCGAGGCCTCCCCGGCGCAAAAAAACCGCGGGGGAATATCCCCCGCGGCAGGTACTTTTCTTTTCCCTTCGTTCCGGAATCAGTCGATCTTCTGGTAATAGGAGCCGAAGTTCAGGCTGGCGCCCTCCGTCACGTCCATGGAGGCGCCGGTATACAGCGTTCCGTCCTCGTTCAGGGCGATGATGGACTCCACGGTCATAAAGGTGCTGCTGTCGGTATAATGCAGCTGGCCGTCGGCGAACTTGGTCTCATAGGTCACGGTCTGGGTTTCCATCTTGTCCTGGACGATATTTCCCTGCTCGTCCAGGGCGGGGCTGACGGACTCGATGGTCACCTTGCCGGGCTCGATGGTCATGGTTGCGCTCATCTTCAGGGCGCTGGCGGGCAGGAAGGCCTGGCCCATCATGTCGATCGTGGTCAGCTCATATTTGCCCAGGAAGGCCTCCTCGGACTCGGCGGCCACCTGCTTGGGGGGCGTAAAGGACTGGGCGGGCTCGCGGCTGAAGATCATGGCGCCGCCGCCCATCTCCATGCGCAGCTTGCCGTCCGCCAGGGTCACCGGGCCGCCGTTGCCGGAATCGTCCTTCAGATCAAAGCCGGTTTCCGTCAGGGTCCAGGTTCCCTTGTTGGCTTCCCCGTTGTTATCCAGGGTCAGGGTTCCGTCTTCCTTCAGCTCCAGGGTCATGGACATGCCCATCATACCCAGGTCGATGGACGCCCCGTCCTGCTCCGCGCTCACGGCGTACCAGGTTCCCAGCACGTCGGCCGCCTCCACCGCCGCCAGCGCGCCCGCCGCCAGGCAGACCATCATCAGCGCCATCATGATCGATACCAGTTTCTTCATGCTCTTTCTCTCCTTTTCTTTTTTCCTCCGGCCCGGCGAAGAAGGCTTCCTTGCCGCCTTCCCGCCGGGCAGAGATTCGGTTATTGGATCATTCGCCGCCCGCGCCGCTGATTCCTGCCGGAATTCCTGCCGGATCGGGCTTTTTCTATTCATTCACAGTCCCCCGGCCTTCGTTTCGCACCAGGCGCAGCGGTATTCCTTCTTTTCCCGATCCGTCAGGAGGAAGATCTGGGGCAGCTCCTGCTCGGTGGAGGAAACGCAGCGGGGGTTTTTGCACCGGATGACGCCCCGCAGCTCCTCCGGCATGGCGATGTTCTTTTTCTCCGCCAGCTTTCCCTCCCGAATGACGTTCACCGTCGCGCCGGGATCCACATAGCCGATGACATCCAGATTCAGGGGCACCTCCCCGTCGATCTTGATGATATCCTTCCGGCCCATCTTGCCGGAGGACACGTTCATCATGATGGCCACCGGCGCCTCCACCTTTTCCAGGGCCAGCAGCTCATACAGCTTCATGCCCCGCCCCGCGGTAATGTGGTCGATCACCGTTCCGTTGACAATGGCGTCCACTCTCATGGGCTTTTCCCCCTTTTTTACAGTCCCAGCAGCATCAGCATCAGGGCCATGCGCATATATTTCCCGTTCAGCACCTGCTTGAAATAGCAGGCCCGGGGATCATCGTCCACCGCCACGGAGATCTCGTTGACCCGGGGCAGGGGATGCAGAACGGCCAGATCCTTCCGGGCCTTTTTCAGCTTTTCCGGCGTCAGGATATAGCTGTCCTTCAGCCGCAGGTAGTCCTCCTCGTTAAAGAAGCGCTCCCGCTGGACCCGGGTCATGTAGAGGATGTCCAGATCCCCGATGACGCCCTCCAGATCCGTAGTCTGCTCATAGGGCAGATGCTTTTTCTTCAGCGCCCCTTCCTTCACATAGCTGGGCAGCTTCAGCTCCTCCGGGCTGATCAGCACGAACCGGACGCCCTCGTAGCGGCTCAGGGCCTGAATCAGGGAATGCACCGTACGCCCGAATTTCAGATCCCCGCACAGGCCCACCGTCAGCCCCGCGAAGCCGCCCTTTTCCCGCCGGATGGTCAGCAGGTCCGCCAGGGTCTGGGTCGGATGGCAATGGCCCCCGTCCCCGGCGTTGATCACGGGAATGGACGCGTTCAGGGCCGCCACCCGGGCCGCGCCCTCCTTGGGATGGCGCATGGCGATGATGTCCGCGTAGCAGGAGACGGTTTTCGCCGTGTCGGCGATGCTCTCCCCCTTGGCGGCGGAGCTGGTGCCCGCCCCCGCGACGGAAAGCACGTTTCCCCCCAGCTCGTACATCGCCGCCTCGAAAGACAGTCGCGTACGTGTGCTGGGCTCGAAGAACAGGGCCGCCAGCTTCTTGCCCCGGCAGCGGTCGCTGTAGGCCGCGGGATGGGCGATAATGTCCTCCGCCGTGTCCATCAGGGACTCCAGCTCCGCCGGGGTCAGATCCAGAATGTCGATGACGCTTCTCATAAATGTTCCTTTCTGTCAGTCAGCTCTCTCCCCGCAGCCTCAATCGTCGCACTGGGGCCTTGGAGCGGCCCCATTGCTCGTTTCGGCTGACTCGTTCGCTTCCTTTGTCCTTCGGACACGCCCCACCGGGGCGTCAGTCAGCTCTCTCGCCAGCTTTCGTCCGAGGGGTTGTCGCGGAAGGCGATGAGGCGTTTGACGTCCTCCGGGCGGATATAGCCGCCGGCGGCGGCCTCCTCGGCCACGGCGTCGAAATTGGTCAGGGAGATGTTCCGGACGTTCGCGGCCTCCAGCCGCGAAAGCCCCTTGCTCATGCCGTAGGTAAAGATGCTGGCGATGCCCAGCACCTCCGCGCCGGCCTCCCGCAGCACCTCCACCACCTCCAGGACGCTGCCGCCGGTGGAGATCAGATCCTCGATCACCACCACCTTCCATCCCTTTTCCAGCCGGCCCTCGATCTGGTTTTTCCGCCCGTGATCCTTGGCGCCGGAGCGGACGTAGCCCATGGGCAGCCCCAGCAGGTGCGCCGTGATGGCGGCGTGGGCGATGCCGGCGGGCGAGGTGCCCATGAGGGCGTCCGCCTCCGGATAGGCCTCCCGGACGATTTCCGCCAGGCCCTCCTCCACGTCCCCGCGCACCGCCGGATCGGACAGGGTCAGCCGGTTATCGCAGTAGACCGGGCTCTTGATGCCGCTGGCCCAGGTAAAGGGCTCCTCCGGCCGGAAAAAAACGGCTTTGATTTTCAAAAGATCCTTCGCGATGGTTTTCCGCAGCGCTTCCTGTGACATCTTCTTTTCCTCCTTTTTCCGCAGGCTTTCCGGATCCCGCTCCGGGGGAAAGCGAACCGGCTTTCCTCCCGGAACAAGGGGTTTGCCGCTTTGCCGCGCCACGTCCGGCGCGGCAGGGTCTTTTCCGATGCCGGCTTATCCGACAAATTCCGACACGCACCGCTCCCAGGCCGCCACGGGATCCGCCGCGGCGGTAATGGGCCGGCCGACGACGATGTAGTCGCTGCCGATCTCCCGCGCCTGGGCCGGGGTCATGATCCGCTTCTGGTCATCCGCGGCGGCGTCGGCGAAGCGCACCCCGGGCGTCACCGCCAGGAAATCCGCCCCGCAGCGCGCGTGCACCTTTTCCGCCTCCAGCGGGGAGCAGACCACCCCGTCCAGCCCCGCCTTCCGGGCGTTTTCCGCGTAATGCATCACCACCTCCGCCAGGGGCTCCCGGATCCACAGATCCCGCTCCATAATCGCCTGATCCGTGCTGGTCAGCTGGGTCACGGCGATCAGCCGGGGACGGCTGCCGTCCGGCCGGGTCAGCCCCTCCAGGGCCGCTTCCATCATGGGGATGGCGCCGGCGGCGTGGAGGTTGGTCATGTCCACATCCAGATCCCGCAGCACGGACATCGCCTTTTTGACCGTGTTCGGGATGTCATGCAGCTTCAGATCCAGAAAGATCCGATGCCCCCGCTCCCGGATTTCCCGGACGATGGCGGGGCCTTCGGCGTAATACAGCTCCATGCCGATTTTCACAAAGGGCTTCCGCCCGCCGAAGCGGCTCAGAAAGTCCAGGGTCTTCTCCCGGGTCGGAAAGTCGCAGGCCACAATGACGTCTTTTCCCATAGGTGCCTCCTTATGATTTCTTCCGCTCCGCCTTCCGGCGGGCCGGTATGCCTTTTCCCGCTCCGCCTTCCGCGGGCGCGGCAGTCATTTTTTCTCCGCGGATCCATCCGGCGGGCGCGTCCTTAATCCCTTTTCAGCTCCGCCAGGGTCGCGATGCCGTATCGGTCCATGGCCGCGGGCAGATCCCGGATGATCTTCTCGCAGGCCCGGGGATCCCGCAGGTTGGCCGCGCCCACCTCCACCGCGGTCGCGCCCGCCATCATCATCTCCAGCACGTCCTCCGCCGAGGAAACGCCGCCCATGCCGACCACCGGGATGCTGACCGCCCGGCACACCTGCCAGACCATCCGCAGGGCCACGGGGAAAACCGCCGGGCCGCTGACGCCCCCCATGGTGTTGGCCAGGATCGGCCGCCGGGTTTTCAGGCTGATCCGCATGCCCTGCAGCGTGTTGATCAGGGAGATGCCGTCGGCCCCCGCCCCCTCGCAGGCCTTCGCCATCGCCGCGATATCCGTGACATTGGGGCTCAGCTTCATGATGACCGGTTTGGTCGTCGCCGCCTTCACCGCCCTGGTCACCTCCGCCGCCGCCCGGGGATCCGTGCCGAAGGACATGCCGCCCCCGTGGACGTTGGGACAGCTGATGTTGACCTCCAGCCAGCCCACCTGGGACTCCCCGTCCAGCCGGGCGCAGGTTTCCGCGTATTCCGCCACGCTGAAGCCGCTGACGTTGGCCATGACCGGCTTATGAAACACCTTTTTCAGCCGGGGCAGCTCCTCCGCGATGACCCCCTCGACCCCCGGGTTCTGGAGGCCGACGGCGTTGATCATCCCCGCCGGACTCTCCGCGATGCGGGGGGTGGGATTGCCGAAGCGGGGCTGGGCGGTGGTTCCCTTGAAGGAAAAGGTGCCCAGGATGTTGATGTCATAAATGTCGGCGAACTCATGGCCGTATCCGAAGGTACCGCTGGCGGGGATCACGGGGTTGTCCATCGGGATGCCGCAAAGGGTCACGCTCAGCCTTCCCATACGATCTCCTCCTTCCGCAGCACCGGGCCCTCCCGGCAGATTCGCTTGTATCCGTCCCTCGTCCGGACGGAGCAGCCCATGCAGGCGCCGAAGCCGCAGCCCATCCGCTCCTCGAGGCTGCATTCCCCGGGGATGTCCAGCGCCTCCGCCACCGCCCGCAGCATCGGCCAGGGCCCGCAGGCGTAGAAATAGCTGAAGGAATCGGAAAGGCTCCGGATCGCGTCGGTCACGAAGCCCCGCGTCCCCCGGCTGCCGTCGGCGGTGGCGATCAGGGTTTCGCATCCCAGGGCCCGGAATTCCGCCTCGTAGAAGATCTCCGGCTCCCGGTTAAAGCCCAGCACCGCCGTCACCGGCTTTCCCGCCGCCCGCAGGGCCTTCGCCAGCCCGAACAGCGGGGGAACGCCCACGCCGCCCCCCACCAGCAGGGGCCTCCCGCCCGCGCGGGACAGGTCGTATCCGTTGCCCAGCCCCGTCAGCGCGTCCAGCTCCGCCCCGGGCGCCAGGCGGCTCATGTCCTCCGTTCCGGCCCCGACCACCTTATAGATCAGGGTCAGCCGGTCGCCCTCCCGGTCGCAGACGGAAATCGGCCGCCGCAGGAACCGGCCCGGCAGCATCAGGTTTACGAACTGCCCCGGTCGCTCGCAGGCAGACAGATCCCCCCGCAGCGTCATCCAGAAGACCCCCTCCGCCAGGGGCGCGTTGCTTTCCACGCGCAACAGGGTTTGCTTCATTGTGTTGCCCCCTCGTTTTCCATGCGTCCGTCGATCCGGCTTTCCGACCCGACGCTTTATCGGGCGCCCGCCGCCGGAAAAGCTCCGCGCCTTCCGCCGGCTCCGGCTCCCGCGCCTGCCGGAAAGGGCTTCGTGCCGCTCCCGGATCAGGCTCCGCGTCGTCGCCTTCCGCCGGCTCCGCCTCTCGCGCCCGCCGGCACTCAGCCCCGGCTCCGCGCTATGCTTCCGCCGGCTCCGCTTCCCTTACCAGGCGGCCGAACACCCGCCGGCCGGCGAAGGGCGTCGCCTTTCCCATGGACTGGAATTCGGCGGGATCGATGGTGTATTCCGCCGACAGATCCCAGAGGCTCCGCTCCTCCTCATGGAAGGGCAGGCCGAAGCGGATCCGGGGCGTCACCGCCATCTTTTCGATCAGCGTTTCCAATGGGAGGATTCCCGGCCGCACCAGCCCCGTATACAGCGCCGGGAAGGCCGTTTCCAGCCCCACCACCCCGAAGGCGCTGCCCGCCAGGCCCCGGCTCTTTTCCTCCGCGCTGTGGGGCGCGTGATCGGTGGCGATCATGTCGATCGTCCCGTCCAGCAGGGCCTCCACCAGCGCCTCCCGGTCCGCCTTTTCCCGCAGGGGCGGATTCATGCGGAAGCGCCCGTCCTCCATCAGGTCGCCCTCGTCCAGCAGCAGATAATGGGGGGCGGTTTCGCAGGTCACGTTCACGCCCTCCTTTTTCGCCTGGCGGATCAGGGCCGCGCTTTCCCGGCAGCTGATATGGCAAACATGGTAGGCGCAGCCCGTCTCCTTCGCCAGGCGCAGATCCCGCCGGATCGGGCCCCACTCGCTTTCGGAGCAGATGCCCCGGTGCCCGTGGGCGGCGCAGTAGGCCCCGTCGTGGATGTATCCGCCCCGCACGAGGGAATCGTCCTCACAGTGGGCGGCGATGATTTTGCCCAGGCGCTTCGCCTCCGTCATCAGCTGGCGCATCATGCTTTCGCTCTGCACGCCCCGGCCGTCGTCGGAAAAGGCCACCACCCGCGGCGCCATTCCTTCCAGATCCGCCGGTTTTTGCCCCTTTTCCCCCTCGGTCAGGGCGCCGTAGGGATGGATCCGGACGATTCCCCCGGCCCGGCGGATCAGCTCCTCCTCCGCCGCCAGATGCTCCGGGCTGTCCGGCACGGGGTTCAGGTTCGGCATCGCGCACACATCCGTATATCCCCCGCGGCGCGCCGCCCGGCTGCCGGAAACCATGGTTTCCTTATAAGAAAAACCCGGCTCGCGAAAATGCACATGCACATCGCAAAAGCCGGGGAAAGAAAACAATTCGCCTGCTTTTTCCACCAGGGGCCGGGAAAAGGATTCGCCCATAAGGTCCTCCTTGTCAGTCGCGCCGTCCGAAGCGGTCAGAAAAAATCCCTGCCCGAAGCGCAGGGATCCCGTTTCGAAGCCATCCCTCGTCCTGGATCCTGCCAATCTCTCCGGGTCGGTTGAAAGCCCACCGGGAGGGTTATACCATATTTCCCCCGCCCCTGTCAATCCGCCGGCTGAGGTACCGATTCGCGCAGCCGCCGTGGCGCAGGAAAAGAAACAGACGCCGATCTGAACGACTATTTTTCCGCTCATCCGTACAGCGGCGATCCTTCCAAGTTGATCTGACGGATGCTCACGCATCAATATCGGGTTTTTCCGCCTCCGCCGGCAGATCCCGGGGTGGCTCTTCCGGCTTCAGGGGTTCCGCATCCGCGGCGGGTTCCTCCGGCTTCGGGGGCTCCGCCTCCTTTTCCTGCGGAAGCTCCTCCTTTTTCGGGGGAAGCTCCTCCTTTTTCGGCGTCTGTTTCGTTTCCGCCGACTTAAAGGAGGGCCAGCGAATCCCGTAGCGATCCGCCAGGCTGTCGATGCCCAGGGAGAAGAACAGTCCCGTCAGCTTGCCCACCGCCTTGCGGGATTCCGGATCCAGTTCCCGGGAGCCGGAAACCACCGCCAGGATGTTTTTCAGCTTGTCCCCCATCATGTCGCTGAAGGAAGCCTGTCCCGTCGTGCTCAGGACATCGAAAACGGAATCGACCACCTTTCCCCGATCCTGCCGGGTGGTTTTCCGCAGCCATTCGTGCAGCGTATCCCGGATGGTTTTCGCGTTGTCGTCCACCTCCGGCAGCGTCTCAAAGCGGGGGCCGTAAATCTGCCAGGTCAGGGGATCATGCTGGATCAGGCCGGAGGCGGAGGATTTCACCACCGTATAGGGCTCGGCGTATTTCATCATCAGCCCGACGATGCTGCTCTGGGGCAGGAAGGAGCGGATGCGGCCGGCGATGGCCTGGTATCCCTCGGAATCGAACACCTCCGGGGACATGCCGGGGCCGTCGAAGGTATAGATATCCGTTACCCGCGCCTGCAGGGAGGATTCCAGCCGGGCCGCCGCGTAAACCGCCAGATTGCCCCCCTTGCTGTGGCCCGCGACCCGCAGGGGCCGGCCGTCCAGCCCCGCCGCCCGGGACAGATAGACCGCCGCGGCCTCCTGGGCCGGCACCGGGCTCTGGTACGACATGTCGAGATCCTCCCGCCAGCCCACCAGCGTCCCGTCCGTGCCCCGGAAGCACACGCACATGCTTCCATCCGGCAAATCGGCGCAGACGGCGGAAAACTGAAGCTTTTTTTCCGGATCCGTCCGGGCGATAAAATGATGCAGACGGATGTCGGCAAACCTTTTCGCGTCCGCCATGACCTCGAAAAGGGCCTTTCGGGCGGGGAAGGCGCTGTGGTCCGAGGGCAGCACCAGCTCCAGCCGCTTCGCCTCCGCCAGGGTCCATCCCTTCGGATCGTCCATGCTCTGGAAATTCAGATAGCAGACCATCGCCATCGCCAGAGCGTCGATTTCGCTAAAGGGGCAAACCTCCAGGGGAATGTCCCCCCGCCAAACAAGGTAATCCATCAGGACGGCCATGATTTCCTCCTCCTTCCCAAGTGCCGGATCTCAACCGGTCTTCTTCATTTCTTCCCACTGTTCCCGGGTCATCCGGCATTTGCGGGGCTTGCTGCCGTCCCTGGCGGATACGATGCCCCGCTTTTCCGTTTTCTCCGTCAACTGGTCTTCTTCATCTCTTCCCACTGTTCCCGGGTAATCAGGCATTTGCGGGGCTTGCTGCCGTCCTTGGCGGAAACGATGCCCCGCTCTTCCATTTCGTCCGTCAGCCTTCCGGCCCGGGCGTATCCAATTTTCAGCCGCCGCTGCAGGGTGCTGGTGGAAATCTGGCCGTCCTGAATGGCGTATTCCACCGCCTGCTCAAACAGCCCCGTATCCATGGGCCCGGTTTCCGGCGCGCCGCCGATCATGTCCGCCGAGGGACCCTCCTGGCCGCTGCTGGAAAGCTGCTCCAGCTTGTCCAGAATATCCGGATCATAGGTGCTGGGGTTGGCCTCCCGGACGTGGGTGGCGATGCGGTTGACCTCCTCATCGCTGAGGAAGCAGCCCTGCACCCGCAGCGGGGAGAAGGCGCCGGTCGGCAAATACAGCATGTCGCCGTAGCCCAGCAGCTGCTCGCTGCCGTTGCGGTCCAGAATGGTCCGGCTGTCGATATAGCTGGCGGTTTTGAAGGCGATCCGGCTGGGAATGTTGGCCTTGATCAGGCCCGTAACCACCTCGACGGAGGGCCGCTGCGTGGCGACGATCAGATGGATGCCCGCCGCCCGGGCCAGCTGGGTCAGGCGGCAGATGTATTCCTCCACGTCCTTCTTGCAGACCATCATCAGGTCCGCCAGCTCGTCGATGATCACCACGATCCGGGGCATCGGCTTCTCCCCTTCCTCCAGGGAAGCGTTGTAGCCGTCAAGGTTGCGCACCTTCCGCTCGGCAAACCGGTCGTAGCGCTCCATCATCTCCGCCACCGCCCAGGCCAGGGCCGCCGAGGCCTTATGCGGATCGTTGACCACCGGGATCAGCAGATGCGGAATGCCGTTATAGCACTGCAGCTCGACCACCTTCGGGTCGATCAGGATCAGCCGGACCTCCTCCGGGCCCGCCCGATACAGCAGGCTGTTGATGATGGCGTTGACGCAGACGGATTTACCGGAGCCCGTCGCGCCGGCGATCAGCAGATGGGGCATCTTCGCCAGGTCGCAGATGACCGGCGTTCCGGCGATATCCTTGCCCAGGGCGACGGTCAGCAGGGATTTGGCGTTTTGCATCTGGGGACTTTCCAGCACCTCCCGCAGGGTCACCGTCGCCACCTTCCGGTTGGGCACCTCCACGCCCACCAGGCTCTTGCCGGGAATCGGCGCCTCAATCCGCACGGAAGTGGCTTCCATATTATAAGCGATTTCCTTTTCCAGCTTCGTCACATTGCCCACCTTGGTGCCGGTGGCCAGCTCCATCTCAAAGCGGGAGATGGCCGGCCCGTGGGTAACGTGCACCACCCGGGCCTGCACCTTGAAGCTGGCCAGGGTTTCCTCCAGCTTCCGGGAACGCATGAAATCCTCTTCGGCGGTATTTCCTTCCGGGGGTTTCGGCAGCGCCAGGTCGGTAATCGGCGGAT
>JAZQCB010000097.1:0-92165 GCA_045546035.1 Clostridia bacterium
TTCTGCGATAATCCGGAGTCTTTGGCTCGCTATATTTTCTGTGAGGTAGAAAGTCTCTACTGAAAAAAAGTCAAAGAGGATTGTCGTGGGGGATCTTTGCGCTTTTTTGATCCCAATGCGTTTCCTCACGACAGTTGCATATTCATTGACAAAAAAACACCCCTTCTGGCGAGCTCAACGAGACTTTGGCAGCTTTTTTCTCGACGGTTCGTGAAAGAACCCTGAGATCGGATCATTGTATCTACCGTAATCAACTGATTTCTGCTACAATCATTTCGAGCTAATACGCTCATCAAAGTGTTTTATCTTTTGAAATACACGACTAAGACTGATCATGATTTGCAGGAGAAAGTATGAGCAAGATCGAGCGGTATGAAGTAAATGAGCAATGGGCCCATTCCGGCATTGTTAAAGCGGGCGATTACTGCTTTTTGAGCTACTGTGTCGGAAATGTCGGTGGCACTATTGAAGAGCAGATTAACGGTGCTTTTGATAACATGGAAGATCGTCTGGCAATGGTTGGCCTGACCCTTGAGAATGTCGTTCAGATGGATTGTCTGTTCAGGGATGTGTGGAATATCCCTGTAATGGAGAAAGTCATAAAGGAAAGGTTCAAAGGAAAGTATCCCGCCAGAAAATCCATTCAGACAAATTTCGCTCATGTTGGCGGCCCGGAGGGCCTGCAATTCCAAGCTGACGCTGTAGCATACTGCGGATGAGTTCTTGCCAAATTATCTTTTGAGATAACGTACCAAGAGGTCGAATATACAAGCGATGCGCAAAGCCGAGAAAAAGAACGGAGGTGGCGAATGGCTGGATTTCGAAAGACCTTTATCTCTTCAAAATACATTGCTATGCTGTGCAGCGGGACCATCCTGATGGTGCTGACAGCGATTATGGGCATTGCTGACGCTCTGATTGCCGGGGTGATACTTGGGGAAACCGCTGTCGCGGGAATCTGTCTGGCGCTGCCGCTATATTCTATGGCCAGTTTCTTTTCAGTTTTCTTTTCCTACGGAGTGCCAATTCTTTATGCGGGGAAAATGGGAGCTTTCCAGAAAGAGGAAGCGGATCGATGTTTTGGCGTCGGCCTGTCAGTAACATCCCTCACAGGCTTTTTAATGTTCGCAGCCATTCTGTTTGGAGGAGATGCCTTTCTGAAAGCATATCAGCCAGACAGTCAGGTATATGCCTGCGCATCGGACTACCTTGCCTGGATGAAATTCGCTGTTCTGCTGCTGCCGCTCAATGAACTGCTGGATGGCATGCTCTTTGCAGACGGCGACGAAGCGATCAGCCTTGCGGCGAACCTCACGCAAGGGGTGGCGAAGATTATATTGTCGGTGGTTTTGTGCCGGGTGATGGGCGTGAAGGGACTTATGCTTGCCTCGTTCATCAGTTTTTCCATTTCCATCCTCATTTCGTCCATTCATTTTTTCCGGCCAAGCAACACATTAAAGCTGAATCTGGCGTTTTCGCGTGATATCTTTCGGAAAATTCTGAAGTATGGCATTGTTGATGCCAGCACACACTTGTCTGTGTCATTGTTTACAGTCGCCATCAACTTCTTCGTGATGAGAGTATTCGGCCCGGAAATGCTGATTCTTGTTTCCGTGATCACGCTGCTGAAGGAAGCACAGATCCTGTTTGAAGGAATCGGTGAGGCCATCACGCCGCTTATCAGCATCTACATTGGCGAAGAATGCTATCCCGGTGTACGAAAGGTCTGGAGACTGGCGGTGTGGAGTGTAAGGGTGGAGGGTCTGTTTTCCACGGCCCTTTTGCTGGCGTTTGCGCCCTTTATCATCGGCCTGATCGGGATAGAGGACCCGCATACAGCAGAATATGCGGTGTGGGGACTACGCATCATGTCGGTGACGCTGATTTTTTCCTGCCGATTGTTTCTTGATTCTTCCTACTACATACTTGTGGACAACGTTCCACTGGGTGTTTTTGATTCTATCCTGCGCGATTTGTTCCCCGCGTTGCCTCTGGCAGCGATCGGAGGCCTGATTGGCGGTGTTCATGGAATGTACTTCGGATTGATGATTGCTCCGGCGATCGGGTACTTGCTTTCTGTCCTATATATCAGACATAAATATGGTAGGGATAATTACCCGCTTCTGCTCAAAGATATGGAGCAAAGAAAGAAGATAACGCTGTACGAATTTCGTGTACTGCCCGACCTCATCACCAATGTGAGGGATCAGATCGATGAAGCATTGAGGGAATCTGGTTGCTCAGATTGGCAGATTGGCAGAACAAGCTTCGCCTTTGAAGAACTGTTCATGGTCATTTATGACTGCAATCCTGAAAAGAAGGTCCTGGCCGAATGCATGGTTGAGATCGGAGAATCTATCCGCCTGATTACAAAGGATGATGGACGGATTGTCGATATCCTTGATACAGATCAGCGTGTGGTTTCTCTGCGCTCTTATGCCTTGTCCAATATGATTGAGTCGCATACGACACGGCGCGTTCATTCACTTGCGCTGAGTTTCAATCACAATGCACTGGAAATACGATGAGCATTCCATTTCGGACACGGGTTTTCTGCAAAATACATTCTGACTATTCCGGTTTGTTGGGATACATGAATTCAAAGACCGGCAACGCGAATGGGTGCGGAACTATATGGCAAAGGGCGAAGGTCGGTTCACGCCTTTTACCACGCGCATTAAGTGTGGCGTCTGCGGCGGCTCCTGCAGACGTCTGACACAGAAATGCTCCGATGGAAAGATCGGCTACTCATGCGGCTATTTGAGAAGGGTTTTCCTCGAAGAAAGAAGCGGACGGGCGATTTTACGATTGAAGAAATCGATCAGCGGGCCCATGAAAAAGGCGGTCACGATGGTTCCGACGCCGGCGATGGTGGGTATTTTGCCGATTTCGTTCCCCGCCAGCACGAACAGCGCGCAGCCCAGAGCCACGCAGACGAGATCCGTAAAGATCCGGACATATTTGAATTTTCCGAGCTTCCATTTGGAGGACAGGACGATGGCCACGGCGTCATAGGTGGAGACGCCGAGATCCGCCGTCATATACAGCGCGGAACCGATGCAGAGCACCAGGATTCCGACGGCCAGGCAAAGAACACGAACGACCATCGACGGATCCGGAATCAAACGCTGGAACAGATCATAGGAAAACTGGGTAATATAGCCCAGCAGGAACAGGTTGATAAAGGTGGCCAGGCCGATGTTATGCCGGTCCACGATGAGGCTGAATATCAGGAGCACGGCGTTGACGATCATATAGAGGGTTCCGAAGTCGATGGGAATCAGCGCGTCCAGCCCCGCCATCAGGGACTGGAAGGGATCCACCCCCAGCGCCGCCAGTTTGAACACGCCGACGCTCACGGCGCAGATAATCACGCCGCCCAGGGACATCAGGATTCTTCTGCTGTTCCTTTTGAGATAGTTGATCATTTGATCCAACATTTCAGTTTCTCCGATTCTTTTTGATCCACCGGACATGCCGGCGAAAAGGATTATACAACCGGTTGCTCTGTCGTACAAGCGAAACTTAGCCGCTTCGCAGCCCGTGTCCAGCACTGCGCGGACGATTTATAAGCGAAGCGTTCTCGCATTTGCGATCTCCTGGCGAAAAACCAAAAAGCGCCTGCCGGCGCTTTTGGTGATCCCGGAATCGGATCAGACGTTCCAGATTTCCTTCGCGTATTGACGGATGGTGCGGTCGGAGGAGAACTTGCCGGAGCAGGCGACGTTCATCAGGCACTTCCGGACAAAGGCATCGGAGCCGCTCCCGGCGTCCCGGATGGCTTCCAGCTTGGCCTCCAGATAGGAGGGGAAGTCCTTCAGGACGAAGTAATGATCCGGCTTATGCCAGGAAGCGCCCTCCAGAATGGCGCCGCGCAGCTCCGCGAAGGCGCCGTCCTCGTCCGGGAAGGTTCCATCGGTCAGGGCGTCCAGACAGCGGCGGATCAGGGGATCCTTTTCATAGAGCGCCTTGGGATCGTAGGTCTCCTTGATGGCGTTCAGCTCCTCGACCGTGGCGCCAAAGATATAATTGTTCTCCCGGCCGGCTTCCTCGACGATTTCCACGTTGGCCCCGTCGAAGGTTCCCAGGGTGACGGCGCCGTTGAGCATCAGCTTCATGTTCCCGGTTCCTGAGGCTTCCGTGCCGGCGGGGGAGATCTGCTCGGAAATATCCGCGGCGGGGATGATCTTCTCCGCCCAGGAGCAGTTGTAATTCTGCACGAAAACCACCTTCATCCGATCCTTCATGTCCGGATCGGCGTTGACCTTTTCGGCGATCAGGTTGATCAGGTGAATCACGGCCTTGGCGCGGGCGTATCCGGGGGCAGCCTTGGCGCCGAAGATGAAGGCCACCGGCGGCAGATCCCTGATCGTTCCATCCTTCAGGCCGGTATAGATGGCCAGGAGGGACAGGGCGTTCATGAACTGGCGCTTGTATTCGTGGAGACGCTTGATCTGGACATCGAAAACCATGTCCGGATTCAGCGCGACGCCCTCCTTTTTCAGGATTTCCGCGGCCAGCTGCTCCTTTTTCACGCGCTTGACCGCCCGGAAATCATCGCAGAGGGATTCGTCCATCAGGGGAATCAGGCCACGCAGCTTTTCCAGATCCGTTTCAAAACCGCCGCCGATCCGCTTTTCGATCAGGGCGCACAGCTCCGGATTGCACAGGCCCAGCCAGCGCCGCTGGGTAATGCCGTTGGTTTTGTTCTGGAACCGGTCGGGATAGAGCTCAAACCAGCGGGCGAAAACGTCGTCCTTCAGGATCTGGGAGTGGATTTCCGCGACGCCGTTGGTGGTATGGGTGGCGTAGACGGCCAGCTGGGCCATATGCACCCGGTGGCCCTCGATGATGCAGCGGTCGGGCAGCACGGGCTTGCCCAGCGCCTTCATTTCCGCCCGGAAGCGGCGGTCGATCTGGCGCATGATGGCCACGATTTCGGGGCAGACGGAGGAGAGCAGGCTCAGATCCCATTTTTCCAGGGCTTCCTGCATGACGGTATGATTGGTATAGGCGAAGGTTTTCTGCGCGATGCCGAAGGCGGTTTCGAAATCCACCCCCCGCTCGCCCAGCAGCCGGATCAGCTCCGGAATCGCCATGACGGGATGGGTGTCGTTGAGCTGGGCCGCGTTTTCGGCGGCGAAGGCGGCGTAATCCGCTCCGTGCCGGGCTTCGTATTTCCGCAGCAGATCCTGCATGGAGGCGGAGACGAGGACATACTGCTGCTTGACCCGGAGCAGCTTTCCGGCCCGCATGGAGTCATTGGGATAGAGGAATTTCACGATGTCCTCGGCGTAATTCTTGTCCGCGGCGGCCTGGGCGTAGCGCTGATCGTTGAAGAGGGGGAAATCCACCTCGTGGAGGCTCTCGGTCTGCCAGAGGCGGAGGGTTCCTACGTTTTTCATGCCGAAGCCGACGACGGGCATATCATAGGGGACTGCCAGCACATCCCCGGTTTTCATGCGGACGATGACGGCCTCGTCGGCCCGGCGGATGGACCAGGGATCACCCCAGCGGGACCAGTCGTCCGGATCCTCCTTCTGGCGGCCGTTCTCGAAACGCTGCTTGAACAGCCCGTATTTGAAGCGCAGGCCGTATCCGGTCAGCGGCACGCCGCAGGTCACCGCGCTGTCCAGAAAACAGGCGGCCAGCCGGCCCAGCCCGCCGTTACCGAAGGCGTCGTCCTCGATATCCTCCAGGATCGCCAGATCCACGCCGCGCTCGGAAAGGAGCTGCTTCGTTTCTTCCAGCAGGCCCATGCAGTAAAGGTTGTTATAGACCAGCCGGCCTACCAGATATTCCATGGAAAGGTAATAGGCCTGGCGCTTTTCCGCCCGCTGGGCCTCCTTCTTCTGCCACAGGGGCGCCAGAGCTTCCATGGCGGCCGCGGACAGGGCGTTATGCAGCTCGGCGGCGCTGGCATCCTGAAGGGATTTGTGCGACTGGGTCAGCAGATTGGTTTCGGCGGTCTGAATCAGTTTGGCTGCGGTCATGGGGCGTATTCCTCCATTCATTGTTTCGTCTTTTTGATTTTATCCTTCCTTTTCGACCAGCCGGCCGGTTTCCTTCAGCAGGGCGTGGAACCTTTGGGCCAGATCGGGGGTCAGCGCGCCGGGGAGACAGCGCCACCGCCAGTTCCCCTCCGGGGTTCCGGGGGTATTCATCCGGGCTTCGCCTCCCAGCCCCAGAAGATCCTGGAGGGGAACGATGGCGGTTTCGGCGGGTGAGCGCATCAGCGCCCGGATAAAGGCCCGGGGCGCATCGGCGGGATCATCGAATCCCAGGGCTTCCTTCATGGCGGCCAGGGTTTCCGGGGAGGCTTTCTCCACCAGGCCCATGATCGTATCGTTGTCATGGGTCCCGGTATAGGCGACGGCGTTGTCGACATAATTGGCGAGGCGGTGGGGATTGTCGTCCCCGCCGTCGAAACCAAAGGCCATTACCCGCATGCCGGGGAAACCGGTATCCTTCAGCAGTTCCCGAACCCGGTCGGACACCACCCCGAGATCCTCGGCGATGATCTCAAGGTTGGGAGCGGTATGCCCCAGACGATGGAAAAGCTTATCCCCGGGGGCGGGAATCCATTCGCCCTCCCTGGCGGTGGTCGCCCCGGCGGGAATCGCGTAATAGTTGGCAAAGCCGATGAAATGATCCACCCGGAGCACGTCAAAGAGGGATTCCATGGCCCGCATCCGGCTGACCCACCAGGAATAGCGGGTCAGCCGAAGCCAGCGCCAGTTATAGACGGGGTTTCCCCAAAGCTGGCCGTCCTCCGAAAAGATGTCGGGCGGAACGCCGGCCACCTTCCGGGGCCTGCGATCCCGATCCAGCTGAAAAACCCGGGGATGGGCCCATGCATCGGCGGAATCGGCGGAAACATAGATGGGCATATCGCCCATCATCCGGACGCCGTGCTCATTGGCGTAGGCCTTCAGCGCCGCCCACTGCTTCCGGAAAAGATACTGGCAGAAGATATGGAACTGGATTTCCTCCTTCAGCTCCGCCCGGGCCCTGCGCATGGCGGAAAACCTGCGGAAGCGAAGATCCCGATCCGGCCACTCCGTCCATCGGGCACCTCCGAAGCGCTTACGCAGGGCCATGAACAGGGCGTAATCCTCGACCCAGCGCTCCCGCTTCCGGAAGCGGGAAAGTTCGCCCTCCAGGGCGCGCCGGTGCTGCTCGAAGGATCGGCGGAGAAGGGCGGTCTTGCAGGCGTCCGCGGCGGCGTAGTCCGTCTCGTCCGCCCGGGCGGGTTGGGGAATCTCGTCATCCCGGTAGGAAAGGAGCCCCTCCTCCCGAAGCATCGCCGGAGAGATAAGCAGGGGATTACCGGCGAAGGCGGAGGGAGACTGATAGGGACTGTCGCCGCTGCCCGTTGGGCACAGGGGGAGCACCTGCCAGATGCTCACGCCGCTTTCCACGAGAAAATCCACAAAAGAATAAGCTTCCCGGCCCAGGTCCCCAATGGGACCCGGGGAGGGAAGGCTCGTAATATGATTTAAAACGCCGGCACATCGGCTCAAAGCAATCACTTCCTGATCAAAGATGGGGTTTACTGAATAATCATCCGGCCGCAGGTTTCGCACTCCACCAGATTACCGTTCCGGATCTTGCTGAGCGTCGCGGAGGGGAGGGACGTATTGCAGCCGGAGCACTGGCCGTATTGCAGGCGGGCCACCGGCGGCGACGTATGCTTTTTGATGGCCATATATTCCGCCAGCAGCGCGGGATCCACCGTGCTTTCCAGGGATTTGACCCTGGCCCGCTGCTGCTCCAGCTCGGCCTTGCGGGCGCCGGACTCGTTATCGTAATCCACCTTCAGCTGGTCGAAGGACTGCTTGGCCTTCACCGCGTCGAGCCGGACGGTTCTCAGCTGCTTATCGTAGGCGGCGGCGTCGGTGTTCATCCGCTTCAGCTCGCTTTCGAACTGGCGGAGCTCGTCCCGGTTCCTGGCCGCGTCCTCCATCAGGGAGCGGAAGGCTTCGGCATCCTGCTCATCCAGGGCATTCATCCGGGCTTCCAGCGTTTCTCTTTCCGCGATGGCCCGCTCGATGGCATGATTCAGGACATCCGTCCGGTCGGAAATGGCGGCGACGCCGTCCTCAATCTCCTTGTATTGCCGCTGGCACTCCATGACCGTGTCCCGGGCCTTTTCCAGCTTTTGCCGGGTCGGGGAACGCTTAATTTCGCGGGAAATGGCGTCAGCCTTGATGTCTTCGGCCTGATACGCCCAGAGAGCTTCAAAATGATCCATGATTCGGGAACCTCCTTCTGGCAGAAAGCGCGGACGTCATTCCGTCTGCCCCGGCCGGCTCCGGAAAGCGTAGGCCCCCGTCGCCGTTTTGAAAACGTCCACCTTATATTTTACCTGATTCAGGGCGCTTTGTAAAGCATCGGCCAGGGCGAAAATCCCCGGGGCCTCGGTGGCGTAATGGCCGCATTCGAAAGCGGGAATCCCGGCGTCCGCCATGGCCAGGGCCAGATGATGCTTGATTTCGCCGGAAAGGAAGGCATCCGCCCCCAGCGAGGCAGCGTCCTCCCATTCGCCGCCCCCGGCGCCGGAGCACAGTCCCAGGACGGAAACGGGAGCTTCCGGGTCGCCCATCAGGCGGACATCGGTTCGCAGCGCGGCGGAGAGGAACGACTTCAGTTCCCCGGCCTTCATCAGGGAAGGAAGCCGCCCCGCGCGGACAAAGCCTTCGCCCTTCACGTCCAGCAGGCCGCAGACCCGGGCCAGCGCGTCGTTGATGCCGCCGGGCGCCTGATCCAGATTGGTATGGGCGGCGATCAGAGAGATTCTGTTCCGGATCAGGGACAGAAGCAGCCGGCCTTCATAATCCGCGTCTGTCACGCGCTTTCGGGCATCGAACATGATCGGATGATGGGTGACGATCAGGTTGGCGCCCAGGGAGACCGCCTCCCGGATGACCGGTTCGGAGACATCCAGGGCGCAGAGAATCCCGGATACCTTTTCACCGGCGGAACCCACCAGCAGGCCGGAATTGTCGAAATCCGCCTGGGTATCGAAGGGAGCGATGTCGTTGATCAGATCGTAAACGGTTTGCACAGTCATGGGAGATCTTCCTTTCCGTCACGTTCCATGGGCTTCATAGTACCGCAGGTCGGATTCCGCCTGACGGATCAGGGCTTCGTTAGGGGCGTCCGCTTCCCGCAGCCCCCGGAGCCGCTCGGCGACGATTTCCCTTCGGCGGGCCAGATAGGCGGGCAGCAGGGGAGAATCGCTTTCCAGCAGGCGCCGGCCCAGCCGAACCTCCTCCTCGGAAAGCGTCTCCGCGCCCGGGGCGGCCTTCAGCAGGAGATAAAACCGGCCCGCTGCCCGGCAGGGGGTTTCGGACACCAGATGATATCCGATGTCCATGACCGCCCGGCGGACCTCCGGCAGATCCGTGTGGGCGGAAAGCAGAAGCCCCGCGCCATGCAGCCGTTCCCGGCCAGAGAGGAGAATGTCCCGAATTGTCCGCCCGCCCATGCCGAGGACGGAAATCATGGCGCATTTTTCCCGGAGGGGCTCCAGCCCGTTTCCCAGGCGCAGCTCCGCCCGATCCGCCAGCCTACGGGCCAGGATCGTCTCCCGCGCGTGGGCGAGGGCATTTTCGCTCAGATCCGTCAGGATCATCCGGCGGCATTTCCCGCTTTCCAGCAGGGCGGCAGGCAGATGGGCGTGATCCGTGCCGATATCCGCGGCCAGGCCGCAGCTTTCATACAGATCAAAGGCCAGCCCCAGCCGCTCATCCAGATTTCCAAAGCTCATCTTTTTCCCGGCCCTTTCGTGTTGAATCAAAATACCGCGTTCGTACGCCGTCCGCTGTTTCCAACGATTCCTTTCAGCGCTTTGCGTTTTCTTCAGGCGCTTCGTTCCACGCCCGCGTTTGTTTTGCGCTCATGCCCGCATCCGCCATTGCACTCGCCACGGCCTGCTTTTTTCTTTCGAAAAAAGCGCGGCTTCCGCCGCGCTTCAGGGTTCTCGTCATTCAGCCGCGCCGCCCCCCTGCTTCTTATTTGGCCCGGGGGAGCGGGAAGATTAATCCAGATAATCCCGCAGCTTCTTGCTCCTGGAGGGATGGCGCAGCTTCCGCAGGGCTTTGGCCTCGATCTGGCGGATGCGCTCCCGGGTTACGTTAAACTCCTTGCCGACCTCTTCCAGGGTCCGCTGATGCCCGTCGTCCAGGCCGAAACGGAGACGCAGCACCTTTTCCTCCCGGGGGGTCAGCGTGTCCAGCACCTCCATCAGCTGCTCCTTCATCAGGGCGAAGGAGGCGGCCTCGGCGGGAGCGGGCGCGTCCTCATCGGGAATGAAATCGCCCAGATGGCTGTCCTCCTCCTCGCCGATGGGGGTTTCCAGGGAGACGGGCTCCTGCGCAATCTTGATGATCTCCCGCACCTTCGCTTCGGAAATGTTCATCTCCTTGGCGATTTCCTCGGGCGTGGGCTCCCGGCCGTATTCCTGCAGCAGCTGGCGGGAAACCCGGATCAGCTTATTGATGGTTTCAACCATATGCACCGGGATACGGATGGTTCTGGCCTGATCCGCGATGGCGCGGGTAATGGCCTGGCGGATCCACCAGGTGGCATAGGTCGAGAATTTGAAGCCCTTCCGATAGTCGAACTTCTCGACGGCCTTGATCAGCCCCAGATTGCCTTCCTGAATCAGATCCAGGAAGAGCATCCCCCGGCCCACATACCGCTTCGCGATGGAAACCACCAGCCGCAGATTCGCCTCGGCCAGCTTCTGCTTCGCGTCCTCATCGCCGTCTTCCAGACGCTTGGCCAGCTCGATTTCCTCATCCGCCGTCAGCAGGGGAACCTTGCCGATCTCCTTCAGATACATGCGGACCGGGTCATCAATGGCGATCCCTTCCGGCACGGAAAGATCCAGCTGTTCCTCGATGCTGACTTCCTTCTGATCCTCCGCTCCCGTGGCGGCGGCCGCGGCGGCGCTGTCGGCGGCGGCTTCTTCCGGATCCGGGAGATCCGCCTCGTCATTGACGACGGAAATCCCGTAGGCATCCAGCGTTTCCAAGATCTTATCCAGCTGATCCGGCTCCATTTCCTGCTCGGTCAGGCGGTCCATAATCTCCTTGGATGTCAGAACGCCTTTGCTCTTCCCGTATTCGTAGAGCTCGTCCAGCTTACTCTTGTTGTTTTCCGGCTTTTCCTGTGTCAAGAAAAATCTCTCCCTTTCCTCATCGGGTCAGGTCCTGATAGTTTATGCCTGCTTTTCCTTGTCCAGCTTCTGGTACAGATTCGTCAGCTCCATCATGTAACCCATTCGTTCAGCCACATCCGTACAATTCTGCGCCCGGGTCTCAATTTCCTTTATTTTTTCCTGCAGCCTTCCGGAGCGGATGCTGGAGAGGCAGTCCTGGGCCATGGAGATCATGCTGTCCGTCCCATCGGCGACGGGGGCCATGAGCAGCCGCGTCAGCCGGGAACGGGATTCCGCGTCGGGCGCGCGGTCGATCAGAGAAGCGGGCGTCGCCCCCTTCTTCAGATCCTGAAAGATATATTTCAACTCCGACCCCTCAAAATCCTCTTCTTCCACAAGATCTTCGGGCAGGAGTCCCGTCGCCGCCAGGGAAAGCAGCTGCTCCTGGGCGACGGTTCGGGCCCGGACTGCCTCGTCCGGAACAGAAGATTTACTTTTCGAGGGGGCGGCGCCGTCGAGCTCCGCCAGGGTCACGCTGACGGCGGACAGGGGATCGGCGGGCGCCCGGCCCGCGGTGCGCGGAGCGGGGGAGGCGCTTTTCTCCGCCAGCCCCTGGTTCCTGACCTCCTGGGCCAGCTGCTGGCGAAGCACCTGATCGGAAAAGCCCGTCCGAAGGGACAGGGATTTCAGGTAGCCCTCCCGCTCCACCGGATCCAGCGGGGCGATAATGGCAATGGCCTGGCGGGCAAAGCTGACCTTTCCCTCCTGGGAGGAAAGATCCAGGGTGTCCATCAGGCGGCGGATGCGGTAGGTTTCCGGCGTAACGGATTTCAGCTTCGCGAAGCCCTCCGCGCCGTCCCGCCGGATAAACTCATCCGGATCCAGCCCGTCCGGAAAATCCAGCACCCGGGCGGGAACGCCTTCCTCCTTCAGGATATCCAGCCCCCGGAGGATCGCGTGCTGCCCGGCGGAATCCCCGTCATAGCTGAGCCAGACCTCCGGCGCGTATCGCTTCATCAGCCGGGCCTGTTCATTGGTCAGGGCGGTTCCCAGCGTCGCGCAGACGCCTTTGACGCCGAACTGGGTCAGGCTGATGACGTCCATATACCCTTCCGTCAGGATGACGCGATCCAGATGGCGCTCCTTCCGCAGCAGGTTGGCCGCGAAGACACCCTTGCGCTTGTTGAAGACCGGCGTATCCGAGGTATTCAGATACTTCGGCTCTCCCTTGCCGAGAATGCGGCCCCCGAAGCCCAGCACATTGCCGTAGGCATCGATGATGGGAAAGATGGCCCGGTTCCGGAACATGTCGAACATGCGCCGGGGCTTGGCCGGGGTATTCTCCGTGGCGGGCTCCTCGGGCTTGATGACCGTCAGCCCCGCCAGGGAAAGCTCCTCCGGGCTGAAGCCTTTTCCGAGCAGCTCCTTTGTCAGCTTATCCCATTCCGCCGGCGCGGCGCCCAGGCCGAATTTACGGATCACCCCGTCGCTGAGCCCCCGCTTTCGAAGATAGGCCAGGGATTCCGCGCCGGCGGGGGTAAAGAGCGTCTGATGATAAAAGCGGGCGGCTTCCTTGTTGGCCGCCAGAAGGCGTTCCCGCTGGGTCCGCCGCCGCTGATAATCCTCGTCATGAATCATCTGGGGGAGGGGCATCCGCGCCCGCTCCGCCAGCATTTCCACCGCTTCCTGAAAGGTCAGGTGCTCCATGTCCATGACAAAGGTGAAGACGTTGCCGCCCGCCTTGCATCCGAAGCAATAGTAAAGCTGCTGCTCCCCGTCCACGGAAAAGGAGGCGGTCTTCTCCCCGTGGAAGGGACACAGGCCCCAGTATTTCTTTCCGTTCTTTTTCAGGCTGACATAGCCGGAAACCGTCTGAACCAAATCGCTTCGCGACCGAAGCTCATCCAGCCATCCGGGGGGATAATGGGAAGCCATCTGATTCACCTCGCTTTCAGCGGAAAAACAGTCAAAAGAAAAAAGATCAACGGAAGAAGCTCAACGGGAAACAATCAAACGAAAGAAATCCACCCGCATAGAAACTCAAAGGAGGAAGATCCTCAGCAAAAAAGATCTTTGGAAGGAGCGCGTCGAAAAGAGACCGTCGAATGGAGATCATCGGAAAAAGACCATACGCCGAAAGGAGCCGGGATCAGAAGATCCGAAAGGAGGAAGGAACGAAGAGCTCCTGGAATTTCCGGGTCGCGTAACGGTCCGTCATCCCGGAAAGGAAATCCGCGACACCCCGCTCCAGCCCATCCCGGTAGGTAATCATGATATACTCCTCCGGCATTTCACCGGGATGCTCGCAGAAGTAGCCGAAGAGGGCGCGAAGAATGAAATCACACCGCTTTTCCTCCGGATCCCGCCAGCCGTCCCGATAAACCCGCTCAAACATGAATTCCCGAAGGCCGTTCATGGCGGATTCGACCCGGGGCGACATGGCCAGATGGGGCTTGTTTTCGCTTTCAGCGACGATGTCCCGGATCATGGTGTCGATCCGCTGGCCGTGGGTATCGCCCAGCACCCGCAGGCAGTCCGCCGGGAGCTCGAAATCCTTCAGCACGCCCGCCCGCAGGGCGTCGTCCAGGTCGTGATTCAGATACGCGATGCGATCCGCCCTTCGGACGCATTCCCCCTCCAGGGTCGCGGGGAAGCCGGCGCCGGAATGATGTTCGATTCCGTCCCGAACCTCCCAGGTCAGGTTCAGCCCGTCGCCGCCGTTTTCGAGCACCTCCACCACCCGGCGGCTCTGCTCGTTATGCCGGAAGCCGCCGGAGAGAAGGTCGTCCAGCGTCCGCTCCCCAATATGGCCGAAGGGCGTGTGGCCCAGGTCGTGCCCCAGGGCGATGGCCTCCGTCAGATCTTCATTCAGGCGCAGCGCCCGGGCCAGGGTACGGGCCACCTGGGAAACCTCCAGCGTATGGGTCAGACGGGTCCGGTAATGATCCCCCTCGGGGGAGAGGAAAACCTGGGTTTTGAACTTCAGCCGGCGGAAAGCTTTGCAGTGAATGACCCGATCCCGATCCCGCTGGTAGTCCGTACGGATTTCACAGGGCGGAATAGGACGCTCCCGGCCGCGGGTTTCGCTGGCGCGGGCGGCAAAGGGGGAGAGCAGCAGAAACTCATTTTGCTCCGTTCGCTGGCGAATTGTTATGCTCACAGGCGTTCCCCCTCTCATGGTTTCAGACTTTCTAATTTCTTTAGCCCGCAGACCGGCGGATTGCGTTAGCCCATTCAATTCCTTTAGGTTCGATGGCAGGGAGCCTGGTTTTTTGCCTCATGCCAACAATGGAGGGCATCTCTGATAAGGACGACGGTTGTGAGCACTTTCACTCGGAAAGAACCGGGACTGCTCGTTGGGTTATATACCACAAAAAGCAAAAAAATCCTGCTTCCTCCTGGAACGAATCCGGAAGGGAAAACACCTTAGGGCTCTTCATTTCAACGATGGATTTGACCGCCATTCATGACAAAAAAGTAACAAACAGCCGCAGAAACGAGGGAAAAGACGGGTTTACAAAGATAAGAACCAAAGTCTGGTTAAAATTTTTTATGAAAAATATTTCAAAATTATAAACATTTCCGGAAGACCAAAACAACGAACGAATAATGAAAACATTGGATTCTCAAAAGAATAACAATTCTGCTTTGCTCGCAAAAGGATGATGAAAAGAAAAGACCATGGTTTGATGTCTCAAATTATAGAATGATATTACGTTATACTTAACGACAAAGACGTAAAATGGCAACAAAACCTGTTCAAAAACGCAAAAGACAGGCGAGACGAATCGAATAAGAGACCTTACGGCGGGAACGTTTCCGCCGCTGCCGGCCTGGGGTGCGGAGAATACGGGAAAAGGCGCGTAAACACTTGAAAATGCTTGACTTTTGGCCCCTCTGATGGTATATTTGCTTCATTAGATGGACGCCCCTCACCAGGGGCCGCGGGTCCCGGGATGCTTCCGGGGCCGTTGCGGCGCATCTTTCACATATATTTGCTGGTTGTTGTCCCATCGATCACGGAACGTGTTGAGTGTCGAGCATCGAGAGAGGGAGAGAAGCGATCATGTATAAGGCGAAGAGACTGTTGGCGATCCTGTGCGCTGTTTCCATGTTCTTTGGAAACGTGCTGGACGTTAGGACCCTGGCTTTGGCCGAGGATGAACCGCCCGTCGAAGCGGTAGTGACCGAAGAGGTTACGTCCACTCCGACGGAGGCCCCGACGGCGACGCCGGCGCCAACGGAAGCTCCGACGGCTACGCCGACTCCGACGGAAGCCCCCACGGCTACGCCGGCTCCGACGGAAGCACCCACTGCTACGCCGACTCCGACGGAAGCTCCGACCGCGACACCGGCTCCTACCGAGGCTCCCACAGCGACGCCCGCTCCGACGGAAGCGCCTACGGCCACGCCTGCGCCTACAGAGGAGCAGACCGCGACGCCTGCTCCGACGGAAAAGCCTTCGGATTCTCCCGCTCCCGCAGAGGAGCCGAAGAATGACGATTCGTCCAACGACGAGCCGTCTGCTTCGCCGTCCGCGGAAACGAGTGATGGCCTGGAGACGGAGACTCCCTCTCCGGTACACACGGACGGTGAGATTTCGAACACGCCTTCCGGGGATGAGACGCCTTCCGCTTCTCCCGATGCCGAGCAGACGCCGGCTGCTTCCGATGAAGAAACGGCCGTTCTCCGGATCGTGGATCTGAAGGACAACGACTATACCGCCAGCCTTGGCGACAACGATTCGGAAGCCGTTCTTCGCCTGACGGTTGCCGAAACCCGTACCGTTGGACTGACCGCTGAATCCTCCCGGCTGATCAAAATGGTTGTGTCCGAGGAAAACGGAGCAACGCTGAAAACCCTCTCTTCCGACAAGAACCATAAAGCCATCGGGACCCGGGTCGAACTGAAGCCCGGCTCCTACCTGATTTCCCTGAGCTTCCAGAACGCCGGCGGTGGAAAAATCAAACTGCAGGTGCTTTCCTCCGAGGAATATGACGCCTGGGTCGAGGCTCAGAAGAAGGATGCCAAAGCTGCTGACAGCGACAATCATGACGAAACGGAACTGACCGATCTGGACAACGGTACCGAGTCTCCCGACGCCCCCACTGATCAGACGAAGGTCACGGAAGGCGGAGAAGAAGATCAGTCCGACGTGATCGACGGCGAAAAGAAAGACGAAGACGAGAATACCGACGACGAAGGCCAAAAGAAAGACGAAGACGAGCATACCGACGACGAAGGCAAAAAGGACGAAGACGAGAATACCGAAGTCGACGGCAAAAAGGACGAAGACGAGAACAACGACGACGATGGCCAAAAGAAAGACGAAGACGAGAACACCGACGCCGATGGCCAAAAGAACGAAGACGAGAATACCGACGACGAAGGTGAAAAGCAGAGCGAAGACGAGAATGCCGACGGCGACGGTGAAAAGCAGAGCGAAGACGAGAATACCGACGACGAAGGTGAAAAGCAGAGCGAAGACGAGAATACCGACGACGGCGGTGAAAAGCAGAGCGAAGACGAGAATACCGACGACGAAGGCGAAAAGGACGAAGACGAGAACACCGACGACGAAGGCGAAAAGGACGAAGACGGGAACGCTGACACCGATAGCGACAAGGATGCGGACGAGAACACCGATGTCGATGGCGTGAAGGACGAAGACGACGGAAACGACGAGGACGAAACGCTGAACACCGACGAAAATGGAACCTCCGATGAGGATGAATCCGCCTCGAAGGCCGAAGCGGACGAAGTCCCCACCGATGAAGAAGAAAATGACGCGCAGGGAGGGGAAGACCTGCTGACGGGCGTTGAACCCGGCGACGCAGAACCCACGGAAGAGGAACAGACGGAAGAGAAGGCCGAGGAAGCCGCTCCCGCCACCCGTCGGATTTATCACTACGAGGACAGCAACATCCATGCCGTGGTCTCCCTGTCTGAGGCCAGCGCCATTCCGGACGACGCGGAGCTGGTGGTAACGCCCATCCGCTCCGGCAGCGGCCATGACTCCTACATGGACGCCCTGAACAGTGCCGGCAGCGAAAACTATGACGACAGCAATACCCTGCTGTACGACTTTGCCTTCCTGGTCGATGAAAAGGACGAAGAGGGCAATCCCACCGGAAGGAAGATCGAGGTTCAGCCCGCGGAGGGATCCATGGGCGTGGCCGTGACCTTCAAGCGGAACCAGATTACCAACATCGTTCCGGAAGAGGCAGCCTCCAGCGACGTGGAGGTCAGCCACCTGCCCCTGGGCGAAGGCGCCCTGTCCACCGCGGATAAGACGCTGGATGCCAGCTTCTCCGCCGGGGATGTTGACGTGAAGACGGTTCCGGCCAACATCAACCTGGAGGGGAACACGGACAGCGTAACCTTCAGCGTTGGCGGATTCTCCACCTTCGCCTTCCACATTGTCTCCGGGGAGACGGTGACGGAGGAAACCAACGAGACCGGCATCCTGGAAAAGGAAGACGGCCGAGGCAATAAGGTCATCCTCGATCTGAGCAATGCTGGCCTGCCGGAAGGCCATTATGACGTCAGCCTGAGCTGGGCGACGGCGACGCCGGAGCAGCGGGCCACGCTGGAGGCGGCCCTGACGGAGGATGTCAGCGCCGAGATGGGCGAGGGGATCCGCAAGGTGGCCCACCTGCCGGAGGACATCCAGCTGATCGATATCAAGATCATCAACACCGACACCAACGAATCCATCGAGCCCAACGCCGGCGTGCGGGTGACGATCGAGCAGAACGGGAAGGTTCTGCCCGCCGTGATCCATCTGATCGACGACAACCAGGCGGAAACCCTGCCTGCATCGGAGAACACCTTCGAGACGGAGAGCTTCTCCCTGTTCTATCTGGGGGGTTACACCGTCGATTACACCTACGAGGGCTTTACCTATCGTTTTCCCGGCAAGGGCACCTATACAGTAGAAGCCATTCTGGACGCCCTGAACATTCATTATGAAGGGCCCATCGACTATGAAAAGACCAGCAGGAAGCTGATCAGCGGCGAGGAAGTCCCCGGCGCTTTCGAAATCATCGACGGCGGCAAGGCCCTGAAGAGCGACGTCGCCTTTGACGAAACCTACGAGCTGCGCATCACGGCAGGCAATGATACGTTTGTCATTACCGTGACGGATGCTCCGAACGACGGAACCATCACGATCAATTTCTACGATTATGACGAAGCGACGTCTTATGGCAGCGGTAATGATGGGTTTAAGACGATTAACGGGAACTGGATTGTTCGCATAAAAGCAAAGGATAACGAAGAAAAGGTATACTACCTGTTCAGAACGGTACAGATTCAGAATGGCGGATCAGTTACTACTACAATTGGAGATTATCGTTTTGTTCAGAAGGAATATGTGCAGGATGAATATCCTGTCACTGATCTGAATTATCAAAAGTATTCAGATGAAAAAACAATAGCAGAGCTTACCATTACGGATGTTCGGCTTCTGAAAAATGAGTATCCCTATCCCACATGGGATCAGATAATTAATAACGATCATATTGACGACAAGGTTCCCGGATTTGGCTTTATGTCCAGCGCTGTTGACAGCACCGGGAAAAATGCCACCATCAATCTGAAGAGAGCCTATGCTCAGGATTATAATATCCGTATCGCCTTTAATGACGAGGGGCAGGGAATCAGCGCAAACGAGTATGTATATCTGTATCTGGAGATAGCTCACGAGACCAGCACAGACAGCTATTACTACAAGAAGCTGGATTTCGGCAAGAACGATCTCACAACCGAGGGTGGGAAATCCTATATTGATATTCAGATTCCATTCTGGATGGACGGGAATGGCAACAAAATACAGGATCAGTATACCGGCAACGAAAAATCCATCAACGTATATCTGGTGAAGGCGATCAATGAAAAGAACATGAATAACATTATCGCCAACACGGAATGCCAGCGTCTTTCCACGGGAAGTGTTATCGGTGCATATCAACTGGTCAATACCGATAACCAGACGACAGAAGATGATGACACAAATCATATTCACCATGTTTACAGAGAAATTGACCTGAACCGGATTGATTACACGAACGATTATGGGTACAGGTCTATTCTCGGCAATGGCGTTTACTATGCGATTA
This sequence comes from Clostridia bacterium, assembly GCA_045546035.1. Taxonomy (GTDB): domain Bacteria; phylum Bacillota; class Clostridia; order Christensenellales; family Aristaeellaceae; genus Aristaeella. The sequence continues at coordinate 19,288 of JAZQCB010000097.1, forward strand.
CCGCGGATCGGTATGAACAAAAGAATCATATTCAGGCTAATTTCGCTACCAATTATTATACAGGGCATGGTAACGTAGTTGAGGCTGACCTTGCGGGACACAGCGGGACCTTCGTGATCGCGGATGGAGAAACATATACAGAAGGTAATAAAAAGTATGTCATTTTCATTGGAGAGAAGCATTCCAGCGACTCCGTGATCTATGACGGAACGAATACCGGGATTAAGGATCCGCGCGACTTCATCTATGTGATCCCCTCCGATGGGGCCACCTTAAGCGCCAATATTGTGGAACCCATTATCAATCAGGGGGATCGGATTTCCTCCGCTCTGATGGCGAAGACAGCTGGCGGTTCCTATCAGCCCTGGGTGATTGTAGGGAGTAAGGCATATATTGACGTATATGATTTTAACGATAACGCGACGATTTATCTGAACGGGGATCTGCTGCTCAATTATCTGAAAGAGTCGAGCGGCGTCAAAATTACCAAGAAGCCCGGTCAGATGATCGTCTTCAACTTCAGCAGCTCTAATGTGGTTCTTGATAAAATGCAGGTCCGGTACAGCCGGGATGTCGACTGGTACGACGATGACAATAGCGTTGGATCCAACGGATTGTCCGGGAACACCGCGACACCGACCACCAAGGGGGATAAGAATACATGGCTCAGTTATCTTTCTCAGCACATGGTGTTCAACTGCGCAGGGGCTACGACGATCGAGATTAATAAAGCGAGCGGCATTTTCCTGATGCCGAATGAGAACTCAAGCACGGATGTTAAAGGAACCAGCTCCGGATGGATTATTTCCGACGGATATGTTACCAATACCGGCGGTGAGTGGCATGGCGTTTATGGCGGAATGCCCAGCATTGAAACGACGCAGTTTATCGCCGAGAAGACGATCGACCAACGCGCTCCCCGGGGAGATGAGCAGTTCGTCTTTACGCTGGAACGGCTGAACACTTCGGAAAGTGGCCGCGAATGGGAGTGGATCAAGAGCGTAACTGATAATGTTACCAACGTCAACGGAAGCATCGCCTTTGAAAACATCAATACATTCGAGCTTGGATGGAATGTCTACCGGATTCGGGAAGTTCCGACGGATGGAACCCTGTATACCGCGGATACCAGAACCCTGTATGTGCTTCTCCATGTTCAGAACCTGGGCACAACCGTTAATCCCCACATTGTTCCCGGTACGCCCTACTATTTCATGACCTGCAAGGACGACGAAACGCCCGCTTATTACTTTGACGAAGCGATTTTCAATAAGGACGCGACAACTTATGCCAATGCGCTTGGCAGCTCCACCAGCAGCAGCCGCATCGGTCTGATCAGCAAAACATCGCCTGTATTTGAAAACGAAACGGTCAAGGAAAGTGTATCGATCAGGAAGACCGTTACCGGCACGACCGATACAACTAAAACATTTACCTTCCATATCCGGCTTGAACGCCCCCTGACCGACGCGGAGAAAGAAGAATACTCCGCCGCACATGGCGGAGAAAAGTCTCCGGATTATACCCCCGCCGTGGAGGACGGAACCTATCACTTTAAGCTTTCCAACGGAACAACCCAGGCTGTGGCAATCACCGGCGGTACAGGTTATATAACACTGAAAGCCGGACACAGCGCGAGACTTGAAAATATTCCTGTCGGGACTGTCGTTACCGTTACAGAGATTAAGGTTGGAAATGCCGATATCGGCGAAAGCAATGTTCGGGTAAAGGGTTATACGAACCAGGATATCCGGCAGCGCGGCGAAATCACCACCGGTCGGCAGCTGAGCTTTACCTTCCTCAACGAATACACCGCCGAGGGTTCCGTTGGCGTTCACGCGACCAAGAAGCTCGTGAATCCGAATGGCGACGAGCTGACGCTGGTTGAAAACATGTTCGGGTTTGAGCTGTACAGGGAAGGAATGGCCGAACCGGTACAGACAAAGTACAATACCGCCTCGGGCGATATTCAGTTTGATACGCTCCACTTTACCCAGGAGGATATGGCCGGGTCTCAGGTGAATGAGAACGGCGTACGGACGAAGGTCATCAATTATCGGATCCATGAGATCGCCGGAACGAATCAGGACATCGATCTGACCGGGATCACGATGGCAGAGGATATTTCCTTTACCGTTACCCTGACGGACGATGGGGAAGGAAATATCACCGCGGTCTCCAGTCTGACGGATGAATCAGCGGTCTTTATCAACACGGATACCAATGAGCGGAAGATTTTCGTCAGCGCTACCAAAGCGTGGAAGGATAATAATGATATCAACGATTATCGTCCTGACAGCGTTACGGTTCAGCTGTACAAGAATAATGAAGCAGAGGGAGAACCGGTTGTCCTGAATGAGGAAAACAACTGGTCCACGGTTTGGACAGAGCTGGATCCGGTGGATAACGCTCAGAATCCGATTGTGTATACGGTGGACGAATTGAACGTTCCCACTCCCTATTACAAGGGTGTCAGCTTCACTCAGGATGAAAACGGTAATTACAGTTTCACCATTACGAATACGGAAGTATTCGCGGAGATTTCCGTTCGCAAGGCAGAGAACACGAACCTTGGCAATCGCACCTTTACATTTGAACTGTACAGGGTCGATAACGCGACCATTGAAAACGGTCAGGCTGTCGGCGGAACGGAAGTGCCTGTTACTACCAGCAGCCCGATAAAGGCTGGGGATACCTATCGGTTTGATGTCCCTGAACTGCATTTCGGCCCCCAGCACAAGAATCAGCCCGTTGTGTACCGAATCAAGGAGGTTGTTCCCACAGGGGAAGGTGTTGAAACCCGCTATGACAAAAACGGCAAGGCCTATTATGTCTATCAGGGTGTTTCTTACAGCAACGCGGTTCATGAAGTCATTCTTACGCCGCGTTTAAACGATCAGACCGGTGAAATGCTGATCGACTATAACGCTGGCCTCGATACTTACCTTACACACGAATTTGCCAATGAATATGAAGCAACAGGTACGGTGTCCTTCAAGGCCAGGAAGATTTTTGAGAACGGCAGTTTCGCAGATCATCCCATAACGATCAGGCTGACTGAAGTTACCGGGGAAAACAGCACAACGCCCGTAGAGGGAGGAGTGCAGCTCGTACAGACAATCAGTTCCAATGAGAGTCAGAAAACGGTAACCTTTGATAATGTCAAATCGTTTATCAAATCGGATGATCGGGACGATACCGCTCGTACCTATTGGTTCCTGCTGGAAGAAGTTGTTCCATCGAATGTAGACGGACGGAACGTTTATGACAACGTTCAGTATGATACGGTCTCCCGGAAATGGATTCAGGTTTCCCTTACGGACGATGCGAACGGTCATCTGATCGTTACGAAGATTCCGAATGCCGCGACTGATTCCGGACTGGACGCGATCTTTACCAATACCCAGCTGGGAGATCTGGAAGTGTCCAAGGTGGTGGTCTCTCCGGCCGCTTCTGACAGCAATATTGCGTTTGCCTTCACGGTTACCCTGAGCGATATGACGATCAGCGGCACCTATGGCGGCATGACCTTCAATAGCGGTATCGCGACCTTCACCCTGAAGGACGGGGAAACGAAGAGCGCTACAGGGCTTCCCGCGGGTGTGACCTATACGGTGGCAGAAACCGCTAACAACAACTTCACCACAGGGTCTACCGGAGCCAACGGCACCATCGGGAAAGCGAAGTCCGAGGCGAAGTTCACGAACACCCGGGAGACGGGCGATCTGGAAGTCAGCAAGGAAGTTATTTCCGACGCGGTGGCGGATAAGGATGTCGAATTCAACTTCACCGTCACCCTGGGCGACACGACGATTAACGGTACTTATGGCGGCATGACCTTCACGAACGGTGTGGCGACCTTCACCCTGAAGGGCGGCCAGTCGGTTAAGGCAACAGGTCTGCCCACGAGCATCAGCTTCACCGTGACTGAAGCAACTGCGGACGGATTCATCACCGGCTCCACGGGAGATACCGGCACGATTCAGAAGCAGCTTTCCACGGCGGCCTTCACCAACACCCGGAAGACGGGCGATCTGGAAGTCAGCAAGATCCTTGTATCTGACGCTGCGGCGGATGCCGACCAGATATTCAGCTTCACGGTGACGCTGAGTGACGATACGATTACAGGTACCTACGGCGATATGACCTTCACGGGCGGTCGTGCGACCTTCACCCTGAAGGGCGGCGAAAGCAAGACAGCTACAGGCCTGCCGACTGGTATCACGTACACCGTCGCTGAAACCGCGAACGACGACTTCGATACCACCTCCACCGGCGCAAGCGGAGAAATCATCACCGCCGGCGTGAAGGCTGAATTCACCAACACCCGGAAGACGGGTGATCTGGAAGTCAGCAAGACGGTCGTCTCCGACGCGGCGGCGGACGCCAGCCAGGAATTCAGCTTTACCGTCACCCTCAGTGACACGACGATTAACGGTATCTATGGCGGCATGACCTTCTCGGGCGGTCAGGCGACCTTCACCTTGAAGGGCGGAGAGAGCAAGATCGCGGAAGGCCTGCCGACGGATATCACCTATACCGTGGCCGAAGTTGTGGACAACAGCTTCGACACCTACAAGACCGGGGACACCGGGACAATCACCGAAACGCTGTCTGCAGCGGCCTTCACGAACACCCGGAAGACGGGCGATCTGGAAGTCACCAAGAGTGTGACCAGCAGCACGGCCAGCGACAAGACGAAGGATTTCAGCTTCACGGTAACCCTTGGCGATACAACCATCAATAACACCTACGGAGACATGACCTTTACAAACGGTGTCGCGACCTTCACGCTGAAGGACGGCGAAACCAAAACCGCAGAAAGCCTGCCGATCGGCATTGGTTACACGGTTGAAGAAGCTACCGCGGATGGCTTCATCGTGACCAAGAGCGGAGAAACCGGAAGCATTACGACGACCAAGGCGACAGCAGCCTTCACGAATACGAAGGAAGAGGGCGGACTGGTTGTCACCAAGAGCGTGGAAAGCGACATCACCGCGGACCACAGCAAGGAGTTCAGCTTCACCGTTACGCTGGATGACACGACGGTCAACGGCACTTACGGCGGAATGACCTTCATCGACGGCGTTGCCACCTTCACGCTGAAGGACGGCGAAACCAGGACGGCCAGCGGCCTGGCGAAGGGCATTGGCTACACCGTTACGGAAGAAAACGACGAACTGTTCAACACCACAAAGACCGGGGAAACCGGAGCCATCGGAGACACGACCGGAACGGCGGCGTTCGTGAACACTCGGAAGACGGGTGATCTGGAAGTCAGCAAGACCGTGGTTTCCGACGCGGCGGCGGATGCCAACCAGAGCTTCGTGTTCACTGTCACTCTGAGCGACGCGACGGTCAGCGGAACCTACGGTCAGATGATGTTCACGAACGGTTCCACCACCTTCGAGCTGAAAGGCGGCGAAAAGAAGACCGCGACCGAGCTTCCCGCCGGATTGACCTACACGGTGGAAGAAACCACTAACGACGACTTCACGACCGAAGCCACCGGAACCAACGGAACGATCGGGGAGACGAAGGCCGAGGCGAAGTTTACCAACACCCGGAAGACAGGCGATCTGGAAGTCAGCAAGGTGGTCGTCTCTGACGCCGCGGCGGATGCCAGCAAGGAGTTTAACTTCACCGTCAGGTTGAGCGATAATACGATCAACAAGACCTACGGCGACATGGAGTTTATCGCCGGTGTCGCGACCTTCACGCTGAAGGGCGGGGAGAAAAAGACCGCCACGGACCTGCCGACGGGCATTACCTACACAGTGACCGAAGCGGACGCGGATGGCTTTACGACCGGGAAGACCGGGGACACGGGAACGATCGCGACGACGAAGTCCACTGCGATCTTCACCAACACCCGGGAGAAGGGGGATCTGGAGGTCAGCAAGGCGGTCGTCTCCGACGCGCAGGCGGATCACAATGTCAGGTTTAGCTTCACCGTCACCCTGAACGATACGACCATCAACGGCCGCTATGGCGAAATGACATTCGAGGGCGGCGTTGCGAACTTCGAGCTGAGCGACAGGCAGCAGGCAACCGCGACGGGCCTGCCTACCGGCATCGGCTATACCGTGACCGAGACCGCGGAAGACGGTTTCGTTACGACTTCCATTGGAGCGACTGACGCAATCCAGAAGGAGCTTTCTACCGCGGCCTTCACCAACACCCGGGAGAAGGGCGATCTGGAAGTCAGCAAGACGCTCGTATCTGACGCATCGGCGGACGCCAGTCAGGAATTCAGCTTCACAGTGAAGCTGAGCGATGACATGATCAGCGGTACCTACGGCGACATGACCTTCACGGGCGGCGTGGCAAACGTCACCCTGAAGGGCGGAGAAACCAAGACCGCGACGGGCCTGCCGACGGGCATCACGTACACCGTCACCGAAGCCGCGAACGACGACTTTACCACGGAATCCACCGGCGAGAGCGGAACGATTACCACCACCGGCGCGAAGGCTGATTTCACAAACACCCGGAAGACGGGCGATCTTGAAGTCAGCAAGACCGTGGTCAGCACCTCCGACAGCCTGAAGGAAAAGGAATTCAGCTTCACGGTCACCCTCAGCGATACGACCATCAGCAAGGATTATGGAGACATGTCCTTTACCGACGGTGTGGCCTCCTTCAAACTGAAGGACGGCGAGAAGAAGTCCGCTTCCGGACTGCCGGTAGGTATCACGTATACGGTTGAGGAGGCGACCGAGGACGGCTTCCTGACGAGCGCCACCGGAGAAACCGGAATCATTTCCGAAACGCTCTCCACCGCGGCTTTCACCAACACCGCCACTTCCGTCAGCGTCTCCAAGGTTGACGTTGTCAAAGAAGAGGAACTGGCGGGAGCCAGGATTCAGATTCTGGAAGGGGACGAGGTTGTCGCCGAATGGGTTTCCACAACGGATGCCCATGAAGTCGAAGGCCTGAAGATCGGCGTCATCTATACGCTGCATGAGGTAACCGCGCCCTTCGGATATGACATCACGGCGGATACCACCTTTACCATCGATGAAGACGGAACCGTCCGGGCGCTGACCGCAACCCAGAACAGCGATGGCGTCCTGCTGGTGGAAGACCGGCTGCTGAAGGGCGAAATCACCTTCGCCGGCGCCAAGACGATCGAGGGCCGCGAGAGGGATCATCTGGATGTCTACACCTTCGAAATCTATGAAACGAAGGATGGCGCCAGCTCCCTGGTCGCGAGCGCAACCAACTTCGGTACTGGAGAAATCAAGTATCCGACGATTCGCTACACGGCGGCGGATATCGGCGAGCGTGTCTACACCGTGAAGGAATCTGCGACGAGCCGCCAGGGTATCACCATCGACGGCACAACCTACACGGTCACCGTGACCGTCAGCGACGACCACAACGGCGACGGCGAGTTGGTTGTAACGGCCAGCGACAACGCGAAAGCGCTGAACTTCGTCAACACCTATGAGGCGAAGGGGGCCATCACCTTCGAAGGCCGGAAGAGCATCCAGGGTCGGGATCTCACGGCAGAGGATATCTTCACCTTCGAGGTCAAGGACAACGAAACCGGCGAGATCCGGATCGCCCAGAACGACGGCACGGGCAAGATCCTCTATCCCACTATCTCCTATGTGAAGAACAAGGATCGGGACGACACAGGCGTCCATACCTATACGATCCGGGAGACGAGCGAGGACGGAAACGGACTCAAGACGGATACCAATACCTATACGGTGACCGTGACCGTAACCGATCCCGACAACAACGGACGGCTGAAGGTTGTGGCCTCCGACGACGCGAAGAAACTTGACTTCATCAACACCTATGAGGCGGGCGGCTCGACCACCTTCTCCGGAACGAAGCGTATCGACAATCGCGAGCTGAAGAGCGGCGACATCTTCACCTTCGAGATCCGCGAAGAGGGCACGGACAATGTCTGGACCGCTCAGAACAACGTCCACGGCGTCATCGGCTATCCGACCATTACCTACGTAAAGAACAAGGATCGGGATGACACCGGGCTGCATACCTACACTGTCACCGAGCGGAAGGTCGACGAGAAGGGCATTACCTCCGATACCGGAAGCCATACCGTTACGGTGGAGGTCACGGACCGGGGAGACGGCTTCCTGACCGCGACACCCTCCAACAACGCCGACAAGTTGAACTTCACGAACCACTATGAGGCCGACGGACAGATCACCTTCGAGGGCACCAAGACCCTGAAGGGCCGCGAGATGGAGGAAGGCGACGTCTTCAACTTCCTGATCAGCGAAGGCACGAACCGCTGGACGGCGACCAGCAACGCGGAAGGAAAGATCCTCTATCCCACGATTACCTACGACATCCACGACGTCGGAACCCACACCTATGTGATCGTCGAATCCAGCAGCGACGCGAAGGGTATTACCACCTCCAGGGAAAGCTATGTGGTGACGGTCTCCGTATCCGATAACGGGGACGGCACGCTGAAGGTGCTGGCCGGGGAGAAGGCGAAAAAGCTGAACTTCGTCAACACCTATGAGGCGGAAGGCACCATTACCTTCGAAGGCCAGAAGTCCATTAACGGACGGGCCTGGACATCCGCGGACATCTATTTCTTCGAGGTCAAGGACAACGAGACCGGAGAAACCTGGACCATCCGGAACGACGCGGATGGGACGATCCTGTATCCGACCATCAGCTACATCAAAAACGAGACCCGGGACGACACTGGCATCCATACCTACACCGTGCGCGAGACCAGCGCGGGCGGGAACGGCATCACGCCTTCCACGGAAGAGTACACGGTGACCGTCACGGTAACGGACAACAAGGACGGCACGCTGAGGGCCGTGGGCGATGAGAAGGCGAAGAAGCTTGACTTCATCAACACCTACGACGCCAACGGCGACATCGTCCTGACGGCGGTCAAGGTGCTGCACGGCCGCGACATGAAGGACAACGAGTTTACCTTCGAGCTGCGGAACGAGGCGGGCGAACTGATCGACACCGCCAGCGCCAGGGTGAACGGCACGATTACCTTCCAGCCCATCCATTTCGAACTGGCGGATATGGCCGGCGCACCGTATCACTTCACCATCTCCGAAGTACAGGGCGAGGATGAGAGCATCCTCTATGACCCGAAGACCGAGAACATCACGGTCAGCATCAGCGACAACGGCGACGGCACGCTGAACGTGACAGCGGACAAACAGGGCTCGGCCGTAACCTTCACCAACGAGTATCAGACCAGCGGCCTGGTCGTCCGCAAGAGCGTCACCAGCAACACCGCGGCGGATCACCGGAAGGACTTCTCCTTCACGGTCACGCTGACACCCGCGGCGAACTTCACCGGCATCCAGACCTTCGGCGAGATGATCTTTAACGACGGCGTCGCCTCCTTCACCCTCAGGGATGGGGAGCAGAAGGCGGCCCGGGATCTGCCGGTCGGCACAAGGTACGTCGTGGCTGAAACCGGCGAGGAAGGATTTACCACCACTTCGACCAACGCTTCCGGCCGGATAGGCACGACCTTCTCCGAAGCTGACTTTGTCAACAGCCGGAAGGAAGGCGGACTGACCGTAAGCAAGACGGTGGTCGGCGGCAAGGATCCGGAGAAGGAATTCGCCTTCACGGTCACCCTGACGGATGAGACGATCAGCGGAGGCTACGGCGAAATGCTCTTTACCGAGGGCGTCGCCTCCTTCGCCCTGAAGGACGGCGAAACCCGGACGGCCGAGGGCCTGCCCGCGGGCATCGGATACACCGTAAACGAGGAAGCCTATCCCGGATACGAAACGACCACGGAAGGCGCGGAAGGCACCATCGCCGAGAACGAGACCGCTGAAGCCGCCTTCACCAACACCTACTCCTACGCGCCGACGGCCTTTACGCCGGAGGTAACCAAGGCGCTGACGAACGGCGACGGCAACTGGCCGGAAGAGGGCTTCACCTTCGACCTGGCCCAGGATACCGAGCAGACGGGCGTGACCCTTGGCACCGTAAGCGCCACCGCCACGGAAGAGGCAAAGACCGTGACCTTCCCGGAAATCACATTTGCGGAGGAAGGCATCTTCACCTTCACGATTACCGAGCGGGTGCCCGAGGACGCGGACGAGAACCATATCAAGGACTACATTACCTATGATCCGGAACCGAAGACCCTGACGGTGACGGTCGAGGACAATCTGGAAGGACAGCTGGTTGTTACCTCCGCCCTCTATGGCGAGGCGGAAACCCTGACGGTGACGAACATCTATCGGCCGACGGGCGAGCTGATCCTCGGAAAGCTGTTTGACTTCCACTATGATATCCCCGAACCGGAAACGGGCGAAATCGATATCCCCGTAACCAAGATTTGGGCGGATCACAACAACCGGGACGGCAACCGGCCCGCGGCGATCACCGTAAGGCTGTATGCCGACGGCGCGGAGGTTCGCTCGGCCGTGATCTCGGCGGCGGAAGGATGGAAATACACCTTCCGCGCCCTGCCGAGAAATACGGTCGCCGGCGTACCGATCCGCTACACGATCAGCGAGGATGCGGTCGAATGGTATCGCTCCTCGATTGAGGGCTTCACGATTACCAACCTCTACACGCCGGAGACCACGGAGGTCGTCGTTTCCAAGGTCTGGAACGACAACGACAACGCGGACGGCATGCGCCCCGCCGGCATCTATTGCAGGCTGAGCAACGGCCAGAGCGTTGTGCTGACGGCGGAGAACAACTGGACGGCGACGGTGTCCGGCCTGCCCACGAGGGTCAACGGTCAGCCGGTCACCTACACCTGGACCGAGCAGGAGGTGCTGCTCTATGAGCAGACCGGCGTAACCACCAACGGCAACGCCACCACCTTCACAAACACCTATCACAGGCGGCCGGAGGAGAAGAAGGACGAAACGCCCAAGCCTCCGACCCGCGGTAACCCGCTGTACGTCTTTGAGGATTACGAAACGCCTCTGGGCGTGGATGTGGTCATCAACCACGTAGGCGACTGCTTCGAATAAAGCGCGGAGCCCCTTCTCCGCCCGCGAGGGCGGAGAAGGGGATGAAGATCGAAAGGGACTGAGCGAGAAGGGGAGATTAAACCATGCTGAAACGATTCGGAATCATCATCCTTTGCCTCCTGGCGGTCGTCTGCTGCGCGAGCTTCGGAGCGATGGCGGAGGACGCGACCCCCACGCCTCCGCCGCTGGTGACGCCCGCGCCGGAGCGCCTGGCCGGGCTGACCTTTATCATCGACGGCCCGGATCCCCGGATGCCCATGACGGTGACCTACGCGGATCTGATGACAGACGGGGCGCTCAAGCTGGAGGATCTGGATATCGGCACCTACACGGTGACGGAAGTGGATCCGGACAAGCTGCTCGAGGACTTTACCTTTGAGGCGGAGAACAGCACCACCACGGCCGTCATCGAGGTTACAAAGGGCGGAAGCGTGACCGCCGAACTGGTAAACGTTTACGCGACCGCGACTCCCATGGTGACCCCCAGCGTCGTCAGCCTCCCGGTCACCAAGGTCTGGGACGACGACAACAACCTGGACGGCAACCGGCCCGGGAGCGTTACGGTTTACGCCAACGCCAACGGAACGCCTGTCGCATCCGCCACGCTGAGCGAGGCTGGCGGCTGGAGATATACCTTTACGGATCTGCCCTACGCGGACGCGGCAGGGAACCCCATCACCTATACCCTTTCCGAGGCGGCGGTTCCTCTCTATGAGAGCCGCGTCGAGGGCGAAACCATCATCAACACCTACCGCCGGGAGGTTACGGAGGTCTCCGTCCACAAGGTCTGGATCGACAACAATAACGAAGCCCGCCTGCGGCCGACCAGCATCTACTGCACCCTGAGCAACGGCACGACCGTCCTTCTGAACGAGGCGAACGGATGGAGCGCCACTGTGTCCGGCCTGCCGGCGTATGTCAACGGCCAGCCGGCGGTCTACACCTGGAGGGAGCAGGAAGCCGTGGGCTATGAGCAGATCGGCTCGGAAACCAGCGGCTCCGTGACCACCTTTACCAACCGCCTCTGGCAGCGGCCGGAGGAGCCGACCGGCGGAAAGGTTCCGCCGACGCGGGGAAAGCCCCTGTATGTTTTCGATGAATATGAAACGCCTCTGGGCGTCGACGTGGTCATCAACCACGTGGGCGACTGCTTCGAGTAACGGCTTGCGCATCCATTGAGTTTTCATAGTTCTGTTGTGGAAAGAAGGCGCCTGGAATGAAAAAGCTGCTTGCGGTTTTGCTGAGCCTGATGTTGATCGCGTCCCTTCTGCCGGCGGGGCTGGCGGAGGATGCCGGAAACGGGGAGAAAACGGCGGAAGCCGAAACGCCGGAGACGGTTGAGTATCCGGACGAGCTGATCGTCGGCCACACGACGGTCACCAAGGGTGATTTTTTTACCGAGATGTTTGGCAACGATACGGCCGACATCGATGTCCGGGCGCTGCTGCACGGATACAACCTGGTGAACTGGGATCAGAACCAGGGCGTCTACGTGCTCGACCCCACGGTCGTGACCAAATGCGAGGTCGTCGTCGACGAGGCGGGGAACAAGACCTATATGATGCTTCTGGCCGACGACCTGTATTATTCCGACGGAACGCCGATTACCGCGTGGGATTACGCCTTCTCCCTGCTGCTCATGATGAGCCCCCAGGTTGAGGAGATCGGCGGAAAGATTTATCGGGCGGAGCACATCCTGGGCTTCGACGAGTATCTGACGGGGCAGGCGAGCAGCCTGGGCGGCGTCGAGGTGCTGGGCGATCATCAGCTGGCCATCACCCTGGATCACGAGTTCCTGCCTTACTTCTTCGAAACCGGCCTGCTGCTGTGCGTACCGTACCCGATCCATGTCATCGCCCCCGGGTGCAAGGTCTATGACGACGGATGGGGCGTCTATATCGGCAACGCGGACAAATCCATCGCCGAGCCGATCTATACGGCGGAGCTGCTGCGGAAAACCATTCTGGATCCCGAGACGGGTTACAACAGCCATCCCTCCGTGGTCAGCGGACCTTACAAGATGGTCTCCTATGACCAGACCACCGGCGAAGCCCATTTCATCATCAACGATCAGTTCAAGGGCATGTGGTTCCATAACTCCCTGCCGGGCAGCGTACAGCTGGGCGTCGGCCCCACGTTTGTGGAGATGGTCGACGAGGCGGGCGAGGTCATGAAGGACGGCGCCGGGAACCAGATGTATCTCGTTAAGCCCACGATCGAAAAGATCTGCTTCAAAACGACGACCAACGAGACCATGATGGATGAGCTGGCGAAGGGCGAGCTCCATCTGGTCAACAAGGTGACCTACGGACCGACAATCCTGCAGGGCATGCAGAACGCGGATAACCTGAATTTCCAGAGCTATCCCCGGATCGGCCTGAGCTTCCTGACCTTTACCTATGACTGGCCCACGGTGCACGACAAGGAGGTCCGGCAGGCCATCGCCTGGTGCATGAACCGGGAACAGCTGACCCAGGATTACTGCCAGGGCTTCGGCCAGGTCGTCAACGGGTATTACGGCATTGAGCAGTGGGAGTATCTGCTGGTTAACGATCAGCTGAACTATCCCATTAACTTCATCGACGACCCCAGCCGGTATGAAAGCGAAGAACTGGACCGGATGCTGGCCCACAAGCACCGCTATGTAACCACGGACGAGGATCTGGCGGCGGCCGAGGCGGCCTGGAAGATGCTGAGCCTCGACAATCTGACGATTTACGGCGTCGACGAGGAAGGGGCCTGGCAGCGGAAGGCCAACGCCCTGCTCGACAGCGCCGGATGGACTTTGAACAAGGACGGAGGCAAGTATCAGCCGGGGGATGTCCGGGCGAAGATGGTCGACGGGAAGCTGGTGACCCTGGAACTGAAGATGATGTATCCGGAGGGCAACCACATTGTCGACACGATGCCGGAAAACTTCATCCAGAACCTGAACTCCGTCGGGATCACGCTGGAGCCGGTTCCGGTTCCGATGGAGGAGCTGCTGAAGAGCTACTACCGCCAGACGGACCGCACCACGGACATGATCTATCTGGCCACCAATTTCCACGTGATCGTCGACCCGTCCATTACCTACAGCACCGACAAGACCCTCAACCACCAGATCTGGAACAACACCTATTCGGACGACGAGGATCTGTATTATCGGGCGGTCAATATGCGCCGGACCGATCCCCTGGACGTTTACGATTATGTGGCGAAATGGGTCAGCTTCCAGGAGCGGTATAACGAAGTGCTGCCGACGATCCCGGTTTACAGCAATATCTACTTCGATTTCCTGACGCCCAAGCTCCAGAATTACTGGATCACCGGCCAGGTGACCTGGAGCCAGGCCATCATCCTCAGCTATTTCGGCGAGCCTTATACGACGCCGGAGGAAAGCACGACGCCGGCCGACGAAACGGAAGAGGGAACCGAGGAGTTCGACTGATTTCGATTCGCCCCTGCCGCGGCAGGGGCGTTTTTCCGGGAGATCATTTCCTTTGGAGGGATCCGTGCCATGAAAAGACTGATATCGATCATGATAACCCTGGCGATCCTGATGGGATCGGTTTGCATCGCCGGGGCGGAGGCGCCGGTTACGATCAACATCACCCGCGCCGTCTTTAACCTTCAGGATTCCGATCCGGCCCAGGTACAGAAGGTGGAGGACGCCATCAACGCCTATATCGCGGACAAGATCAATGTCCGGGTACATATTTCGGAAATCAGCTCGAACGGATACGGCGCGAAGGTCGACTCCCTCTGGAACGAGGGGAAGATTCATTTGTTCTGGACCGCTTCCTGGGAGGACGTGATCGGCGCGAACGCCCTGGTTTCCCAGGGACGGGCCTATGATATTTCCGGGCTGATCCGGGGAACCCGTCTGTATTCCTCCATTTCCGAGAGCCAGTGGAACGCGTCCCGATATAACGGGAAGTACTTCTTCATCCCCGTGTATAAGGACAACGTGGAAGGATACGACTTTATGTTCCGCCGGGACCTGGCCGAAGCCCACGGATGGCAGACCTACTTTGTGGAACGCCTTGCGGATCTGGAGCCGATGCTGGCCGACGCGAAAAATGACGGGATCAAGTATCCCTTCCTGACCCAGAGCACGGCGATGTTCTATCGATGGTATATCGACCGATACGACTTCTTTACCGCCGACGCCCGCACCAACTTTTTCGCCATCGACAGGCGAACCAACGAGGTCGTCAACACCCTGCAGACGGAGGATTACAGATCCTTCTGCAAGCTGATGGGCCGGTGGGCTGAGATGGGCTATATTTCCCCGGACGATGTCAACCGGGTGACCGGCGACACCACTACCCAGACGAAGGATTGGGCCATTTCCTGGTGGACGGATGTGCCGGTAAACGCGGAAGCCACCGCCCGATACGGCCAGCCGGTCGTCATGCAGCGGGCCACCGGGCGCTACGCCCACAGCTCCTCCGTACTCGGCTCCTGCTACTGCATCACGGCTTACTGCACAAAGAAACAGGCGGAGGCCGCGATCCGGTTCCTGGGGCTGCTGTATACGGACAGCTATCTGGCGGATCTTTATACCTTCGGTATCGAGGGAGAGGATTTCGAGTATACCCAGACCGGAAACCAGACGGTTCCCCATGTAACGACTCACTCGACGAAGTATAACCACAGCATGTGGGAATCCGCCCCGGCCACCATCGTCAGCCCCATGTTCAACGAGCCGGATAACAAGGCGGATCTGTATATGGACTTTAACGCCAACGCCATGAATTCAGCCGCCACGGGCTTCCGATTCAACAGCCGGCCGGTTCAGGGCAAGTATGACGCCTGCCGGGATCTGTTCGAGCAGTACGGATTCGTGCTGGAAAACGGCGGCGTCCCGGAGGATCAGGTTGAGAGCTTCATCGGGGAGTATCAGAAGAAGCTGAACGCGGTGGGATATCAGGACGTACTGGCGGAATTCCGGGAGCAGTACCGGGCCTGGAAGAAGGAAAGAAGAAACTACATGAGGTGAAAAAGGGAGCAGATGCTACATGCGATGAAAGAAACCTGATCTGCTTTCTGTGCGCGAGTCCTATGGAAAACGCATGATAAACGAGCTTGGCCAGCCTCAGGAACCGCCGCAGAGACGGTTCCTGAGGCTTTTGCGTTGGGAGGTGATCATCAACCATGTGGGCGACTGCTTCGACTGATCAGAGCGGGCCGGCCAAAACAGATATACGCCGTGTTTATGAAGAAAAGAGATATGAAATGTAATGATTTCCAGGGGTTTTCTTCCCGGATTAATCATTGCGAAGGAAGCACAAATATGGTATAATCAACGAAATTGAAGAGGGTTTTCCTGGATATCTTCCCCCAGCGAAGGTGTTTTTGCCTACCCAAATAATCCGCAAAAGGGAAGCCAGGAGGCCCAACCTCGGCGAGTTTCTGCTTACGACGAATGAGATTCCACTCAGTGTTCAAAGAAGCATCAACGAACAGACCGAAGTCCAGAGAGGGAAAGGGAAACGATGCGCAACATGAAAAAGGTCCTGGCGATTCTGTGCACGATCAGTATGCTCTTCGGGAACGTGATTCCCGTTGTCACACCGGTGTACGCGGAGGACGAGCCGATTCAGCCGGTCGAAACCGTGCAGACGGAGTCCCCAAATCCGGACGAACCTACACCGGAGGCGGTTGTGACGCCTGACCCTACGCCTACGCTCGAAGCGACGGCCACGCCTACGGAAGCTCCGACGGAGGCTCCCACCGCTACGCCTACGGAAGCTCCGACGGAGGCGCCTACGCCAGCCCCTACGGAAGAGCCGACAAAGGCTCCCACAGCCGCGCCTACGGAAGAACCGACCAAGGCGCCCACCGCGGCTCCCACTGAAGAGCCGACCAAGGCACCCACCGCGGCGCCCACAGAAGAGTCGACGGAGGCTCCCACTGAAGCGCCTGCGGAAACCAAATCCGTTGCCCCCGCGACGGAAGAGGAGACCAAGACTCCGGCCCCGGTGGCTGAGGAGACGCAGCCCGCTGAATCCGAGCCCGCTCCCGCGGATTCGGAGCCCACGCCTGCGGCTTCTGAAAAAGAACAGACCGAAGTCCAGGCTACGAAGATCGTCAATCTGGAGGGAAACACCTATACAGCGAACCTTTCCGACACGGATACGGAAGCCGTACTCCGGCTGAATGTCACGGAAACTCGGACCGTCGGCATCACGGCGGAATCTGAACGGCTGATTCAGATGAAGATTTCCGAGGAAGACGGCGACACGCTGAAGACCCTCTCCTCCGATAAGGATCACAAGGCCATCGGGACCAGGCTGGAGCTGAAGCCCGGATCCTATCTCATTACCCTGAGCTTCAAGAATGCCGGCGGCGGAAAAATCACGACCCGGATTTTGACATCCGAGGAATTTGATGCCTGGAAGGAAGCTCAGAAGAAGGAAGAACCCGCCCCTGTGACAGATGAGGGCAAAGAGAGCACTGAACCCGGCCAGGATGAAAACACGCTGCCCGGGGAAGATGACGAAAGCAAGGACAATAACATTGTCTCCGATGTGAATGATGCGAACCTCTCCGGAAACAACGACGATAACGACCAGGAACCGAACAAGGACGTTCTGAGTTCCGAAGACGATGGTAATAAGGAAGATGAAGGTAAGGATACTTCTGTAGACGGACAGCAGCCCGGGGCCGAGCAGCCTTCCGACGAAAGCAAATCCGAAAACAAAGTTGAAGACGAAGACAACACCGATGAAACCCTGACCAACGAAGACGAGACGAAGGATCAGGCCGGCAATAACGACGAAAATAACGACGAAAGTATCGACGAAAATATCGACGAAAACGCGGACGACAATACCGACAAGGACACCGATGGAAACGAGAATGAAGACGGCGACCTGAATACTGGCGATCAGCCGACCGAAACCACTGTTGCTACCGAAACGACGGGAACCGGAGATGAGAACGAATCCAATGATGAGGCTGCCGCTGTTGAGCAGGCTGCCGCTGTCGAAGCGGAAACGGTTCCTGCCGAGGACGCCGAGCAGACGGGCGATGAAGAAACCGCCGAAACTCCCGCGGCTGAAGCACCTGCCACCCGCAGGATCTACCATTATGACGATAGCCACATTCACGCCGTGGTTTCCCTGTCCGAAGCCAGCGCTGTTCCGGACGACGCAGAGTTGGTCGTTACCCCCATCCGCTCCGGCAACGGGTACGATACCTACATGAATGCCCTGAACAATGACGGCGAAGGGTATGACGCGGGGAACACCCTGCTGTATGACTTTGCTTTCCTTGTCGATGAAAAGGACGAGAACGGCAATCCTACCGGAAGAAAAATTGAAGTCCAGCCCACGGAAGGTTCCATGGGCGTGGCCGTGACCTTCAAGGGGAACCAGATCAGCAGCATCGCCCCTGAAGAAGCGACCGGCAGCGACGTGGAAGTCAAGCACCTGCCGCTGAACGAAGAAGCGAGAGGCACCGCCGACAAGACCCTGGACGCCAGCTTCTCCGCCGGCGATGTTAAGGTTGAATCCGTTCCCGCCAATGTCAATCTGGACGGGAACACCGACAGCGTCTCCTTCAGCGTAAACGGATTCTCCACCTTCGCCTTCCATATCACCATCAGCGCCGAAGTCACCATTGATGAAAACAACTCCACCGGCATCTTGGAAAAGGAAGACGGCCTCGGCAATAAGGTCATCCTCGACCTAAGCAACGCCGGCCTGCCGGAAGGTCATTATGACGTCAGCCTGAGCTGGACTACCGCCACGCCCGAACAGCGGGCCCTGCTGGAGGCCGAACTGAGCGAGGATGTCAGCGCCGAGATGGGCGAGGGGATCCGCAAGGTCGCTCACCTGCCCGAAAACATCCAGCTGATCGATATCAAAATTCTGAATACCGAAACCGGCGCGGAGATCGAACCCAACGATAAGGTGCGGGTGACGATCCTTCAGGACGGCAAGCCGCTTCCTTCTGTCATTCATATCATCGACGACCAGCATACCGAAGAACTGCCTGTTCAGGAAAACTCCTTTGAAACGGGGAGTTTTTCCCTTTTTTTAATTCCCGGGAGCTACACCGTAGACTTTACCTATGAAGGCTACACGGTGAAGCTTCCCGGGCGCAACTCCTATGCGATTACGGAAATCCTTTCTAAAGTCGGCATTGAAGCGCCACAGGGCGTGGATAACACTAAGACCACTCTCGTCCTCAAGGAAGGCGAAAAGGTCGATGGCGATCTTGCCCTTGTTGAAAACAATACGGAAATCAAATCTGATGTAGCTTTTACCAGCACTTATGAACTGACCGTCCATGTCATTGGAAAAGGCATTCCTTATGTGATTCAGGTGACGGATGCGTGGAGCGATAGTTCTTATGCTACCATTAAGCTGTATGATGGAGATGAAAAAACAGCTGATAAAGGTACTGGGAGTTTTGAAAATGTTTATGTGATATTATATAAAGAGATAAACTGTCGACTCCCCGACGGAAACTACCAGAATTTCACTTTTTACTATTATGAAGAGCTTACAAGTGATAGCTTCAAACAAGATGGTAGTTATATGGTCTCCCCACCTGGTAGATTACAGGGTAGTAATAATGTCATTGCAAAAAAAGGGAATGATGTAGTTGAAACAAATGGTATCCAAGAGGATGTGGAGTTCAAAAACGGATGTAATGTTTCTATCGTCCAGTTGGGAGCAACGGAAACAATTGATGGCGTTATAAAAAATAATAGTTTTACACAAAAGGAGATTACATCGGGTCGTGAGGTTGGGGATTATTGTTTCCGAGGCTACAGTCAATCGGATAACGCCTTTGTATTTATCAGGAAAGGCTCCTATAGCATCTCAACTCGCTTTTTTGAGAAAGGTGGTTCGGTACCAACTACTTCAAATCTGAATGATGATTACTATTTATTCGCTACAGTTAAGAGAGATAATCAGTATTATTATTCCTTACAGCCATTTGCTCCTTCTGCGACAGAGACTTCTATCACTCTAATTTACGATCAAAACGGGCAAAACGCTAAGTATATTTCTTCAAATGATGATGTTGATTTATCATTGATACATTTTAAATATCAATATAATAACAGTATCAATAACGCAATACATGCAAATAGTACTGGTGATAACATAAGATATGATAACAACAATAATAGCATAGAATTCTACTCTGTTGCCTTTAATCAAGAAAACGGATCGGGTTCAATTGTCTTCTCGGAGGGCGATTTCCGTAAGGTAAATATTCACCTCTACGGTAGGGATGGAATAACACCTGTTTCTAAAGATGAGGGAACAGATGAGTCTAATGTTCTTGACTTGGATAAATTCTCTTATGGTGTAGTAGCCACATTGTTTGATAAAGATCATAAAGTCATAGGATATGCAGTTTCTCCATTCAAATTCAGCGACGCCGGAGAATATAGTTGTTCATTCTATGATTTTAAATCAGTTACACAGAATGACGATGGTTCATACACTGAGACGAACAGCACGATCCGATTTGATTCTTCTGCTAATCAATCTATCCAAGTTAGGGTACGCGAAGCAGGTTCTGATAATTACTATAATTGGATGAGTTGGGATTATAGCACATTACAAACAAAGCCTGATTCTATTTCTGGTTATTCGTTTGTATCCTCTGAAGAATCTGGGAATTCGATCAATATTATCTGTAAAAAGTCATATCCAGTCTATTTCCATTATAGCATAGTCTTTGATGGGGAACCGATCGAAATAAAAGACGATGATTTGTATTATGCGGCAATCAAGGTTAAGCACAAAACAGACAAGGATTCATATTATCTTGCAAAGCTTACCACAAACACATCGGGTAATGTTCAGAGTTTCGATGTGACCGAGTGGCGTGACAGTAACGGAAATATACTTCCTAACGAGAAGTTTACAGGTAATGAAGTAAGTGTGACTGTTGAGCTTTTGAAGTCTAAGACAAGCCAATTGAGTTATAACAATGTTGCTAATAATTCCTCCGACTTTGTGAGACTGCCAGTAGGAGCGGCTGTTAAAAACTACTTGATACATAGTTATCCATCCAATACAATTTCTGAAGAAACAAATAAACCAAAGATTATCAAAGATGACGAGAATTATAGAACAGATTGCTATTATGAAGTAACATTGTCTAAGATAAATGCTACAAACGATTATAATTTTAGGACAATTCTCGGAAATGGTGTATATTATGGTATAACAGCAGAAAAGTTTGAACAGAGAAACCATATTCAATCTAATTTTGCAACAAATTTTTATGATGGACAGAGAAACCCTGTTGAAGCGGACTTGGCGAAAACATCTGGAGTTTTCGTTATTGCAGACGGAGCAAGAACAGGCAATTTTCTCATTGACATTGGGCAAAGTCATTCGGGAGATGTTCTCTTATACACAGGTGTAACAGGAGGCAACTATCTCGTTAATCCCCGTGATTTCGTATTTATTATTGAGTCAACCAAATCTGAGCTAAAAACAAACATGGTTGACCCAATAATTTATTACGGCAGCAACATGTCAAACAAGCTTCTGCAGCATCCTAGTACTTTTTCGTTGCCTTCAGCTCCTGAGAAATTGCTGATTGATACAACGTCGTTTGCTTCTGATGCTACAATTTACCTTGATGGCGATGAAATTGCCAACAAGCTCTCAGAAGGGAAACTGCTTATTGAAAAACAACAGGGACAAACGATCATATTTAATTTCAACAGCACGACAAACCTTTCACTTGGTGAGTTTTATGTAAGGTATCGTGATCAAAATGGGAATATCATTGATTTGAATGGTGATGGAACAAACGTTGACCAATACGGAAATAATTGGTTAAAGAGTGATACACCTAAGGAAAAAGGCACAACTAAAAATAATAGACTTGATACTCTTGCAAGGCATTTGGTATGGAACTGCAACAGTGTTACTTCATTGAACCTTGGTATGACTACGGGCATGTACCTTGTTCCGAAATCAAATGCTATTACAACTGTAATGGCTACGAGCTCTGGATGGGTTATTACTGGAGGAACGTTTACTAATCCAAAAGGTGAATGGCACTCCGTATTTAGAGACCTCCCGGATATTAAAACTACAAATCTGCTCATTGGTAAGACGGTCGATGGCCAGGTACCTAAAGGACACCAGGTCTTCAATTTCACGTTGGATCGTTATTCATCAAGCGGGAAAAATTGGGTGAATCTACCAGTGGGCTACGAAGGAGAAGAAACCGCAAAAAGTCCGATTTATACTGCTAGAAACAACAATGGGTCTATCAGTATCGATAATATTACTGTAATGGAAGATGGATGGAACATTTATCGGATTTCAGAGTCCTCAACTATTCCTAATGAAACTTTAGCAAAAGGAAACTATACAACTGATACACGTAAGATATACGCAACAGTGAAGTATGCTGCTACAACGGATTCTTCCTCCGTAAAGGTGGTTACTAATCCGGTTTACTATATTGAAGATAAAACAGGCGATGTTTGGTTTAGTGAGGCCTCTTGGGCTCCATCATCAGCAACAGGCTTTAATGGAGCAAGTTCAGGTATTAAACTGAAGAAGGTGCTCGCGCCTAAGTTCGAGAATACAAGCATTAAATCAGGGCTTTCTGTTTCGAAGACGGTTCAAGGGACGAGTACGTATGATCAGGCTTTTAGCTTTACAGTCAAATTTGAAGAGCCCGAAGACGATGCAGGAACCAGCACAGAATATAAGGCTTGGGCGAATCAGAGTTTTAAATTCCAGATTAATGGAACGAATGCTGTGAACAGTAGTCCTCAAGATGAAACGACTAATGAAAACGGCGAGTACTCTTTCGAACTCTATGGTGGGCAGACCGCTATCTTTACGGAAATTCCAGAAGGGATCAAGTACACAGTTACTGAAAACACAGGTACAACGATAGCAAATTACTCATACGATTCAACACCAACCAGATCCGGTACTATTGATAATACACAGAAGATAGAAGCATATGTCAATACTTATAGCAATTCTTCGTTAGGAAGCCTAATTATACGGAAGAATGTCACAGCAAACAACGGTTCAACGACATCAAAAGTCGCGGATGGAACATATAGATTCACAATCAATCAATCTGGTGCAGCAATTGCCGCTGATAACGGTAAAGTTAATGGTAATCGTTTGGAGAATGGTCAAGTTACGATCACAATTACCGATGGAGCATCAAATTCAGTCACAGTAACTGATCTGAAGCCTGGTACATATACAGTTCATGAGGAACCGTCTACCAACGGTACTACGATAGTTGGAGACAACGATAAGGTTGTGACTGTAACAGCAGGGGAGACCTCAGTCATTCCTACCGTAGAGTTTACAAACAACAAAGTAGTTGAAAGCTCTTTGAAGGTCGAGAAGGTATGGGCTGGCTTGGATGACTCTGATGTAAGTACCGCTCAAAACTCTCTAACAGTTACGATTACGGGGAACAATATTAATACAACTGATTCTACCAGCCCCAATTCTTTAACCATCCAAGGTAGGGAGCTTCCGAAGACAATTAGTAATCTTCCTGTTGGTGAAAGCTATACTGTCACAGAATCGTTTAATGAAAGCATTGGTGCGACTGTTCTTGCAAAATATGACTTGATTACTTCAGGCGATTCTGCTTCTGTCCAAACTGGGAGCGCAACAACAGAGGCAGGGGCTACGAAGACAGTTACACTTATCAACCGTTATGAGAAGAAGACAGGCAGTTTAAAGATTGAGAAAAAGGTGACTGTTAACGGCAACGCTGTTACGAGTACGACTGCTGGTAATCTGAAGACGCTTGTTAATGGGACTTATAAATTTGATATCACTGGACCTAATCCTGATACTACGAAGAGAACCGTAAACATTGTTTTTGAAAATGGAATTGCGAGCTCTGCTTCAATAGAAGGAGGATCTTCTCTGACGGTAACTGGTGGAGTAGTGACCATTACCGGACTTGCCGAGGGAAATTATACAATTGAGGAACAGACGCCGACTAACGGAACGGCTCTGGTTTCGTCCACCGCAAAACAACAGATCATCAGTGTTTCAGCAGGAGATACTGCCGGAGTTAAAACAGCAAGATTTACCAATAACATTGATACCGGTAGTCTGCAGTTGAAGAAGGTAGTTGATAATAAAGTTGATTCGACGCAAGCTTTCGGCTTTGAAATTACTTTGACTGCTCCTACAGGCGTGACATTGGCTACTTCTTATCCTGCCGAGCATAGTGGCGATAGTACTATTCAAAATGTAAACGTAACGGGCGGAAAGATTACGGTAAACCTGAAGCATAACGAGACCATCACGATTCGTGATATTCCTGCAGGAACTACTTACTCAATCACAGAAACCGGAACCTATAGCGAATATACTATAGGAGAGAAAGTGAAAATGAGCGGCAGCATTCCTTCCGGCGACAGGGTGGAAGCCACTCAGCACAACACTTATATTGATCAGAATACCGCTTCGCTGACTGTGAAGAAGACCTGGAATGGAAATCACAATCTGCTTTCTTCTGATCAGAAAAACAGGGTAACGTTCACTGTTACGGGGCCGGACAACTATTCTACCCACTTTACCTATGGAGATATGGATAACTACGGCATCAAGACGTTGCCCAACCTGAAGCCAGGAACCTATACGGTTACCGAAACGAATACAGCTGTTGATGGATTTACTTTCAGCACACGCTATAAGGTGAATGCTGTTGATTCTACGACAGGAAGCATTGGCCTTGTCACGGGGCAGAACGGTGAGGTTGAGATTACCAACACCGTGACAAAGCTGACAACAAGTGCCAAGTTAAGGGTCGGCAAATCTGTTACCGGTGATGTCGACAAGATGGCTGAAGCTGAAAAGAATGCGAAGTACAGCTTTGCTCTCGCAAAAGCGGCGCGAGGCACGGGTGAGAAGGATAGCGATGTGCTGCCCAATTCTACAACGATTTCCGTTCAGAATGGTCAGACAAAGGAGTTCGGTGATATCACCTATAGCGAGGCTGGAACTTACTTCTATACGATTACGGAAACGGTTGCGGATAGCGATCGGATTCCCGGTATGATTTACAACACAGCTCCGAAGTATGCCAAGGTTGTCGTAACGCTGGCTGAAAGCAAAGATCGGTATGATAAGCAAGTTACCTATGGGGCCACAAAAGAGACTGCAACCGAGACCAGCCTGACAGTTATCAACAAGTACGGCAATACGAGTTATACCCCTCATGTGAAGAAGGTTGTCAACGGCGTTGGTGCTCCGGACGAAGAATTCATCTTCAATCTGACGGATGAATCGACTGACAAGTCAGGAGAGACGCTGGGTGCTGTTCTGACAAAAGCCAAGAACGGACAAACCGGCGAGTTCGGAACGATTACCTATAAGAAGGAAGGAACCTATACCTATAAGATTAAGGAACAGGCGGGGAATACGCCCGGCATGACCTACAGCAATCAGGAGATTACCCTGACGGTTGAGGTTAAGAGGGGCTCCGATGGAAAGCTGAACATCGACTCCGCGACCTATACTGGCGGAGACGGTACGGATTACGATACCATCACCAACCAGTACACGCAGCCGAAGGGATCAGCCACGATTCCTGTGAAGAAGGAAATCAGCGGCGATGCGTATGACGGGGATGAGGAATTCAAGTTCACGCTGACCGCGGTTACTGCGGTTGACGGAAGCGATCAGACGATCACCGTGCTGCCGACCATCGCACCCTCCGAGATCAGCATCAAGAAGGACGAGTCCGGGAACTTCGTAATCAGCGGCTATACAGTGCCCGGAACATACACCTACACGCTCACGGAAGAGGCGGGCGAGACAGTCGGCATGCAGTACAGCACGGGAGCCAGAACGATTACCGTTGAGGTAACCGCAAACGGCTCGGATCTGGCGACGAGGGTTACGGAAGGCAACAAGGAAATCACATCGGACAAGCCGCTGGTGGTTACCAACAAGTATGGCAAGACCACCTATACGCCCTATGTGAACAAGATCGTGAACGGGGAGAACGTGCCCGAGGAAGTCTTCACCTTCCGGATGACGGATGTCAGCGAGGACAAGACGGACGAGACTCTGGGCGCGGATACCGCGACCACAACGGGAGCCGGCCGGGCCACCTTCGGCGAGATTACCTACACGAAGGCGGGCACCTATGAGTATGAAATCACGGAAGTGATTCCGGAAAACAAGACCCCCGGCATGACCTATATGGTCAGGAGCCAGATGGTTCACCTGAAGGTCACCGTGAAGCAGGAGGAGAACGGGAAGCTCACGATTACCCAGGCCAGCTACACCGGCGGCGACACGGAGAACGCCGACAGCCTGACCAATAACTACACCAGGCCGGAAACGGACATCACCCTCGGCGGAACCAAGTTCATCGAGGGGCGGGACTTCATGGAGGGCGACAGCGCCACGATCCGGATTGAGGCGGTCACCGAAGGGGCCCCGATGCCGGCAGAAAGCGAAGTTACGATCCGGCCCACGGGACGGAACAGCTTCGCCTATCGCTTCGCGCCGATCCACTATGACATTGCGGATCTGGGCGGAGAGACCAGCAGGGTTTTCTCCTACAGAGTAACGGAGTCCGCCTTCGAGATGGAGGATGTGAACGGGGACGAGCGGGTCTACGAAGTGGCTGTTACGGTTACCTATGATCCGGAAACGATGGAGATGACCGCGGTCAGCAGCCCCGATCCGGAGCAGCTGGACTTCATCAACACTACCAAGAAGGGCACGCTGGAAATCGAAAAGGTGTTCCGCTTCAGCGAGCGGACGCCGGAGTCGACGCCCACGCCTACGTCCGAACCCACACCGACCCCCACGCCGGAGGTAACCGAGACGCCGGAGCCGACGGCCACACCCGAACCCGAGACAGTCGATATCACGGTCACCAAGGAATGGGTCGACAACAACAACGCCGACGGGAACCGGCCCGGATCCATCACGGTACGCCTGATGGCCGATGGCGCCCAGGTCAACGCGGCTACGTTGACAGCTGCGGGCGGATGGAGCCATACGTTTACCGGTCTGCCGAGGAAGAACGGGGAAAGCGCGATCGTCTATACGATCAGCGAGGACGCGGTGACCTGGTATGACACGGAAATCAACGGGTATCACATCCGGAACACCTACAAGCCGATGACCACCAGCGTCTCGGTCCGGAAGATCTGGGACGACGACAACAACGCGGCGGGACTGCGGCCGAGCAGCATCATGATGAGGCTGAGCAACGGGATGATCGTCGAGCTGAACGAGGGGAACAACTGGAGCGCGACGATCAGCGATCTGCCGATGATCCTCAACGGCGTGCCGGTCAGCTACAGCTGGAAGGAGCAGGAGGTTCTGGGATACGAGGAGACCGGCGTCGCGATCGTCGGATCGACCACCGTCTTCACCAACGCGCTTCGACAGCCGAAGAAACCGCAGGAAGGGAAGAAGACCGGCACGAAGCGCGGGAACAATTATCTGGTTATCGAGGACTACGGAACGCCTCTGGGCGTCGAGGTGGTCATCAACCACGTGGGAGACTGCTTCGATTAATTTGCGGGTCACCAGGGTTTGCAAAGGACTAAAAGGAGAGACAGACCATGAAGAAAACAATCCTAATCCTGATGGCGGTTCTGTGCATCATCGGGCTGATGATGGGCTTCGCGATGGCGGCGGATGGGGATCCAACCCCATCCCCCACGCCGACGCCCTATCCGACGCCCGCGCCGGCCGATCTTGAGAAGCTGGTGATCCACATCGAGGGGCCCAACGCCTATGCGACGGACGTTCCCTACGGGGAGTTTACGGACGGAAAGCTGACCCTCGAGGGGCTGGAACCGGGCACCTATACCGTTACGGAAAGGGAACCGGAGAACCTGTTCCAGGGCTACACCTTTGTCGCGGACGAGAGCACCGTTTCCTTCTCCATGGAAGTAAGGGCGGACGAAACCTCGGGCGGCCGGCTGCGGAACGTCTATGAGCACCAGGTCGAGGAAACGCCGGTGCCATCGGAGTCGCCTACGTCGGAACCCTCGGATACCCCGTCGCCCACGCCCACGCCGGAAAACATGCAGGATGAGAAGATCACCGTTCCCGTGACCAAGATCTGGAACGACAACGGGAACCGGGACGGCAACCGGCCGGGAGCCGTTACGGTGCATCTGCTGGCGGACGGCCGCCGGGTCAGCCAGGCGATCCTGAGCAACGCCAACGGATGGAGCTGGCAGTTTACGGACATGCCGAAATACGCGAACGGGAAGGAAATTATCTATACGGTTTCGGAAGACGCCGTAAACATGTATACCGCCAGCTACAGCGGGACGACGGTGACCAACACCTACACGCCCGTGACCACCAGCGCGACGGTCAGCAAGATCTGGGTCGACAACAACAACGAAGCCGGGATGCGGCCGACCAGCCTTTACTGCACGCTGAGCAACGGAATGCATGTTGAGCTGAACGCCGGGAACAACTGGACGGCGACCATCGAAGGATTGCCGGCGGTTGTGAACGGGTCTCCGGTCTCCTACACATGGAGCGAGCAGGAGGTTCTCGGATACGAGCAGACCGACGCGGTGACCAGCGGCAACTCCACCGTATTCACCAACACGGCCAAGACCAAGAATCCTCCGCGGGAGGGCAAGAAGCTCGCGACAAAGAAGCGGGGCGACTCCTATCTGGTCATCGACGACTATGGAACGCCTCTGGGCGTCGAGGTGGTTATCAATCACGTTGGCGACTGCTTTGATTAATACGCTGGCGGAAAAAGGGTAGGGATTCAGGAACTTCAGGAAGGAAGAGAGAGCCATGAGTTTGCTGAAAAAAATGCTGTGCCTGGTACTGAGCCTGATGCTGGTCATTCCTGGAATGGGTCTGGCGGACGACAACGCCCCTGCCGGGGCGGCGGAGACGGCGGAAGCCGGGGAAACCGCGACGAGGGAATATCCGGATGAGCTGATCGTCAGCCACCCGACCATCACCAAGGGCGACTTCTTTACCGAGATGTTCGGCAACGACACGGCGGACATCGACGTCCGCGCCCTGATCCACGGATACAACCTGGTAAACTGGGATCAGAACCAGGGTGTCTACGTGCTGGATCCGACGGTGGTTACGGAATACAAGGTGGTGGACGACGAGCTGGGAAACAGAACGTATTTCCTGGCCATCGCGGACGACCTGTATTACTCCGACGGAACGCCGATCACCGCCTGGGACTACGCGTTTTCCATCCTGCTGATGATGGCCCCCGAGGTTGAGCAGATCGGCGGAAAGATTTATCGGGCGCAGCACCTGCTGGGCTACGACGAATACATCACCGGGCAGGCGGACAGCCTGAGCGGCGTCGAGGTGCTGGGGGATCATCAGCTGGCCATCACGCTGGATCATGACTTCCTTCCTTACTTCTTCGAGGTCGGCCTGCTGCTGACGGTGCCTTATCCGATCCATGTCATCGCTCCCGGATGCAAGGTTTACGACGACGGGGACGGATACGGCGTATATATCGGGAACGCGGACAAGAGCGTGACCGAAAAGCAGTTTACGCCCGAGCTTTTGAAGAAGACGATCCTGGATCCGGAAACGGGATACAATTCCCATCCCTCCGTCGTCAGCGGGCCGTATATCATGACCAGCTATGACGGCGTAACCTCCCATTTCGAAATCAACCCCTATTTCAAGGGCGCGTGGTTCCACAACACCCTGCCGGGCGGGAACGCGGCGGCCATGTATACCCCCATGCTGGACGAGAACAACGAGCAGCGGCTGGATTCCGCCGGGAATCCCATGTACCTGGTCAAGCCCAGTATCCAGAAGATCGCCTTCACCGTCGCGGAGAACGAGACGGTCATCGGGAAGATCGCCGACGGGGAGCTGCACCTGGTCAACAAGATCACCTACGGCCCGACGATTATCGAGGGGATGAACGGCGGAAAGCCGGGCGAGGAGAAGGCGGAGAACATCCGCTTCCAGGCCTATCCCCGGATCGGGCTGGCCTTCCTGACCTTTACGTATGACTGGCCGACCGTGCACGACAAGGAAGTCCGCCAGGCGATCGCCCGGTGTATGGACCGGGATCAGATGACGGCGGATTACTGCGGCGCGGCGCTGCCCGTGCCGGAAGGCGCGGAGCCGGGCACGGAGCCCCAGCTGATGAACTTCGGCGTTCGGGTGGACGGATACTTCGGCATCGAGCAGTGGGAATACCTGCTGGTCACCCACCAGATGCAGGGGCCGGTCAACATGATCGACGAGGTGCTGCCGGAGGTGCATACCCCGGAGGACGAGGAAAACCTTCTCAAGCACAAGAACCGCTATGTTCGGACCCAGGAGGAATTCGACGCGGCCCTGGCGGCCTGGGATGCCCTGAACCTGGACAATCTGACGGTTTACAAGGTCGACGTCGACAAGGCCAACGCGCTGCTGGACAACGCCGGATGGACCCTGAACGAGCAGGGCGAAGCCTATCGGCCCGGCGTGGACGAGGTGCGGTGCAAGATGGTGGACGGGAAGCTGGTGCCCCTCCGGCTGAAGATGATGTATCCGGAAGGAAACCACATCGTCGACACCCTGCAGGTCAACTTCATCGACAACCTGAACAAAGCCGGCATTACGCTGGAGCTGGTGCCCGCGCCGATGCAGGAGCTGCTGAAGAGCTATTACCGGCAGACCGACCGGACCACCGATATGATTTACCTGGCGACCAACTTCCACGTCGTCGTCGATCCGTCCATCACCTACAGCACGGATACGAGCCTGAATCATAAGATCTGGAACAACACCTATTCGGACGACGAGCTGCTGTTCCAGCTGGCCGTCAGCATGCGCAAGACCGATCCCATGGACGTGTTCGACTACGTCACCAAGTGGGTCGCCTTCCAGGAGCGGTATAACGAGGTGCTGCCGACGATCCCGATCTACAGCAACATCTATTATGACTTCTATACCGATATGCTCCAGAATTACTACATTACCGGACAGGTGACCTGGAGCCAGGCCATCATCCTGGCTTACTTCGGCGAGGAGGCCGAAGCAGCCGCCCCGGCGGAGGAAGATGCCGGAGCAGACGACACGGAAACGTTCGAGGACTAAAAGGAAAGGGGCTCCCCGCGAGAGCGGGAAGCCCCTATTTCGGTGATCACCCTTCTCCGAGGGAGCGGGCGAAATGGTTGTCGATGGCTTCGGTCAGCGCCTTGATCACGATCTCCAGGGTCTTGATCCGGGCGAATTTTTTATCGTTGGACTCGATAATGTACCAGGGGGCGTTCCTCGTGCTGGTCTTCTGGAGCATTTCGTTGACGGCAACCTCATACTGCGGCCACTTTTCCCGATTCCGCCAGTCCTCCTCGGTAATCTTCCACTGCTTTTCGGGGGTGTTCTGGCGATCGGTAAAGCGGGCCAGCTGGGTATCCTGATCGATATGGATCCAGAACTTCAGCACCACGGCACCCCAGTCGGTCAACTGGCGCTCGAACTCGTTGATCTCGTTATAGGCGCGCTGCCAGTCCTTTTTGGAGCAGAAGCCCTCCAGCCGTTCCACCATGACGCGGCCATACCACGTCCGGTCAAAGATCGTAATATGCCCGGTACGGGGGAGCCGAACCCAGAAGCGCCAGAGATACTGCCGGTTCAGCTCCGGCGGCAGCGGGGAGGCGATGGGCTGGACATCGAAGCCCCGGGGATCCAGCGGATAGGCGATGCGGCGGATGTTGCCTCCCTTTCCGGCAGCGTCCCAGCCCTCGTAGCAGAGGATGACGGGGATCTTCAGCTTATAGATCACGTTATGGAGCTTGCTCAGCTTATCCTGCAGCTGCTTCAGCCTTTCCTTGTATTCCTCGTCGGTAATCGAGACGGAAAGATCCACATCCTTGAGCTCGGGCATCCGGAGCAGGGGGAAGGCTTCCTTGAAGGGCTCGCCGACATAACGCTCTTCACCCAGCGCCTTGTCGATCCTGTTGACGAAGAGCTTCAGGGCGTCCCGAACGGTGCGCTTGCGGCTGGTTCCGTCGAGGACGTGCCACTGGACATTCTCGTTGGTTTTGCCCATGAAATCATCATAGGCTTCGAGAAAACGGTCGTATTCCCGATGCTGCCAGCGATCATCCTGGGTCACGCGCCAGTCCGTCGCGGACTTATCGGTCAGCGCCGCCATGCGCTCATACTGCTCCTTACGGTCGATATGCAGGAAGAGCTTCAGGAGGATATAGCCCCCGTCGCGCAGCTGGCGCTCAAACTCATTGACGGCCCGGACGCGGCGCTTGTATTCCTCCCGGGTGATTTCCCGACGCAGCACCTTCTGCACCGTGTCCTCCATCCAGCCGGAATCCATGAACAGCACCTTGCCGTTTTCCGGGATGTTGGAGGCGAAGGGATAGAGGAAGGGATAGCGCATCTCGTTTTCATGCTGGATCACGACGGTCGACACGTTATAAAAACGGGGATCCAGCTCGCTGATCAGCTCCTTGATCAGCATGCCCTTCCCGGCGGTGGCCCAGCCCTCGATCAGCACGATGACGGGGAGCTTCTTTTCCCGCAGCAGCTGGGGCTGGGCATAGAGCCGCTCCTTCAGGGCTTTGATTTCCTTCGAAATGGCGTCCTTGTCTCCGGTTTTCTCAAACTTGAAATCTTTCAGCATCCGGTTTTCCCTCCTGTCGAGACGATTTGCCCTTGAAAGCATATGGCATTATGGGGCTCCGACTGCGTATATTATATCGGAAGTGCGGGATGGTGTCAATGGGATCATCCGGCCCGAAAAAGCCATGAAAGCACCCAGAGCGGGGATGTGAGCGGTGTTTCGATCTGAAACCGCGGCATGACGGAGAGACAAGCAGGTTCCCGAACGGAAATTCCACCGCGCTATGGCGGGACAGCCGCGATTGTCGATGATGCTCCGGTTCCGGGAAGGAGAAGTGCCTTCAGCGGGAACGGGGAAGGCTCTCCCGCCGGTCTTTTGTGCCGAGAATGCCGACGGCCGCGCCAACGGCGGCGATGACCGTCGCGATCAGCATCGTGGGTCGGACGCCCAGACTGTCGAACATGGCGCCGCCGGCCAGGCTGGCCAGCACCGCGCCTATATTCGTGACACTTACCAGCAGGCCCTGGGCTTTGGCGGAATCCTTATGGGGAATGATCTGATCCGCGTAGGGGACGACCAGCACGATATAGAGCGCGTAACTCGGCGCCTGAAGGATACGGGCGGCGAAGAAGGCAGGGATATTCGGTGCCAGGGCGTAGGCCAGCATCTTGACGACGAAGAAAATGAAGGACAGGCGGATATACTGAGCGTAGTTCCATTTTCTGGGAAGACGGGAGGCGAAGATCATCACCGGAACTTCCACCAGCGCCTGGAAGGCGGCAATCCAGCCCATCTCCACGGTTCCCCCGCCCAGCGCCCGGATTTCATTGATCATGAAGTTTCCGTCCATGTTATGGGCGGTAAAGATCAGGATGATGCCTAGGAGGAAAACGCAGAACATCCCGTTTTCCCGCATGAAGCCGATCAGGGAGGAGGAGGCTTCCGCTGTCCGCTTCGCGCCGGCCGAGATCCGGCTTTCGGCTTCCTTCATATCCCGGTCGATGATCAGATTGCCGAAGACCTGGAAGGCGATGATGGCCAGGCCCGCCCAAATCAGAACCAGATGGCCGAAGCGATCCGTCAGCATGCCGAGGATGATGGAGACCACCATGAAGGAAAGACTGCCGGTCGAACGGGCGAGGCCGAAATTCAGATCGGCCTTCGCGTGTTCCAGCCGGACGCAGAGATCCAGGTTGACCGCGTTGACCGCCATGAGAGCGGTGGTATAGAGAACATAGAGGGTGCCGCCGATGAATCCGGCATTTTGATTGACAAAGAGCAGGATCAGCATCACCGCCTGGATGGCGGAAAGGATATTCAGCACCGTCGCATGGCGAACGGCGGGGTGCCGGTCGATCAGATCGCCCAGCAGCGTGCTCAGCAGGGCGCCGCCGACATTGCCCAGCGCAAGGATCAGCCCCAGCTGGACATTGCTGTAGCCCATGCCCTGGAGGAAAACCGCCGCGTTTGTGGAGACCAGACAGAAGGACATCCAGAAGCCGGCGGTAATCAGCATATAATGGAAAGTGACCATGGAAACCCGTTTGCTCATTCCGATTTTTCTCCGATATCTTTGATGGAGGCCGCAGCGGCCTCGGAGAGATTATAATGGTTCCAATGGACACGCGCAAGGCGAAAGAATCGGAAAGAAGAGATTCTTTTCGGCGCACTTTTCCGCAAAAAGAAGGGGACGGCTTTTCATTGCCGTCCCCCCTGGCACACGATCGCTGGGGCGCCTTGACGGGGGTCAAGGGATATGCTACACTTCCTTCATATTCTTGAAACCAAAGGCTGCGGGAGCTTCTGAAAGGAAACGCATGAAAGGCAAGACGACGACCCGGGATATGACCAGCGGATCCATCATCCGCCAGGTGATCCTGTTTTCCCTTCCGCTGATGCTGGGAAACATTTTCCAGATGCTATACAACACCGTGGACACACTGGTGGTCGGCAATTACGTCGGGAAGGAAGCGCTGGCGGCGGTGGGATCCACATCGATCATCGTCAATATGGCCGTGTTTTTCTTCAATGGCTTTTCTGTCGGCGCCGGGGTGGTTATCAGCCGGTATTTCGGCGAGCGGAATATGGAAGGCCTCCATGCCGCGGTCGAAACGACGATGCTGGCTACCTTCCTTTTCAGCGCGGTCATGACCGGAATCGGCGTGCTGGCGGTGGATCCGATGCTGCGGTTCATGGCCACGCCGGAGGACGTTTTTCAGGACGCCCACACCTACCTGACGATCTATTTCGCCGGGATTTCCGGGCTGCTGATTTACAATATGGGCAGCGGGATTCTGCGGGCGGTGGGGGATTCCACGAGGCCGCTGTATTTCCTGATCATCACGAGCCTGCTGAATATCGTGCTGGATCTGCTGTTTGTGCTGGCCTTCCGGATGGGCATCGCCGGGGTGGCGGTGGCGACGATCCTCTCCCAGTTTGTCTCGGCCGCGATGGTGCTGATCCTTCTGAGCCGGAGCCGTGATATTTACCGGCTGACCTGGAAGGACCTGCGGATCGATGGCGCGATTCTGAAGCGGATCCTTACGGTGGGGCTGCCGGCGGGGATCCAGAGCGTCATTACGGCGTTTTCCAA
Organism: Clostridia bacterium; assembly: GCA_045546035.1. Classification (GTDB taxonomy): domain Bacteria; phylum Bacillota; class Clostridia; order Christensenellales; family Aristaeellaceae; genus Aristaeella. Next base: position 54,394 of record JAZQCB010000097.1, read on the forward strand.
TATCTTCGTCCAGAGCTATATCAATTTCTTCGGTTCCTCCTGCATGGCGGGGTGGAGCTGCTATAACAAGCTGGATACGTTTATCATGCTGCCTATGCAGAGCATGGCCATGGCGGCGACCACCTTCGTTTCCCAGAACCTGGGGGCCGGAAAGCGGGAGCGGGCAAACCGCGGCGCCTTCGTGACCATCGCCCTGAGCGTGGGCGTGACGGCGGTCATCGCCACGGCACTGTATGTGTTCGCTGAGAAATCTGTGGGGCTGTTCTCCTCGGATCGCGAGGTCATTTCCTTCGGCGCCCTGTTTTTGCGGACAAACGTGTTCTTCCTGCTTTTCAACTGCGTGAACCATGTAACGGCCAGCGCGCTGCGGGGCGAGGGTGATTCCCGGGGCCCGATGGTGATCATGCTGCTGTCCTTCGTGGGCATTCGGCAGGTGTATCTGTTCATCCTGACGCGGTATATCACGAACACGGCCAAATGGGTCGGCTTCGGGTATCCGGTAGGGTGGATGTGCTGCTTTGTGCTGATCATCGCCTATTGGCTCCGGAAGCACGGGAAGGGAAAGGAAAGAAGCGCGTAGCGAAACGAAGATGGCGGACGGAATGCCGCGGGCGGTACCACAGGTTTTGGACAAATGGGATGCAGGAAGGCGAGCCGGGATCGGGAAGAATCGGTTTTAGGCTACCAGATTGTGCAATGACAGAACAGAATCGGGCGGGAACGGGGCAGCCGAGATAAAAGGCGGCCGAGAGATAAGGCAGCCGAGAAAAAAAGCAGTCTCGAGAAAAGGCGGCCGAGAGAAAACAGGATTACAGGAGAGAAAGAATATGAGCATCAGATTTGCGCTGATCGGCACAGGATGGCGGGCAGGGTTTTACGCGAACCTGGCGAGGCGGATGCCCGAGCGGTATGAGATGACGGGGGTACTGGCCCACAGCCCGGCGGGACGCGAAAAGGCGGAGGCCGTCTGGCGGGCGAAGGCTTACAGCCGGATTGAGGATATCCCGGGGGACCGGCCGGACTTTGTCGTTGCTTCCGTTCCGGGAAGCGCGGTGGAAGAGATTGCCCTTTTCCTGGCGGAAAAGGAGCTGCCGGCGATGTTTGAAACATGGCTCCCCGAATCGGAAGCGTGGCTGACGGCGCTGTATCGGCGGGTGGGCGGCGCCCGGATTCAGGTCGCCGAGCAGTATCCCTTCCAGCCGATGCATGCCGCCCGGATCGCTACCGCCTCCTCCGGACTTCTGGGGCGGGTCTATCAGGCGCGGGCCTCCTTTATCCAGAACTATCATACGCTGGCGGTGCTCCGGCAGCTGCTGGGAATCGGGATGGAGCTGCCGAGGGTTTTCGCCTGGCAGGGGGAAAACTGCCGGGCGGCCGGACCGACCCGGGCCGGGGATCCGGAAAGGGACGTGCTGGAAAAGGCGAAGGAGGAAATCTTCCTTCTGGATTACGGGGACCGGACAGCCATCGGCGATTATGAGGCCATGCAGCAGCGCTCCTGGATCCGGCATCCCGTGATTCAGGTCCGGGGAGAATGCGGCGAGATCCTGAATGACCAGGTGGTCTATCTGAAGGATTATCTGACGCCCATCCGGTATCAGCTGACGCGGATCCAGAACGGCGTGGAGGGCAATCTGGAGGGATACGACCTCAAGGGCATCCAGGGGAACGGGGAATGGATCTACCGGAATCCCTACCGTCCTCAACGCCTGATGGACGACGAGATCGCCGTTGCGGCCTGCATGGACAGGATGGCGGCGTACGCCCAGGGCGCGGAACCCTTCTATTCGCTGGCGGAGGCCTTCCAGGATCAGTATATCAGCCTGCTGATCCGGAAAGCGGCAGCGGAAGGACTCCCGGTGCAGGCGAAAAAACAGATCTGGCAGTAAAACGAGATTGGTTATCCGGGATACCGCCGTCGCGGAAAAGGTCAAAGGCGAAAGGCCAATGAACGAGGGCGTACGCTGTTGGTTTCGGGGCCTGCTTTGCGGCCGGGCAACCGGGTGAAGTGAAAAGAAGATCTGGCAGTAAAACGACATTGGTTAGCCGGGATGCTGCCGTCGCGGAAATGATCGAAGACAGAAGATTGACGAAAGAGGACGGATGCAATTGGTTTCGGGGCCTCCCTTGCGGCCGGGCGCCCGGGCGAAGCGGAAAGGCAGAACAGGCAGCATTGAAACCTGCTTGTGATAGAGCGGGATGAATGGACAGAAAGGATGGAGCAGCATGAGGGTATTCCGTTATGATCCGGAAACCGCCGTCGTCGAGACGGACAAAGGAAAAGTTCGGGGATATTTCTGGAAGGAGATCTATGTTTTCAAGGGGATTCTCTACGCGAAGGCCCGCCGCTTCCATGCCCCGGAGGAGCTGGAACCCTGGGAGGGGACGATGGACGCAACGAGCTTCGGGTACGTCTGCCCGCTGCTCAGCGTAGAAAAGCCCCGCGGGGAAATCTGCGTGCCTCATCGGTACTGGCCCATGGACGAAGATTGTCAGAATCTGAATATCTGGACGCCGGGAACGGACGAGGCCCGCCGGCCGGTGCTGGTCTGGCTGCATGGAGGCGGCTATACCGCCGGATCGGCTATTGAGCAGATTGCCTACGACGGGGATAACATGGCCCGATATGGGGACGCGGTGGTGGTAACGATTAACCACAGGCTGAACATCCTGGGCTATCTGGATCTTTCCGCTTTTGGCGAGGAATACGAGAATTCGGGCAACGCGGGCGGAGAGGATATCATTGCCGCGCTCAGGTGGATCAGGAAGAACATTGCCGCTTTCGGCGGGGATCCGGAGAACGTGACGGTCTTCGGCCAGTCCGGCGGCGGAGGAAAGGTGACCACGCTTCTGCAGTCCCCGGCGGCGGACGGGCTTTATGCCAGGGGAATCAACATGAGCGGCGTGCTGAACCGGCTGATGGGGGACGAAACCCGGAGCGGGGAGGAAATGGTGACGGCTCTGATGAGGGAGACCGGCGCTTCCTCGGCGAAGGAGCTGGAAGCCGTACCCTACGCGCGGCTGGCGGAGGCGTATCGGAAGCTGGAGAAAGTGTTCCGGGCGGAGGGAAAGTACACCGGATGCGTACCGCACCGGAACCGCTTCTATGTCGGGGATCCCTGCCAGGTGGGCTTCCGGAAGGAGACCGCCGGAATTCCGCTGCTGGTCGGCAGCGTTTTCGGGGAGTTTACATCCTTTGGCCCCTTCCCGTGGGATCGGGGCATGAAGGAGGCGGAGGCTGTCGCCCTGCTGCGGAGGCTGTACGGGGACGAAGCCGCCGAAAAGCTCCCGTCGCTTTTCCGGGAGGCATATCCGGAGCGGCCGCTGGCGGATGTGATCAATCTGGATACCCTGTTCCGCCAGGGAGGGGTTCAGTATATCCGGGAGCGCTCCGCCATGAACAGGAGCACCTGGTCTTATCTGTTTAATCAGGATATGCCCCTGGAAAGTGGCCGGACGCCCTGGCACTGCTCGGATATCCCGTTCGTTTTCCATAACGCGGAAATCACGCCCTATTGCCAGATGGGGCCGGAGACGGAAAAGCTGGAAAACCTGATCTTTGACACCGTGATGGCCTTCGCCCGGACCGGGAACCCCAATCATCCCGGCCTTCCGCAATGGGATCCCTCGGAGCCGGAGAAGGAAAACGTTCTCCTTCTGGACGCTCATCCCCGGCAGGCCGCGAATTTCGACCATCGGCTGCTGAACGCGGCGGACGCCCTGCGCGTTCCCATCGTAGAGGACACGGGAAAAGCTGCCCAGATTCAGCATTGATTGACCATCGGCTGCTGGACGCGGTGGATGCCCTGCTCGTTCCCATCATGGCATACACGGGAAAGGCGGCCAAGGCTCAGCATTGAGGTGGCGTCCTTCGCTTACAGGCGAACTGAGTGTGAGCTATTTGACGATGGATTTGGAACGCTTCGGGCCGCAGGCCGGGAAATGATTTGCAGCACAAAAACGCCCCACGGAATCCGTGGGACGTTTTCTGAACGCATGGAATTCAGCATGTCAGTCCTTGGAAGAATAAGGCTTCGTGGGCTCTGAAAGAACGACCCGAACCTGACGGTCAAATTCCTCCGGCGTCAGGCCTGCTTCGGATGCGGCTTCTTCTTTGGTAAGTCTCTTTTTCTGAACAAGCTGCCAAAGCGTCTGGACAATACCCTCCACACGCCCTTCAGCGCGCCCTTCTATGCGCCCTTTAATGCGCCCCTCTTCCTTTTTGCTTTCTCCGTACATATCCTGAATTGCCTGCTGATCAAATAACGCCAACATGATCCTGATCACCTACGGCCGTTTTTTTACAAAGTAATCCTGAAGTATTCCGGATCCAATGCATTCGTCAATAGTGTGCATAATCGTACTCTCAGATGAACCAAAGATGCTCCGATTCTTTTTGTAAATCCTCGTAAAGGCAACGTATTGGGACAGAATAGATTTTGACTTCATTCTTTGGGAGAATAGGGTTTAGCGGGCTCGGAAAGGACGATCTGCACCTGACGATCAAATTCCTCCGGCGTCAGGCCAGCCTCGGAGGCAGCTTCTTCTTTGGTAAGCCTCTTCTTCTGAACAAGCTGCCAAAGCGTCTGGACAATACCTTCTACGCGACCCTCTACGCGTCCTTCTACACGACCTTCTTCCTTTTTACTTTCTCCGTACATGTCCTGAATTGCCTGCTGATCAAATAACGCCAACATGATACTGATCACCTCCGGCCGTTTTTTTACAAAGTAATCCTGAAGGATTCCGGATCCAATGCATTTCGTCAATGGTTTGCATAATTGCGCGTTCGGATGAGCCGTAAGTTTTTCGATTCTTTTTGTAAATCCTCGTAAAGGCAACGTACTGGGATAGAATCGAATTCGAATTGTCCTCATAAAGAACCTTCACCTTCAGATCAAGAACACTTCGGTCGCCCTCCCAATGGGTATCTGCCAGGGAAATAAAGCTTTCATCATGGTGGCGGTCGCCTGTATACAGCATAAAGACTTCTGGCTTTGGAAGGCGGACAGGGCGTTCGGCGTAGTAGTTTTGCCGGGTCTTTTTGAGATACTGCTCATATGTTTGGGCCAGATACATCAGGCAGCGGATGGCAATATTGGCGGACCAGCTGCTCTGTGCCTCGACAAGAAAGATGGAACGATCTCCGACCGTAAAACCAAGGTCATTATACATTTGATCCAGAAAAACGGCCTGGAGTGTCACATCAGAAATATCGGCCACGGTCGCTGTACGATCTTCCGGATGCAGCGATTGATAAACTTTCAGCTGATTTGCGGGGTCGCTGAAGAGATCCGTAAATACATTGTCATAGATCTTCGATTTCGCGATTCTCTCCGACATATTATGCTTCGCCCCCTTTCAGCAACCATCATTATATCGCTTCAGGGGCGGATAAACAAGAGCTTTCTGATGGGGAAACTCTTGGTGCAGGAAGTCCGGGGGTTGTGTGTAGAGAAAAGTATAACGAAACAATATACAAACTACGGTCTAATATGACACATCCGAAACAATTGCATAGCACAGTACTGAATTCTTTGCGAGGCCTCCTCAGAATATTCAACAACACGCAAAGAAAAATAGCAGCTCTTTATTTCCAATAATCAGGGAATTCGATGGTATTCTGTTTGCGAAAAGTGAAGGAAAATGATATTATTGCTTGAAAGCATTTCCACGACCAAATCGATATCGTGGTTTGCTTCAGACATACCTTCGTATGTCCAATGAGGAAAAGGATGTTTGGGCAGATGAGTAAGATGAAGCGGTTTCTGGCGTTCCTGTGCACAATTTGTATGGTCTTCAGCAATGTGGCTGTTCCCGCCGCTGTTGTTTACGCGGACGAGGAAGCTCCGGCTGCTGTTTCAACCTCGAATGGCGCTTCCGAAATCGAGCTGAATGGCGCGGAAGGATCAGAGGGTACCTCCTCTGGAAGCGGGCCTTCTTTGACGGAGGATCATTCGCAGAACGATGTAGCGGCTGTTGAAACGGCACCTGTTACGGAGTCACAGGAGTCTGCCGAAACAGAGAAGCCGTCTGAGCCGCAGAAGCCTGTTGAGATGGAAAAGCCTGCTGAGGCGGAGAAGCCTGTCGAAACGCAGAAGCCTGCCGAGCCGCAGAAGCCTGTTGAGACGGAGAAACCTGCCGAAACGCAGAAGCCCGCTGAGACGCAGAAGCCTGTTGAGACGGAAATGACTGTCGAGACGGAGAAGCCGGCTGAAACGGAAAAGTCTGTCGAGACGGAGAAGCCCGATGAGACGGAAATGACTGTCGAGACGGAGAAGCCGGCTGAAACGGAAAAGTCTGTCGAGACGAAGAAGCCCGATGAGACTGAGAAGCCAGTCGAGACTGATGCTGCCCCTTCCGGGGGCGCTTCCGCTTCTACGGAAAACACGGCAGCGCCTGCTCATGAAGGAACGGCTGATCAGCCGGACTCTTCCGAGGGTGATCGGGCCGAGCCTGCGATTCAAAAGAGCATCACCGTAGGGGACAGCTATACAGTAAAGGTGCCGGAAAGTGGTTCTGCACTGATCCGCCTGGAGGGCTTTTCGAGGCAAAAGGTGGGAATTGTTGCCGAATCCGACCGCTCTTTTATGCTCATCCTCTCCTATGAAAATAATAAAAAAACTGTTAAGAATGTTACATCTGATCAGAAGAAGCAGATTAGCTTCTCTTTTAGTGCGGAATCAGAATCCTATATTGCGGATTTTTCCTTTGTTCATGGCGGCGATGGGTCTGTTCGCCTCCGCGTTATGACGGGCGAAGACTATGATTCCTGGAAGAATGATCAAAACGAAAATACGGACGAAGCCGGTCGGGATCGGGGTGAAGCCGCAGAGGGGCAGCCTGTTATTCCTGCGGAAGGAAAGGGAAAGGTAGAAGAGACCGGTAGCCGGAAAGACGAAGAGGACACTACCGGCGCCGACACACTGAACAAAGAAGACGGAAACACAGATTCCGATGGAGAGAAGGACGCGGACGGCAACATCGAGGTCAATGGACAAGCGGACGAGAATGCGGCGGCTTATGCTGATGGACACGATCTCTCTGATATTACTGATGGCAATGAAAACGATCTGACCGACGGAGCTGATAATCGGTATGGCGTAAATTCTGACGGTTTGAAGGTCGAAGACGGAGATTCCGATACTGACGGTGGGAAGAAGGATGAAGAAGAAAAAAAAGACGCTGACGGAGCAGAAGACGAAAACGAGAATGTCGAATCTGACGGAGCAAAAGAAGAAGACGAGAATACAGACACCGATGGCGTGAAAGATGAAGACGAAAAAACCGACGCCGAAGGTGAGAATGACGAAGACGGGAACGCTGACGCCGATAGCGACAAGGATGCGGACGAGAACACCGATGTCGACGGCGTGAAGGACGAAAATACCGAAAACGACGGGGACGAAACGCTGAACGCCGACGAAAATGGAACCCCCGATGAGGATGAATCCGCTTCGCAAGCCGGCGCGGCCGAAGTCCCTACCGATGAAGAAGAAAATAACGCGCAGGGCGGGGAAGACCTGCTGACGGGCGTTGAACCCGGCGACGCGGAACCCACGGAAGAGGAGCAGACGGAAGAGAAGGCCGAGGAAGCCGCTCCCGCCACCCGCCGGATCTATCACTACGAGGACAGCAACATCCATGCCGTGGTCTCCCTGTCTGAAGCCAGCGCCATTCCGGACGACGCGGAGCTGGTGGTAACGCCTATCCGTTCCGGCAGCGGTCATGACTCCTACATGGACGCCCTGAACAGTGCCGGCAGCGAAAACTATGACGGCAGCAATACCCTGCTGTACGACTTTGCCTTCCTGGTTGATGAAAAGGACGAAGAAGGCAATCCCACCGGAAAGAAGATCGAGGTTCAGCCCGCGGAGGGATCCATGGGCGTGGCCGTGACCTTCAAGCGGAACCAGATTACCAACATCGTTCCGGAAGAGGCGACCTCCAGCGACGTGGAGGTCAGCCACCTACCCCTGGGCGAAGGCGCCCTGTCCACCGCGGATAAGACGATGGATGCCAGCTTCTCCGCGGGCGATGTTGACGTGAAGACCGTCCCGGCCAACATCAATCTGGAGGGAAACACGGACAGTGTAACCTTCAGCGTTGGCGGATTCTCCACCTTCGCCTTCCACATCGTCTCCGGAGAGACGGTCACGGAGGAAACCAACGAGACCGGCATCCTGGAAAAGGAAGATGGCCGCGGCAACAAGGTCATCCTCGATCTGAACGGCGCCGGCCTGCCGGAAGGCCATTATGATGTCAGCCTGAGCTGGGCGAAGGCGACGCCGGAGCAGCGGGCCACACTGGAGGCGGCCCTGACGGAGGACGTCAGCGCCGAGATGGGCGAGGGAATCCGCAAGGTGGCCCACCTGCCCGAGGACATCCAGCTGATCGATATCAAGATCATCAACACCGACACCAACGAATCCATCGAGCCCAACGCCGGCGTGCGGGTAACAATCGAGCAGAACGGGAAGATTCTGCCCGCGGTCATCCACCTGATTGACGACAGCCAGGCGGAAACCCTGCCCGCGGCGGAGAACACCTTCGAGACTGATAGCTTCTCCCTCTTCTATCTGGGGGGCTACACCGTCGACTATACCTACGAAGGCTTTACCTATCATTTCCCCGGCCAGGACACCTATACGGTGGAAGCCATCCTGGAGGCTCTGAACATTCATTATGAAGGGACCATCGACTACGAAAAAACCAGCCGGAAGCTGATCAGCGGCGAGGAAGTCCCCGGCGCCTTCGAAATTATCGACGGCGGCAAGGCCCTGAAGAGCGACGTCGCCTTCGATGAAACCTACGAGCTGCGCATCACGGCAGGGAACGATACGTATGTCATCATCGTTACAGACGAGCAGAACGGACCGACGGCCGGCGTAAAGCCGATGGCTGATCTGCTATCTGATATCACGGTTACCGGGCTGGAAAAGGTAAACGGCGTCTATTCCATGATTGAAGGGAAGGATTATCATTTCCACCTGACGTTCGAGGAAGGAGTGACGAAGGGACAGTTCGACCTGGAAGCTTCCGAGCTCAAATATCAGCTTCCCGGCGACTGGGCAATCTACGCATCCAGCGGAACTTTTGATATCAATGGAACTGAAGCGGATGAAAGCAGCTTTGTCCTCGAGGACAACCAGTATTCTATTTCCTCAACCGGACTCCTTACTGTGAAGATCAACAAAGAGGATACCGTCAATTTCGGGAAGCTCTTTGAGTCGGGCAATACGAAGCTGGATTTTGATTTCAGCGGACGAGCAAACTCTTCCACGGAGATAACCACTGGAAGCGGAAGCATCCGTATGGATGTCACTCCTATCGAAAACGGTGTGACCGTCAGCAAATGGGGACAATACGACGCCTCAACAGGCAGAATCAAATACACGCTTACGGTAAAGAACACCGGAAGCAACCGCAACATCAAGGTTACGGATCTGATTTCGGGAGCGGGAATCAAAATAGATAAGGAAACGGAGCCTGTTTTACAATGGGGGTACTGGCCGGAACTTTCGAATGACGAATACAATGGATTTCAATGGAAGGATAATGGTTTTGAACTGACGATTGACCATATGCCAAGTCTTGTGCCGGATGCAAATAATAAAGACGAAATCAGGATAGAGTATTATGCTGTTCCGCAGTTTGATGTGCTGGATCAGCAGGGTGTTACGATCGACAACACGAATAATACCGCGTCCATTCAATATCAGAATGACGGGGGCGGAGGAAGCGACTCTACCAGCTTCAATTTCGAGAACAATATCCATGTTCCCAGCAGCATCAAAAAGGACGGCGCTGTTGCAGAAAACGAAGTTGTCGAAGAAGACGGTCATCGCTATAAGTATATCGACTGGACGATTAACCTGAACGAGGAACAGAAGATTTCACTGGCCAATTCTACTGTTGTCGATCATATCTATCGCCAGGGCGGCAATCAGTATATGACCTATGCGGGAGATGGTATTTCCGTCGAGATTACAAAGGAAGACGGAACGAAAGAAACCAGAACCGTTTCGTGGAATCAACTGACAGCCTTTGACAACACTATGGACAGCGGGAATGATGATTCGCGCGGGTGGACCTATACTATTCCTTCCGGAGATACGGGGAAATATGCCTATAAGATTACCTATCAGACGAAGGTTATGATGGACAACCTGCCCACTGATACAACTGTCACGAACAAGGCAGACGGAAAGCATGGATCAGGATATGGTCAGGAGACAGTTGGCCCCGATGCCGCCTACAGAATAACGGCTGAAAAGAGAGCGACTGACGTATCTGAGAGCGAAATAGAATGGGAGGTTAAGGTTCACGTCCCGAAGAGCGGACTGAATACGCTGACCATCGATGAATACGCACCGAATGACTGGGTCAATAACGTGCAGCTTTTCGATGAGATTACAGATGTTTCAGTTACGAGCGGCCTTCATAACGGAAGAGAGCAGATCGTTTGGTCTTACGCCACTAAGGATAATGGTGGAGAAGACAAATCGCACGCTGTTATTTCATTTCAGAAGAAAGATGAGAGTGACAAATGGGTTTCCGGCGTCGAAGCTGACAACGCGGAAGGCGGGCGGGACATTGTCCTGACCGTTAAGACGGCTGTTAATCAGGATTGGCTGGAATACAGCAATTCTCAAGGCTATAAAAGTGCCGCGCAGCATAATAATCGCATTACAGTACACCATGATATCGGCGAGAGTACCGCGAACGCTTCCGCCGTGCCCATGAAAAGATCCATCTCAAAGGCTGACATCAGCAGCCAGGCAGGACAGACGAGGACCGTTGTGATCAACGGTGTTACCCACACGCTGTATTACTATGAGGTCGGGCTCACGGGGATTACATCCGGGGAGCAAGACATTATTCTTACAGATACCATTCCGACCCAGTTTGGGCTCTACATCGCGGGAGATTCTAACACTTCCGACGGAAGGGCGTGGCTGAGCGGTCATTTCTTCGGCTCCGACGATCCATGGAACAAACAAGGAAACGCTCCGGTCACCGTCCACTTTACAGACAATGTCAGTTCGCTGGATCAAGTTGGCAGTATCCATACCGTTGGCTCCGGCGGGATGACCATGACGATTGGTAAGGACAGCATCCCGAAAAAGCAGGACGGCTCCTTCTATAATTATTACTGGCTTTATTATACCCTGATCGATCTGGATCCCAGCGAGATACAATCCCAGGCGGCCGCCGCGACCGATCATAAGCTTTCGCTTGGTAATACGGTAAAATGGGGCGAAACGCTGACATCCACATCCACAACCACGATCACCTATCAGTCCGTTGAAAAAGTTGAATTGGTTTCGGCCTCCAACAACCATGGAACGTCCACCTTCCAGATCACTTTGAATGCCGGAAAAGCAACACTCAACGGTGGTAATCCAATTGATGTTACGGACGTTTACAGCAACAACATGAGTCTGGATTACTCCAAGATCAAATATGTGACAGACCCCGCCAGCGCCGCGCTGTCCGTTTCCTACGATACCGGAACAAATGAGGATGGCACTTATTTTGTTAAATTCAAGATTCCGGATAGCACGAAGGTTATTATCACCTACGACATGACGATCCAGAATGTCAGCACAAGCCGTACGGAGAATTACACCAATACGGTTAAATTCAACGGAGAGAAGAAAACCAGCAACAACTGGTATACCTTCAGCTCCAGCGCCAGCGGTACTTCCTCGATTTACGCGATTAACATTATCAAACACGAAGACGGCGAAATGTCCAACCGTCTGGCCGGCGCCAAGTTCATGCTCTGGTACAAGGCTCCATCCGGAACGATGTACTGGTACCGGAACGGCGGTATACCGGTGCAAGTGGCAGCAGAAGACTTTAAATATAAACCAAACGATGACCAGTTTTACTTCACCACCAACGCCAGCGGCTACGCGCATATTGCCGGAAACATGGGAGCATGGGATTGGGCTCTGGACAAGGATACACAGTATTATCTGACGGAAGTCAAATGCCCGGATGGTTACACATGGGAGTCCGGCAGTCCGACGCTGGAAGGAATTCCTCACAGCTACAGCTTCAAGATCTCCAATCACGCGGACTATAGCTCATACGTCTATTACAACGGCGACTTTATGAGAATCAAAAACGCGCCGAACGCGAACATCCTCAAGATCTATAAATTTTTCAACGAGGACGAGGTCGCGGTTGATGAGCTGTCGGAAACGGATAAAAAGACGATCACTTTCAAGGTAAAAGAGAAGGAATCGGGACAGTACCTGGATTTTAATCACGCGGATGGAACGACTTCAGAAACTCTTTCCCTTGCTGAGTTTGACGCGGATTATTCCTATACGATTACTGATGGGCTGGATGCCAGCAAGACCTATATCGTTGAAGAATACGTGAATGACACCATGAATGGGTACTCCGTTCAGCCCACGACAACATACGCAGTCAACGGAGGGACGGCGCAAAACGGAACAAGCGGCGAAGTTCCTTTTATTTCAGCGCAAACAAGCTACAAGGATTCAGCAGGGAAAGAAATCACCGCTACGATCGGAAAAGGTTCTATCGCTTTTACAAACAACTATACCGCGACGACAGCGAAGGTTACCGTTAAGAAGCTTTGGAATATTCCTGAGGCCAAACTGGCCGCGGGAAACTATCAGTATCCCGAGAAGGTTACGGTGCATCTTTATCAAAATGGAAACCTGATGGTCGGGGACGAGTATACGGTTAATCTGACCGCGGGTATGGATTGGACGTTCGAATGGAAGAACCTTCCTGCCAGGGATTCGGAAAACAAGGCCTATCGGTACAGCATTCGGGAGGAGCCGATCACCGGTTACGAGACCACCTACAGCGCAAATAATGAAACAGGTGTATCCCTGCATGGAACGCTGACCGTGACCAACAAAGATGTTATGCAGAAGGCGGGGATTACTAAAAAGTGGGTGGATACTTATGGCAATCCAATTTCCGCTGATAGCAGTGAACTTCCGGATTCGGTTGAGATCCGACTGACCGGCGATAAGGGTACTGATCGGACCTATAAGCTTTATAAGAGCAAGGGATTCAGCATCCTCATTGAGGACCTTATTGAGGGCGAGAATTACACGATCAGCGAAGAAACGGAAGTACCGGGTTTTGCACTGGAAAAAATAGAATATAAGGCTGCGGACGGATGGAGCATTACCGAGAACCTGCAGGTTGTACCTTCGGAGGATGGTAGGTACGCCAGCGCGGTTTTGACAAATAAAAAAGCAAAATCGCTGAAAATATGCAAGACTTGGCCGGCCGGGACGGACAGCTCAAATCTGTATGCGAAGGTTGCTCTGTACAGCGTGGATGTTGATTATTCCACGGGCGCACCAAAAGAGAATACAAAGCAGTATGTAGGCACCTATACGCTGAACGCGGAAAACCAATTTGAAGTGACGGTTACAAAGGGACTTGACGCCAGCAAATACTATATTGTTGAAGAAACTGAGTGCTCTGATGGTTTCGGTGTGTCGGCTTATTCATATAGAAACTCCCAAAACGGGGTGGGGGCTAACCTGATTGACGACTACGGAACATATCATTGGCAACAAACACTCCAAGTCATCCCATATAAGGACGATACTGGAGTGGCCTCGGCTGTCGTTACAAATAAAAGAGACCTGGAACATGTGTCTGTTACTGCCCAAAAGGATTGGGATGGTGAGAGATCGGAAAATGTCATAGACGGTTCTGTTACGGTCGAACTTAGAAGGCAGAAATTTGTAAGAAACAAATATTATCAGCTAAACTATAGTGGTACAAGTTCCAAAGTCTATGCTGTTTTTCAGAGCGGAGATAAGATTACTATATCAAGAAAGAACAATCAAACGAATTTTAACGGAGGATTATGGTACTTAAACGGCACATGGATCGGTGAATATAATACCTGGCAAAGCATTGAGCCTCTCATCTTTACAACAACAGGAGAGAATTTCAAGATAGAATGCTATTCCGATCCTGCCGGTCTCGATGTAAAAATCGAAAGCAGTTTTAGCATTCCGTGGGAAGAGGATGATACATGGAACGCCAGTGCTCCCCAGACCACGCTGAACCACGACAACCAATGGAAGCATAAGTGGACAGGTCTTGATTTGCATGACGGTCCGACAATGTATCGGTATTATCTTGTCGAGACCAGCTCAACTGATGCAAACAACAGGACATACAATGTTGGCGATCCGGGATTCCCCTATAAGGTCATTCTCAGCGATACGTCAACGTTGGCGGACGGTTCCGGCTTTGCTGAATCAAGCGGAAGCAAGACACTGACGGTTAAAAACAAGCGGACGCCTCAGGAGACTTCTTTCCAGATCACAGCGACCAAACGCATGGTAAACCGCGCTTTGAAGAATCGGGAGTTCACATTTGAACTTAAAGACAGCAATGGAATCCTGCTGCAGACGAAGCAGAATGATGCTGATGGAAAGGTCTCCTTTGATCCGATCACTTATACCACGACCGGGGACTATCGATACACGGTCAGTGAAAAGGTAGAAAACCCGGAAACCGGTGTGACGTATGACCGGACAGTGAAACAGGTCCTGATCCGTGTCAGCGACAGCGGCGGAAAACTGACAGCCACCCAGGTTCAGGCCGATGATGGTCTTGTATTCACGAACAGTTATCATACGGGCGATCTGGAACTGAAGAAGACGCTGTCGGGTAATTCGCTGTCCGAAAACGACGCGTTTGTCTTTACCATTACACTGAATAATGACCAGACGATTACCGACCCGTTTGACGTTTATGACAACGCGGGAAACCTCACAACTGAAAAAGTCACTTTTGTAAACGGCGTAGCGACCATCACCATCAATGGCAGCAGCCAAGGCACCGCAAAGACCATCAAGGGCCTTCCGGCCGGGCTGACCTTTACGGTCACTGAAACACCGGCGGAAAATGTTACGGGCTATGTGCAGGAGACCAGCGCAACGGTCATGGATCGCGTCGATGAAAACGGTCATTGTGTTATTGCCGCGGAACAGACAACCCATGTAGCCTTTACGAACCGGAAGGATACCTTTGGACGGCTGAAAGTGGAAAAGGTCGTTGACGGCAACACGATTCGAGAAAATGATGTGTTCGAGATTACCGTCAGACTCTCTGACACAACATTCACGACTGATGATCCATCGACTACCGGCAATTTTACCAACGGAGTAGCGACGATTACCCTGAGGGGCGGAGACAGCAAGACCTGGGAAGGACTGCCCAATGGGGTTACATACACGGTTACTGAGACCAAGAAGGGCGATGAACGCTACGTTGTTTCCTATTCCGGAAAGACTGGAGACACGGTCAACGCGGATGGACAGACCTGCCAGATACAGGCGAACACCCTGTCCACAGTAACTATTACCAATACGCTTAACACAACAGGGAATCTGGAGATCCGGAAAACCATCGCCGGAAACGCCGCGAAGGAAACGGATGTGTTTAGCTTCAGAGTCTCTCTGTTCAAAAAGGGAACTGATGAGCAGGGCCAGCCAACGACAACCCCTGTGACCGGAACATTTAGCGGAATTGTTTTTGCCGCAGAGGAGCACAGTGGGAAAGCGGTTGGGACGGTTACTGTTACAGGAAATGGCATTAAGAAACTGGAAGGTATACCGAACGGAACGGAATACAAGGTTGAAGAAATCCTTGCTGCCGGCACCACCTACGAGCTCACTTCTTCCGCCGGAACAAGCGGAACGATCGTTGGGGACGATACAAAGACAGCATCCTTTACAAACACGAATAACCTTTACGGAGGCTTGTCCGTTACGAAGATGTTGGCAGGGAACGCTTATGATTCTTCGAAAGCCTTCGAAATCATTGTAACGGTCAAAAACAGTGATGGAACGCCTTTTGTTGATGACGGACTCGGGTTCAACACAGAGGGTAAGACAAAGATATCCCTGACCGGAAACGAGACGGCCACAATCAAGGGCCTGCCGAATGGCGCGACCTATACAGTTGAAGAAAATAATTATAGCGGTGACGGTTACGCTGTCAGCTATACGCGAGCTACCGGAACAATTGTCGGAACGCATACAATAGAAGAAATCAACAACATAATCATTCCTGAAGAGTGCCAGACGATTGTTACTAATACACGCAATGAAGGGACCCTGTCTGTCTCCAAACGCGTTACCGGTAACGACCCAGGAGAACCCAGCAAGAAGTTTAAGATCACAATTCATCTTGATTCGTCCGCTTCTATGGAAGGACATACACCCTCTGCGGCTATCAACGGTAATCCGGTGGCCAGCTTTGCTTTCAACGAAAACGATCAATATACTGCTGAACTGGCTAACAACGAGACGATCACGATTTCAGATCTCCCTGTTGGCATCAGGTATACCGTATCCGAAGCGGATTATTCAACTGAGGGCTACATAACCAACATCGAAAACGAGAATGGAACAATCTTAAGCACTTCCGCCGCCGTGGTCACCGTGACAAACTATCGGGACACGGTTGGCGGGCTGAGCGTTCAGAAAATCCTCGAGGGAAACGATGTTGAAACTAACAGGGAGTTCCACTTTACCGTGCAGCTCAGCGATACAACCTTCAACCGGAAGGTGGACGGCGTTCAGTTTACCAATGGTCAAGCGTCCTTCACGCTAAAAGGTGGGGCCCAAAAGACATTTACGGGTATTGCCAATGGAACCAGCTATACGGTCACGGAAACGGAAGCGAATCAGAATGGATATAAAACAACCTCTGAATATGCTACGGGAACGATCATTGGAACCGTTGGCAACGGTCATACTGTCGTTGCAGCGAATCAGGCGGTATTCACGAACAGCCGCAGCTCAGAAGGCTCTTTGACCATCAAGAAAGAGGTGGAAGGGAACGATCTGATCAGCGATCAGGTTTTCACCTTCGAGGTTGATCTTCACAACGAGTCTATTGATAACCGGACTTTCAGCGGGGTCGCCTTTACGAAGGGGAAAGCTATGGTTGCGCTGAAAGGCGGAGAATCAAAGAAGATTGAAGGACTGCCCAACGGGCTGCAATACACAGTTCAGGAACTGCATGTGGATGCATCGGGCAAGGTTCGGGACGAAAATGGGCAGGACACTGGGTATGTGACCGTGCCGGATAAGACGAGAGGAACCAATGGTGTTATTATAGGGAAGCAGGATCAGGAGGCTGTGTTTACCAACAGTCGGAATACCTACGGAAACCTGATCATCCAGAAAACGCTGGCCGGTAACACGATCGATCCCCAGCAGAAATTCCACTTCGTTGTGGATCTTCAGGACCCCGGATTTAATGAGACGCTGACGACGTCCGTTGGCGGCAAAGTTGAATTCAAGGCCGGCAAGGGAAGCGTATTCATCCAGGGAAGCGGTTCTGTCACCATTGAACATATTCCGAATGGGATGAACTACAGTATTACTGAGGAAGAAGCTAATCAGGACGGATTTGTCACGACTGTCACCCATGCTACCGGCATGATCGATGATGAGAATCCCCAAACTGCGTCCTTCCGCAACGAGCGGAACACAACTGGCAGCTTGCGTATAATCAAGAATGTTGAAGGAAACGCTATTACTTCGAATAGAACTTTCAGCTTCGAAGTAACCCTGACTGACGCGAGTGGGCAGAGAGTTTCCGGAACATTTAACGGCATTCCCTTTGAGAACGGTCAGCACACCTTTGAAGTGACCGCAGGAACGCCCGCACTTGTGGAAGGTATCCCGAACGGCACCTATTATTCCGTCAAGGAAATCGGGCTGGACGAAGAAGGAAAGAAGACCTCCGATGGGTATTATCTGACAACGGGTCAGATCGTTACGGGCCAGGTTTCCAATCTGACCATCGGGGAGGCCTCTTTTACCAACACGAGGAATGAATACGGCGGACTGGTCATTACGAAAATAACCGAGGGAAACGACGCCAATAAGAAGAAGTGGTTCGCGTTTAAGATCGAACTGAATAATGCTTCCATCAATGGAACTTATGGCGACGTAACATTCCGGAACGGTGTTTCGGTTAAGACACCGGTGGACGGGATGGAGCTGGTTACCCATGAAGACGGCAAGACCTATTACGTCCTTCGGGAGGGCGTTGAGGTCGAGGTTGGCGCTTACGCGGGCGCTAATTCCAAGGTGCCTGATGGGTATGTTGTGGCCACGCCGGATCGGCCTCTCGTAATTACCGGCCTTCCGGTTGGAGTCGGCTATACCGTGACGGAGGATGATTATTCTAAGACGTATGATCAGGTAAGCTATGAGCATAACGTCGGCACAATCGTTGGTGTTGTAACCGCCAGGGACGACGCCGCGGGGAAGACCGCAGTCACAAAAGATAACATAGATAGCGCCAACATGGTAAAGGTTACCAACACCCGGGAACGTTTCCATAACCTGACCGTGTCCAAAAAGCTGGAAGGGAACGCGGCTGATCAGGGACCGTTCCGGGTTGAAATCACGCTGAAGGATGAAAAGGGCCAGCCGGTCAATGGCGAAATTGGCGATGCTAACGGGAAAACAACGTTCACCAAAGGCAGCTATACAGCATCGCTTTCCGGCGGGGAGAGCTATACCGTCTATCATATCCCGAAATGGTACACCTATACGGTCAAAGAAATCGACGGATCGGGTTATGATTTGAGCACCTATACGACGATCTATCAGCATGATGACGACAATACTCCCATTGCAGCCAGCGATGGCATTACCGCAACGGTGGATGATAAGGATCATACGGTTCTTATTACGAACCGGAAGGATCTGTTTGGCGGACTGGGAATCAGCAAAACAATAGCAGGAACTGGAGCGTCACAGGGCGACGAATTCATATTCACACTGCGCCTTTACAACCTGCAAAACTATCTGCCGGAAGGCGTGGCGCTTACGCAGGAAAATGCAAAGGCTAACGTAATGGATGCTGTGCGCTTTGCTGATAAGAATGGAGCAAATGTATCAACAACGATCATCAAATATGCGGTGGACCATTCAAATGGTACGATTCAGGCTGACGTCACATTTAGCCTGAAGGGGGGAGAAGAAATCTACGTGCTTGGTCTGCCCAATGGGCTGCGGTACGCTGTGGAAGAAGCGGATGTATCAGGACAGGGGTATATCGCTACGCCCGTGGGCGGTTTCTCTGGCGCGATCGTTGGAACAAAGCATAAGCCAGATGACGTACAAAATACCGATGTTGCTAGTAACAATACCCATGGCTTTACCAACACAAAGAACGTGGGCAGCCTGGTAATCAGCAAGAAACTGGCAGGAAACGATACAAACAGTAGCGACAAATTTACCTTCATAATAACCCTGAAAAAAGATGGAAGCACTATTGTGGGACCTTATTCGGGATATTCTTTCACGAACGGCTCAGCTGAAGCTACCATTACGGGTGAAGGCAGCGTAACAATTGAAAACATTCCAGAAGGCACGGAATGGACGGTTACAGAAATGAATAGTACCAATTCCGGCTACACTCTTACTTCGCCCGTGGACGGCATGATCAGTGGAACCATCTCTTCATCCGCTGTTTCTACCGCTACATTTACAAACACAAAGAACAGCTATGGAACCCTCGAGGTAACCAAGACCGTCAACGGCAACGCTGCGGAAACAGACAGGATGTTTGATTTCACTGTTGTATTTACTGATCCTGCAGTGACGGATTTCTCCGGAATTACCGGGATGATTCAGACAAAGGGAGAAGGCGACCAGTGGAACGACGTGGCAAACAGCACCATTCTTGTGCCGGCGAACGGTGCCGCGTCCTTCAAACTGGCGCATGATCAAAAGGCAGTCTTCAGCAACGTTCCTAAGGGAACATCCTACGCGGTCAGCGAAGAAAAAGTGGACGGTTACATAAAGAATTCCGAAGGTGAAAAGGGAGCCATCGAATCGGCGAATCAGACCAAAACCGCGGAATTTACCAATACCCGGAATGTATTCGGCGAGGTTACGGTCACGAAGAACGTTGAAGGCAACGCCGCTTCGGCTGGGCAGAAATTCAGCTTCACAGTCACCATGGATCCCAGCACCGCAACGTTCAGCATCGGAGAGACTAAATACACCGGAACAGCCACCTTTGAGCTCGTACATGGTGAAACGAAAACCATCTCCAACATTCCGAACGGAACGAGCTATACGATCACAGAAAACAAGGAAACAGGACCGGCGTCCCTGTATGAAACCTCCGTTTTACCATTCAGCAAGAATGGAACAACGGACTATGCGCAGGGAGCAACGATTACCGGGAAGATTGATGTCAACAGCAATAATCAGGACGAAAAAGAAACGAAGCACTATGTAACATTCAAAAACATCCGCAACACTTACGGCAGCCTTGTCGTTTCCAAGACGGTAACAGGAGCGCATATTGATACCGACAAGGCATTCAGATTCGTTGTCTCGATTCCCGGACTGGCGGATGGCAAATACGGCCAGGTGGAGTTTAAGAATGGCACGGCTTCATTCGCTCTAAAAACAGGCGAGACGAGAACGATCTCCGGACTTCCCAACGGTATCTATTATGAAGTCAAAGAAGACGACTATACCTCCGCCGGTTACACGACAACGGAACCCTTAAACGCGAAGGGAAACATCGTTGGCGGAGAGAATTCCAGCATAACCGCTGAATTTGTGAATCATTATACCGCTGGGGATACGACCGCAACCTTTGGCGCAGAAAAGCGACTGGTTGACCAGGATGGCAAGCCGCTCGCGCTGAAGGATCAGCAGTTCAGCTTCGTTCTTTCGGCTGCTGCTGCCGGAAACCCGATGCCCTCGAATGTGACCGGAAACAGCGTAACTGCCCGAAATAACGCGGCGGGCCAGGTGAACTTTGGCACGATTACATTCAACAAGGCCGGCACCTATGAATATACGATTCATGAAGTTGTTCCGGCTGGTGTGACAAAACAAAATCCGACGATGAACGGTATGACCTATGATACAAGGGTCGTAAAGGCAACGGTTCAGGTTACGAACGACTTCGCTACTCACTCACTGAAGGCGCAGGTGACTTATTCCTCTGAAGACGGCGAAACCCAGCCGAACCTGTTTGTCAACGAAGAACTGACGAAGATAGACGCGACGATCCGAAAAACGGATTTCGCGGATGGTAAAGCGGTCGCTGGCGCGGAACTCGAACTCTATAACAGTTCCGGAACCCGGATCGCCTCCTGGACATCCAAGGCGAATGAAGAATGGAAGAATACGGGACTGCCCGTGTCTCAAACGTATACGCTGAAGGAAAAGAGTGCTCCGGAAGGCTATCTGCTGACTGCGGATACCCAATTCACCATCGAAAAGGACGGAAGCATCACCGTTTCAGCCTCCGCCGCGGAGTATCTCACGGTGGCCGCGGATGATGCGACCGGCAGAACGCTGCATCTGAAGAACCGGAAGATCGAACGAATGAACCTGTCTGTCACCAAGGCGTGGAACGACACGAATAACCAGGACGGACTGCGGGCGGAAGTCACGATCAGGCTGTTTCAGAACGGAACCGAGATGCCTGACCGGCGAGTCACCATTCCGAAGGGAGCCGCTTCTGCGTCTGAACTGACCCGCGTATGGGAGAACCTGCCGAAGACGAAGGCAGATGGAACGCCCTATGTATACAGCGTGACCGAGGACCCGGTGGGCGGATATTCGACAAAGGTGGAACCCTCTCAGATTTCCGGGAACGACGGGAAGTATCAGTTTACCGTAACCAACTCCCATGTTACGGAGAAGACCACCATCACCGCGAAGAAAGTCTGGGATGATAAGAACGACCAGGACGGGCTGCGCCGGACGGTTACATTCCGGCTGATGCAGCAGGTGGCCGGAGAGACGGCAGTCACCGAGGTTCCGGATCAGGCGAAGGAAGTAAAGCTGAGCGGCAGCCAGACCGTAACATGGAAGGATTTGCCCGCCTATCAGGGAGGGAAAAAGATTACCTATTCCGTCAGGGAAGACAGTGTTGAAAAATACAATACGACCATCACCTTCAATACAGAGAAGACGGAATATACCATCACCAACAAGCATACTCCCGAGAAGACGCAGACGACCGTCGCGAAGGTCTGGGAAGACAACAACAATCAGGACGGCATCCGGCCGGTCGAGCTGAAGGTAACGCTCTACGCGGATGGCTTAAGTCTGGGCGAGTATACATTGAATGCCGCCAACGGATGGAAACAGACGGTTGCCGGGCTGGATAAGTATAAGGCGAAGGGCCAGCTGATTGTCTACACATGGCAGGAGAACACCAGCGGGCTTGAAACCGCCGGCTATCAGCTGAAGAGCACAAATGTAAATTCCGATACCAATACAACGACATTCACCAATGTTCACGCACCGGATCAGGTCATCGCGACCGTTAAGAAGGTATGGGACGACAAGGACGACAGGCTCGGGCTGCGCCCGCAGAGCCTGACGGTCAAGCTGATGCAGCGCGTGGGTGATGCCCCTGGAACTCAGGTAACCCGGAGCGTAAACGGCGCGGAGAACCCCGTTGAAGTGATCCTGAATAAGGAGAATAACTGGACGGATACGGTTACCGAGCTTCCGAAGAAGCAAAATGGACAACCGATTACCTATTACTGGGAAGAAGGATCGATGCCCGCGGGGTACAGCCTCTCAGGAACTCCTGCGGTCAGCGACAACACAATCACGCTGACCAACCGGCTGACGGTTGAATCTAGCGATCTGAAGGTCAGCAAGGTTGTAAAGGGCAATACGATCGGAACCGCCGAACTGACGAAGAACTTTACCTTCACCATTGTACTGACTTATAACGGAAACGGCCTGAAGGATACGTTCGACGCGGTTCTGAAGGACCCGGTCGCCCAGGACAAGCTCTTTACCATTACCACGGACAAGGATGGACGGGCCACCTTCAGCATGCATCATAACCAGACCGTCTGGATCAAAGACCTGCCGGTTGGAACGCAATACAGGATCAGCGAGGAAGTACCCAGCGGGTATACGCAATCCGCGGAAACGTCGGGAACGACGGGGACGATACAATCCAAGACGACGGCCGGATATCAGGTTCCGGAGGCCCGGTTCGTCAATCTGCATGACACCTGGGGCGATCTGAAGATCGTAAAGGCACTGGACGGAAATGATACATCCGTGAGCGATCCGTTCAAAATCAGGATCACGCTTGGAGACAGCAGCATCAATCAGACCTATGGAACCGTCCGCTTCGAGAACGGCGTCGCGGAGATCGAGAATGTCCACGGCGGGGATGTTATCAGCCTGACAGGTCTGCCGAACGGGCTGAAATACACCATCGAGGAAACGGACAGCGGAAACTATACCTCGTCCCTGACGGATCCCGTGATCGGGTATATTGACGGATCTCTGACCGGGGACAAGGCGATTAAGGTTTCCATTACCAATACCCGCAATTCCTATGGCGGATTGTCCGTAACTAAGAAGACCTCCGGCACGGCCGGAGACAAGCGGTCTTCCTTCGCGTTCACGGTAACGCTGTCGGAGCAGCTGAATGGCATTTACGGCGAGATGGAATTCATCGACGGCGTCGCGCAGTTCACCCTTCGGAAAGATGAAACGAGAACAGCGAAGCGCCTTCCGAACGGAATCGGATACAGGGTTGAGGAAACGGATTATACGGGAGAAGGGTATACAGCCAGATATGAAAGGGCGACCGGAACGATTAAGGGAACCAACGCGGTGCCCGTCCTGGCGACGGTCGATCCGAGCAACGCCTGTGTTGTAACCAACAACCGGAATGCCAACGGCTCCCTCACCGTCAGCAAAACCGTCAGAGGCAATTCGGGAGACATGAATCATCCATTCAAAATCAGGGTTACGGTTCAGGCCAAACAGACGGACGGAACGATGGCTCCCGCAAACGGAACCTATGGTTCCGGCGAAAACCAGAGCACTTTTGCAAACGGCGTCCTCGAATTCACCCTTACGGACGGCCAGACCAGAGTCATTGAGGGCCTTCCCTCGGGTTCCGCTTATCAGGTTGAGGAAATACTGGACAACTCGCTGGAAGCCGAGAAGGGATATATTGTTACATATAACGGTACAATCAACGGCACGATCAGCGAGGACGCGCCATCGACACTGGAGATCATCAATACGAAGGATCTTTTCGGCGGCCTGAAAATTCAGAAGATGACCGCCGGGAACGATCCGGACGAGAAAACCTGGTTCGCCGTCAAGGTTGTTTTGAATCAGCCGCTGAACGGAACCTATGGTGATGTAACCTTTAAGAACGGCGTATCGGTCAAGAACACAAATGTGGAAGACATCGTGATTACCGAAAGCGCGGCGAAGAACAAGGTGCCGGAGGATTACTTCCTGATTTCCACGACCGTGCCGGCCTATATTCTGGGCCTGCCCGCGAATATCGGCTACACCGTTTATGAAGACGATTACTCTGCCACCTATGACAGCCAGACATTTGTCCATCAGACCGGGACCATCATCGGGCTGACGGCCGGTGCGGTTTCAAAGCAGGATGTGGACGGATGCGCGGAAAATATTACGACGATTACCAATACACGGAACCGGACCGGCAAGCTGCTTTTGACCAAGGAAACCAGGGGCAATGGGATTAAATCCTCTGATGTTTTCAAGCTGAAGATTCATATGCATAAGGGCAGCACACAGCTGAACGGAACATTCGACGGGGTCACATTCACCAACGGCATAGCCGAAGTGGAGATTATGGCCGGCGAAACCAGGTATATCACAGGCCTGCCCCTGAATTATGAATTCACCGTAACCGAAGAGCTGTCCGATATGGGTTATTTCGCTCCTGTCTATACGCTGCAGTATCGCGAGCAGATGAAGGATGCGGAAGGCAACAACCTGCTGGACGCCAACGGAAACAAGCTGAAACCGACCCTGACGTTCCCGGACACGAACACCGGTACGATCAAGGTGGATCAACGGATCGTCACAGTCACGAACCAGGTCACGGAGGTCTGGATCCGGAAGATTGATCTCGAAACGGAGGAGATTCTGCCCGGCGCCGAGCTGCAGGTTCTGGATCAGAGCGGCACCGCGGTTGACGCCTGGACATCCGCCGATTATAACCACGTCATCTATGGACTGCATCGAAACGAAACCTATACGATTCATGAGGTCAGTGCTCCGGAAGGATACGCCGCCACGAAGGATTTCACTTTTCGCATTCTGGAAGACGGAACGATCGAAGGCCCGGTGGATGAGAACGGCGTGCTTCTGGTCACGAACGAATTCAAGAAGGGTTCTATCACGCTGGACGGCCGGAAGGTCATGGAAGGC
Source organism: Clostridia bacterium (assembly GCA_045546035.1). Classification (GTDB taxonomy): domain Bacteria; phylum Bacillota; class Clostridia; order Christensenellales; family Aristaeellaceae; genus Aristaeella. The sequence continues at coordinate 79,665 of JAZQCB010000097.1, forward strand.
CGGACCCTGAAGGATCAGGAGTTCAGCTTCGAGGCATTGAACGAGACGGGCGAGACAGTCGCGACAGGGAAAAACGACGCGGACGGCGTCATAACCTTCAGCGAAATCGCCTATGACTGGAACGACCTGGAACATTCGCCGTTTGTATACACGATCCGAGAGGTAAAGGGAACGGACAAGACGGTCGGATATGATGAGAACGGCATCGAAGTTTCTGTAACCCTGAAGGAGGAAGATGACTTTATCTCCGCTACGGCGGACAAATCCGGCGAGGAGATCACGTTTGTCAACCGGATTCTGCCGGGCCGGCTCGAGATTGAAAAGGTATTCGAATTCCGGGAAGAGGAGACGGTAGCGACACCTGAACCGACAGCTACCCCGACGCCAACGCCGACTCCGACCCCGACGCCCACCGCAACCCCGACGCCGACTCCCACCGTCAGCGTGAGGAATCTGACCGTCACAAAGACCTGGGTTGATCAGGACAACGCGCAGGGGAACAGACCGGATAGCATCACGGTCCGGCTGATGAGCAACGGAAACGTGATACAGACCGTGGAAATCACGGCGGCCGATGGCTGGCAGCATACTTTCACGGGCCTTCCGGAAAGGGACAGGAATGGGGAAATCCGCTACACGATTTCCGAGGATCCGGTGCCCCGGTATGAAAGCTCCATCGAAGGAACCCATATTACGAACACGTATCAGACGATGACGACCAGCGTCTCCGTACGGAAGATCTGGGACGACGACAACAACGCCGCCGGCATGAGGCCGGAGAGCGTCCGGATGACCCTGAGCAACGGCATGAGCGTGGAGCTGAACGAGGCGAACCACTGGAGCGCAACGATCAGCGACCTGCCGATGATCCTGAACGGACTGCCGGTCAGCTATTACTGGGAAGAGCAGGAGGTTCTGGGGTATCAGCAGACGAACGTTGCGACGGTTGGGAACACAACGATCTTTACCAACGCGATCCGGAAACCCAAGGAGCCGTCGGAGGGCAAGAAGACCGGCGAGAAGCGCGGCGACAGCTATCTGGTGATTGAGGATTACGGGACGCCGCTGGGCGTGGAAGTGGTTATCAATCACGTCGGCGACTGCTTCGACTAAGACGGGGACAAGTCCGGGAACGGTTCAGCCTTCCCGGGCTTTACCCGGGCGGAAATCAGGATCCCTGGCGGGGGCGAACGTCTCGTTCACGCATTGTTTACAGCAAAAGGGGAAAAACTATGGTATAATGCCGCCGGCGGGGTTTCCGCCGGCGGCGCTTTGTTACGGTATGAACGCCAGATCAGGGGCCGCGGACACCGGGGGCTTTTCGGGAACCGACAACAAAGGAGTTTACTGATTTGAAGGCGATCTGGAAGCGGGAGACGCAGAGCTATTTCTACACGCCGGTGGGGTATGTTTTCATCGGGGTGTTTCTGCTGATCTCCTCGATTCTGTTTTTCCTTTCGATCCTGCGGCAGCACAGCGGGGATCTGCCGACGTTTATCGGGCAGATGAGCTATCTCTGGATGCTGCTCAGCCCGGTGCTGACGATGCGGCTGCTGGCGGAGGAGCGGCAGAAGCGGACGGACCAGCTGCTGCTGACCAGTCCGGTTTCGCTGACGGGGATCGTGATGGGGAAATATCTGGCGGCGGTGACCGTACTGCTGATGACGGCCGGGCTGACGCTTTTCTATGTCCTGGTGGTCGGGATTTACGGTACCATTTTTCCGGCGGAGCTGGCGGTCAATTATCTGGGATTCATTTTGCAGGGATGCGCCTTCGTCGCGCTGGATCTCTACATGAGCGGATGCGCGGGGACGCCCGTGACCGCGGCGGTCATGGCCTTCGGGGCGAATTTCCTGCTATGGATGATGGATCTGATGCAAAACCAGATCCAGATCGGGTGGATCGAGGATACCATCCGGTTTTTAAGCCTTTACAGCCGGAACGAGCCCTTCCTGATGGGGCAGCTGAGCTGGGCGGGGATTATCTATGACCTGAGCTTCGCGGCGGCGTTTCTGGCCATGACGATTCATCATCTGGATACCCGGCGGGTCAGGAGGGCTGGTGCATGAAGGGAAAGAAAAATAGCCTGGCCCGGCTGAAGGCCCGGGGGATGAGCACGGCGGCGCTGATCCTGATTCTGGTAATCCTGATCGCGGTCAACATCGCGGCCACGGCCTTCGAGAAGAAGCACGGATGGCGGGTGGATTTCAGCTTTAACGGCATTACGACCCAGAGCGAAACAACGAAGAAGATCCTGAAGGAACTGAGCCACCCGGTACATATCTACGCCCTTTTCCCGAAGGGGCAGGAGGATGCGCCGCTGATGGAGCTGCTGGACCGGTACGCGGCGGAAAGCGGGAAGGTGACATGGGAGCAGGCCGATCCGGCGCTGAACCCCGGGCTGCTGACCCGGTTCAGCGGGCAGACGGAGATGGTGACCAGCGATTCCCTGATCGTTTTTTGCCCGGAGACGGGACGGTGGCGCATTCTGGATCCGTCGGATTTCGTCAGTCTGGGCATGGATACGGAAACCGGGGTATACAATTACGCCGGATATACCTATGAGCGGGCGATTACCGGGGCCATTTCCTATGTGACCCGGGAGGAGATTCCGCGGATTGTCATCCTCCAGGGACATGGGGAGATGGACGGGGAAAGCCTGGCGGCCTTCCAGACCATGATGACGGATAATCATTACGAGGTGGTTTATCAGGAGCTTTCGGACAGCCGGTATACGCCGGACCCAAAGGAGCTGCTCGTTTTCTTCAGCCCTCTGCGGGATATTACGGGCGCGGAGCTCAACAAACTGAACACGTTTATCGACCAGGGCGGCCGGCTCCTGTTTACGTGCGACTATTCGGATCCCATCGGCGCGATGCCGAATTACGCGGCACTTCTGCGGAGCTACGGATTTCTGCCGATGGAGGGGATCGTCGTGGCGGATCGGGAGGACACGAACAGCTATTACAACAATATCCGGATCGATCTGATTCCGGAAATGCTGAGCACGGACGTGACGATGGATCTTGTGGCCTCCGGGGCGGACACGGTGCTGCTGGTGGGCAGCCGGGCCTTCGAGACACCGGAGGGAAACGACCGGAATCTGATGGTTTTCCCGGTGCTCCAGAGCGGGAAGACCTCCTATCTAAAGCAGGTGGCGGCGGACATGTCCTCCCTGGAAAAGGCGGAAGGAGATCCGACGGGGCCCTTCGTTCTGGCCATGCAGGCGCAGAGGGTAACGACGGGAGGGTATATCAGCAAGGCGTTTATCGTCGGATGCTCGACGCTGCTTACGGAGGAGCAGATCTACGCCATGACGGACGCGCCCCAGCTGATCATCCGGATGGCGGAATACCTGACGGGGCAGCAGAGCTCGAACCTGGACATCATGGCCCGGAACGCGGTTCGCCCGGCGCTGAGCGCCAGGAGCAACGGAATGGGCTCGGTCATCGTCGCGGCGCTGCCCCTGGCCGTATTGCTGGCGGCGGTCGGCGTGCTGGTTCGGAGAAGAAACCGGTAAGACGGGGGAACATCAAACACAGATGCAGAAGGTCGAGAAAAAGACCCGGCGGGGGGCCGGGAAGCGGATCTGGATCGCGGGACTGGCGATTCTGGCCGCGGCGGCGGTGGCCGCGGCGGTGCTGACGAGCCGGGATACGGCGGTCGAGGTTCCGAAAAGGGAGAATACCGGCGGAACGATTCTGCAGAAGCAGCCGGCGGAGATCCAGCGGATGACCGTTACGGTTCGGGGAAAGGAACCCTGGACGGCGGTCCGGGACGCGGACGGCGGGCTGCGGATGGAAGGCGGCGACGGATGGACCGTGGACGCGGCGCTGGGGGAGCGGATCGAGGACGCGCTGGCGAACATCGTCTATGAGGATATTCTGACGGAGGATCCGGAGGAATACCGGGATCATCTCGCGGAATTCGGGCTGGCGGAGCCGGCGATCCGGGCGGAGGTTACCTATACGGACGGGACGCAGATCGTCCTGAATATCGGGGACGCCTCGGGCCTGGAGGACGCGGACTACCGGTTTATGACCGTCGAGGGGGACGGAAGGCTTTACGCCGTGGCGGGGAGCCTGGCGCAGGAGCTTCAGGTGGAACGGGAATTGCTGCATCCGGTGGTTCAGCCCCAGATTCAGACCGAGCGGATCGACGAGGTCACGATTCTGGACGGGAAGGGACAGGTAACCGCCCGATGGAGCCTGATGGGCAATATCACGGACAGCGACGCGGCGGACAACTGGAAGGTGACCTGGCCGGTCAGCTATCCGGCGGATTATGACACCGTTGTCAATTTAAAAAAGAACGCCGGAAACCTTCGGAACGGGCTGTATGTGGGCGAAAACACGGAGGAAAACCGGGAGAGAACCGGGCTTTCGGAGCCCCGCGCCGTGATTCGGATTCATATGGCCGCGGGGGCCACCGGGCAGATTACCAGCGGAGGGGCTTTCGACATCGTGGAGCGGGAGGCGGAGACCGTTGAATTCGTTATCGGGGGCAGCCGGAATGAAATGACGGATTATGCCCTGTTCGACGACACGATCTACACGATGAATCATTTTACCGTCGCCGCCCTGACGGAGACGGATCCCATGAAGACCCTGGCGAGGTATCCGGTGACCGTTCCGCTGGGCAGCCTGGCCGGACTGACGATCGAGCGGGCGGGCGCAAGCAGGGAGGTTTACGAGCTGACCCGGACGACAGTGCCTGCGGAGACGGAGGGGGAGCCGGCGCGGACCGAGGTGTCGGTTTTGAAGGACGGCGAAGCGATGGATTACGCCGCCTTTTCCGCGGTATACGAAAGGTGGCTGGTGGTCACTGTCAGCGGGCGGCTGCCGGAAGGATGGGAAAAGAAAAAGCCGGAGAGGATTTATACCTTCCGGACGGTTTCAGGGGCGGAGCACAGGGTCGAGCTGAGCGAATACGATCCCATGCACGACGCGGTCACGGTCGACGGGGAGACGGTGTTCTATCTGATCAAGAACGCCTTCGCAGAGATTCAATAGATCAGCCCTGGCATGCTTAAAAACCCGTTACTGATAACCGGTGATACAGCGGTCGTAATAGCGGACGGTCAGGGACTGGCCGGGGACGAACTCCGGCAGGGGGAGCTCCGCGTCCCAATAGAGGCCGGTTTCCCGGACGCCGTGCTTATCCGGGTCGCCCAGAAAGGTCAGGCCGCGGAAGCGCACCCCGTCCACCAGGGAAAGCTCCGGCTCGACGCGGAGGAATTCCAGGGTCATTTCGTGATTCCGGCCGTGGAGGGCGTGCTCCAGATGCCGCTCGTAACAGCGGAGGGGACGGATCATCAGATCATAATAAAAGATGGCGAATCCGCCGCCCAGCAGGACGGAAAAGAGCGTCAGCAGCTGGGGACGGTTCTGCTTATGATCGTCAATCACAAGGGTAATGATAAACAGGGCGAAAAAGAGCGCCGAGACGGCGTAAAGCACCAGGCGGCGGCGCCGGATTTGGGCCCGGAGGGATAAAAGATTGGATTCCGTATAGAGCAGACGCATAAAGAGCCTCCTTTCGGACAGGAATATAATGGAAGAAGGAACGGAAAAAGTCAAGACGAAAAAAGTTAACAAAAATTTAAGAAAATTTTCGGCGAAGTTCTTGCGAATCCGAAAGGAGCATGGTAAAATAACCAAGTTAGCCCGATTGGCTGTCCGGGCGGCTGCATGAGTTGAAAAAGCTCATGTTCCGGCGGCCGATCCATGACGTCTCTTACACGCGCTGCCCTGCCGCGCCTTCCAAAGCGGCGGGAGAGCGTTGCCGTGCCTCTGCTTTCACCAGGGGCCGGCGGAGCCGGGTTCCCTCTTTCCGCGGTGGGTTGCCGCGGGAGGGCGGACGAAGAGGCAGGCCGCATAACCGGCGGCCGGCGCGCGGAAAGCGGTTCCGCTTTGGGCTGCGGCGGGATCGGGGAGCCGCGCGAGTTCCCCAATTGACCAAGGGTCAAGAAAATACGGAGGTGTTTAGGACACATGGCACGCATTGCAGGCGTTGACCTGCCCAGAGAAAAGCGCGTTGAAGTCGGCCTGACCTACATTTACGGCATCGGGCTCACCACGTCGCAGAAGATGCTGGCGGAAGTCGGTATCAACCCCGACACCCGGGTAAAGGATCTCTCCGAGACTGAAATCAGCAAGCTGCGTGAGTACATCGAGCATCACCTGAAGGTCGAAGGCGATCTTCGGCGCGAGGTGTCCCTCAATATCAAGCGGCTGATCGAAATCGGCTGCTACCGTGGCGTTCGTCATCGTCATGGCCTTCCTGTCCGCGGGCAGAACACCAAGCAGAACGCCCGTACCCGCAAGGGCCCCAAGAAGACCATTGCCGGCAAGAAGAAGGCTACCAAGTAATTTCGAATGAGATCCGCGTTTTACGCGGGCTACGGAGGGAGAAAATTCAATGGCACCTAAGCAGAAGCTTAAGAAGGTTACGCGGAAACGCCGCGAGCGGAAGATCGTTGAGCGCGGCGCCGCCCATATTCGTTCTTCTTTCAACAATACGATCGTCACCATCACTGATACCCAGGGCAACGCTCTTTCCTGGGCCTCCGCCGGCGGGTTGGGCTTCCGCGGAAGCAAGAAATCCACGCCCTTCGCCGCGCAGATGGCCGCCGAAACCGCTGCCAAGGCCGCGATGGAATATGGACTGAAGACCGTTGAGGTTTATGTCAACGGCCCCGGATCCGGCCGCGAGGCTGCTATCCGTTCCCTGCAGGCCGCCGGCCTGGATGTGAACATGATCAAGGACGTCACCCCCATTCCCCACAATGGCTGCCGTCCGCCCAAGCGCCGTCGCGTTTAATGTGAAGGAGGACAAGCAAGAATGGCTGTCAATAGAGAACCTATCGCCAAGAAGTGCCGGACGTTTGATGTCAGCCCGGCCGTCATGGGCTATGGCAATAAGAAATCCACCCGCAATCCCGGCGGCAACCGCCGGCGCAAGGTTTCCGAGTACGGCGCGCAGCTGAAGGAAAAGCAGAAGGTTAAGTTCGTCTACGGCGTACAGGAAAAGCAGTTCCACAAGTACTATCTGAAGGCTGCCAACATGAAGGGCATCACGGGCGAGAACATGCTCCGGCTGCTCGAAATGCGGCTGGACAACGTGGTGTTCCGTCTGGGTCTGGCCAAGACCCGCCGGATGGCCCGCCAGGTGGTCGGACACGGCCACATCCGCGTCAACGGGCAGAAGGTTGACATCCCGAGCTACCAGGTGAAGGTCGGCGACGTGATCACCCTGCGTCCCCGCTCCGCCGAATATGAGATGTTCAAGAGCCTTCGCGAGGGAACCACTGTGCTGACGCCCAAGTGGCTGACCTTCGACGCCCCCAATCTGACCGGTAACGTCAACGCGCTTCCTGTCCGCGAGGATATCGACCTGCAGGTGGCCGAGAACATGATCGTCGAGTACTACAGCCGTTAAAAGCGGGGAGAGCGGCCGCCCCATACGGGCGATCCTCTCTTTCGTCTGGAACCTATTGAGGAGGGTACCAATGATCGTCGAAATCGAAAAGGCAAGGATCGAATGCGTGGAAGTCGGCATGAACGGCAGCTACGGCCGTTTTGTGATCGAACCTCTGGAGCGCGGCTTTGGCCACACGCTGGGCAATTCCATGCGCCGGGTTCTTCTGTCCTCCCTTCCGGGCGCGGCTGTTTCCTCGGTTCACATCGAGGGCGTGCAGCATGAGTTTTCAACGATCCCGGGCGTCAAGGAAGACGTGACCGAGCTGATCCTGAACCTGAAGAGCATGGCCTGCCAGATGTTCTCCGAGGGGCCGAAGCAGGTGACCCTGGACTTTAAGGGCCCCATGGAGATCACCGCGGGGGACATTCGGACGGACGACGAGCTTGAAATCGTCAACAAGGATCTGCATATCGCCACGCTGAACGAGGACGCGCATCTGCAGATGCAGCTGACCGTCGAGCGGGGCCGGGGATATGTAAGCGCGGACAAGAACAAGAATCCCAGCATGCCCATCGGCGTGATCCCCATCGATTCCATCTTTACCCCGGTAAAGAAGGTGAACTACACGGTGGAGGATACCCGTGTCGGGCAGATTACCGACTACGACCGGCTGACCCTGGAGATCTGGACCAACGGAACGCTGAAGCCCGAAGAGGCCATCAGCGGCGCCGCCAAGATCCTGATGGAGCATCTGGAGCTGTTCGTCGGGCTGACCAACCAGGTGATCCCTGTGAGCATGGCGCTGCCGGAAGAGGACAAGAAAGACAAGGTTCTGGAGATGACCATCGAGGAACTGGATCTTTCCGTCCGGGCGTACAACTGCCTGAAGCGGGCCGGCATCAACAGCGTCGCCGAGCTGGTTCAGAAGAACGAGGACGACATGATGAAGGTTCGCAATCTGGGCCGCAAGAGCCTGGAAGAAGTGGTACAGAAGCTTGAAGCCCTCGGGCTGGGCCTGCAACCCAACGAAGAATAAGTCGAACGCGCGGAGGACCGGGCTTCCCCCGGGATCACGCGCCAGAAGGAGGATATTCCCATGGCTAACCAACGCAAGCTGGGTCGCACGGCTGATCAGCGCAAGGCGCTGCTGCGCAACCAGGTGACCAATCTGATCTGGTATGGCCGGATTGAGACCACGGTCAGCAAAGCGAAGGAAGTCCGCAGGATCGCCGACAAGATGATCACGCTGGCTATTCGCGAATGCGACAACACCGTTCCGGCCACCAAGGAAACCCATAACGACAAGGGCCAGCTGGTAACGCTGGACGTCGTCAACGACGCGCCGTCCAAGCTGCATGCCCGCCGCATCATGATGGCTTACCTGTATGACCTGAAGGAAGCCAAGAAGGACGACGAGAACAAGGCGGAATACAAGGAGCGGACCAAGGACAACAAGCATCCCGTGGTCGAGAAGCTGTTCCGCGAAATCGGCCCCAAGTACAAGGCCCGGAACGCCGAAAAGAACTGCTCCGGCGGTTACACCCGGATTTACAAGCTGGGTCCGCGCCGCGGCGACGCCGCCGAAATGGTGGTTATCGAACTGGTGTAATCTATCGTTACGAAATATTCACAGACACATCAAGCAAGCAAAAAGCTCCCTCCGCACAAGGGAGCTTTTTGCTTGCCGCGGCACAATCCAGGGAGAAGTGCCAGCGGAAAGAGCTTTACGGGAACAGCCGCGATCTGGCCAAAGGAAAGGAAACGGGCATGTTCATCAGCAGGCGGCCCTTCGGGGAAGGCTGGCCGACTCCTGCGCCGGGAGACAGGTTTCCGGTTATTTCAGACTGTCCAGCAGCGCTTCCCGCTCGTTGGGGAGGCTTCCGTCCATGACGACGGCGAGCAGCTTATTCAGGGCTTTTCCCACGGCGGGGCCTTTGTATCCCAGGGCCGTCAGATCCCGGCCGTTGACCGCCAGATCCTTCAGGGAAAAGCAGGGGCGCTCCGCGAGGAGATGATCCAGCGCATGGTTCAGATCCTCCCAGTGCTCCCGGGCATGGGCCGGATTCCGGGTACCGGTAGCGATCCGGTCGGCCCGGTGGATGGTAAAGAGCGCGCGGAGATCTTCCTCGCCGAAGGCGTTCAGCCGGCGAAGGAGGAGGCGCCGATCCGTGCTGAGCGGGATATCGTGGGCCTCCACCAGACGCAGAATCCGATCCGAAGAGGCCCGGTCGAAACGGAGCTTTTCCAGCACCTCCTTTGCAAGGCGGGCGGATACCTTCTGGTGCCCCATATAGTGGCCGACGCCCTTTTCATCGGTGGTTCTCGTATAGGGCTTGCCGCAGTCATGGAGGAGCATGGTCATGCGCAACACCGGATCCGGCGGAACGCCCTCCACGGCCCGGATGGTATGCTCCCAGACGGTATAGAGATGATGCGGGTTTTGCTGATCATAGCCCACGGAGGGCTTCAGGCAGGGGATCAGGAACGTTATGACCTCCGGGAAGGCGCGGAGTATCCGGCCCACGCCCGGGCCGCAGAGGAGCTTGAGCAGCTCCGCCCGTATGCGCTCGGCGGCGACCCGCTCCAGGGTCGGATAGAGGGCGCGGACGGCGGATTCGGTTTCCGGCTCGATGGCGAAATCCAGGACGGAGGCGAAGCGGAGGGCCCGCAGGATCCGAAGGGCGTCCTCCCCGAAGCGAAGCGCCGGAGCCCCGACGCAGCGGATAAGCCCGGCGGCCAGATCCGCCCGGCCAGCGTAGAGATCCAGGACGGTTCCCTCCGGATCACTGGCCATGGCGTTGACCGTAAAATCCCGGCGGGCCAGATCCTCGTCAATCCGGTCCACAAAGCGGACAGAATCGGGATGGCGGTGATCGGTATAATCCCCGTCGACCCGATAGGTTGTGATTTCATAGGGAACATGATTCAGGACCACCGTCAGTGTTCCGTGTTTCAGGCCGGTTTCCACCAGATGCTCGCCGGCGAAAACGCGCCGCATCTCCTCCGGGAGAGCAGAGGTACACAGATCCCAGTCGCCGGGGATACGGCCCAGGAGCGAATCCCGGACGCAGCCGCCCACGGCATAGGCCGAAAAGCCTGCGGAACGAAGGCGGGAAAGGAGCGATATGACATCCTTCGGCAGCTGAATCATTTTACACGCCATACCGGTGCGGTACCGGACAGATAACCCATGAAAGTTCGCCGCAGAATTGAACTTTCACACTGCATCCAGAGCCGGCGGGCGTGAACGCCGCCGGGAAGACGGATAAACCCTATCCATGATAAAGAAATGAAAGAAGGGTGTCAAGGTGGGCATTGATTCCTTCCGGCAATTTGATTATAATCGGGTTATTCAAAAACATCGTGTTTGGAGAGGACAGTATGGCGGAGCGGATTGAGCATGATTCCATGGGCGAGGTGCGGGTGCCGGCTGAGCGGTACTGGGGCGCCCAGACGCAGCGGAGCAAAGAGAATTTTCCCATCGGCGCGGGGCTGGAAACCATGCCGGCGGAGATTATCCGGGCCTTCGGCGCCCTGAAGGAAGCGGCGGCGGAGGTCAATTTCCGCCTGAAGCCGGAAAAGATGACGGAGGCCAAGCGGAACGCGATCCGGCAGGCGGCCCGGGAGATCCGGGAGGGGAAATGGAAGGATGAATTCCCCCTGGTGGTCTGGCAGACGGGAAGCGGCACCCAGACGAACATGAACGTCAACGAGGTTATCGCGAACCGGGGGAACGAAATCGCCGGGGAAATAATCCTGCATCCCAACGACGACGTCAACATGAGCCAGAGCAGCAACGATACCTTTCCGACGGCGATGCACATCGCGGCGGCGGAGGCATTGGAAGCGCGGGTAATTCCCGCGGCGGAGAGCCTGATCTCCGCCATGCGGGAGAAGGAAGCGCAGGTCGGGGAGATCCTCAAATGCGGCAGGACCCACCTTCAGGACGCGGTTCCCATCCGCTTCGGGCAGGAGATTTCCGGATGGCGGGCCAGCCTGGAGCAGGACGTCCGGATGATGCGGGCGGCGATGGCGCCGATGAAGGAGCTGGCCATCGGGGGGACGGCGGTCGGAACCGGGCTGAACGCGCCGGAGGGATTTGACCGGGCGACGGCGGCGGAGATCTCCAGATTGACCGGGATCGGTTTTATCGCGGCGGAGAACAAGTTTCACGCGCTGACTTCCCTGGACGAAATGGTTTTTGCGCACGGGGCCCTGAAAGCGCTGGCCTGCGACATGATGAAGATCGCCAACGATATCCGGTGGCTGGGCAGCGGGCCGCGGCTGGGGCTGGGGGAGATTTTCCTGCCGGAGAACGAGCCGGGATCCTCCATCATGCCGGGAAAGGTCAACCCGACCCAGTGCGAACAGGTAACGATGGTGGCGGCCCGGGTCGTCGGAAACGACACGACGGTGGGCTTCGCCGCCAGCCAGGGCAATTTCGAGCTGAATGTGTTTTTGCCGGTTTGCGCCTACAGCTTTCTGCAGAGCGCGAGGCTGCTGGGCGAAAGCATGGACAGCTTCGAGAAAAGGTGCTTCCGGGGAATCCGGGTCAACGAAAAAAAGATGCGGGAGAACGTGGAACGGTCGCTGATGACCGTTACGGCGCTGAGCCCCGCGGTCGGATACGAAAACGCGGCGAGGATCGCCCGGAAGGCCTACGCGGAAGAGCTGTCGCTCAAAGAGGCGGCGGTCGGCATGGGCATCATGACGGCGGAGGCCTTTGACCAGGCGTTCCATCCGGAGGAAATGGCATGAGTTCTGCCGGAAGAATGCTTCGCAGGGGCGCAGCAAAAGGATGGAGACGATGGGCAGGGGACCGGAACGCCGGCGGCGCCTGACCCGGAAGGAAGGGAACGAAATTGACGGAGCGGCTGTATTACGACGACGCCTATTTATGGGAATTCGAGGGGACGGTGGAAGTCTGCCGGAAGGGAAAGGAGGGATGGGAGGCTGCGCTGGACCGGTCCGCCTTTTATCCCACCTCCGGCGGGCAGCCGTATGACACGGGGACGCTCGGGCGTGCTCATGTGCTGGATGTGAATGTAACGGATGGCGAGGTGTGGCACACGGTGGACG
>JAZQCB010000098.1:0-20390 GCA_045546035.1 Clostridia bacterium
GCAAGGATTTTGCCAGCGGCGAGGCGATATTGGCCATCGTAGTCGCCACGCTTTCGTCGGTGGCGATGTCCGGCATACCCGGGGGCGGCGGCACCGGGGAACTGGTGCTGTGCAGCATGTTCTTCCCACAACAGCTTGCGATGGTTTATCCCATTGCCCAGGCCATCGGTGATCTGATCGATCCCCCGGCCACCATGGTCAACGCGGCGGGCGACTATGTCGCCTCGTTCATCGTTTCCAGATTCAACGACGGCAAGGACTGGCTCCAGCGAAAGCTTCAGTCCCCTCCGGATTCAGGAACGCACAGGTAATCTCGCATTCCCTTACCCTCCGTCTGTTGCCCTTAAAATCTGTGCAGAATTAAGGGCAACGTCAAGCGTTCACGAAGGATCTTACTCAGTTCTGGCATGGTCCGAAACTGTTTTTGCCGCGTTTGCAACACTTCTGTAACTATTTCTTTACATTTTGGAGACCTTATGATATACTTTCGTCAACATCCACAGGATGTTTGTGAAAGGAGGTTATCCGAATGCGAATCCGCAGAACTCGCGCCCGCCTGGCGGCCTTGCTGCTGGCGATGACGCTTTCTCCCCTTTCCGCTCTGGCCTATCAGCCGGGAACCCTGTATTCCGGCGTCCAGAGCAATGAAGTCAAAAACATGCAGACGGCCCTGATTTCCCTGGGATACCTGGGCGGCACGCCGGACGGCATCTTCGGCACCCATACGGAAAAGGCCGTGAAAAAGTTCCAGAGGGCCAACGGGCTGTCCGCCGACGGGGTGGCCGGCAAAAAGACCCTGGAGCTGATTTACAAAAAGGCCGGGAAAACGTCCTCCTCGGGGACGTCTTCCTCTTCTTCGGCCTCCTCCTCGTCCTCTTCTTCGTCGGCTTCCTCGACCACCGCTAAAACAACCACGACAACCACCACGACCACTTCGGCCGCGACATCCTCCTCCTCTTCCAGCCTCTTCGGCGGCAACTATACCACCCTGCGGATGGGCGCCACCGGTTCCCGCGTCAAGACGCTGCAGCAGGCGCTGATTGCCCAGGGATACCTGAAGGGCTCCGCCGACGGGAAATACGGCAAAATGACTTTCTCCGCCGTTGAGGCCTTCCAGAAGGCCCACAGCCTCAGTGCCGACGGCGTGGCTGGAAAGAAGACCCTGACCGCGGTGGAAAAGGCGGCGGCCGGAGGCTCTTCCTCCTCCGCCTCCTCATCTTCCTCTTCCTCCTCTTCTTCCGGAACCCCCTCCTCCGGGAAAACGGCTTCCGGCCCCTCCGGCTCCCAGGTCAAGCTTCTTCACTGGTTCAACGACGTAAAGCCTGGGCTTCGTACCGGCCAGAAGATCGAACTCTATGAGCCCTCTTCCGGGCAGTCCTGGACCCTGCGGCTCTATTCCCTGGGGCGGCACGCCGACGCCGAGCCGGCCACCGCGGAGGACACCGCCAGCATGCTGAAGGCCTTCGGCGGCCAGAACACCTGGAGCCAGAAGGCGGTCTACGTCCGCCTGCCCAGCGGCGCCTGGACGATCGGCTCCACCCATACCATGCCCCATATGTCCGGCAGCATCAAGGACAACAATTTTGACGGGCACCTTTGCGTCCATTTCCTCCGGACCATGTCCGAATGCGAGAAGAACGATCCCAATTACGGCGTGTCAAATCAGAAGACGATCCGTTCCTTCTGGAAATCCCTGACCGGGGAGACCATCAGCGACTGAGGGCTCATTCCCCTCTCTTTGGCCGCCGCAGTCGTCCTTGCGCGGAACCGCTGAGCGCCCATACATCCGTGCCGGTGGAAAAAAGCGCTTCTTCCGGGGTGCCACGCCGCGCCCGCCGGAAAACCGATATCCTCACGATGCTTTTTTTCTCCCGCTGTCAGGGAAAAAGCCTTGACAGCGGGTTTCTTTTGTGTATAATGAACCGCTGTCAGGGTTTCTTCCCTGACATGAAGGAGGCGGGGATCTTGGCCCGGGAGGAACTGGAGCGCAAGGTGGATCTCGCCTTTCTGGCCGCCTTTTACGGGGGGCTTCTGACGGAGCACCAGCGCCGCGTCCTCTCCCTCTATTGCGAGGAGGATCTCTCCCTGGGAGAAATCGCCGAAGAGGTGGGAGCCAGCCGCCAGTCCGTGCATGAAGCCCTGTCCCGGGCCGAGGCGAAGCTTTTCGAAATGGAAGCTTCCCTGGGGGTGGCCGCCCGGTTCCGCCGGATGGAGGCGGGGCTGGAAGCGGCGCTCAGGGCGGTTCGCGAAAAAGACAACGCCCGGGCGGAGCGCCTGCTGGAAGAGCTGCTTCGCCTGGATCAGGAGGAAAGCAATGGCCTTTGAGGGGTTGAGTGAAAAGCTGCAGGGTGCCCTGCGGAAGATGACCGGCAAAGGGAAGCTGAGCGAGCAGGCCGTCAAGGAGGGCATGCGGGAAGTCCGGATGGCCCTGCTGGAGGCCGACGTGAATTACGCGGTCGCCAAGGATTTCATTAAAAAGGTGTCCGAGCGCTGCGTGGGGCAGGAGGTGCTTTCCTCCCTGACCCCGTCCCAGCAGGTTCTCCGCATCGTAAGCGAAGAGATGACGGAGCTGATGGGCAGCACCAATGCCCGGCTGACCTGGTCTCCCTCCGTCCCGACGATCTTTATGCTCTGCGGCCTCCAGGGTGCCGGTAAAACCACCATGTGCGCCAAGCTGGCGGGGTATCTGACCAAGCAGGGAAAGCGGCCCATGCTCGCCGCCTGCGATATCTACCGTCCCGCCGCCATCAAGCAGCTCCAGGTCGTCGGAGGGCAGGTCAACGTCCCGGTTTTCGAAAAAGGGACCCAGGATCCCGTGAAAACCGCGAAGGAAGCGGTGGAATACGCCCGGTATTACGGGCGGGACGTGCTAATCATCGATACCGCCGGCCGCCTGCATATCGACGAGGCCCTGATGGATGAGCTGGCCCGCATCCGCGACGCCGTGCATCCCCAGGAAATCCTCCTGACGGTCGACGCCATGACCGGGCAGGACGCGGTCAACGTCGCCAAAACCTTTGACGAAAAGCTGAACATCTCCGGCGTCATCCTGACCAAGCTGGACGGCGATACCCGCGGCGGCGCGGCCCTGAGCATCAAGGCGGTGACCGGGAAGCCCATCAAGTTCAGCGGAACCGGCGAAAAGCTTTCCGATATCGAGCCCTTCCATCCCGACCGGATGGCCAGCCGCATCCTCGGCATGGGCGATGTGATGACCCTGATCGAAAACGCCGCCCAGGCCTTCGACGAGCATGACGCCGAAAAGTTCGCCCGCAAGGGGCTGAGCAATAAGCTGACCCTGGAAGACTTCCTGGACCAGATGCAGAGCATGAAGAAGATGGGCGGCCTCAAGAGCATGCTGAAAATGATTCCGGGCATGTCCGGCAAGGAAATCGACGTGGACGACAACGCCATGAAAAAGCCGGAGGCCATCATCCGCTCCATGACGCCCCAGGAGCGCCGGGATCCCTCGGTGCTCAACGCCTCCCGGCGCAAGCGCATCGCCGCCGGCAGCGGGACCACCGTCCAGGACGTGAACCAGCTGATCCGCCAGTTCGAGCAGGCGCAGCAGATGATGAAGCAGATGATGAACGCCAAGGGAAGGGGCCGCCTGCGGATGCGCTTCCCCGGGATGTAAACCGATTGGTCTCATATACACCGTATATGATTTCCATACAAATCCATTTTTTCACTGAAAGAGGAGGAAACCCAAATGTCCGTCAAAATCCGTCTGAAGAGAATGGGAATGAAGAAAAAGCCCTTCTATCGCGTCGTGGTCGCCGATATCCGGAGCCCCCGGGACGGCCGCTTTATCGAGGAAATCGGCTATTACAACCCCATGACCAAGCCCGCCGAGATCAAGGTGGACAACGAGCGCGCCAAGTACTGGCTGGGTGTCGGCGCGCAGCCCACGGATACCGTCCGCATCCTGCTGAAGAAGACCGGCGCCGTCGAGGACAAGTAAGGCGAACCGTCGGCTGCTGTCTGACAGAAAGGATGTCTCCATGCAAGAATTGCTAACTTTTGTGGCGCAATCCCTGGTCGAGCACCCGGAACAGGTGACCGTAACCGAAACGGAGGGCCCCGAGGCTGTCATCCTGGAGCTCCACGTGGCGGAAGACGATATGGGAAAGGTCATCGGGAAGCAGGGCCGCATCGCCAAGGCGATCCGTTCCGTGATCAAGGCGGCGACGGCGAAAAACGCCAAGCCCGTTTTTGTTGAGATCCAGTAATCTCACGCCAGCGGAACCCGGCCGAACGGCCGGTTCCGCTGGTTTTTTATAGAGAGACACCCATGCTCCCCCGCGAAGCGGCAGAAACATATCCCCACATCCGATGGCGGGAACCGCCACAGGAAGGAATCTTCTGTTATGACCGAATACATGATGGTCGGCGAGGTGCTCAAACCCCAGGGCCTTCGCGGCGAATGCAAAATTAGGCCCTACGCGGCGGATCTGTCCCTTTTTTCCGATTGGAAAACCCTGTATCTGGAGCGCGGCGGCGCCTATGAGCCCCTGAAAGCGGACGTACGCCGGATTCATGAAGGCTTTGTTTACGCCGTTCTGGGCGGGAGCGTGACCGCGGAGCAGGCGGAGGCCTACCGGGGTGCGAAGCTCTATATCGACCGGGCTCACGCCGCCCCCCTGCCGGAGGGAGGGCATTATATCGCCGATCTGATCGGCTGCGAGGCGTTGGACGAAAAGGGCGTTTCCCTCGGCCGGCTGACGGACGTGCTCCAGCACGGTCCAGTGGACACGTGGGTCTTTGAAGGCGGTCCCCGCCCCTTCATGGCGCCGGCGCTTAAGAGGGTGTTCCCGGAGGTGGATCCCGCCGCCCGGCGGATTTCCGTTCTTTCCGACCGGCTGGAAGAGGTGGCCGTTTTTGAAGATTAAGATCCTGACCCTGTTTCCGGAGATGTTCGAGGGGGTGCTGTCCGCCAGCATCCTCGGCCGCGCCCGCGCCCAGGGGCTGCTGGAGGTTTCCCTGCTGAATATCCGCCCCTTTTCCGCCAGCAAGCATAAAAACACCGATGATTATCCCTTCGGCGGAGGGGCGGGCATGGTCATGATGGCGCAGCCGGTCATGGACGCGATGGCCGCCGCGGCCGGGCCGGATTTCCGCGGCCGGCGGATTTATCTGGGGCCCCGGGGAAAGCGTCTTTCCACCGCCCTGGCCCGGGAGCTGGCAAAGGAGGAGGAGCTGATCCTGCTCTGCGGCCATTATGAGGGCGTGGATCAGCGCGCGCTGGACACCTGCGTCGATGAGGAAATCAGCATTGGGGACTATATTCTCACGGGGGGCGAGCTGGCCGCCATGGTGCTGACGGACTGCGTCGCCCGTTTCATTCCCGGCGTCCTGGGCAGCGCGGACAGTCCCGAGGAGGAATCCTTTTCCGACGGGCTGCTGGAATATCCCCAGTATACCCGGCCCAGGGAGTTGAACGGCCTCGCCGTGCCGGAGGTCCTGCTCGGCGGGGATCACGCGAAAATCCGGGCCTGGCGAAGGAAGGAAAGCCTCCGGGCCACCCTGCGCTTCCGCCCCGATCTGCTCGAAAGCGCGGATCTTTCCCCCGACGACCGGAAAATCCTGAAGGAGTTGATGGCCTCTTGTTCCTCCGAAAACTGACGGTGATCGCCGTTCCCCTGGGAATGCTGCTGCTGATCTGCCTGCTGATCCCCGCGCTTTCCTCTCTGGGGGCTTTCTTCGGAAGCCTGCTGCTCGGGGCGCTGCTGGGCGTCGCCCTGGGGCTTTTGCTGCCCCTGGCCGGGGCGACCCGGCTGCGGGAGCCCTTCGCTCATCTGCTGTGGATCCCGGCGGCGGTGATCCTGCTGGTGCTTCTGTATCAGTATCTGGCTTCCATGGGAACCGACGTGCCCCTGCTTCGCCTGCTGGCCACCAACGATTCCCGGCTGATTACCGTTGAAAGTGCCTTTGCGGCCTATATGATCGCCTTCTCCGTCCGGACCGGGCGGGGTATCTGATCCTGAAGGAGGTTTGATTTCATGCATACCGTGTATCTCTTCGGCTCCGATTACGCCTCTCCCCTCGCCCTGCATCAGGCGCTGAAAAGGCTCCTGGATCTGCCGGATTATTATGGTTTCAACGCGGACGCCCTGAACGACTGCCTGGATGAGATGCAGCCGTCCCTCCGCCTGATCGTTCTCGATCCCGGCGAAGGGGACACCGCCGCCGCCCTCCGGCTCGTCGCCCGGGTTTTCCGGGACAACGGTCTGTTCGTCCGGGAGGTTGAATAAAATGCGGCTTCATCTGCTCGGCGTAAACGGGCCCTTTCCCGCTTCCCTGGGCGCCACCTCCGGGTATCTGCTGGAGGCCGGCGAAAAGCTGCTGCAATTTGATTTTGGAACCGGCGTCCTGTCCCGGCTGACCGCCCTGTGCCCCCCGGAGGATCTGGACGCCCTTTTCCTGTCCCACTGGCATTATGACCATGCCGCCGACCTGCTCCCCCTGGTTTACCGTCTTCAGGCCATGGGGCGGACGCTTCCTCTTTACGCGCCCGCGGCGGACGCCTCTCCCCTGCGGGCCATTGTCGCCGATTCCGGTTGCTTTGATCTGCGCCCCCTTTCTCCCGGGGATGTAATCGCTTTGGGCGATGTCTCCATCCGCGTCGGTGAAGCCCGGCATCCCGTGCCAACGGTCGGGTTCCGGGTCGAGGCGGAGGGAAAGGTCTTCGGTTATACCGGGGACACCAATACGCTTCCCTCCCTGGCGGATTTCTACCGGGGATGTGATCTGCTGCTGGCGGATGGGCTCTTTCCCGCGTCCGAATGGGCGGAAGGCAAACCCCATCTGTCTGCCGCGCTGGCGGCGAAGCTGGCCAGGGATGCCGGGGCCCGGGAACTGGTCATTACCCATCTGAACCCGGTCTACGCCCCCGCGCGGCTGCTGCGGGAGGCGCGGGAAATCTTTTCCGGTGCCTCCCTGGCGGAAGCCGGCGCCCTTCTTTCCCTGTGACGGCGCGGCAGCGGGGATGGCTCCTGCCGCCCCTGGCCCTCTGCTTCGCGCTGGGGCTTTTGCTGGGCCGGATCGCCGCCTCCCCCTGGTATGGGCTCGCGGGCGCCGTGCCGGCGATCGTCGCCTGCCTGCTTTTGCGGGGATGGGGCCGTTTTGCCGCGATCCTGGCCGCCGCGCTGTGCCTGGGATGCCTGCGGGGGCAGGTGGCCTTCCATCCCGCCCTGCCCGCGGAGGGGAATACGCGGTCAGCGGCATCGTCTCCGACGCGGTTCAGTATCGGGACAACAGCCAGATCCGGACGGCGCTGACCCGGGTGACCCTGGATGGAGTGCCGCTGGGCCGGGGCGCCTACTGGAGCTTTTACGCGGACGATCCGCCGCCGGAGCTCGCTCCGGGAAAGGCCGTGGCCTTCCGGGCCAGGCTGTATCACCCCTCCGGCGCGGAGAACCCGGACGGATATGATTTCCGGGAGGAGCTGCTCCGCCGCGGGGTCACCGTCGGGGTTTACGGATGGGACGGGCTGACCCTGGCGGATCCCGAGGGCTTTTCCCTGACCGGTTTCATGGCCGGCCTGCGCCATCGGCTCTCCGGGGCGCTTCGGGAAGCGCTGGGTGAGGAGACGGGCGTTCTCGCCTCCACCATGCTGCTGGGCAGCCGCTCCCTGATTCCGCAGGAAGATCGCGCCGCCTTTTCCCGCCTGGGCATCGCTCATATCCTCTCCGTCAGCGGGTTCCACGTGGGGCTGCTGATCGGCGTACTCAGTCTTCTCTTCCGGTGGCTGCGCCTGCCGCAGGGGGCGCGGTGGTTCCTGTTCGCGGCCGCGCTGGGATTCTACAGCCTTCTTTGCGGGCTGAATCAGCCGGTTCTCCGGGCCTCCCTGCTGCTGCTGCTGACCCAGAGAGGGAAAATGCTGAACCGTCCCCGCTCCGGGCTGCACCTGCTCTCCGCCGCCTTTCTCCTGCTGCTGGTCATATCCCCGGCGCAGCTGACGGGCCTGTCCTTTCATCTGTCCTTCGGCGCGGTGCTCGGCATTACCTTGATCACGCCCTTTATTTCCCGCCTTCGCGCCCCTCTGCGGCCCATCCCCCGTCGCCTCTGGCAGGGGCTGTGCGCCGCCTTCGGGGCCCAGATCGGGGTGCTTGCGCCTCAGCTCTATGCCTTTCAGGAGCTGCCCCTGCTCGGTCTTCTGATGAATGTGCCGGTGCTGATACTCTCCTCCGGGCTCATTCTCCTCTTCTGGGCGGTTTTGCTGACGCTGCCCTTCCCCTTTCTCTCGGTTCCCCTGTGCGCCGCGGCGCGCTTCGTCACCCGGGGGCTGCTTTCCCTGGTTCGCCTGCTGGGCGGGATCCCGGGCATCACGCTCTGGACCCGGGCAGCCGGCCTGGCCACCTGTCTGGGCCTTCTGCTGCTGGGGGCGGGGCTCTGCGCGCTCCTTCGGCTGCGAGGGCGAACCCGGGGCATTCTCTGCCTGCTGGGGACCGGAATCGTCGCCCTGTCCCTGATTCCCCTGCCCCATGGGGAAACGGTCTACGTTCAGTTCAGCGTCGGGGACGCGGACGCCTCGGTGATCTGGGACCGGGATACCGTCCTTGTGGTGGATACCGGCTATGAGGACGGGGTGCTCAGCGATTTTCTGCACCGCCGCCGTCTGACGCCGGACGCCGTCATCCTGACCCATCTCCACGCGGATCATATCTACGGACTGCGGGCCATGATGGAGGATGGCATTCCCCTGCCCCTTCTCTATCTTCCGGACGGAGCGGAAAAAGCGGACGTCCATCCGCATTCCCTGGAGCTGCTCTCCGAGCTGCGCGCGGGGGGAACGGAGATCCGGTATCTTTCCGCCGGGGATATACTGCCCCTTCCCTCGGGCGAAATCGCCGTGCTCTGGCCGGAAAAGGGCAAAACCCGCCCCGGGCAGGATGCAAACGAATCCAGCCTGACGATGCGTCTCTCCCTGAAGGGAAGCTCCCTGCTGCTGACCGGAGACCTGGACGGGCGATACGAGATGTATGCCGCCGCTCCCGCGGATCTCCTGAAGGTCGCCCATCACGGATCCGCCCGCTCCACCTCCCCTGATTTTCTGGATCGGGTGCGCCCCGCCGCGGCGTTGCTCAGCTGCGATTCCCCTGAGCGGGAGAGAATCGTCCGCCAGCGGCTGGGGGACGTTCCGCTCTACGCGACGGCCACCGGCGGGGCCCTGACCGTCCGCTTTGTTCCCGGCGGCTATTCCGTCGAAACCTTTCTGCCGCCCCATAAGGAGGAGTGATGTTATGGATCGGGATACCTTTGCCCGCCGCCTGGCGCGGAAGGAGCTTCCTTCCGTCCTGCTCTTCGACGGCCCGGAGGAATACCTCAAACAGCAGGCCCTGTCCGATCTCCGGAAAGCCCTTTTGCCGGCGGGGCTGGAGGAGTTGAACGAGACTCTGCTGGAGGCTCCGGAAACCGACGCCATCATCTCCGCCGCGGAAACCCTTCCCCTGATGGCGGACCGGCGGCTGATCCTCCTCCGGGATTATCCGCCGCTGGTGGGCCGGGCCGAGGCGGATCAGCGGCTGATCGATTACCTGCCCTCGGTTCCCGCCTCCTCGGTGCTCCTGTTTTACTGTGTGCAGAAAACCGATGCCCGGAAAAAGCTTTACGCGGCGATCAAAAAGATGGACGGCGTGGTTTCCTTCCAGCCGCTCAAGGATCTGGCCCTGACCTCCTTCGTGGTTCGGGCTTTCCAAAGCCAGGGCCGCGCCTGCGATGAGCGTACGGCGGATCTGCTGATCTTTATCTCCGGCGGCGATACCGCGCGCCTCCTGTCCGAGGTGGCCAAGATTGCCGCCCTGCATCCGGAGGAGCCCTCCGTATCCCCGGAGGATGTGAAGGCGCTGGCCGTGCCTTCCATCGAAAGCCGGATCTTCAGCCTGACGGACGCTGTGGTCGCGGGACAGAATGGAAAGGCCTTTTCCCTCCTGCGTTCCCTCCTGCTCTCCGGAGAGGACCGGATCGGCATTCTGGCCATGCTGCTCCGCCAGTACCGCCTGCTGCAGCACGTCAAAATCATGCAGTTTGAAAAGCGCGGCAATGACTTTATCCGTCAGTCCCTGGGGGTTCCCGCCTTCGCCGCCGGCCAGTATATCCGCCAGGCGGCCTCCTATACCGGGTCCCAGGTAAAGGAGGCGGTGCGGCTTTGCCTGGCGGCCGACGAGGACTTCAAAACCGGCCGGCTGAATCCGGAGGGAGGGCTGGAGGCGGTGATGCTTAAGCTCCTGATGCTTCGGAAGCCCGCACCCTGATCATAAAAAACGGCACCATCCCCCGATATTTTAAAAAAAAGAGTTGTATTTGTTACAAAATTGTGATAATATATCGGCAGTTGTATGCAGGGAGGTACGTCAAGATGAAACGATTCCTTTCCGTTCTGGTGGTATTGGCGTTGGTGCTCGGCTGTGTTTCCGCCGCCCTGGCCGCTGGGCCGAAGATTACGAAACAGCCCGAAACCAAAGAGGTCAAAAAGGGCGGGAAAATCTCCTATACCGTCCGTGCACAGAATACCTCCGGTCTCGGAATTACCTGGTATTTTACCGAGCCCGGAACCGGCAAGGTGTTTACCGGGAAAACCATCTCTTCCCATATCAAGGGCCTGCGGGTCATTAATCCCAACAGCCTGAGCATTACGCTGAGAAACGTGCCCGAAGAGATGCACGGATACGAGCTCTACTGCCATATCGGTTCCCGCTCCAGCGGCGTCAATTCTCAAACCGTCACCGTGCTGATCAAGGGCATGGACGCGCCGGTAAAAACCTCTCCGAAGAAATCCTCCTCCAATGACGAGGATGAGGACGAGGGAACTTCCTCCAAAGCCTCTTCGGGCGACGAGAATGAGGGCGAAGACGAGGACGAAGGCTCTTCCAAGGGCTCGAAGAAAACCGGGACGACCTCCGAGACGTCCAAAACCTCCACGACCTCCAAGGCCACCCCGACGAAGGAGCCCGAGGAACCCGCCAAGCCCACGCCCGTAACCATTACCGCCGGCAAGGGCATCGAGCTCTACGCAGTTGACCGGCTGGGCAACCTGAACGGCAGCGCCCAGGCGACCATGACCTTCCCCAGCGGGACGGCGAATTTCTACGCGAAGCTCCCCGCCGGAACGGAAGGATCCATCCAGTATCTGACGATCGGCTCCCTGCGGATTACCCCCGCCGGCGAGGTCAGCGGCATGAGCATCCGCGGCGTAACCGCCAGCGGTTCCGTCCGCGTCAAGGTGGCCAAGCCCGGTCAGGCTGCCCCCGTGGAAGATGAGGAGCCCGTCGATCCCTCCAAACTCGTGACCGTGAAGTGCACCAACTGCCGCTTTACCGGATGGCACAATACCTTCGTTGAATCCGGCCAGGTGCCCGCCGGCTCGACCATTACCGTTATCGCCAGCAACGGCCTGATTAACAAGGGCTATTCCATCAACGGTGAAGAAGCGGAGCACAAGGATCAGGCGACCTTCCGCATGGTGGTCGACGCGGATACCACCATTACCATGGAGCTGCAGAAATAATCCGAATCAGAAAAGGGACGCCCCCGGGCGTCCCTTTTGATTATCGGAAACGAAAAATAAATTTTCGTTTCCGATAAGCCTCCGGCGGATGCGACCGGGCGCGAAATGTAATTTTGCCGCTTTGCGGCACGCGCCCGGCGCGGCGTAAACGCATCAAAACGCAAAGTGTTTTTGCGTTTACGATGCCTGCCTGGCCAGGCGCCGCGTCATCGCGGCGTTTTTTTAGCGGAACAGCTTTCCCAGCAGGCCCTCGCCGATGTCCCCCAGGCCGCCGCCCAGCAGGCTTCCCAGCCAGTCCGTCCCGCTGTCGTCCGGCGCCGCCTCCAGCAGCTTCAGCACCGTATCGCCGTACTCCCCCTTCAGCAGCCGCAGCCCTGCCTTTTTCAGATCCGCGGGCGCGGCCCGATAGGCTTCCAGCAGCTTCTGCTCCGTGGCCGTGACCTTCACGCTGATATTAGCGCCAACGGGAGCGGCAGATTTCCGGGCCGCGGTGGTTTTGGCCGTCGTTTTCGCCGCCTTCCCGGAAGCGGACGCCGTCGTTTTTGCCGCGGTCTTCCCGGAAGCGGACGCCGTCGTCTTTCCGGCGGTTCCCGTTTTTCCGGAGGCTGCCGTCTTTCCCGCCGTCCCCCTGCTCGCGGTCTTTGTTTCCGAAAGATTCTTCGGCGCGTTGACCAAAGACGTTTGGGTTACGCCGCAGGCGACCGCGATCTTCTTCAGCTGCGCGTTGGTCAGATCCTTTTCTCCCCGCTCGCATTTGCTGATGTCCGCCGCCGTCAGTCCTTCCCCGACGGTTTTCGCCAGCCGGTCCTGGGTCAGCCCGGCTCCGGTTCTCGCTTCCCTGACCAGGATGCCTACCTTTTTCTCCGCCATGATACGCCCTCCTTTGAGGTTTTCTTTTATGGCCGAATTATTTGGTACCCTTGCCCGTCATGGGATCCAGGTGCCAGATCAGATCGTTGTATTCGGCGATGGTCCGGTCGGAGGAGAAGATGCCGCTCATGGCGGTATTGGTGACCGCCATCTTCAGCCACTTCTTCCGGTTGGCGTAATCCGCGTTCAGCCGGCGCTGGGCCATGGAATAGCTGCCGAAATCCTTGAGCACGAAATAGCTGTCCCCCATGGAGCCCCAGTCGCCCAGCAGCAGGCTGTGGTACAGATCCTGCAGCACCGAGGGATTCTCGGGCATCAGCGTTCCGTCGATCATCTGGGTCATGGCCAGGCGAATCTCCTGGTTGCTCTCGAAGATGCTCATCGGGTTGTAGCTGTGCTCCCGGTACATATCCCGGACCGTATCGCTGCGCATGCCGAAGATGTAGATGTTGTCCATCCCGACCTGCTCGCTGATTTCCACGTTGGCCCCGTCCATGGTGCCGATGGTGACGGCGCCGTTCATCATGAACTTCATGTTGCCGGTTCCGCTGGCTTCCTTGCTGGCGGTGCTCAGCTGCTCGGAAACCTCCGCCGCGGGAATCAGCACCTCAGCGCTGCTGACGTCGTAATTTTCCAGGAAAACGACCTGCAGCATCTTCCGCGCCCGGGGATGCTTTTCAATCATCCGGCTCAGGGCGCAGATCATGCGGATAATCTGCTTCGCCCGGTAGTATCCGGGGCTGGCCTTGGCGCCGAAGATAAAGACCCGGGGCTCCATGGTAAAGTTTTCGTCGTTGACGATCCGGTTGTACAGCACCATGATGTGCAGCGCGTTGAGCATCTGGCGCTTGTATTCGTGCAGCCGCTTGGCCTGGACGTCATACATGAAGGAGGGATCGATCTTCGCTCCCTGCCGGGCCAGCAGGAAATCGGCCAGCCGCTGCTTGTTGGCCTTCTTGATGGCGTCGAAGCGGTCGCGGAAGGCGGCGTCGTCGGCAAAGGGGGCCAGCTCGCTGAGCCGCTCCGGCTCCTTGATCCAGCCGTCGCCGATGCTCTCGCGGATCAGATCCGTCAGCGCCGGGTTGCAGCTCATCAGCCACCGCCGGTGGGTAATGCCGTTGGTAATGGCGCAGAACTTCTCCGGCATCACCAGGTTGTAATCCCGGAAGGTATCCTCCTTGAGAATCTCGCCGTGCAGCTGGCTCACGCCGTTGACGGAATAGCTCATGGCGACGCACATATTGGCCATGTGCACGTTGTCATAGCTGACGATGGCCATATTGGCGATCCGTTCCCACTGGCCGGGGAAGACGTTCCACAGCCGCTCGCACAGCCGCCGGTTCATTTCGCAGATAATCTGATACACGCGGGGCAGCAGGTTTTCGACCATCCCGACGGGCCACTTCTCCAGGGCCTCGGCCATGATGGTATGGTTGGTATAGGCGATGGTCTTCTGGGTAATGGCGCTGGCCTCATCCCATCCCAGGCCTTCCTCGTCGATCAGGATCCGCATCAGCTCGGGAACCGCCATGCCGGGATGGGTATCATTGATGTGGATGACCACCTTTTCGGGCAGCAGGCTGAAGTCGTTCCCGAAATTCTTCTTGAAATCCTTGATGATGTACTGCAGGGTCGCGCTGGTAAAGAAATAATGCTGCTTCAGCCGCAGGAGCTTTCCTTCATAGTGCCGGTCTTCGGGATAGAGCACCTTGCTGATGGATTCCGCCAGCTCGATTTCCTCGCTGGCCTGCACATAGCGGCCGGCGCCGAAGCTGTTCAGATCCAGCTTCTTCGCGCTCCTGGCGGACCACATCCGAAGGGGGTTCACCGTGGAGGTATCGTATCCGACGATGGGCATGTCATAGGGCACCGCCTCGACCGTATAATAGTCCTTCGTCACATACTTCTTTACGCCGTTTACCTCGATTTCCTCCACGTGGCCGCCGAAATGAATCTCGCAGGTATCCTGCATGACGGCGGATTCCCAGGCGTTGCCGTTGTCCAGCCAGCTGTCCGGCAGCTCAACCTGCTGCCCGTCGACGATCTTCTGGCGGAACAGGCCGTATTCATAACGGATCGTGCAACCCATGGCGGGAAGATCGAGGCTGCTGAGGCTGTCCATGAAGCAGGCCGCCAGCCGCCCCAGGCCGCCGTTGCCCAGCCCGGGTTCCGGCTCTTCCTTCAGGACGTCCTTGATATCGATCCCCAGTTCCTGAAGCGCCTCCGTATATTCCCGGCTGGACACCAGATTCAGCATATTGCAGTACATGCTGCGGCCCATCAGGAACTCAACGCTCAGGTAATAGAGCCGTTTTTTCTTGCTGCGTTTCCGCTCCTCCCGGGAGAGCATGTATTTCTGCATGATCTGGTCCCGCACGGTGGACGCGACGGCGCGGTAAATCTGATGGGAAGTCGCTTCCTCGATGGTCAGACCGTTATAACGCTGCACCTTGCCCACGATGGAGTTTTTGATGGATTCCTTATCGAACTTGGTGGTTGGCATGTGTTCCTCCTTCTCGGCGTAAGGCGCCGTATCGTTCAGTATATATGATTTTGCCCCTCTTGGCAAGCCGCCGCTTTGTTTTTCGGCTGTCTCCGGCGTATCATCCGCCCATCCGCCTCAGGGCCTCCGCCCGATCCCGTTCAATCTGCGCCTTCAGCTCCTCGACGCTGCCGAACCGGATTTCTCCCCGCAGCCGGGCCTTCAGCTCCACCGCGGCCACCTCTCCGTAAAAATCCTCGCTTGCCCCGATGGCGTGGGCCTCGACGGTGACCGCCCCCGAGGGAATCGTCGGCTGCAGCCCGATGTTCACCACCGCCGGCCAGCTCTTTTCCCCGCAGCGCATCCGGGCGGCGTAGACCCCGTAGGCCGGCAGCAGCTTCCGGGGGTTCGTCCGGATGTTGGCCGTGGGGAAACCGATCCGGGTGCCCTGGTGTTTCCCGTTGACCACCGGGCCCGAAAGCGCGTAGTCATATCCCAGCATCTTCTCCGCGCCGGAGAGATCCCCCCGGCCCAGCTTTTCCCGGATAGCGGTGGAGGATATGATTTCCCCGGTATCGGTTGTGACCGAGGGCACGATGATCACCCGGTATCCGTGCTTTTCCCCGTCCCGCCGCAGGGTCTCCGCGTTGCCCTGGCCCCGGCGGCCGAAGGTATAGTTCCATCCCGCCACCACCGCCGCAAGGCTGTTTTCCTCCCGCAGCAGGCGGAGAAAATCCTCCGGCGGCATGTCGGCCGTTTCCCTGGTAAAAGGAAGTATCCTGAGCTCATCCGCCCCGGCCTTCTCCATCCGTGCCATCTGTTCCTCCCGGGTCGTCAGGATGCGGGGCGCCTTCTCCGGGCGGAGCACCTCCAGCGGATGCCGGTCGAAGGTATAGACCCGCAGAGGGCATCCGGCGGCGTCGGCAAAGGCGCGCCCCTGCCGCAGCAGTTCCTGATGGGCCCGATGAACTCCGTCAAAGGTGCCCAGAGCCGCCACCCGTTTTCCCCCCGGCTCAAAATCCCGGATCAGTCGCATCTTTCTTCCTTCCGTTCGCCCTTTTCCTCCGGCGGAATCTGCGCCCGCCAGATCAGTTCATCATTCCGCCGTTCCATGATGCCCCAGAAACGGCCCCCCAGATACAGCCGCGTGACGCCTCCTTCGCCGGGCAGGTTCCCCCCGAGCCTGTTCAGGGGAAGCCTGGCGCCGGCCGCCACCGCCTTCCCCAGCGCCGGGGGCGCTTCCGTCCGGAGCATCCCGGACAGGGGCGCGTCCAGGGGCAAAAGCCGCTCGGCGAGCCTCCCGGCCGCCGCCAGCTCCCGCGCCTCCTCCAGTCCCAGGGCATCCTCCAGACGGAAAAAGCCGCTTTGGCTCCGAATCAGGGAGCGCATATGCGCGGGGCACCCGCACAGGCGGCCAAGATCGTCGCAGAGAGAACGGATATAGGTTCCCTTTCCGCACCGGATCCGCAGCCGCGCTCCGTTTTCCGGCTCCATGTTCATCAGCTCGATGGACTCCACGTGGACCTGTCTTTCGGGAACCTCGACCTGCTCCCCTTTCCGGGCCCGGAGATACAGCGGTTTTCCCCCCACCTTGATGGCGCTGTACATGCTGGGCCGCTGCCGGATATCCCCGATCAGTCGGGGCAGCGCTTCCCGGATCCGGCTTTCGTCCGGATAATCCTCTCCGGTTTCCAGGGTTTCGCCGGTGGCGTCCTGGGTATCGGTGCTCCGGCCGAAGGCGCAGACCGCGATATATTCCTTCTTTTTGTCCACCAGATAGTCAAACAGCCGCGTGGCCCTGCCCATCATTACAGGCAGCACCCCCGCGGCTTCCGGATCCAGCGTTCCGGCGTGGCCGACGCGCCTCTCCCCCGTCAGTCTTTTCATCGTCCCGACGACGGCGGCGCTGGACATTCCGGTGGGCTTGTCGATATTGAAAAAGCCGTTCATTTCTTCTCCCCGTCCAGGCTTTGGAGCATTTCCCGAATGACCCGGCTGACCGCCGCTCCAATGGGGCCCTCCATCGTGATGCCGGAGGCCTGGGCATGACCGCCCCCGCCCAGCCGGGCGGCGATGAGGTCCACCCGGAGAGGCGGCCTCGCGCGCAGGCTGAATTTAATCCGCCCTTCCTCCGTTTCCCTGGCCAGCAGGGCCATTTCCGTGCCGGTGGTCTCCAGGCCGTAGTTCACCAGGGTATCCGAATGCTCGCTGAGGGCGCCGCAGGCCTCGAAATCCTTCCCGGTCAGCACCATAACCGCCAGCCGGCCCTCCGCCTCATACCACATGCCCTGAATGGCCCGCCCCAGCAGGCGCAGCTGGGCCGGATCCCTCTCCCGAAAGAGCTTCAGGTTCAGCTCCGCCAGCGGCAGCCCCACCTCCATCAGGTCGCTCATGACCTGGAAGGTCTCCGCGTCTGTGCAGTCGAAGGAGAAATTGCCCGTGTCCGTGCTGATGCCGGTGTACAGGCAGATGGCCATCTCCCGCGTCAGGGGCAGGCCCAGAGCGCGGATCTGATCCCGCAGCATGGTGGAGGTTGCGGAGGCCCCCCCGTCCACGCTGTTGATTTCCGCGTAACCCGGATTGGTTTCGTGATGATCAATCTGGGCGGTATGCGCGCAGTCTTTGATCAGCTCCGCGCAGGCGCCCATCCGTCCCCGGTCGCTGACGTCCACCGCCAGAAACAGGTCAAACTTTTCCTGGTTTCCCAGGGGGGAGCGAATCTCCTCCACCCCCGGCAGAAACAGCAGGTTGTCCGGCACCTTGTCCTGGCAGAAAACCTGGACTTTTTTCCCGAGGGAAAGCGCCGCCAGCCGCATGGCCAGGGCGCTGCCGATGGTATCCCCGTCGGGTGAAATATGGGAGCAGATGGCGATGGTTCGCGCCTCTCTGATCGCCCGGGCGATTCCTTCCGGATCTCTCATCCTTTGCCTCCCGGCGGCCGTCAGGCCTCCGAACCTTCTTTTTGTTCTTCCGCCCCCGCGCCCGCCTCCGCCAGGACTTTGGCGATATGGGCGCCGTAGGCGATGTTCCGGTCGCTGATAAAGAGCATTTCCGGGCTGGTCCGGATGATCATCCGTTTCCCCAGCGCCCGGCGGATATAGCCCTTCGCGCTTTTCAGCGCTTCCATCAGCGGCTCCCGCACCTCGTCCTCCAGGACGCTGACGTAAATCTTCGCGTATCGCAGATCGCCGGTGACCTCCGCCCGGGTAATGGACCAGGTACCGGTAATCCGGGGATCGTTCAGATCCTCCCGGATGATCCGGTCCACCTCCCGGCGGACTTCCTCGGAAATCCGGTCAATTCTCTGAAAACTGTTCATTTACCGCGGTATTTCCTCCATGATGAAGCATTCGACCACATCGCCTTCCTTGATGTCGTTGTGGCCTTCCAGGCTCATGCCGCATTCGTATCCGGCGGCCATTTCCTTCACGTCGTCCTTCAGATGGCGCAGGCTGGACAGCTTGCCCTCATGCACAACCACGTTGTCCCGCAGCAGCCGGACGCTGGCGTTGCGCTGCACCTTGCCGTCGGTCACATAGCAGCCGGCGATGATACCCGCGCCGGTAATCTTGAATACGTTGCGCACCTCGGCGTGGCCCAGGAGCACCTCCCGGTATTCCGGCGCCAGCAGGCCCTTCATGGCCAGCTCCATGTCCTCGATGGCCTTGTAAATGACCGTATACAGCCGGACATCCACCTTGGCTTTTTCTGCCGCCTCCCGGGCGGAAGCGTCGGGCCGGATGTTGAAGCCGATGATGATGGCGTTGAAGGCGGAGGCCAGGTTCACGTCGTCCTTGGTAATGGCGCCGGCGGCGCTGTGGAGCACCCGGACCTTGACCTCGTCGCTGGAGAGCTTCTCCATCGCCTGCTTGACCGCTTCCACCGAGCCCTGCACATCGGCCTTGATGATCAGGTTCAGGGTCGTCACCTTGCCGGCCTCGATATTGCTGAACAGGGTTTCCATGGTCACATTGCCGATGGAGCCCTTCCGGCTGGCCCGCTCCTTCTCCCGGCGCTCGTCCGCCACCTGGCGGCTCAGATGGTCGTCGCCCACGGCGATCATTTCATCCCCCGCGCTGGGCACGCTGTCGAAGCCCATGATTTCCACGGGCGTCCCGGGGCCGGCGTCCTGAACCCGTTCGCCGCGGTCGTTGATCATGGCCCGGATCTTGCCGGAGGCCATGCCCGCGATGATGGAGTCGCCCACATGCAGCGTACCGTTCTGCAGCAGCACCGTCGCCAGCGGGCCCCTCGCCTTGTCCAGCTTCGCTTCGATAATCACGCCGCGTCCCAGCCGGTTCGGGTTGGCCTGCAGCTGAAGCATATCGGCCTGCAGCAGGATCATCTCCAGCAGCTCCTCCACGCCCTCGCCGGTTTTCGCGGAAACGGGAACGCAGATCGTCTCGCCGCCCCAGTCCTCGCAGACCAGGCCGTACTGGGTCAGATCCTGTTTGACTCTGTCCGGATTGGCTTCCGGCTTGTCCATCTTGTTGATGGCGACGATGATGGGAACCTCCGCGGCCTTGGCGTGGTTGATGGATTCGACGGTCTGGGGCATGACGGAGTCGTCCGCCGCCACCACCAGCACCGCGATATCCGTGGCCTGCGCGCCCCGGGCGCGCATGGCGGTAAACGCCTCGTGGCCAGGCGTGTCGAGGAAGGTAATCTTCCGTCCGTCTTCCATATCCACCATGTAGGCGCCGATATGCTGGGTTATGCCGCCGGCTTCCCCGGCCGTAACCCGGCTCTTCCGGATGTAGTCCAGCAGGCTGGTTTTGCCGTGGTCCACGTGGCCCATGATGGTCACCACCGGAGGCCTCGGCTGCAGGGTGGATTCGTCGTCGTCAAAGTTCTCGGCCACCAGAGCGGCCTCGGCGGTCTGCTCCTGCTTCCGCTCCAGGGTGATGTCGAAATCCGAGCAGACCAGCTGGGCGGTATCGAAATCGATTTCGCTGTTGATGGTGGCCATATTGCCCAGCAGGAACAGCTTTTTGATGATCTCTCCCGCCGGCTTGCCGATTTTTTCCGTCAAATCCCGAACCGTGATGGTATCGCCCGCCATAAAGGCCTTTTCGATCTTGATGGGAGCCATCATCTGCTGGGCGGACATCTTCTTGCTGCGGGCCTTCTTGCCGCCGCGGATCACCTCGTCGTCGTATCCGTTAAAGCGGCTGTTGTTCTTGCTGGCCTGCTTCTTGTTCCGGGTTACGTGCTCCGGATCATGCTGGCGAACGTAGTTTTTCTTGTTGGGATCGTAATTGGAGACCCGCTCCTTCTCCATGGGGGGAGCAAGCTCCGGACCACGAGAGCGGCTGCCCGCTCCGGCGGAACGGCCGCCGCCAAAGCTCCCGCCCGAGGGCCGGCCAAAGCCGCCCTGACCCTGGGGGCCCGCCGGACGGCCGAAGCCGCCCTGTCCCTGGGGACCCGCCGGGCGTCCATACGGGGCCCGCGGCTGCTGACCGCCGGCCGGACGGCCGAAGCCGCCCTGCGCCTGCTGCCCTCCCGCGGGACGTCCGTAGGGGCCCTGCT
>JAZQCB010000099.1:0-27639 GCA_045546035.1 Clostridia bacterium
CAACCTCCAGAAATCCCGGGGCTCTGCTGCCCCGGTACCGGTATGACTATACGCTGGAAAGCTTTGTCCGGCTGTGCGCGGAATGGTGGATTCCGGCGGGGATCATCGGGGTGCCGATGTTTCTGATTTCGCTGATTGTGAGCCTCTACAGGGAATCAAAAGGGAAATGAATGTGAAAGGGGGCTTTCCGATCGCCCCCTTTAGAAACCGTACGGCGATATGTTATTTTGTACCGGGAAGCAATGGGAAGAACAGGGACGGAGCATGAATGATGACGGAACGACTGTATTATGACGATGCCTATCTGTGGGAGTTTGACGCCCGGGTGACCGCCTGCCGGCCGACGAAGAAAGCAGGCCAGTGGGAAGTGGCGCTGGACCGGAGCGCCTTTTATCCAACCTCCGGCGGGCAGCCCTTTGACACCGGGTCCTTTTCCTTCGAGGGCGGGGAAGCGAAGGTGCTCGATGTCGAAGCCGACCGGGAGGGCATCGTCTGGCACACGGTGGACCGGGAGATTCCCGCGGGCACGAAGGTTCGGGGAAGGATCGACGGAGCGCGGCGGACGGATCACATGGAGCAGCACGGCGGGGAGCACATGCTGGCCGGGGCGATCTGGGAAAAGATCGGGGGAACGACCATCGGGCTGCATCTGGGCCAGGAGGACAGCAGCATCGACGTTTCCCTGCCCGACGGGCGGACCCATCTGACGGATGAGGAAATCACGATGCTCGAGGATACGGTCAACGCCCGCATCCGGCAGGACGCGCCGATCCGATGCTGGTTTCCGACGCCCGAGGAGCTGGAAACCCTGCCCCTGCGGAAGGCGCCCACGGTTTCCGAGCACGTGCGGGTTGTCGCGATGGGGGATTTCGAGATGGTGGCCTGCGGCGGCACCCATCCTTCCTCCACCGGGCGGATCGGCCAGATCAAAATCCTCAGCGCCCTTCCCAGCAAGGGAAAGGTACGGGTGACATTCGTATGCGGCGGAAGGGCGGAGCGGCTGTTCCGGCAGGTCATGCGGGCCGCGCGGAAGGCGGGAAACGTCATGAGCTGCCCGATAGAAAAGATCGCCGGGGCGGCCGGGGAGCTGAAGGCCCGGCTGGCCGAGGCGGAGAGGCAGGTCAACCGGTTTGAGACGGAACGGATCCTCCAGGCCTTCGGGGAAGCGGCGGAGACGGAAAGCCTGAAGGGCGTTTCCCTTTCGGTCGTTCAGATGGAGGACGCGCCGGCCCGGCCCATGGCGGAGGCCGTTTCCCGATGGATCGGGGAGGATGGCCGCGCCCTGCTGGTATCCTACGGCGGGCGGCTGACCTTCGGGCGGAGCCGGGACGTGGATATCGACATGAACGAGCTGATCAGAAGAGTGGCCCGGGGCGGCGGAAAGCCCGACCTGGCCAGCGGGGCGGGGATTCCCCAGTGCGCCGAGGTGGCGCGGAAGATCCTGACGACGGAGGGAAAGGGAAAAACATGGCGGAAGAAGATCTGATCCGGATCCGGTGGCATATCGACCGGACGAAGGAACCCTGCGAATACACGCTGATCTGCCTGCATCCGGATTATCCGGATCTGACGGTCAGCCTTTCCTCGGCCGAGGTAACGGAGCGGGTGGCCAAGGCGAGGCTGATGGAAAAGATGTATCAGCTGGGAGCGGAGAAGGGGATCCCGGCGAGAAGGCTGCGCTTCAAGATCAACGGTATCGAGGAATAATCCCTGAACGCGACGAAGAAGGAGGCCGGAGAAGATGAAGGCCATCAGGCGTTTGATGCTGACGCTGCTATGCTTTACGCTTTGCGCCGGGCTTTCCGCGTGCCAGCGGAAGGAGGAAAACACCGCGGGGCAGCCGCTGGTGCTGGGCTTCAGCCAGCTGGGCTCCGAAAGCTCCTTCCGGATCGGCAATACGAAGGACATGGAGGAGCAGGCGGAGCGCTATGGCGTAAGCCTGATGATGGAAAACGCCAACCAGTCCCAGGAAAACCAGATCGCGGCGATCCGGCGGTTCATCGCTTACCGGGTTGACGTCATCGCTTTTTCCCCCATCGTCGAGGAAGGATGGGATCCGGTGCTGACCGAGGCGAAGAACGCCGGAATTCCGGTCATTCTCGTAGATCGCACGATCCGGACGGAGAAGGAGGATCTCTACGTCAGCCAGATCGGGGCGGATTTTTATCAGGAAGGGGTACAGGCGGCCCAATATCTGATCCGGAAGGCGGACGACACAGGGAAAAAGGAGCTGCACATCGTGGAAATCACGGGGACGGAGGAATCCGCTCCCATGCGGAAGCGGCACGAGGGGTTCATGGACACCATCGCCGGGGATCCCCGGATGATCGTCCTGGAGAGCGCGAACGGGGATTTCCTTCGGAGCCGGGGCGCGGAATGCATGGCCTATCTGATCGGGAAATACGGAGCCGAAATAGACGTGGTTTTCTGTCATAACGACGAGATGACCATGGGGGCGCTGCCGGAGATCGAGAAGGCGGGGTATGTTCCCGGAAAGGACATGATCCTGATTTCCATCGACGGGGGACAGGAGGCCATCGACATCCTGAAGCAGGGGAAAATCAACTGCATCGTCGAATGCACGCCGAAGCTGGGCGGCCTGGTCATGGAAACGGCGCTGGATCTGAAGGCGGGGAAAAAAGTCGAGAAGGTAACCCATCCGACGGAGAGAACCTTCAGCGACTACGACGACCTGACCGCGCTTGAGCCGAGAGGGTATTAAGCCATGAGAATCAACAGGGTTATGAACCCCAGCATCGTCGGGCGGGTCAACCACCTGACGCGGACGCTGATCCTCCTTTTCGGGCTGCCGGTGCTGCTGGTTACCATTACCACCGCCGTTTTTGCTCACCATTACGCCACGGCCACGGAGCGGATGAACACCATCGCCGCCCTGAAGCCCGTGATCGGGACGGAGATCCCCGAGGCGGTCTGGCGGGTGGTTTCCGGAAGGGCGACGATGGCGGAAAGCGGCGTATGGGAGATGATGGGCGAGGTAGAAGACACCCTGGCCCGGATTACCGGGGAGGTTCCGGAAGACCGGCGGCTGGAGCTGACCATCGCCGGGCGCACGATGGAAACCATGCATCAGTATGTTTCCCAGATCGAGACCAACGTCGAAAACGGCGCGCCGGTGGTCGAAAACGAAGGCATCCTGAAGGAAATCCGGGGCGTGGCCGACCTGGTCAACAGCATGCTGAACGATTCCATCACCCGCGCGGTGGAGGCCAACGGGCGGGACGCCTCCCGCATGATCCGGGTCGCGGCTATCTGGGGCGTGGTGGAAATCATCCTGCTGTGCTTTGGCCTGTTTGAAGCGGACCGATATCGGAAACAGACGGAGAAGTTTATCCGGGAGCCGATCGAGCGGCTCGAGAAAGTGACGGCGCGGCTGGCGGGCGGCGACATGAGCGCCCGGCTGCCGCTGACCCAGGTCGAGGAGCTGTGGAAGCTGACGGGCGAGGTCAACATCATGGCGGACAACCTGGAATACATGATGCAGCAGCGAGTCCGGGCCGAAAGAAACCTGAAGAAGGCGGAGATGCGCACGCTGCAGGCCCAGATTAACCCGCACTTTCTTTACAACACGCTGGACACCATCGTATGGAAGGCGGAGGCGGGCAACCAGGAGGAAGTCATCCATCTGATCCGTTCGCTGAGCGACTTTTTCCGGATCAGCCTCAGCTCCGGGGCGGACTGGATCCCCATCAGCCAGGAGAAGAAGCACATTGCCGGCTATCTGAGCATACAGAAAACCCGATACAGCGATATTCTGGATTACGAGATCGACATTCCGGACGAGATCGGGCGGTATTATATGCTGAAGCTGCTGCTGCAGCCGCTGGTCGAAAACGCTCTGTATCACGGAATCAAATTCCGGCGGGGCGGGGGCAAAATCCGGGTCAGCGGGATCAAACAGGGGGACGAGCTGCTTTTCACCGTGAAAGACACGGGGAAGGGCATGAGCCCGGAGACCCTGGCGGAGCTGCGGGAGAGGATTACCCGGGACGCGCCGGCCGTCGGAGCGGGCACCTCCGGCTTCGGGCTGGTCAATGTCAATTTACGGCTGCGGCTGTATTATAACGAGCCGGAGGGGCTGCGGATTAGCAGCGGCCCCGAGGGAACCACGGTCAGCTTCCGCGTTCCCTGCAGGTCGGAGGAAGAGATCAGGAACGAGCGGGAAACCCAGGACGGACTCTCGCTGCCCCGGTAAAACCATCAGGAAGGTCCGGAGAGACGGACCGGGCTGCCCTGCTGAAAAGGAAGCCTCGAGGCAGGTTCGCCTCACAGGGACGGCCGCGATGACAGAGACGCTTCGGAGAACGAGGTATATGCGGAACGCGGGAAAGGATGGAAAAAGATGATCAAGGTATTTCTGGTCGATGACGAGATCGCCGTTCGGGAAGGAATCCGAACCTCCTTTCCCTGGGAGGAAACGGGGTATCAGCTGGTCGGGGAGGCACCGGACGGGGAAATGGCCCTGCCCATGATCCGGGATACGAATCCGGACATCGTCATTACCGATATCCGGATGCCCTTCATGGACGGGATGGAGCTTTGCCGGGCGATCCGCAGCCAGATGCCCTGGATCGGGATCATCATCCTCAGCGGATACGATGAGTTCGAATACGCCCGGGAAGGGATCAAGCTGGGCGTCAAGGAATACATGCTCAAGCCGGTAACGGCGGAGGAGCTTCGCCAGACGCTGGACAAGGTCAGCGAGGAGATGAAGAGCGCGCGGCAGGAGAAGGAGCGGAACGACCGGATCCGCATCCGGCTGGAAAACAGCCAGGCCTTCCTGACGGAGACGCTGCTGGGCGCGCTTTATTCCGAGGACACGGCGGCCGCGGACAAGCGGGGCGTCGTCGAGCAGCTGCGGGCCATGGGGGTCAATATCGCCGCGCCCCGATACGCGGTGATCGACGCTGCTTTCGAGCCGGCGGAGAAGGGGTACAACGCCCTTTCGGAGCTGGCGGAGAGCAGCGGCGGCATCGTTTTTGCCGTCAAAAGCCGGGTCGGGGCCCGGATTCTCGTTCTCGGGAATCAGGAACGGGACACCGAGGAGCGGGCCTATGCCTTCGCCTCCTCCATCGTCAAGGAGCTGGAGCGGGCGGAATGCACGGACATTCGCGTCAGCATCGGGGAAATTGTCGACGGGCCGGAAAACATCGTCAAAAGCCTGCAGAGCGCGCGGCATATCCGCCACGTGCTGACGGATCAGCACCGGACGGAGGCCACGATCGTCGGCGTACGGGAATTTAACGAGGGAAGCGGGGAGCGGAGCGCGGCCATCATTACGGCCAAGGCCAAGCTTTTCCTGGCGGACCGGTTTACGGACAACAATCTGATGCTTCAGGACGTGGCGGAGTACGTCGGCATGAGCAACAGCCGGTTTTCCACCGTTTTCGCGCAGGAGAGCGG
Source organism: Clostridia bacterium (assembly GCA_045546035.1). Lineage (GTDB taxonomy): Bacteria > Bacillota > Clostridia > Christensenellales > Aristaeellaceae > Aristaeella. Next base: position 5,422 of record JAZQCB010000099.1, read on the forward strand.
GAGAACCTTCACGGAGTTTCTGACGGGGCTGCGGCTGGAGAAAGCCAAGGAGCTGCTGCGGGAGACGGACAAGCGCAGCTCCCAGATCGCCCTGGAGGTCGGATACAACGACGCCCACTATTTCAGCTACCTTTTCAAGAAAAACACCGGCATGACCCCCGGGGAATACCGGAGCCGGCATCAGAAATAACCGGAAGGTTCTTTTGGAAAAAAATCCACCGGATCGTAACAATAACGAACCGGGTTAACAATTCTGTCATAAACAGGGCGGCGGTCCAAAAAATTTCAGCAATGAATTTGCACCCCCCGCAAAACGGGAGTGTATTTTCTTTTTGACAGAAGAGGCATAGAATACGGACAAAGAGACCGGGAGAAACCGGTCAAAAAAGAAGGAGGAACCCCACTATGAAGAAACTGTTGACTCTGGTTGTGGCGCTGGCTCTGGTGCTGTGTATGGTGACCGGCGCTTCCGCGCTGACGATCGCCTTCTCCCAGATCGGCCAGGAATCCGACTGGCGGACCGCCAACACCGACAGCGTGACCAAGGCCATCGAGGGCCATGAAGGCTGGACGTTCGTCTATTCCGACGGGCAGCAGAAGCAGGAGAACCAGATCACCGCGCTGCGCAACTTCATCACCCAGGGCGTTGACTACATCCTGTTCACCGGCGTTGTGACCTCCGGCTGGGATGAAGTGCTGGCGGAAGTCAACGAAGCGGAAATCCCGCTGATCCTGCTGGACCGGATTCCGGACTGCGCTGACAAGATCGACTACGTCGCCGCCTTCGGCGGAGACTTCCCGCTGGAAGGCCGCCGCCAGGTGCAGTGGGCCGGCGAATATCTGAAGAGCCTTGGCCGCGACAAGGAAGAAATCAATGTCGTCATCATGGAAGGCACCACCGGCGCCGACGCGCAGGTTGGCCGGACCGAAGGCAACCTGGCCGCCATCAAGGACTATCCCTTCATGAAGGTCATTGCCCAGCAGACCGGTAACTTCACCCGCGCCGAAGGTCAGGCCCTGATGGAAACCTGGCTGAAGTCCTATGACAAGATCGACGTTCTGATCGCGCAGAACGACGACATGGCCCTGGGCGCCATCGACGCCATCAAGGCCGCCGGCAAGGTTCCCGGCAAGGACATCATCATCGTTGGCTGCGACTCCGTGAAGGCCGCCTTCGACGCCATCGTGGCGGGCGACATGAACTGCACGGTTGAGTGCAACCCCCTGTACGGTCCCTTCGTCGTCGAGACCATCGAGAAGCTGGAAGCCGGCGAGAAGTTCGACAAGACCGTCGTGCATCCCGAAGAGGGCGTGTATGACTGCGTCGGCGGCATCCAGGTTGAAGGCACCGTCTCCGTGCTGGCGGGCGACGTCATCAGCGAGCGGCAGTATTAATCCCTGAGACGTTCCGGAGAATCGAACCGCAAGGAATGATTTCCCGCAACACCGAGGCAGGGCGGCGGTTTCCGCCGCCCTGCCTTTTATGAAAAGGACGGAAGCCCCATGAAATCCGGCAGGGGTTCCCGGAGAGCAGGGGCGCCGCGCGGGAGACGATGAGGAGGAAGAAATTTGGCTGAAAATATATTGGAGATGAAGGGAATCGAAATCCAGTTTCCCGGCGTCAAGGCGCTGGACGGGGTGGATTTCTTCCTGCGGGCGGGGGAGGTTCACGCCCTGCTCGGGGAAAACGGCGCCGGAAAATCGACGCTGATCAAATGTCTGACGGGAGTCAATCATAAAGATAAGGGCACCATTGTGCTGGACGGGAAGGAAATCCGCCCGACCGGCCCCCAGGACGCTATCGACATGGGCATCGCGACGGTGTTCCAGGAGATCAACCTTTGTCCCAACCTGACGGTAGCGGAGAACATCTTCGTCGGCCGGAAGGAATTCAAGCACAAGGTCATCAACGCCAAGGCCCAGGAGCTGATGAAGCGGTTTCATCTGGACATCGACGTGACCCGGCCCCTGTCCTATTATTCCACCGCCATCCAGCAGATGGTTTCCATCGCCCGGGCGGTGAACATCAAATCCAAGATACTGATTCTGGACGAGCCCACCTCCTCGCTGGACGAGAACGAGGTGCAGCTGCTGTTCAACGTCATGCGGGAGCTGAAGAAGCAGGGGATGGGCATCATCTTTATTACCCACTTCCTGGATCAGATTTACGCCATTTCCGACCGGATGACGATCCTGCGGAACGGGAAACTGGTGGGCACGTATGATATCGGGGAAATCAGCAAGCTGGAGCTGGTTACGAAGATGGTCGGCAAGGACATGGAGGTCATCTTCGACCTGCACCCGGCGGAGCTGGACGCCGGAGCGCCGGTCCTCATGAACGCCGAGGACATCGGCGCGCCGGGACCCGTTTCGGACATTTCCCTGAAGATCCGGAAGGGCGAGCTGCTCGGCTTCGCGGGGCTGTTGGGCTCCGGAAGAACCGAAACAGCCGAGATGATCTTCGGATCCAACCGGATCAGCCAGGGGAAAATCGAGATCGACGGGAAAACCGCGGACATCCGGAAACCCTTCGACGCCATTCAGAAGGGCATCGCCTTCTGCCCGGAGGACCGGAAGCGGGACGGCATCATCGGCGATCTTTCCATCCGGGAGAACATTTCCCTGGCCGTTCAGGCGAAGCGGGGCTTCCTGCATCCCCTGAGCCGGCAGGAACAGAACGAGCTGGCGGACAAATACATCAAGGCCCTCGGCGTCGCCACGCCCGACGCGGAGAAGAAGATCGGCGAGCTTTCCGGCGGGAACCAGCAGAAGGTCATTCTGGCCCGGTGGATGGCGACGAATCCGGAGCTGCTGATTCTCGACGAGCCCACGCGCGGCATCGACGTCGGCGCCAAGGCGGAAATCCAGCGGCTGATGATCGAGATGTGCGGGAACGGAGTTTCCGTCATGTTCATTTCCTCAGAGCTGGAGGAGGTTATCCGCTGCTCCAACCGGATCGTGATCATGCGGGACGGCCGGAAGGCCGGAGAGCTGGAAGGTCCTTTTGACAACACAACCCAGAGCCGGATTCTGCAGATTATCGCGGAAGGCGCGGAAGGAGGGGCGAGCGCATGAAAAAGAAAATCCTGATTCCCCTGATCGCGGGCGCCTTGCTGCTCATCGCCGGGATCATCTGCTTTGTGCAGGTCTGCGATATTCAGAACCGGATTTATGACACCTGGCAGATCAGCTTTACGGAGGGAATGATCGAGGAAACCCTGTTGAACGGGGATGAATCCGCCGTTCGGGCCGGATTCAACGAAAAAATCCGCGCCCTTGTCAGCGGCCGGGACAGCGGGGGCACCGCCCAAGCGGGGACAGAAGGCTCCAAGGCGGCGGAAGGAACGGAGGTTCCCCCGGTGACCGCCGAGGCCCCCGGGACGGATGCGGCTGCAGCCGCGCCGGCGGGAGAACCCTTTGACGCGGTCTTCTCCGGAGGCTTCGGCCAGGTCGGGCGGATGCGCACCGCCTTCGGGCTCAAAACCTGGTTGCTGCTGGGCGGAGTGGTGCTGTGCCTGGCGGCGTGGCTTATGAGCCTGCAGGGGAAGAACATGAACTTCGGGTCCATGATGCGGTCCAAGATTACCTGGGCGGTTATCGCGGAGATTCTGATCCTGATCGTATGCCTGATCGTTCGGCCGGACTTTTTCTCTATCAGCTATCAGCCGTCCACCCGGATGCTTTACGGCAACCTCATCGACATCATCAACCGCTCCGCCGAGATCACCATCATCGGCATGGGCATGACGATGGTCATCGCCCTGGGCGGAACCGACCTTTCCGTGGGCGCCCTGGTGGCGGTGTCCGGCGCGCTGGCGCTGAAGCTGATGCGGTGGGACGTGATCCAGTATCCCACCCCCGGGGATTATTCCATTACACCCTTTATCCTGGTGATTCTGGTTCCGCTGGCGGTCTGCCTGCTGATGGGGCTGTTTAACGGGGTGCTGGTCGGGCACCTGAAACTGCAGCCGATTATCGCGACGCTGATTCTGATGATCTCCGGGCGGGGCATCGCCCAGATCACCACCAACGGGAAACAGTTCACGACCCTGTTCTCTCCCTTCCGGTGGATCGGGCAGGGGAGCGCGCTGCTTTTGCCTACGCCGATCCTGATCACGATCGTTGTCGTGGCGGCGATGATGATCTTCGTCCGGAAAACCGCCTTCGGCACCTTCGTCGAATCTGTCGGCATCAACGCCAGCGCCTCCCGGCTCAGCGGCATCAACGCCCGGATGGTCATCATGATCGTTTTCGCCCTGACGGGGCTGCTCAGCGGCATTTCCGGGCTGATCTATTCCAGCCGGATCATGTCCAACGACTCCAACAACGCCGGGCTGAACTATGAAACCGACGCCATTCTGGCGGTCGTCATCGGCGGAACCAGCATGACCGGCGGCAAGTTCTCCATGACGGGGACCATCATCGGTTCCATCATTATCCGGACCATCGTGACTTTCGTTTACTACTTCGGCATCTCCGCGGACGCGACCATGGCTTTCAAGGCGCTGATCATCGCGGTGGTGATCGTGCTGCAGTCCGAACCCGTCCGGGTCTGGATGGGCAAGCGGGCCGAAGCCAGAGCCCTTGCGAAAGGAGGCGCGATGAAATGAGCGAAGCGACACGGAAAAGGCAGAGCCTGATCAGCCGGATGATGAATCCCAAATACGTCATGGTTTACGCGACGGTCATCATCTTCCTGATCATCTATGCCTACGGCGCCATCCGCTACGGCGCCATCGGGTTTACCACATTGCGGACCTTCGTCAACTTCTTTACGGACAACGCCTATTACGGCATCTCCGCCGTCGGTATGACGATGGTGCTGATCACCGGGGGCATCGACCTTTCCGTCGCCTCCGTCGCCTCCCTGACGGGCATGATCATCGCCTTCGGCTACGAGAAGATGGGCATTTCCCCCGCCATTACGATTCCCGTTTCCCTGCTCATGGGCGTCGCCCTGGGCGCCCTGATGGGGGCGGGCATCCACTATCTGAACGTTCCCCCCTTCATCATGACGCTGACGGGGAACTTCCTGGCCCGGGGCATCTGCAGCCTGATTTCCCGGGAATCCATCAGCATGAACCATCCCATGATCGACAGCATGGCGAAGTTCAAGATTACCCTGTATCATCTTGACAACGGGGAATGGGTGAAGATCAAACCGATTACCAACATCAACCTGACGGTGATCATCTTCCTGGTCATGATCGTGCTGGGGGTCATCGTCATGCAGCACACCCGCTTCGGCCGGAACATCTACGCCATCGGCGGAAATGAAACCAGCGCCCGGCTGATGGGTCTGCCGGTGGGGAAGACCAAGATCGCGGTTTATGCCATCAACGGCTTCTGCTCCGCGCTGGCGGGGATCGCCTATGTGCTGGTCGTCAAATCCGGATGGAATATGTCCCTGCTGGGCGGCGAACTGGAGGTCATCTCCAGCGCCGTTATCGGCGGCACGCTCCTGACCGGCGGCGTCGGCTACATGATTGGGACCATGTTCGGCGTGCTGCTGAAATCCGTTATTCCGGCCATTATCAATTTCAACGGCACCCTGTCCTCCTGGTGGGGCAAGATCGCCACGGGCGGCCTGCTGCTGCTGTTCATCGTGATCCAGCGGGAGGTGGTCAGCTACTCCGGAAGGAGAAAGACCAAGAAGGTCAAGGAGTAAAATTTGAACAAACGGAAAAAGAAGTTGAACAGGAAAAAGATTGAGAAAACGGTCGGAATATTGTAAGATATTGCCAATCACCCCGGCGGGTAACCCCGGGAAATCATGAAAAGGAGTGACAAACCCATGAAGAGAATCCTGGCTCTGGTACTGTCCCTGTGTCTTCTGTGCGGCCTGGCCGCCGGAGCGACCGCCGACGAAAAGAAGATCAAGATCGGCGTCTCCATCTGGAGCTCCACCGATACCCTGGGCAGCGGATGCAAGCGCATGATCGACGCCGCGGCCGACGCCCTGGGGGTTGAGGTTGTGTATGTTGACCAGGCCCACATTTCCGAAAAGGTCACCGCCAGCGCGGAACAGCTGGCCATGGCGGACTGCGACGGCATCATCATCTGCAACTCCGCCTCCGCCGAAATGAGCAGCGTTATCAAGACCTGCGACGAGAACGAGGTTTATGTGGCCCAGTTCTTCCGCATCATCAACAAGGATGACAACCCGGAAGAATATGCCCAGGCCAGCGCCTCCAAGTACTATGTGGGCGCCGTGCATGAATCCGAGTTCGACAACGGCAAGGAGCTGGTCCGGATTCTGACGGAAGACAAGGGCTGCCGCAAGATCGCTCTGGAAGCCTGGGAGCCCGGCGACGCCACCTTCCTGGGCCGCTGGGAAGGCTACAAGGCCGGCCTGGAAGCCTGGAACACCGCTCATCCCGATGATCCCGCGGTCCTGCTGGAGCCCCAGTACGGCGGAACCACCACGGACACCGGCCGCGCCACCGCGGAAGCCATCATTGACGCGAATCCCGACATTGACGCTCTGATCGTTGCGGGCGGCGGCGGCGACACCCTGGTGGGCGCCCTGGCCGGCATCGAGGGCAAGGGACTGACCGGCAAGATCGCCGTCGTCTCCACCGACTTCCTGGCGGATCTGGATGCCCAGCTGGCCTCCGGCGGCATGGCTGCCGAATCCGGCGGACACTACGCCGATCCCTTCTTCGCCTTCCTGCTGGTTTACAACGCCATCAAGGGCAACTATCCGGTTTCCACCGAAGGCTTCTATGACATGACCTTCCCCTACATGTTCGTTGCTTCCTCCGAGGATTACGCGGCCTACGCCCAGTATTTCACCGGCGATCAGCTGCCCTACACCGCGGACGAAATCAAGGAACTGGCCGGGCTGAGCTACGACGATCTGGCCGCCAGGTGCGCCCAGTTGTCCGTTGCGGACGTCGTTACCCGCCACGCCAAGTAATTTCTTTCCCTGTTCCTGAACAGAATGGGGCCGGCCTTTGCGGCCGGTCCCATTCTGCGATTCTGAAAAAGCTGAAAAGGACGGAGCGCCTATGAAGGAAAAGCTTGCCCGGCTGAAGACGACAAGGTATTACGGCTTCCTGCTGCTGGCCGCGATGACGGTTTTCTTCTATGCCGTATTTAAAATTCTGACTCCGGGGAATTTCGGAAGCCCGGACAATCTGCTGAGCTATCTGCAGAGCTCTATCATCTACGCCGTAGGCGGATGCGGGCTTTATTTCATTGTCGTCATGGGGCTGTTTGATTTCGCCATCGGCGCCAACGTTGTACTTTCCTCAATCGTGGGCGTAATCTGCTCCAAGCAGTTCGGATACGCCGGCTTTATTCTGGGAACCCTTGCCTGCGCGACGTTGATCGGAACCCTGATCGGCTTCCTTTATAATTCGCTGCAGGTTCCCTCCATGATCGTTACCGTAGGCCTGATGCTGATTTTCGAAAGCGTCGCGGTTTTCGCCGCCGGCGGCAGCAAGCAGACCCTGGATCCGGCCTACCGGTTCTTCAGCGCGCCTCCCGGAAGCCTGATTCTTGCGGCGCTGGCCTTCGCACTGATGTGGTTCATCCTGAACTATACGAAGGTCGGAACCTATTGCAACGCTATCGGCAGCAATGAGTTTACGGCCAAAAACATGGGCATCAACGTCAGGAAATATAAATGGATCGGATTCATCCTGCTGCATTTCTTTGTCGGCATCATGGCGATCCTGACGGTTTCCTACGGCACCACCATGACCGCTCTGACGGGCATGAGCACCATGAGCCGGAACTTCAAGCCCCTGATGGGAACCTTCTTTGGCGTCGCCTTCCGGAAATACGGAACGCCCATCACGGCCATCGTCGTGGGTGAGTTTATCATTTCCATCATCTTCAACGGGTTTATCGCCCTGGGCGCGCCCACCACGATCCAGAATGTGATCACCGGGGCGGCCCTGCTGATGATCGTAGCGCTGACGGCCCGGGCCTCCAAGGGCGCCGTCGTCAAGTAAGGAGGGGAGCGGAATGGAAAACAACATTTTGCTCCGGGCGGAGCATATTGACAAGCGTTTTGGCCTGACCCACGCGGTCAAGGACGTATCCCTGACGCTTGCGAGGGGTGAAATCCGGGGGCTCATCGGGGAGAACGGCTCCGGCAAGAGCACCTTTTCCCAGATGCTGTGCGGCATTTATACCATCGGCGGGGGCACCTTCAATCTGGACGGGCAGGAGCTTCATGTCCGCAACCAGGTGGAGGCTAACGACGCGGGGGTCGCCATCATCGTTCAGGAGACGGGCACCCTGTCGGGGCTGACGGTGGCGGAGAATATCTTCCTGGGCCATGAAAAGCCCTTCATGAACCACGGGATCAAGAACACCCCCGCCATGAACCGGGAAGCGCAGAAGCTGCTGGACGAATACGGCTTTGGCCGGATCAAGGCCGGCATGATGATCGACCATTACAATTTCGAAGACCGGAAGCTGGTGGAGATCGTCAAAGCCACCTATATGAAGCCGAAGATCCTGATTGTCGACGAAACCACCACCGCTTTGAGCCAGGACGGGCGGATGGAGCTGTACAAGATCATGGACAAGACCCGGGACGACGGGCGGACGGTGATCTTCATCAGCCATGACCTTCAGGAGGTGCTGGCCCATACGGATACCATCTCCATCCTTCGGGACGGGGAATACATCGACACCGTCCGGAGCAGAGATGTGACGGAGGACGATCTGAAGCGGCTGATGGTGGGCCGGGAAATCGGCACCGCCTATTACCGGACGGATTACGGGGAGCCGATTTCGGATGAGGTGGTGCTCCGGGCGGAGAAACTGACGGTTCCCGGCATGATTGAGGGCATCAGCTTCGAGCTGCACCGGGGCGAAATCCTGGGCTTCGGCGGGCTCAGCGAAAGCGGCATGCACGAGATCGGCAAGGCGGTTTTCGGCGCCAGCTGGGACCGGCAGGGAAGGGTCAGCCTGGCGGACGGGACGGAGATCAACGATATTCCCACCGCTATCAGCCATTCCATTGCCTATACCTCCAAGGACCGGGACAATGAATCCATCATCGTCAACGAAACCATCCGGAACAACATCGTTTTGCCCTCCCTTGAGGATCTGGCCCACGGAAAGCTGATCCGAAAGAAGGAGCTGGACAGCTTCGCCGACAAATTTGCAAAGCAGATGCAGACCAAGATGCAGCATACGGGGCAGTTCGTTTCCGACCTGTCCGGCGGAAACAAGCAGAAGGTGGTGCTGGCCCGGTGGATCGGCAAGGATTCCGACATCCTGGTGCTGGATTCCCCGACCCGGGGCATCGACGTGAAGGTGAAGCAGGCGATTTACGCTCTGATGCAGGAACTGAAGAAGCAGGGGCGGAGCATCATCATGATTTCCGAGGAGCTGCCCGAGCTGATGGGAATGAGCGACCGGATTCTGATCATCCGGGACGGGAAGATCAGCGGCGAATTCCTGCGCAGCCCCGATCTGGATGAGGAAACCCTCATCGCGAAAATGGTCTGAGGAGGGAAAAAGCATATGGAAAAAACAGTCAAGGCGGAACGCCAGCCTTCCAAAATCCAGACCTTCCTGCGGAGCGACACCTTCCGGGGCCTGGTTCCGATTATCAGCCTGGTCCTTATGCTGTTGGTCATGAACGCGCTGACGGAGGGCCGGATGCTGACCCCCAAGAAAATCCGGCTGCTGCTGGGACAGGTTTACGCTCCCATGATCGCGGCCACCGGCGTCTTCTTTATCATGACCCTGGGCTCCATTGATTTTACGGAAGGATCCACTTTGGGCGTCTGCAGCTGCGTGATCGCGCTGATTTCCCAGATGGATTCCCCCCTGGCGGTGCCCCTTGCCATCATTACGGGCATCCTCTGCGGTGCGGCCATCGGGGCCATCAACGGCTTCTTCCACGTGAAATTCAAGCTGGCCAGCTTCATCGTTACCATCTGTACCATGTATCTGTTCCGGGGAATCTGCGCGTATCTGACGACGGAGAGCGCTATCCCCGCCAGCAAGGCCATCACCTCCTTTGACGGCATCGAATTCTTCGAAATCGGAGGCTTCTCCTTCGGGCTGAAGATGCTGATTACCCTGATTGTGCTGGCCTGCGCGTTTTTCCTGTTCCGCTTCACCCGGGTCGGGAACGATGTGAAGGCGGTGGGCTCCGGCGAAACCGCCGCCCGCTTCTCCGGGGTCCGGACCAACCGGGTCAAGTTCCTGACCTTCGTGGCCGCGGGAGCTCTGACCGGGCTGGCCTCCTTTATCAACGTGATCAAGGTCGGCTCCATCACCGCCACCGCCGGCAACCAGCTGGAAACCCAGATCCTGATCGGTCTGGTTCTGGGCGGGCTGCCGATTACCGGCGGCGCGAAGGTTCGTTTTTCCAACATCGTCTGCGGCATGATGATGTATTTCGTGCTGGACAGCGGCCTGACCATTATGGGCTTCGACTCCACCCCCCAGCAGCTGATCAAGGGCATCGTGTTCCTGATCTTTGTCGCGCTGACGGTGGACCGGAAAGCGCTGAAGGTCATCAAATAAACCTTCGGTTTTCCTCCCCGGGAGCAATCCCGGGGGTTTTTCATGAGGGTGGGACGAAGCACTTCCTGCTCCCGGCCGGCCGAGCGTGTACGCACCCAACCGGAGCGATCGAAGCTTGACAAAAGCGGAGGGTTCTTTTAAACTGTTTTCCGTTTTCAGGCGGAAGGAGGGATGCCCGATGGCGGCGATGAACGAACAATTCGGGATCAACGTCTTTAACGATTTTGTCATGCGGGAGCGGCTGCCGAAGGAGACCTACCGGGCCCTGCACAAAACCATCGACGACGGCCGGCGCCTGGATCCCCAGGTAGCCAGCGTCGTGGCCAACGCCATGAAGGACTGGGCCCTGGAGCGGGGAGCCACCCATTATACCCACTGGTTCCAGCCCCTCAACAGCGTCACCGCGGAAAAGCATGACGCCTTCATTACCCCGGTTCCTGGGGGAAGGGTTATCAGCGAATTCAGCGGGAAGGAGCTGGTCCGCGGCGAGGCGGACGCCAGCAGCCTGCCCAGCGGCGGCCTCCGGTCCACATTCGAGGCCCGGGGATATACGGCCTGGGATCCGACCTCCTATGCCTTCATCAAGGATCATACGCTCTGCATTCCGACGGCCTACTGCTCCTACAGCGGGGAGGCGCTGGACAAGAAAACCCCGCTGCTGCGCTCGATGGAGGCGGTCAGCCTGCAGGCGGTCCGGATTCTGCGGCTTTTCGGCCGGATGGACGCCACGAGGGTGATCCCCATGGTGGGGCCGGAGCAGGAATATTTTCTGGTCGACAAGGAAGCCTATGACCGGCGAAGCGATCTGATTTTCGCCGGGCGGACCCTTTTCGGCTCCATGCCGCCCAAGGGGCAGGAGCTGGGGGATCATTTCTTCGGCACCATCAAGCCCCGGGTCCAGGCGTTCATGACGGAGCTGAACGAGGAATTGTGGAAGCTGGGGGTGCTGGCGAAGACGGAGCATAATGAAACCGCCCCGGCCCAGCACGAGATGGCCCCGATTTACAGCATCGCCAACGTGGCCTGCGACCATAACCAGCTGACGATGGAAATCATGAAAAAGGTGGCCGGGCGGCATGGCCTGATGTGCCTGCTGAACGAGAAACCCTTTCAGGGGGTCAACGGCAGCGGGAAGCACAACAACTGGTCCCTGGCAACGAACACGGGATACAACCTGCTGGAGCCCGGGGACAGCCCCCACGAGAGCGCCCAGTTTCTGCTGTTCCTGATGAGCGTCATCAAGGCGGTGGACGAAAACCAGGATCTGCTCCGGGCTTCCGTCGCCGGCGCGGGCAACGACCACCGGCTCGGGGGATTCGAGGCGCCCCCGGCGATTATCAGCATCTTCCTGGGAGACGAGCTGACGGACATTCTGGAGGCCATCGAAAGCGGGACGGTTTACAACGGCAGGGAAAAATCCGAGATGACCATCGGCGTCCATATGCTGCCGAAATTCCCGAAGGATACCACCGACCGGAACCGGACGTCGCCCTTCGCCTTTACCGGGAACAAGTTTGAGTTCCGCTCCGTCGGCTCCAGCGCCTCCATCGCCACGGCCAACGTGGTGCTCAACACCATCGTGGCGGAGAGCCTGCGCCAGTTCGCCGAGGAGCTGGAGGGGGCGGAAAACTTCCAGGAAACCCTTCACGATCTGATCGTCCGGACGATCCGGGAACACAGGCGGATCATCTTCAACGGCAACAACTACGCGCCGGAATGGGCGGAGGAGGCGGAACGCCGGGGCCTGCTGCGGCTGGACACGGCGGTGGACGCGCTGCCCTGCTATACGGCGGAGAAAAACATCCGCCTGTTTGAGACCCATCGGGTGCTCACGGAGAGCGAGCTGCGCTCCCGCCGGGATATCGGGCTGGACGCTTACGCCAAGATGATCAACATCGAGGCGAGAACCATGCTGATGATGGCCCGGCGCGAGATCCGCCCGGCGGTCATCCGGTATACCGGGGAGGTGGCGGAAGCCGGCGCCCGGATCCGGGAATACGACAGCCGCCTGGGCCGCGGGGCGGCGGATCATCTGCTGCGGGAGCTGTGCGAGGGATGCGACGGGCTCAGCGACAGCATCACCGCCCTGGAGGAGGCCCTGAAGGCACGGCCCGGCGGGGAGGATCCCCTGGCTTACGCCACGTATATGCGGGACACGGTGCTGCCGGCGATGGGAAGGCTTCGGAAGTATTCCGACGGGCTGGAAAAGATTACGGATAAGAAGGCATGGCCCTTCCCGACCTATGACCAGCTGCTCTTCAATGTTTAACAGATACTCGGGCAGGCGGTTTCCGGATGGAGGCCGCCTGCTTCATTTCCGCTCCTTCGCGCCTGCTTCGATGGCCCATTGGCGCGGACGGTGAAGGCGGCCAGAGGGGAAAGACGCTCCCTTGCGAACAGCGTTTATCCCGTTCCGCCCCTGTGCCCGCATTCCCCGTTTGTAAACCTTTTTTAATTTGTCTTTCCGCTGTTTTGGGTGTATGATATTTTCGCAAGGTAAAGCGCGAAATTGCCTTGACCGGAGGGAGAAAGATGTTTCAGCCGAAGATACGCAACAAGCAGACGGACAGGCTCATGAAAGCGGTACTGGCGCTGGAAACCGAGGAGGACGCCTACCGCTTTTTTGAAGACCTCTGTACCATTCCGGAGATCCGCAGCATCGCCCAGCGGCTGGAGGTGGCGTATCTTCTGCGGCACAGGGAAACATACCAGAAAATCGCCGAGGAAACCGGCGCCTCCAGCGCGACGATCTCCCGCGTGAACCGCTCCCTGAGCTACGGAGCGGACGGATACGACCGGGTTTTTGCCCGGATGGCCAAGGAAGAACAGAAAGATTGAGGAAAAGCATGGATTATTCCGGATTGAACAAGGAACAACGGATGGCGGTGGAGACCCTGGAGGGCCCGGTTCTGATTCTTGCGGGGGCGGGGAGCGGCAAAACCCGGGCCCTGACCTATCGGGTTGCCAACCTGATCGACCACGGCGTGCCCGCGGCGGCGATTCTTGCGCTGACCTTTACCAACAAGGCGGCGAAGGAGATGAAGGAAAGAATCGCCGCGCTGGTCGGGCAGGAAGCGAGCGAACAGGCCTGGATCAGCACCTTTCACTCCACCTGCGCCCGGATTCTGCGGAGGGATATCGAAAAGCTGGGGTATCAGCGCTCCTTCGTCATCTATGACGACGACGACCAGAGCTCGGTGCTGAAGGAAATTCTGAAAAAGCTGAATATCGACGACAAATACATCCCCATCCGGGAGGTCAAGGGAAAGATCAGCGACGCAAAGAACCGTCTGATGTCGTCGGACGAATGGTATGCCCAGACCCCCAGGGACCACCGGAACCAGCTGATCCACGACATCATGGGCGAATACGAGAAGCGGCTGAAGAGCCTGAACGCCCTCGATTTCGATGATCTCCTGATCCGGACGCTGGAGCTGCTGGCGGATCATCCTCCGGTTCTGGAAAGCTATCGGAACCGCTTCCGCTATGTGCTGGTGGACGAATATCAGGACACCAACAAGGCCCAGTATGAAATGGTGCGGCTTTTGACGGACCGGAGCCGGAATCTCTGCGTCGTCGGGGACGACGACCAGAGCATCTACGGATGGCGTGGAGCGGATATCCGGAACATTCTGGATTTCCAGAAGGATTATCCCGACGCGAAGGTCATCAAGCTGGAACAGAACTACCGCTCCACGGAAACCATCCTGACGGCGGCGAACCAGGTTATCGCCAACAACAGCGACCGGATGGTCAAGCAGCTGTGGACCCAGATCGGCGAGGGGGAGAAGATCCGGCTTTTCGCCGCGGAGGACGAGCGGGACGAGGCGGCCTGGATTGCCGACAACATCCGGAATCTGAGCCGGGGCGGCGAAAAGATGGGGGGCATGGCGATCCTCTACCGCACCAACGCCCAAAGCCGCGTTCTTGAGGAAACGCTGATGCGCTCCGGCATTCCCTATAAGGTTTTCGGCGGGCAGAAATTCTACGACCGGAAGGAAATCAAGGATATCATCGCCTATCTCCGGATCATCGTCAACCCCACCGACGACATCAGCCTGCGGAGGATTCTGAACGTGCCCCGCCGGGCCATCGGAGACAGCACGGTTCAGGAGCTGACGGATCACGCGGCGCGAAACGGGATTCCGCTGTACAGCGCCCTGAGCGATCTGCCCCCGTCCCTGGGAAGCCGGCCCCGGAAATGCGTGACGGAATTCTTCATGATGATGACCCTGCTCAGCGCCCAGAAGGATATGATGCCTCTGGGAGAATTCGTGGACGAGCTGATCGAAAAAACCGGCCTGCGGGCCCAGTATGCCAAAGAGAATTCCGACGAGGCCCGGGCCCGGGTCGAGAATATCGACGAATTCCGCGGCGCCGTTCAGGAATTTGTCCGGATGAGCGAAAATCCGACGCTGGAAAGCTATCTGGAGAACGTGGCGCTGGTTACGGATCTGGACCGGCAGGAGGACGAACGGGGGTACGTCACGCTGATGACCCTCCATTCCGCCAAGGGGCTGGAGTTTCCGACGGTGTTCATCGCCGGGCTGGAGGAAAACATCTTTCCCAGCAGCCGAAGCCTCATGGATGAAAAGCGGCTGGAGGAGGAGAGGCGCCTGATGTACGTGGGGATTACCCGGGCCCGGAGCCGCCTGTATCTTTCCCGGGCGCGGCAGCGCTCCCTTTACAACCAGACCAGCTATAACCCCGGCAGCCGCTTCCTGACCGAAATTCCGGCCCGGCTCCTGGACGAAGTATGGCCTTCCCGCAGGGCGGAGACCTTCGGGAGGCCTGTCTCCGCCCGGGGCAGCCAGAACGCCCCCGGAGGACTTCCGACCCGGCAGCCGCGCAGGCCGCTGCCCGTCAGCCAGATCGGCAAGCCGAACCTGACTCTGCACGGGGCCACACTCGACCGGATCCCCGGGGTGACCAAGGGCTTCGTTCCCAGCAAGGCCCGCGAGGAAACCGGCGGCGCCCTGCAGCGGCTTTTCCGGCCGGGAGAGCGGGTGCTGCACCGGAAATTCGGAGCGGGAGTCGTTCGGGAGATTACCGGCAGCGGCGCCGACGCCCGGATTTCCATCGAGTTTACGGCCTACGGCGTCAAGGAATTCGCGCTGTCCATCGCGCCGATTATCAAGCTGGAGGACTGAGAAGGACGCCATAAGTCCATGGAATGAAAGGCGCCCGGATGCGAAGGGTTCCGGTGGCGGAGGAAACGCGCAGGGCATCCCGGCATGGCGGCGGACGGGCGCAGCAGGCCGGAAAGGAGTCAATAGCTATGTTCAGAAATCTGTCCGGCTGGCTGGCCGGCCTTCAGCGGGATCCTTTGGGGACGGTCATCGAGATCGTCTTCATGATCGCCGCACTGGTGCTGAGCCTGATGCTTCACGAGATCGGGCACGGCTTCGTCGCCCTGAAATGCGGGGATCCCACGGCAAAAAGGATGGGGCGGCTGAGCCTGGATCCCCGGAAACATCTGGATCCCATCGGCACCATCTGTATGTTTTTCCTGGGGATCGGATGGGCCAGGCCCGTTCCCGTCAATCCCTGGAATCTGCGGAACCGCCGGAGGGACATGATCCTGGTCTCCTTCGCCGGCATCTTCGTAAACCTGATCCTGTTCCTGGTGACCTCCTTCCTGTATGCCCTTTCCTGGCAGTGGCGGGGGCAGGTGGTGGACTATCTCCAGATGTTCCTGGTGGACATGATCTCCTTCAACATCTCTCTGGCGATCTTTAATCTGGTTCCCGTGCCGCCGCTGGACGGGTTCCGGCTGGTAAACGAAGTTTTCTTCCGGGGGGAACTGAATCTCAGCCCCCAAACGATGCAGATCATCCATTTCGGCTTCCTGTTTGTATGCCTG
Source organism: Clostridia bacterium (assembly GCA_045546035.1). Classification (GTDB taxonomy): domain Bacteria; phylum Bacillota; class Clostridia; order Christensenellales; family Aristaeellaceae; genus Aristaeella. The sequence continues at coordinate 21,788 of JAZQCB010000099.1, forward strand.
AGCGGGATTCTGTCCACGGCCTTCAGCAGGGTCTGCAATTTCTGCCTTCAGAACGTGCTGCGGTTTTTCATGGATCTGCTTTATTAGCGGGGCGAACCGCCGCAACGCATGACAGGAAGCGGGGCATCGGGTTCCGATGAAAGAAAAGGGACTGAATTGATGGAAAAAACCTATCGGCTGAAGGATTTTGACGGGCCGCTGGATCTTCTGCTGACGCTGGTGCACAAGGCGAAGATCGACATCCGGGAAATCTTTGTCAGCGAGATTACGGATCAGTACCTGGAGGCGGTTCGCCAGGCGCCCGATCTGGACATGGAGGACGCCAGCGAGTTCATCGTCATGGCGGCGACCCTGATCGAGATCAAGAGCCGGGCCATGCTTCCCAGGCCGCCGGCTCCCGAGGAGGGAGAGGAGGATCCCGAGACGGAGCTGATCCGAAAGCTGGAAGAATACAAGCGATTCCGGGAAAGCGCCGAAAGCCTGCGGGGATTTGAGGAGGCGGCGAGGCATGTTTTTACCAAGCTGCCGGAGGAATATCCGCTGCCGCCCCAGGAAACGGAGCTGACGGGGCTGACGCTGGAGGGACTGCAGGAAGCTTTCCGCCGGATTCTCGCGCGGCGGCCCGAAAAAGACGAGGAACCCGGCGTCAACCATTACGCGCCCCGGGACATCCACCGGGATCAGCATACGGTTCAGGAATGCATGCTGAGCCTGATCAAAAAAATCCGGGCCAGGGGGCGGATCCGCTTCGAGGAGGCCTTTTCGGAGGCACCCACCCGGGAAGAGGTGGTCACCTTTTTTCTGGCCGTGCTGGAGCTTTTGAAGCTGGGAAGGATGCACGCGGTTCAGACCGGAGTCTACGGCGAGATCGAGCTGATCGCCGGGAAGGCCAGGACGGAGGAGACCCCGGAGGAAAAGCCGGTCCGATGGAAGAAGGAACGGAAGCGGAAGGCGGGAAGACCCGCGGAAAAGGATTCCGGGGGCGCGGAGACCGGGGCACCCGATGAAAAGACGGAGAGAGAGGAAGCGGGCCTTTGAACGGCGAGGAAGGAAATCTGAAGGGACGGATCGAGGCGATCCTGTTTGTGGCAGGGGACGCGGTGGACCAGAAGGAGTTGGCCCGCGCCCTGGAAACCGACGAGAAGAGCGTCCGGAAGGCCCTGGAGGAGCTGGAAAGCGAGTACGATTTCGAGCAGCGGGGATTTCTGATCAAGCGGTTCGGAAACAAAATCCAGCTGGCCACCCGGCCCCTGTACGCGGAGGACGTGGTGCGCCTGCTCCAGCCGGTTCAGAAGCAGAATCTGAGCCAGGCGGCCATGGAGACGCTGGCGGTGGTGGCTTACCGGCAGCCGGTGACCCGGGCGGAGGTCGAACAGATCCGGGGCGTCAAATGCGACTACTCCCTGCAGTCCCTGACGAACAAGGGGCTGATCCGGGAGGTGGGACGGAAGGATACCATCGGCCGGCCGATTCTTTTCGGAACGACCGACGAGTTTTTGAGCCGATTTGGGCTGGAAAGCCTCGAAGGGCTTCCTCCGCTGCCGGAGGCGGAAGAGGAGGAAGAGACGGAGCCGGCGGAGGAGCTGATCCCCTGAAGTCCGCACAATGCAGACGGCGAGCCCTGCGGAAAGCGAACCTGCATGGCCGCTTTTTCGCACCAGGGAAACGGAGCGCCAGGCCTGGCCGCGAGCCGGCAGCCGCTCCGGTGAAATACCATACCGAATAAAGGCGAGGGAAGGAAAACAGTGGATAATCTGAACGAGAAGATCGAAGCGATGCTGGAGAAGGTTCAGAAAGCCCCCCGGTATACCGGCGGGGAAATGAACACCCGCGTCAAGGAATGGGAATCTACGCCCCTGCACTATGCCTTCTGCTTTCCGGACACATACGAGGTGGGCATGAGCCACCTGGGGCTGAAGATTCTCTACGGGCTGATCAACAACGAGGACTGGAGCCTGTGCGAGAGGTGCTTCATGCCCTGGACCGACATGCTGGCCCTGATGCGGGAAAACCGGGTTCCCCTTTTTTCCCTGGAAAGCCGGCGACCCCTGAAAGATTTTGACGCGGTCGGGTTTACGCTGCAGTATGAGATGAGCTACACCAACATCCTGGCGATGCTGGAGCTGGGCGGGATTCCCCTGGAGGCGAAGGACCGGGGGGAAGACGATCCCATCGTCATCGCCGGCGGCCCCTGCGCTTCCAACCCCGAGCCCCTGGCGGATTTCTTTGACCTGTTCGAGATCGGCGCCGGGGAGGAGCTGACGCTGGAGGTCAACCGGGTGATTCTGGAGCGGAAGGAGAAGGGCTTTTCGCGGGAGGAATGCCTGAAGCGGCTGGCCGGTCTGGAAGGCGTCTATGTCCCCTCCCTGTACGAGGTATCCTATCATCCGGACGGAACCATCGCCAGCTTCCGGCCCAATTGCCCGGAGGCGCCGGCCGTCGTCCGGAAAAGATACGAGACCGACTTCGAACACGCCTATTTTCCGGACACCCTGCCGGTTCCCTACACGGAAGTGGTGTTCGACCGGATCATGCTTGAAATCATGCGGGGATGCACGAGGGGATGCCGGTTCTGCCAGGCGGGGATGCTGTATCGCCCGGTTCGGGAGCGAAGCCTCGAGACCCTGGTTCGCCAGGCTGAAACCCTGGTGGCCGCTACGGGCTTCGAGGAGATCTCCCTGACCAGCCTTTCCAGCGGGGACTACAGCTGCCTGCCGGAACTGATCCGGGAGCTGATGAAACGGATGAAGGACAAGCGGGTCGCCATCAGTCTGCCCAGCCTGCGGATCGACTCGGTGCTGAAAGAAAGCCTGGAGGAAACCCAGCAGGTCAAAAAAAGCAGCCTGACCTTTGCCCCGGAGGCGGGCACCCAGCGGATGCGGGACGTGATCAACAAGGGCGTCACCGAGGAGGATCTGATCGGGAAGGTCCGGGACGCCTTCCAGGGAGGATGGAACAGCGTCAAGCTGTATTTCATGGACGGGCTGCCCACGGAAACCAACGCCGATCTGGACGGCATCGCGGATCTGGCCCGGAAGGTGGTGGCGGAGTATTTCCGGGTGCCGAAAGAACAGCGGGCCCGGGGACTCCGGGTTACCGTCAGCGTCAGCGTTTTTGTGCCCAAGCCCTTTACACCCTTCCAGTGGGCTGCCCAGGACACAATTCCAGCCGTAATCGAAAAGCAGGAGTATCTCCGGAAGGCGCTGGCCATCAAGGGAGTAACCTATAACTGGCACGCGCCGCATCTGAGTTTTCTGGAGGCCTGCTTTGCCCGGGGAGACCGGCGGATGGGCCGGGTGCTGAAGCGGGCGTATGAGCGGGGCTGCGTACTGGACGGGTGGAGCGAATGCTTCCGGTTCGAGGAATGGATGAAGGCCTTCGAAGAGATCGGGCTGGATCCCGCGTTTTATGCCAACCGGGAGCGGAAGAAGGACGAGATCCTGCCATGGGACTTTCTGGACTGCGGGGTCACCAAGGCATTCCTTTGGCGGGAGAAGGAGAAGAGCGAGCGGGCCGAAGTGACCCGGGACTGCCGGAAGGGATGCAACGGATGCGGCATCCAGCGGATGAAGGGAGTGTGCGCCTATGCGGATGCTGGCCGTATTTGAGAAAAACGAACGGATCAGGCATATCGGCCATCTGGATATCCAGCGGGCGGTTCAGCGGGGGCTGCGGCGCAGCGGACTGCCGGTCGCCTATTCCCGGGGCTTCAACCCCCATATTCTGGTAACTTTTGCCTCCGCCCTGGCCACCGGCGCCTGCGGAGACCGGGAAATCATGGACGTGACAATGGCGGAGCCGGTGGGCGAGGCGGAGTTTCTCGAGCGAATGAACCGGGCCATGCCGCCCGAGATGGCGCTCAAGGAGGCCCGGGCCGTGGATGACCGGCACCCGGCGCTGATGGCCAGCCTGCAGGCGGCGGAATACGAGATTCTCATCCGGGAGCAGGAAGAGGCGGAAAAGATCATCGCGGCCATCGACCGTATGATGGCCCGGGAAACCATCCCCGCCATCCGCAAGACCAAATCCGGCATGAAGGAATGCGACATCCGTCCCCTGATTTACGGCCTGCGGGGAGAAGGACGGATCCTTTTCGCCAATCTGGCGCTGACGGAGAGCGAGGCCTGCAAGCCCCCGATGCTGATAAGCGCCCTGGCGCGGGAGGCCGGCTTTGCGGAGGATCGGGAAATCCGCGTCCTGGTGCGCCGGAAACAGCTGTACGGCAGGGGCGAGGACGGGGAGCTGAAGCCGCTGGAAAGGCTGTGAGAAGAGTATGGAGCGGACCATTTACGGCAACAGCCGGTTTGCCGCCGTGGAAGAGGACGGACGGCTGGTCGAATATATCCCGGTGGCGCCGGAGGAGGCCAGCGGACGGATTCTGCGGGGGAAGGTTCACCGGATCATGACGGGGCTGGATTGCGCCTTCGTGGACATCGGCCGGAAAAAAGACGGTTTCCTGCCCCTGCAGGAGAACAGCAAAAGCTTTCAGGGCGGCGCCGTCCGCTCCGGAGACAGCCTTCTGGTTCAGATCCGGAAGGAGGAAACCGGGGAAAAAGGAGCCTTCCTTTCCCGGGATCTGACGATTCCGGGAAGCTATATGCTGCTGATGCCCCTGAACCGGCATATCGGTGTCAGCGCCCGGATCGCCGGGGAGGAAACGCGGAAGCGCCTCCGGGAAACCGGCGCGCGTCTGGCGGAAGGGCGGTTCGGGCTGGTGATGCGGGCCGCGGCGGCGGAGGCGGAGGAGGAAACCCTGCGGGAGGAAATGGCCAGCCTTCTGGCCCAATGGGAAGCCATCGAGCGGGGGGAGCTTTCCGCCGAGACCGCGGCGGAGCGGCTGGCGGCGGAACTGAAGCGGGATTACGGCCCCCGGGGAATCGACCGGATCCGGGAAGGGGAAGACCTGCCCCCGGATCTTCGGCGGCAGCTGAAGGAAGCGGAAAACCGGACCATCCGCCTGCCTCACGGGGGGAACATTGCCATTGACCGATGCGAGGCGATGACGGTCATCGACATTAACAGCGGCGGGGATCCCGGGGACGGAAACCGGCGGGAAACGATCCTGCGGACCAACCTGGAGGCCTGCAGGGAAATCATGATTCAAACCCGGCTGCGCAACCTTTCCGGCATCCTGATTCTGGACATGATCGACATGGAGAACGGGACCGACAGGGAAAGGGTGCTGGAAGCCCTGGGCGAGGCCTTCCGGGAGGACCGGGTGAAAACCGTGATTCACGGATACACCGCCCTGGGGCTCATCGAAATGACACGAAAAAGGAGCAGAACCGCATGGCAAGAGCAGCGGCGAGAATAACGCCGGAGGAAATGGAACGGCAGGAGGAGTTTATCCGGGAAATCCGGGCGCTGCCCCAGAAGCCGGAAACCTACCATATTGTTACCTACGGATGCCAGATGAACGCCCACGACTCGGAGAAAATCGCCGGCATGCTGGAGCGGATGGACATCCGGCCGGCGCCCCGGCGGGAAGAGGCGGATTTTGTGCTGTTCAACACCTGCTGCGTCCGGGATAACGCGGAGCGGCGGGCGCTGGGCAACGTGACCTGGCTGAAGGAAGTCCGAAAGAGCCGCCCGGGGATGAGGATTGCCGTCTGCGGATGTATGATCCAGGAGCCGGGAATGGCCGAAAAGATCCTGAAGCAGTACCGCTTCATCGATCTGGCCTTTGGTACGCATAATCTGCACTGCCTGCCCACGCTGCTTCTCAATCTGCTTGAGAAAAAGACCCGCGTGGTCAGCATCAGCGATCAGGAAACCCTGATTGCCGAAGGCGTGCCTGTCAAGCGCCTGAGTCAGCATCACGCCTATATTACCATCATGTACGGCTGTGACAA
>JAZQCB010000100.1:0-5124 GCA_045546035.1 Clostridia bacterium
CAGCAGGGAATCCATCTTTTCCGATCTGAACAATCTGGTGGTGATAACGACAACTTCGAATATGTACGCGACCGCCTTCGGCTTTACGGAGGAGGAGGTCTTTGATTCCCTGGAGCAGCAGGGCTTCGGGGAAATCGAGAAACAGAAGGTGAAGGACTGGTACGACGGATTTACCTTCGGCCCCGTAACGGATATATATAATCCCTGGTCCGTGACCAATTTCCTGAACACGGGGAAATACGATACGTGGTGGGCCAACACCAGCGGGAACGGGCTGATCGGAATGCTTCTGCGGACAGGGCAGCCGGAGATCAAGAGTCTGTTTGAAACCCTCCTGAACGGTGGGGATGTCACTGTGCCGGTAGACGAGCAGATCATCTATAACCAGCTGGACACGAACCCGGACGCGGTGTGGAGCCTGCTGCTGGCGACGGGATATCTGAAAATCGTGCACGCGATGAGCCTGCTGGAGGCCAGCGAAATGGAATGCGATCGCATGTATACCATGACGCTGACCAACCGGGAAGTCCGGATCATGTTTTCGAAGATGGTGCAGGGCTGGTTTTCCCAGACCAGCGGGCTGGGCCGATTTGCCCAGGCCCTGCTGAGGGGGGACGTTGAGACCATGGAGGAGAGACTGGACGATATCATGCTGACCTCCATGAGCTCCTTTGATGGAGGGAAAAATCCTTCCATCAAGCTGCCGGAGAACTTCTATCACGGACTGGTGCTGGGGCTGCTGGCGGAAAACAGCGGGGATTATGTGATCAGTTCAAACCAGGAAAGCGGATACGGCCGGTACGACGTGGTCATGGAGCCGAAGGATCCCGGGAAGCCGGCCGCCATCATGGAATTTAAGATTTTCAACGCCCGACGCGGCGAAAAGACGTTGGAGGATACGGCCGAAAACGCCCTCCGGCAGATCGAGGAAAAGCGCTATGACGCGTCCTTGCTGGCCCGGGGCATTCCGGCGGAAAACATCCGGAAATACGGCTTCGCCTTCCAGGGAAAGGAATGCCTGATCCGGAAGGGCTAAAGAACAAACCGACCTGATGAAGAATGAATGGCTCGGCAAGTGATTGCATGAAAGTGAAGGGAAAGCGAATGAAGCCGGATCAGGAAACGCTGGATTATTATAATCAAAATGCAGATGACTTTGTTTCCGGAACGCTGTCCGCGAATATGAATGATACTCGTTTGCGCTTTTGCAGCTGCATTCCTCCTCATGGAATCATTCTGGACCTTGGCTGCGGTTCAGGGCGTGACACCAGGGCGTTTCTGGATGCCGGGTTTCGCGTAACAGCAGTGGACGGTTCAGATGAGCTGTGCGCGCTGGCTTCCGCCTATACGGGTATACCGGTAAAGAAAATGCTGTTTCAGGATCTTGATACCCGCGACAAATATGACGGAATCTGGGCCTGCGCTTCCATTCTGCACCTGTCGAAGAAGGAATTGTCGGAAGTTCTCCGGAAAATAGAAGCAGCGCTGAAAAAAGGCGGTGTGCTCTATGCATCCTTCAAATATGGCGAGTTTGAGGGGATGCGCGACGGGCGGTATTTTACAGATTTTACAGAAAAAACATTGAAATCATTCTGGAAGAAAACATCCTCCATGCAGATCTTTGATCTATGGATCACGCAAGACGTCCGCCCGGGAAGAAAGGAAGAACGGTGGATCAACCTTTTGTCCCGGCCGATTAAGAAATAGACGTACAAAGGAATGAGACCTTTCATTAGGATCCTACGCATGGTATAATTTGCTGTCGGATTTGACTATTACAGCCTGAACTGCAGAGAGGTATCATGATCCAGAAAAGTCACGGCAACAGCGGCGCTGAAGACCGGTTTATCGATTTGTTCTGTGAAACGTTCGGAGCAGAGAAGGGAGAGTATGTCTACCTTCAGTACCCGATTGTGGACATTTATGGAAATCATCGGTTCATTGATTTTGCCCTGAACTTTCCGGACGGCAAAGTGGCCATAGAGGTAGACGGCAATACCTGGCATCAACCCGGGAAAGTATCTGAGCAGAAATACCATGATGATCTTCTGAAACAAAACAGCATCGTCTATGACGGTTGGAAAATATATCGCTGGACGTCCTCGCAGCTGGAGAAAAGCCCAGACCGCGTAAAAGATGAACTTGTAACATTTCTGGGGCAAAGCCCCCTGTTTCAATATATCGAGGATGCCCTGCCTCCCCAGCAGGGAAGCACATTCGCTCTCATGGATCATCAGGAGGAAGCACTGTCAGGCCTGATGAAGATGAGGGAAGAAAGCAAGAGCATTGCGCTTCTTTATCACGCGACCGGCACCGGGAAAACCGTCACTGCGGTATCCGATGCGAAAAGAGTCGGAAAACGTACGCTGTTCCTGGCACATCGGCATGAACTGGTGGATCAGGCGATAAACGCTTTCCGGAAAATCTGGCCGGATGTGACGGTCGGACGCTATGAAGGCAGCGTCCGTGAAAAAGATGCCTATGTGGTCTGCGGAACCGTTCAGAGCATCGCCGGGAATCTTGAGGATTTCCAGCCCGATGATTTCGGGTATATGGTCATTGATGAATGCCACCACGGGACCGCTGAAACCTATCGGAAGGTGATGTCCTATTTCCGCCCGTCCTTTACGCTCGGGCTGACGGCCACGCCGGAAAGAGCGGACGGAGAAGATCTTTTATCCGTTTTCAGAATGTTGCGCATAAACTGGACCTGCGTTCCGCCGTTGAGCAAGGGACTCTGGTGCCGGTGCGTTGTATCCGAATCAAAACAAACATTGATATGCGGGATGTACGGATCACCGGTTTCAAATATAACGCACAGGATTTGGAGTCCACGATCCGGGTGCCGGGGCGGAATCAGCTAATTGTGGATACCTGGAAAGAATACGTGCAGGATAAACCCACCGTGGTTTTCTGCGCCTCCGTCAGCCATGCGGAGGAGATCGCGGGTCGCTTCCTCGAAGCAGGAATTGAAGCCAGGTGTGTATCCGGGAGCACGAACGCCCGGGAGCGGAAAGACATACTGGAAAATTATGAATCCGGAATCATTCCGGTTCTTTGTGCCTGCGATCTGCTGAACGAAGGCTGGGATAGTCCGCATACCCAGGTGCTGTTCATGGCGAGGCCGACCATGTCCCGAACCATCTACCTGCAGCAGCTGGGGCGCGGTATGCGGAAGTCGCCCGGAAAAGATTTCCTGATGGTCTTCGACTTTGTGGACAACGCGAACCTTTTCAATATGCCATACTCTCTTCACAGAATCCTTGGTGTGAACGATTATGTTCCCGGCGGAATGGTCGTTGGTCCGAAGCATGCTATGCATGTGGATCAGGACATGTTCCGGCAGGGACAGAAGCCAGAGGCTCTGATTGATTTTCCTGTTCATATGACCGGCTATGAGACTGTGGATCTTTTCAACTGGCAGGATAAAGCAAAGGACATGGTTTCGCAAATCGGCTTTGTCCAGATGGTCAATGTCGCAGAAGAAACCATTGATAAATATATCCGGGATGGAAAGATCGTTCCGGATATGGAGGTGCCGGTTGGAGAGCACCGCAGTTTCCGCTTCTTTGAAAAAGAATCCGTAAAAAAATATGCCAGCGAATTCGGCTGGACCATCATTACGCGCGAAAACATGAAAGCCCTGTTCATGGATATGGTAAAGCAGATGACCATGTCCTACTCGTATAAGCCCGTATTCCTGCTTTCCATGATAAAGAACATGGATCAAACGGGCAGCGCGAAACTGGCGGATTTGGCAGCGGACTTTGCCAGATACTATGAAGACCGGAGAGCGAAAGGCCTTCCGCCGGAAAAGAAAACATGCATTTTCACGAAAGGCGGCTATACGGCCAAGGATGTCGAACAGCTGATTCTTCGCATGCCGTTCCGGCGTTTTGAGGATATGCATGCGGTGCATCACGCAAAGCAGCTCGGAACCATTCAGTTTTACAAAGCCTTGTTCAATCAATTGACCGACGATGATTTCGATCAGATCCGCGAAATCAGCAACGCCGCCCTGCGGAGATATTTCGGAGAAGATTGATATCTCCGTCACTGAACTCTTTGTTGAAACGTTCCTTCAGCAAAGTACGGTTTTTCAGAGAAACAAAATAAGCGTCGACCTTCGTGCAGAGATGGTCAGCGCTGCCGTTAATCGCATCATACTTCTTCTCCGACAATCGCGCTTGAGAAACGCCGGTCTTTCGGATATAATCAATGGAGTAGCAGCTGCCAGCAAACGGGCAGAAAAAAGCTGGTCAGAAGAGGTCGACGCTGTGGCCGGCGGTCGGCTGTATGATCGAAACAGATACAGACAGCTGGACGACTGCGGAACAGATGGGGGTGCGGCAGATGGAAGTGATTCGCAAGAAACCTGTAATCGGAACCGGCGTTCAGGATTTTGAAAGCCTGAGAGTAAATCAAAGGTTCTATGTGGATAAAACGGCTTTTATTCAGGAATGGTGGAACGGCGGAGATGCCGTGACCCTGATTACCCGGCCGAGGCGCTTCGGCAAGACCCTGAATATGTCCATGCTGAACTGCTTCTTTTCGAATAAATACGAAGGCCGCAGCGAGCTCTTTGAGGGCCTGAAGGTCTGGGAAGATCCGGCCATGCGGGAGCAGCAGGGGAAATGGCCGGTGATTTTCCTGAGCTTTGCGGGGATTAAAGAGACAACCTATGCCAGCACAATGGTTAAGATGAAAAAGGTGCTGGTGCAGCTGTTTTCAGATCACCCGGAGCTGTATCATACAGATCGGCTGGATCAGAATGAACAGATCGCGTTGAATCAGATCCGGGAGGACATGAGAGATGTAGACGCTTCCATGTCCCTGAATCTGCTCTCCACGCTGCTGAGAAAGATTTACGAAAAAAAGGTTCTGATCTTCCTGGATGAATATGACACACCGCTGCAGGAAGCGTATATCCACGGTTACTGGGACGAGCTGGTCGCTTTTACGAGAAGCATGTTCAACAACGCCTTCAAGACGAACCCCTCCCTGGAGCGGGGCATCATGACGGGAATCACCCGGGTCAGCAGGGAATCCATCTTTTCCGATCTGAACAATCTGGTGGTGATAACGACAACTTCGAATATGTACGCGACCGCCTTCGGCTTTACG
>JAZQCB010000101.1:0-38855 GCA_045546035.1 Clostridia bacterium
AGGAAGGCTACATCATCCCCGTAGTCATCACTGTGTACTCTGACCGTTCCTTCACCTTCATCACCAAGACGCCTCCGGCGCCCGTGCTGATCAAGAAGGCTCTGAACCTGCAGAAGGCCAGCGGCCGTCCCAACAAGGAAAAGGTTGGACAGCTGACCAAAGAACAGGTTCGTAAGATCGCGGAAACCAAAATGCCCGATCTGAACGCCGGCAGCATCGAAGCTGCCATGAGCATGGTGGCCGGAACCGCCCGCAGCATGGGCATCACGGTCGAGGAGTAAACAAACAGCGTGGGAGGACTTAGTGCCGCTATAACCACTGAGGAGGACGAATATGAATCACGGAAAGAAATATGTTGACAGCGCGAAGCTGATCGACCATCTCAAGCAGTATGATCCCGAGGAAGCGGTGGATCTGGTGCTGAAGACCGGGAAGGCCAAGTTCGACGAAACCGTTGAGATTTCCGTCCGGCTGGGCGTTGATCCCCGGCACGCGGATCAGCAGGTCCGCGGCGCGGTTGTGCTGCCTCACGGCACCGGCCGTACCATCCGGGTGCTGGTGATCGCCAAGGGCGAGAAGGCCAAGGAAGCGGAAGCCGCCGGCGCCGACTATGTGGGCGCTGAGGACATGATCCAGAAGATCCAGCATGAAAACTGGTTCGACTTCGATGTCTGCGTCGCCACGCCCGACATGATGGGCATGGTCGGCCGCATCGGCCGGATCCTGGGCCCGAAGGGCCTGATGCCCAACCCCAAGAGCGGAACCGTTACGATGGATATTACCCGCGCCGTGAAGGACATCAAAGCCGGTAAGGTGGAGTATCGTCTGGACAAGACCGCGATCATCCACTGCCCCATCGGAAAGATCAGCTTTGGTAAGGAAAAGCTGCAGGAGAACCTGAACGTGCTGGTGGAGGCCATTGTGAAGGCCAAGCCCGCCGCCGCCAAGGGCACCTATATGCGGAGCATTTACCTGTCCAGCACCATGGGCCCCAGCGTCCGGGTCAATCCCCTGAAGTTCGCGTAATCCCGTAAACTTCGCCTTCCTCCCCGAAAAAGGGAGGAAGGTTTTTTTGTTTGGTTGAATTTCCGAAAGGAAAGAAGTATACTGAAGCCGCGTTTCCTTCGGGTCCCCCGGGGGAGAGGCAAACATGGCCCTGAGGGCGGAGAGGCGGAAAAAAGATGAAAAAATGGTTTGCGATTATGCTTGCGGCGCTGCTGATGATGGGCGCCGCGGGGGCGGAGGACGCGGCCTTCGATATGAACAGCCTGGCGGGAAAGGCTTTCCTGTTTTCCAGCGGCGTGGGCGCCTGGTACACGGAGCTTCGCTTCGGTGAAAACGGAACCTTCACAGGAGTGTATCACGATTCCGAAATGGGCGACACCGGGAAGGATTATCCGAACGGAACGGTTTATGAATGCCTCTTCCACGGAACCCTGGAGGCCGGGGAGCCGATTTCAGAATACGGCCGGAAGCTGCATGTGAAGGAGCTGGCGGTCGACGCGGGGCAGAAGGAATCCCGCTTTGAGGACGGGATCCGCTACCTTCTCTCCGGCATGTACGGCCTGGAAGGGGCGGACACGCTGGTTCTTTATGCCCCGGCCACGCCGGTTTATGCCATCCCGGAGGAATCCCGGTTCTGGCTGCATCTGGAGGAGGGACAGGATAAGACCCTCGACTGGGCCCTGCTCAACCCGGAGGACGGATCCCTTTTCATCTGCGATGGGGATCTGATCGAGGAACCCACGGCGGCCCCGGCCGAAGACGGAACACCCCAGAACGGCTGATCGGAGGCGCGCCTTGAGCAAAACAAAGGAGAGGATCCGGGACACCGCCCTGCGATACAGGCATTCCCTCGGGCAGCACTTTCTCTATGACGAGGCGCTGCTGGACGCCCTGGCGGAGGACGCGGGCGTGGGGCCGGAGGACGATGTGCTGGAAATCGGCCCGGGGGCCGGGAGCCTGACGAAGGCGCTGTGCCGAAGGGCGCATCATGTGGTCAGCCTGGAGCTGGACGAGCGGCTGATTCCGCTGCTGCGGGCCCTGATGGCGGAGGAAAAGAACCTGACCCTGATGCAGGGGGACGTGATGGAAGCGGATCTGTCAAAGGTGACGGAGGCGCTTCGCAAGCCCTTTACCGTTGCGGCCAATATCCCGTATTACATTACGACGCCGCTGATCAACCGCCTGCTGGACAGCCATTTGCCCATCCGCCGGATGGGGCTGATGGTGCAGAAAGAGGTGGCGGACAAAATCCTGGCGAAGCCCGGGCAGGAAGGCTGGGGTCCGCTTTCGATCAGCTGCCAGTATCGGTGCGAACCCTTCCTGGCCCGGGAGGTTCCCGCCGCCTGCTTTACGCCGCCGCCGAAGGTGGACAGCGCCTTCGTGGTGCTGCCCTTCCGGGAGGAGCCGGCGGTTCGGGTCCGGTCTGAGGCGGATTTCTTCCGCGTCGTCCACGCAGCCTTCGCCCTGCGGCGGAAAACGCTGGTCAACGCGCTTGTGGCCGCCCTGCGCCTCTCCCGGGAGGAGGCAGTGGGATTGGCGGAAAAAGCGGGGCTGGACGACCGGATCCGGGGGGAGAAGCTGACCATGGAACAGCTGGCGGCCCTCTCGGAAGCCTGGACGGATTGGAAGGAGCGGGAAGCATGAGCGTGGCGGTTTTTGAACGGGTTTCGGAGAAACAGTATCTTTCTTCCCTGGGCGAAAAAAAGGACGCGCTCCCCATCGGCGAAATTCCGCTGCCCCACAGATCCACCGCCGGCAGCGCCGGATACGATTTTGTGACGCCGGTTCGGGTGGAAATTCCCGCGGGGGGCACGGCGTTTATCCCGACGGGGATCCGGTGCCGAATGGAGGCGGGATGGGTGCTGATGATTTTCCCGAGGAGCTCCCTGGGCTTCCGGCATCAGGTACGCCTCAGCAATACCGTGGGGATCATCGACGGCGATTATTATTACGCGGATAACGAGGGACATATTCAGGTGCCCCTGCGGAACCCGACGGATCACGCAATTGCGCTGGAAAAGGGCGAGCGGTTCTGCCAGGGGGTGCTGGTGCCCTTCGGGCTGGCCGAGGAAGCGGAAACGCCCCCCGAAGCGAGAAAAGGCGGCTTTGGCTCCACCGGGCGATAAGGACGCAAGCGCGCCGGAACGCTCCCTGTCCGCTGACATGGATGCGTGTACGTCCCAGCGAGCAAAACGGCTTTGGCTCCAAATGCCGAAAGGATTCAAGCGCGGCGGACCTTTCCGGGATCGAGGCCGGGAGGCCGTATTGCACGGATAAGAAGAGAAAAAAGAAGTGGTCAGGAAGATGGATTACGAACCGATTCGAATGACACCGGCCTTCCGGACCGGCAGGAAGACCCCCTGGGGCGGCAGCCGCCTGCGGGACGTTTACGGAAAAAACATCCCGGAGGTTCCCGCCGGGGAAAGCCTGGAGGTCAGCTGCATCCCCGGGCTGGAAAGCCGGGATGGGCGGGGCCGGACGCTGACGGAGCTGATCGCGGCGGATCCGGAGGGAATGATGGGAAAATACGCCGGAAAGCCGTTCCCGCTGCTGCTCAAGCTGATCGACGCCCGGGAACCCCTGAGCGTTCAGGTGCATCCAGACGACGCCTATGCCGGAATGCATGAAGGAGGAAAGCTGGGGAAAACCGAGGCCTGGCTGATTCTGGAAGCGCCGGAGGGCGCGGAACTGGTATACGGCATCGTTCCCGGCACGGGGCGGGAGGAGCTAAGGCAGGCCTGCGAGGCGGGCCGGGCGGTGGAAAAGCTGCTGCGCCGGGTGCGGGTGCGGCCGGGGGACGTCTGTTCCATTCCCGCCGGATGCGTTCACGCCATCGGAGCGGGCATCCTGCTGTATGAAATTCAGCAGAGCTCGGATATCACGTACCGCTTCTATGACTGGGACCGGCGGGACGCGGAAGGCCGGGGGCGGGAGCTGCATCTGAAGCAGGCCCTGGAGGTCACGGACCTGCATTTTGGGCCGGAGCCGATTCACTGGGACGGGCGCCCCGGCGTTACCAGAATGCTGGATCAGCCGTATTTTACCCTGGATCTGATCCGGGCGGCGGGGGAGACGGAACTGCCCGGGATCAGGGACTTCGGGTTCCTGACGGCGCTGGACGGGGGTCTGACCCTGGCCTGGGCGGGGGAAAAGACCGAAATGAAAAAGGGAGAAAGCTTCTTCCTGCCCTGCCGCTCGCCGCGGCTGATCCTGCGGGGCGAGGGCCGGGCGGCCCTTTCCATGCCGAAGGGATGAAGGAGACAAAGTGAGATATAACGTACAGGGGAACACGGAGGGCATCCGCGACGCGGTGCTTCAGCGGCTGGAAGAGATCATGGACTGGCAGCTGGAGGAAGGAGAATTCCTGCCGAGGGAGCTGATGAAGATCCTGGCGGAGCTGTCCTGCGGGCTGAACCGGGAAATCGCCATTTACATTACCCGGGAGGGGGAGATCGTCAGCGTCACGGTGGGAACCGACTGCGATGTGGAGCTGGCGGACTGGCGGCTTCGGCGCAACGCCAGGCGGCTGAGCCGGGTGCGCTGCGTCCATACCCATCCCAACGGGGACGGGCATCTGAGCGACGTGGATCTGAGCGCGCTGAAAATCTTCCGGTATGACGCCATGACGGCGGTCGGCGTGCTGAAGGGGGAACCCACCGCGGTGCAAACCGCTTTTCTGGTTTCGGAGGACGAAGTGCTGATGCCCCCGCCGGAAAGATGGTACCGGCTGCCGGAGCGGGAATGGCTGGACCAGATCCTCGAAAGCGACCGGCTGGTGGGAAGGGAAACCACCGATGAGACGGAGGACGGGAAGGAAAAGGCCGTCCTGATGGGCATAGAGAGCAGAGAATCCCTGGAGGAGCTGGCCCGCCTGGCGGAAACCGCCGGAGCGGAGGTGGTCGGCGCTTTTCTGCAAAAACGGGACCGGCCCGACGGCGCTCTGTTCATCGGCCGGGGCCGGGCGGAGGAGCTCGCCCGGGACTGCCAGGCGCTGCACGCGGATTTCTGTATTTTCGACGAGGAACTGACCGGCGTTCAGCTCCGAAACCTGGAGGAGATTCTGCGGATCAAGGTCGTCGACCGAACGACGCTGATTCTGGATATTTTCGCCCAAAGGGCCGCCAGCGCGGAGGGCAAGCTGCAGGTGGAACTGGCCCAGCTCCAGTATCAGAGCTCCCGGCTCATCGGCCAGGGGCTGGTGCTGAGCCGGCTGGCCGGCGGCATCGGTACCCGGGGCCCCGGAGAAAGCAAGCTGGAGATGAACCGGCGGCGCATCCGGGATCGGATGACGGAGCTCAGGCGGCGCCTGGCGGAGGTGGAAAAACAGCGGAGCATCCGCCGGAAGAGCCGGGAGCGGAACGAGATTCCCGTCGTGGCCCTCGTGGGATATACCAACTCCGGCAAATCCACGCTGCTCAACGCCCTGACGGGGGCCGGGGTTTACGCGGAGGATCAGCTGTTCGCCACCCTGGACGCCGTCTCCCGGCGGATGGAAACGCCGGAGAAGACGGAATACCTGCTGACGGACACGGTGGGCTTTATCCGGAAGCTGCCCCATACACTGGTCAGCGCTTTCCGCTCCACGCTGGAGGAGGCGGCGCTGGCGGACGTGCTGGTGATTGTCAACGACGGAAGCAGCCCGGAGATGACCAAGCAGCATGACACCGTGGAGCAGGTGCTCAACGAGCTGGGCGCGACGGAGCAGAAGCGGATCGAGGCGGTCAATAAGTGCGACGCAGCCGACCCCTGGCCGTCTTTCCCCGGCGCCGTGATGATCTCCGCGAAGACCGGACAGGGGCTGGAAGAACTGAAGCGCCGGATTGCCGACGCCCTTCAGGAGTCCATCGCGCCGGCCACCTTCGTCATTCCTTTCAGCCAATACGGCATCCTGGGCCAAATCCGCCCCCTTGGCCGGGTCATCGGCGAGCGGCATACGGACACGGGAACGGAGCTGACGATGGCGCTGACCCGGGAGGATACCCAGCGGATCCTTCGCCGTTTCGGGCCGGGAATCCTGAAGCCCGGCGAGGAAAAATGACCGGACGGGAGAAAGCCTAAGAGGCTAAAAAGGAATATTCACACTGATTTGTATAAATTGGTCAAAGAGCGGCCGAAGATGCATTGTTGCATATTCCGGTTGTTTGTGATAAAATTCGAACAGCTTGAAGGTCTGTTTTTCAAGGGCTTCCGGGCTTTTGAGAACGAAAGAAAGGAGTGAAGGGAAATGAAGAAGATCATTTGCAAGGTCGAGTATGACACGGATGCTTCTGAGCTGCTGGGGAAGGTGACGGCCGGAACGATCGGCGATCCCGCCGGATACGAAGAGAGCCTGTACAAGACGGCTGGCGGTAAGTACTTTCTGTACACCAACGGCGGCGCAGAATCTCCCTACACCAAGGAAGATATTAAGCGCATGTCCGCGGAAAAAGCCGAAGAGTGGGTTAAAAAGCATCAGTAACGATGCCGCGGAGCAAAAAAGCCGGAGAGAGGGATGCCCCCTGTTCCCCGGCTTTTGCTTTGTCCCGGGCCCCGGCTGTCCAAAGCGCCGGAGGGCGGAGAAGGTCCCCGCGAGGAGCGGATGAAGAATAAAGAAGCTGGCGGCGGGAGGCCGCCGTGGGGCTCCGCGGGGAGCGTACGACGAATAATGATGTCGGCGGCTGGTGGCAGCTGTGGGTGCTCCGCGTGGAACAGATGACGAAGAAGAAGGAGAAACGCTGGTGAAAAAGGCCATTTTATTTGATCTGGACGGTACCATGTGGGACGCGGCGGAGGCGGTGACGCTTTCCTGGAACAAGGCTCTGGCCCAATCCGGAACCGACTATCATGTAACGGTTCCTTATATTATGAGCCTGATGGGGAAGACTATGGAAGCCATCGCGCTGGAGGCCTTTTCCGGGGTTTCCTATGAAAGGGCGATGGCGCTGCTGGACGCCTGCGTCGAGGAGGAGAACGCCTACCTTCGGGAGCACGGCGGGGAGCTTTTCGACGGCCTGGAGGAAACGCTGAAGAGGCTGAAAGGGGACGGATGGTTCCTGGGCATCGTCAGCAACTGCCAGGAGGGATATATTGAGGCCTTCCTGGACTATCATCACCTGGCGGAATATTTCTCCGATTTTGAGAACTTCGGCCGGACGGGGCAGGGAAAGGGCGCCAATATCCGCCTGGTCCGGGAGCGGAACGGGCTGGATCCCGTGGTGTATCTGGGGGATACCCAGGGGGATTATGACGCGGCAAAGGAAGCCGGCGTCGCGTTTATCCACGCGGCCTACGGATTCGGAACCGTTCCCGCGGGAACCCCTGCCATCCGGGACATCCGGGAGCTGCCGGAGGCGGCGGAAAAGGCCCTTGACAGCATGGGCCGCGGCAGGGTAGAATGAATCCGAAAAGGGGCGGATGCCCCGGAAATCCGACCAGGAGGAGGAACCTGCCATGAAGAAGTACGAGTGCCCCTGCGGTTATGTTTACGATCCCGAAGTCGGCGATCCCGACAGCGGCATCGCCCCCGGAACCGCCTTTGAGGACATCCCGGAAGACTGGGTTTGCCCCGTCTGCGGCCTGGGAAAGGACGCCTTTACCGAAGTACAATAATTCAAAGAAGAAAAGCACCGCCCGCGAAAGGGGAAACCCTCCGGGCGGCGTTTTTTTGATTCTGCTGCAAATCACATCGGCCATTTAAAAATTTTTGCCGCGCCACTTTTCAATCTTGCAGGTATACTTTCTCTGACCTGCCGGCGCGCCCTTGTCGTAGCTGATACCCACCAGCAAAATGTCGCCGCCATAGCCCTCCAGAACGGTCGGATACTTTTTCTGCCTGATCTGCTCAATCGCGGTATCCGCGGTTTGATTCCATTTCAGCTCGATGACCAGCGCGGGAACCATCCCGCTCTGCTTCGGCAGATAAACGATGTCCGCATAGCCGTATCCTGTTGGCAGCTCCTCCATCTTCACGTAGTAATCCTTGTAGCTGAAATACGCAAGCTGGATGACCGCGCGAAGCGAGTTTTCGCTGTTCGCGTTCAGAGGATTGGTCCCTTCGATGTGCACCTTTTCGATCTGCGCTGCGACAGCTTCCTCGTTCATATGGATGGTGTCCATGATGAGCTTGTCGCTCTCCAGGACGCGCTTCATCGTGTCGGGACGTTTGTCTTCGCGGATTATGCGTGAAAACTCCAGCCGGATTTCTTCGTTCGGAATGTGTACCTTGCAGGTATGCTCATCATAGGCCAGATATCCCAGATGAACAAGAAGGGTAAGCACGTCGTCCTGATTTCTGAACGTGATCAGATCGTTCGCAAATCCATTGATATCAACAGGCACTTCAACACCGCCGATTAACTGAGCGATGGTCTGTCCCAGCCCCTGCTCGTCCCTTGCGATATATCCAAGCAGGCTTTCTGCGGCGGAGGTTTCTGTCCAATAGGAGCGGAAGCGATTGTTTTGCACCGCCTTCATCACAGAATTTGGATTATAGACAGAGCCGATGTCCTCCAGGGAGTATCCATCGTACCATTGCTTCATGAGGGAAAAATCACGATGATGCTTTTCACATAACGAGACAACTTCTTTTTCGGTGAACCCAACATACTCCGCAAATCGGAGCGGGCCAAGCATCGTATATTCATTAAAATCAGAAATGGCAGACTGCGATCCGTCCTTTTTGATCGGCAGAATACCCGTCATGTAAGCCGCGGCAAAGGTCTTGGAAGTTGTTGCGCTGCTCTTAAAGAGTGTGCGCAGGAATTCCAGATACTCCTGCTGGACTTCAGGGCTTTCACGGATTGGCGCGTCCCACTCGTCAATGATCATGATAAACTTATTCCCAGCGACTTTAACCGCATTTACCAAAGTTGCGCTAAAGCCCTCGACCGCCAAAAGGGATGGATAGGATTCCATCAGCTCCCTTACAACATTTCTTTTGATGAAAGCAACAAAATCATCGGCACGTGTTTCCCCAAGCACATCTGTCATATTCAGATATATCACATCGTACTTATTCAGGTGCTCTCTGTACGAGCTCGATTTTGCGATTGCTTTGTCATCAAACAGTCTGCTTGAATCGCACGTCTTATCATAATAAGCGCAAAGCATCTGCGCGGCGAAGGATTTGCCAAATCTCCGCGGACGGCTGACGCAGGTCAGTTTATCAGACGTTCCGATCGTATCATTGATCAGAGCGATCATTCCCGTCTTATCAACGTACCTTCCTCTGCAAATATCTTCAAATCCACTATTGCCAGGATTCAGATAGGTTCCCATTCCGATCACCTCCGATGACGGGCTCACACTTATAGCATACCTTATTTCAGAGAATGAAACAAGAACAAACTGTTCTTTCCCCACGATTTCACAGCATCCGGCGGCAGGTTCAGTCTCGTCCCCCGCGGGGCGGGTGAATTGAAATTAGTCCTTGTGTCGTGCTATAATCCCAATAAGGTTTCTTGCCCCGCACAGGGCGAGAGGATTGAAATCGGTATACTTTGGCCGGAACAGAAACGAAACAGGGAGGCGAGGCGGATGGGCGGCCCCAGGGAGGAAGACCGGAAAATGAAAATTCCGGCGCTGATCCATCTGACGCGCCTGGGATACCGGTATCTGCCGCGGGAAGCCGGGGGCCGGGAGCCGGAAACCAACCTGATCACGGAAGCATGCCGGGGAGCGCTGGCGGAGATCAACGGGAAGGAAATCGCGGACGGGGAGTGGCAGGGCCTGCGGGAGGCGCTGCGGGCCGCGGCCGCGCGGGAGGACAACGGCCAGGCCTTTCACAGGATGCTTCTTTCCGGCTGGGAGGGCTGGCGTCTCATCGATTTTGACCATCCGGAGCGGAACCGCTTTCACGCGGGCACGGAGATTTCCTTCGGCCGGGGCAAAGAACGCTTTCAGCCGGATCTGACGGTTTTTGTCAACGGGCTGCCACTGGCGATGATCGAGGTAAAAACCCGGGAAAAGCCCAACGGAATCCGGATGGAATACGACAGGGCCCGGGAACGCTATCGGAATCAGAACCTGCGCCCTTATCTGCGGATGGCGCAGGTCATGGTCTTTTCCAACGGCGGAGAAACGGAGGAGGACGCCCTGATGCCGCAGGACGGGGTGTTTTACGCCGCGGTTTCCGAGGGGGAATTTCCCCTCAGGGCCTTTCGGGAGGAATCGCCCTCCGTTTTTCGCCGCGCGGGGAGGAAAAACCGGGAAACGGAGGCGCGGATTCTGGAGGATAACCGGATGGCGAAGGCGGACCGCGGCCCGGAATGGCGCCGGCTGACGGCCGGTTCCACCGCCACCCATCGGGCGCTGACATCCCTGCTTCTGCCGGAGCGGCTGCTATTCCTCATCCGATATGGGATCCGGTTCGAGACGGAGGAGGCGGGGCGTGTCCGGCGGGAAGCCCTCCGGTCGGAGCAGCTGTTTGCCCTTGCGCGGCTGCGAAGCAAAAGAGCGAGGGGCTTCAGAAACTGGACCCTGGCCTGCTTTCAGAGCGGCGGGCGGGTTCCCCTGGCGGCTTCGGCCTTCTTCCTGATACGGGACCTGCTGAAAAACGAGAACGTGGCGCCGCGGTTTTACTGGGTCTGCGATTCCCGGGAGAGCGCGGCGGAGGCGGCCAAAGCTTTCGGTGGGTATGGCATCCGGGCGGGGGAAAAGGACGCGGAGATCAGGATGATTTCCGCGCGCGAGAAGCGAATTCCCTTTCAGGGGCAGGAGAAATCCGGCTTTTCCGGCCAGCGGATCCTTTTCTGGGGAGAGGCGGAGCCCGCCTATGAGCCGGGCCGAAGCTTCGCGTCCCTGATCCGGGGGGCGGATCGGAAAGCGGTCCAGATCCGGTTTAGCGGGGAACAGGCCCGGGAGGGGGGCAATTATACCTATCTGCTGGAATGCGCCGACGGCAGCCTTTACTGCGGGTGGACCAACGACCTGGAGCGGCGGGTTCAGGCGCACAACGCGGGGCGGGGGGCAAAATACACCCGGAGCCGCCGGCCGGTCCGGCTGGTGTATTGGGAAGAAATGCCCACGGCCCGGATGGCCATGAGCCGGGAGGCCCGGATCAAGCGGATGACGCGAAAGGATAAGGAAAAGCTGATCGCCGCCTCGGCCGGGAAGAAAGGAAGGGAAAAGTGACGCGGGGAAAAACGGCATGGGTTACGGGCGCCTCCAGCGGGCTGGGGAAATATACCGCCGAGGCGCTGCGGGACGCCGGATGGCGGGTCATCGCCGGCGCCCGAAGCTTCCCGGAGGAGCGGGAGGAGGACGGCATCCTTCATCTGCCCCTGGACGTGACGGACGAAAAGAGCGTGGAGCGCTTCTGCGACCGGGCGCTGGAACGGGAGCCCCGGGTGGACGCGGTGATTCAGTGCGCGGCGGTGCTGGTGCTGGGCTCCTGCGAGGAGACGACGCCGGAGGAATTCCGCAGGGTCATGGATACCAACTTTCTCGGCATGGTGCGGGTGAACCGGCAGGTGATTCCGATCATGCGGGCCCAGCGGGGCGGCCGGATCGTTCTGTTTTCCTCCATCAACGGGCTGATGGGCATTCCCTTCGAAAACGCCTATACCGCCAGCAAGCATGCCATCGAGGGCTACGCGGAGGGACTCCAGATGGAGGTTCGCCCCTTCGGCATCCAGGTTACCCTGGTAGAGCCGGGAGATCATCGGGGCGGCAGCCAGCGCACCCGCGGAAAGACCGGGGGCATGCGGCCCGGATCGCCCTACAGCGCCGCCTTCGACCGGGGAACGGGCCGGATTCATCGCGACGAAAGCCACGGCAGCGATCCGGCGAAGCTGGGGCGGAAGATCTCGAAAATGCTGGAAAGGCGGCGGATGCCCTTCCGGAAGCGAATTGCCCGGCCGGATCAGCATCTGGCGGTATATATTCATAGGCTGCTTCCCTGGCGGGTCAACGAGGGTATTATGCGAAAATACTATACGGGATAAGCGGGGCGACAACGAATCCCACTTTCCCGTTCCAAAGCCGGGGATTCCCGCGGCGGGGAAAGGCTAAACGACCCGGATGGGAATACGAAGGAGAAACATGAAAACGGGGAATTCCTCATTGCCCGGAGGGCTTTTTCGTGATACAGTATGCCGGAGAAAGGAACGGAGGAAGATGCGGATGAAAAGAGCTGCGGCCTGGCTGCTGGCGATCATGATGATGCTGCCGGCTTTCGGGCTTTCGGAGGCGGAGGATCTCCCCGACGGGGAAGTCGAAGAGACCGAAGCGTATGAGGAAGAAAAAACCGGGGACGCGGAGGACGTGCTTCTGGTCGAGGATCCGGAAAACGGCCGGTGGGAGTATCGGTCATCCTCCCTTCATATTACCGTGACGAAGGTGACGGAAAAGGTGAAGAGCGGGGGAAAGAAAAAGACGCGGGAATACTGCGTCGCCGACATCCAGGCCTCGCCGGAATCGCCGCTGTTCCCCGTTATGACGGAAGCCTCGAAGAAGCACCCGCAGGGGTACAAGCTGGTAAGCCCCGATCTGCTGATCAAAAAGGCAAAACCCATGTTCGCCATGTCCGACGACATGTATGGCATCCGGCTGCAGCGGTATGATTTCAAGGGCATCGTGATCCGAAACGGAGAGATTCTGTCCTCGAAGACCCGCAACAGCGCCAAATCCCGCCCCTGGCCCAATCTGGACACCATGGCCTTTTTCGGGGACGGCACGGCGAAAACCTATATCTGCGACGCCGTGGGCGCGGAGGAATATCTGGCCATGGGGGCGGAGCAGGTGCTGAGCTTCGGCCCGATCCTGATTTCCGAGGGGGAAATCAACCCGGACGTGCTGGATCCGAAATACTATCCCTATAACGAGCCCCGCGCCGCCATCGGGATGGTGGAACCCTATCACTATGTGGCCATCGCCGTCTGCGGCCGGCCGAAGGACAGCTATGCCGGCGTCCATCTGGACTGGATGGCCGAAAAACTGAAGGAAGCGGGATGCGTGGAAGCCCTGAACCTGGACGGGGGACAGACGGTTACCATGGCCTTCAACGGAAAGATCATCCTCTCCGGCCAGGTCAGCATCAAAAAGAAAAAAGTGACTCCCAGCCTTCGCTCCCAGGGCAGCCTGATCTGCTTCGGAGAAGGACTGGCCAAATAAAAACAGACGCGCGAGGGGGCGGAAACGCTGTTCCCGAGGAAACGTCAGTTTCCAGGCACCCTGATCGGAAGGAAAGGCGCGGCGGGGCCCATGAGACGCTGTCCACGAGGGGATATCCAACCCGGACGCCGCGCCAGCGCCCCTGGACGGATGAAAAGGCACAACAGGGCCCCGGAAAAGCGGACAGCATTTGCAGGGAATGAACTTCGGCAACTGGGAGGCAAGAAACATGAACATCGGTATTCGTCTTCACGACAGTATCCCCGGAACGATCGCGGAGCGCCTGGCCTTTTCCCGAAAGCAGGGATTCTCCTGCGCGCATCTGGCCCTGAGCAAAACCATAGAGGGCTTCACGATGAACGAGGCGCCGAAACTGCTGGCCCGGGAGGGCTTTGACGCCGAAATCCGGGGGATGTTTCAGCAAAACGGCATGGAATGCGCCGTGCTGGGGTGCTATCTGAGCCTGACGGCGCCCTCGGCGGAGGAGCGGGATCGGATCAGGGAGATTTACTACGCCCATCTGGCTTTCGCACGGAAGATCGGGGCTGGGGTGGTCGGGACGGAAACCCCCGCGGGGAAGGGCTCCACATTCGAGAAGAACGCCCCGGACAGCGAGGACGCTTTTCAGAGCTTCCTGGACAATGTGAAGCCGGTGGTCCGCAGGGCGGAGGAGGAAGGCATGATCCTCGCGGTAGAGCCGGTGGTCAGCCATATCGTGTCCACCCCGGAAAAAGCGGAGCGGATGCTGGACGCGATCGGTTCCGATTCCATCCGGATCATCCTGGACGCGGTAAATCTGCTGGGGCCAGGAAACGTGGATCGGAAGGACGCCGTAATCGAGGAAGCCATCCGCCGCCTGGGGGACCGGGTCAGCGTTCTGCACATGAAGGATTATATTCCCGAAAACGGGGGACTGAAGGCTGTGGCCTGCGGAACGGGGGAGATGCGCTATGAAGCGCTCCTGCGATTTGGGAAGACCCGGGATTTGCCCATGACGCTGGAAAATACCGTGCCCGAAAACGCGGAAGCCGCCCGGATGACGCTGGAGCGGATTGCCGCGGGCCTCTGATCCGGGGGGCCGGTATGTCCGGGACGGCCGTGCGCTACAGAAGGGATCTTGATCCGGGGGGCCGGGCAGAGGAACATCGTTTTTGACAGAAAAAATACGGAATCAGAAGGGAAACGATCGTACAGCGGCGAAAGAAGATAGGATTATTATGAGGAAGGAGACATGTCGGATGGAAATTTCCGCGAAGACCCTGGTCGGCGAGATCGTCCGGAACTATCCGGAGTGCATCGACGTTCTGCTGAACATCGGGATGCACTGCCTGGGCTGCCCGGCTTCCCAGATGGAAAGCCTGGAGGAAGCCTGCATGGTTCACGGGATGGACGTGGAGCCGGTGGTGGACGCGCTGAACGCGCGGATCGCCATGAACGCGACCTGAAAAAATCATGGGGAGCCGCCCCGCTCCGGCGGGGAGGCTCTCCATGGCCGCAGGGCCGAAGGAGAGAAAGGAAGAGGGAAAAGTCCATGATGATCAGGAAAGCCGATGAAAAGGATATCGATAAGATACTGGACCTGCTGAGCCAGGTGCTGGAAGTGCACGCGATTATCCGGCCGGATCTGTTTGTTTCCGGAACCCGGAAGTATAATGAAAAAGACCTGAGGGAGATCCTCGGAAACGAGCTTCGCCCAATATTTGTGGCGGAGATAGACGGCGAGGTGGCGGGATATGTTTTCTGCGTCATCGAGGAAACGACCCACTCCAACAATTATCGGGATACCCGGACGCTTTACATCGACGATATCTGCGTCGATGAAAAATTCCGGCGGAAGCATGTCGGCCGGGAGCTGATGGATTTCGTGATGAAATGGGCCCGGGATATGGGGTGCTATACGGTGACCCTGAACGTCTGGGAAGGAAACGACCGGGCCATGGCGTTTTACCGTTCCCTGGGCTTTGAACCCCGGAAGACCATCATGGAAAAAATCGTCTGATGCTTTTCGCATGGATCCGACAGGCTTCGCCAATTCAACGGCCGGAGAAGCTCTGAACGATGAACAGACGGATTATGCTTTTCTGATCTGGGATTACATTCATTGAGGCTTTTCCCGCGATTAGCGTACAATAAAACCGGTACCGGATTTGCTCCGGTACCGGTTTTTTCAGGATTCGCTGCGGCTGTTTGCCGGCAGCCGTTTTTTACTGGGCGATGGGGTCCACGAGGGCCAGGGTCACGTCCTTTTCCAGATACTCGCCTTCGGTGGGAATGGTGTCGGCTTTGGTCAGATCGACACCGGTATGGAACACCTTCAGCTTCACCTGATCCCCCGCCTTGCGGCCGCTCAGCTGTTCGAGCAGCTCGGTGGTGGAGGTAATCACGGTTCCGTCCACCTCAACGATGATATCGCCCGCGACCAGGCCGGCGGTTTCCGCGGGGCTGCCGGCGTCCACCGACATGATATAGGCGCCGCGGGGCAGCAGACCGGAAGACAGCACGGATTCGTTCAGGTTGCCAACGGTAACGCCCAGACGGGGCTTGCCGCTGAGGCCGGGGTCGATGGTGCTGGATCCCTGGCTGTCCGCCGCGGAGGGCTGGGCAGCCTCGGCGCTTCCGGCGGTCGCGCCGGTGCCGACCGCCTTTTCAATAACGGCCTTCGCGTCGTTGATGGGAATGCACAGGCCGATGTTTTCCGCGGTTACGCCGGAGGTATAGCGGTTGCCGGTGTAGCGCATGGTGGGAATGCCCATCAGGCGGCCCTCAATGTCGAACATGCCGCCGCCGCTGTTTCCGGAGTTAATGGCCGCGTCGGTCTGGATCATGGAATTGACGACCGTGGTGGCCCGGCCGTAGCGATCCCGGGTCGTTCCGGTGGTGATTTCCCGGTTCAGCCCGGAAACGATGCCGGCGGTGGCGGTTCCGGTAAAGCCGTGGGGATTGCCGAGGTTGAAGACGTAATCGCCCACCTGCAGGGTGTCGCTGTCGCCCAGCTCGACGGGCTCCAGGTTCAGGCCGGGAACGTGGAGGACGGCCACATCCAGATCCGCGTCATAGGCGGCCACGGTAGCCTTGAGCAGTTCGGGTTCGCTGTTGTCATCCTTGTTAATGGAGATTTCCAGGCTGTTGGCGTCCTCGACCACGTGATAGTTGGTCATGACATATTCTTTGGCAACCACCACGCCGGAGCCGGAGCCGTATTTGACCTCACGGCTCTGGTTATTGTTGTTTCCGTTGCCCCAGCTGTTGCCGTATCCGCCGTAGAAATCGCTCCAGGGGAAGAAGCCGCCGAAGCCGGAGCCATAATTGCCGCCGTAATTCACCAGCTGGTAATTATTGACGCCGACGACGCTGCCCTTCACCTTCGCGATGGCCGCGGTAAAGGGAGAGCCGGAACCGGCGGCGATGGAATCCGCCGCCACGGCCGGGCTGAAGGAGCCAAGGACGGAGCCGGCCAGCACGCAGACCAGCGCCAGGGCCAGGATCCCCAGGGTCTTCTTATTCAACACATTTTTCATCATTCGAAAAACCTCCTTTCTGGTTTTCGCGGTCAGTATAACGCATGTTTTTGACGGGAGTGTGAACGGAATGTAAACTTCAGGACGAAAAAAGACGGACGAGGGCAGCGGGACGGATGGTTCCGGGAGAAAGAAGGAACGAAGCAGAAAACCGCCTGTCCAAAGGGGAAACAGCAGGAAACAGAGAAGCGCTTTCTTAAAAAAACGTTTCAAAAGGATGATGATTTCATGGGGAGGACGGAAAACCTGTCAAAAAATCGGAAAAAATCCACCAGATCTCTGAGGTGTCCAAAATTGTCCGGATTGACGCCAAAAAGGCGCTTTTCAAGCGCCGGGAAATCCGTTATAATAAGGCGTCACCCGCAAGAGGGACCTGTTGGGAGGTTTTCCATGACGGATTTTGTAAGCACCTGGAATTCCGACTCTTTCCTCACTTACCCTATCGGCCCTCTGGGACTCATTGCCATGCCCGGAACCGAAGAACTGGGCGAAAAAGTGAACAGTTGGCTGAAAAAATGGCGTGACCATACGGAGGAGTCCATGGGGGACGAAATCCGGACCACGCCCGGTTTCGAGCGTCAGGATTTCCTGATCAAGGTCAGCTGCCCCCGCTTCGGCAACGGCGAGGGGAAGGGCCTGATCAAGGAAACCATCCGGGGATATGATCTCTATATCCTCTGTGACTGCGGGGCGTATAACCAGACCTACGAGATGTACGGGCAGCAGGTACCCATGAGCCCGGACGACCATTTCGCCAATCTGAAGCGGATTATCGCCGCCACCAACGGAAAGGCCCGGCGGATCACGGTCATCATGCCCATGCTGTATGAAGGCCGGCAGCATCGGCGCTCCTCCAGGGAAAGCCTGGACTGCGCCATGGCGCTGCAGGATCTGGAGCGGATGGGAGTTTCCAATATTATTACCTTCGACGCCCATGATCCCCGGGTGCAAAACGCGATCCCGACGGCCGGGTTTGAAAGCTTCATGCCCAGCTATCAGGTTTTCAAGGCCCTCCTCAAGCGGGACAAGACGCTGCAGATCGACAAGCAGCATCTGATGGTGGTCTCTCCCGACGAGGGGGCGATCGACCGGAACATCTTCTATGCCTCCGTGCTGGAGCTGGATATGGGCCTGTTCTACAAGCGGCGGGATTACACGCGGATCGTCAACGGCCGGAATCCCATCATCGCCCATGAATACATGGGGAACCCCGTGGAGGGGAAGGATGTTTTCGTCGCCGATGACATCATCTCCAGCGGCGAGAGCATTATCGAGCTGGCCCGGGAGCTGAAAAAGCGCAAGGCCAACCGGATTTTTGCCGCGGCCACCTTCGCCCTGTTTACCAACGGTCTGGAAACCTATGACAAAGCTTATAAGGAAGGGATTATCGACCGCGTGATCTCCACCAACCTGACCTATCGGTCGCCCGAGCTGCGGGAAAGGGAATGGTTCGTGGAAGCGGATATGAGCAAGTATATTTCCTTCATTATCGCGACGCTGAACCATGACCGGAGCCTGTCCAAGCTGCTGCGGAGCCCCTACGACCGGATTCACGGGCTGCTGAAGCGCTACGAGCAGGAGCAGCGGGACGCGGGGATCCGGCTGGCCTGAGGAAGGCGGAAAGGCCGCATCCATGTTCTAAAAAAATACTTGAAAACAGCACTTCATATCGTTATAATACGAAACACATAATCTGGTATAGTGGATCCCGGGTTATGTGCAGATATAGCACTTTTCAGTCGGTTTGCCAGTCCCTGAAGCAGGTGACTGGCAGCTGTTTGCCTGTCAGGGTACGGGCGGAAAGGGAGTTGCGGATGGAACACGGAATGGAGAGAAAGCCGGGCTGGATAAAGGAAACGGCGGCGCTTCTTTTTGCGCTGCTGTTTTTTTGCGGGCTGATGCCGGGCTCGGAAACCGGGGCCCGCGCGGCCTGGGATGAGGTCATTACAGATCAGCCTGTCGAGTATCGCGCAAAGAGCTGGACCGGCGCGTCGGTTCAGACCTACTATCGAATCTGCAATTCGTATACGCGGCTGGCGGACCGGGCGGAGAACACCGCTCCCCAGGGCGGCGAGAACAGGTTCTCGCTGTTTGACGGGAATACCTTTAAGGATCATCAGCCGGTCAACTTTTTTTACGCCGATAGAGACCAGACCTTTGAAAAAAGGTGCATCGTTCAGGGCGACGTTCATCTCATCCTCAAGGATGGCGTAACGATTACCTGCAAGGACGGCATCTGGGTTCCGCAGGGAAGCTCGCTGAGCATTTACGGCCAGGAAAAGGGAACGGGCAAGCTGATCGCGATGGCGGAGACCAACTATGTGGCGGCCATCGGCGGAAATGACGGACAAAGCGGCGGCACGATCGTCGTCCATGGCGGCGAGGTGATCGCGGACGCTCACAACAACGGTCGAGGCACGGACGCCGCGGGCATCGGCGGCGGAAACTGGGGCAGCGGCGGCTCCTTTACGATCTATGACGGCAAGGTTACGGCCCGGGGCGCCAACTACGGCGCGGGCATCGGCAGCGGCGACGCCGACGGGGAAGGAGTCCGCGGAGGCACCGTAATGATCTACGGCGGCGAAGTGAAGGCGTACGGCGGCTACGACAGCGCGGGCATCGGCGGCGGCGAGGGAGGCAGCGGAGCGAATGTCCTCGTTTGCGGCGGCTCGGTTTACGCCGAAGGCGGCTGGAATAAAAAGGACGATAGGGGTGCTCCCATCTACGTCACCGACGGCGGGGCGGGCATCGGATCCGGCGACGACGACGGCAGAAACATTTCCGCCGGAACGTTCGAGATCAGAGGCGGTCAGGTCGAGGCTGTGGGCGCGTCGCGCGGCGCCGGGATCGGCGGCGGAGACGGATGCTCCGGCGGGAAGATTACCATCTCCGGCGGCTCTGTTACGGCCAGGGGCGGTTTGCAGGCGGCCGGGATCGGCGGCGGCTACTATGGAAACGGCGGCAATATTTCGATCACCGGCGGCGCGGTGATGGCCTTCGGCTCCCGCGCGGATTATAACTACTATCGCGGAAGAA
Organism: Clostridia bacterium; assembly: GCA_045546035.1. Taxonomy (GTDB): domain Bacteria; phylum Bacillota; class Clostridia; order Christensenellales; family Aristaeellaceae; genus Aristaeella. The sequence goes on from JAZQCB010000101.1 coordinate 19,650, forward strand.
CGACCTTTTACGGCGGCGCGGGCATTGGCGGCGGAGCGTACGGCCACGGCGGGACGATCAACATCTCCGGCGGGAATGTTATCGGGCATGGCGGCAGAGGCGGCGCAGGCATTGGCGGCGGCCAGGGAGCCGCCAGCGGAAATATCACCATTACCGGCGGAGATATTCAATGCTCGGGAAAACCCGCCGGTACTTATTTCGATGAATACACGAATACCGGCGGAGCGGGCATCGGCAGCGGGTATAATTATACGGGAAGCTCGGATCCCAATACCATCAGGATCCACGGCGGGCTTATCCGATCCGCGAGAGGTGGCTTTGGCGGCGCCGGCATCGGCTGGGGCGCGTATAACTCTTATCCCGGCACCATCGATATTAAGGCTGACGCTCAACTTGAATGGATCGAAGGAGGAAGCCTTAACCTTGAGGGCGGCGCGGGGATCGGCGGCGGCTATAATACGAGCGGCGGTACGATCACAATAGAGAACGTTTCGGCTTTCAGGGTGCAAGGGGCATTCCACGGCGCGGGCATCGGCGGCGGCTCCTATGGAAGCGGCGGCAATATTTCGATCACCGGCGGCCAGCTCAGGGTCTATGCCGGCCAGGACGGCGCGGGCATCGGCGGCGGCAGCGGGGGCGACGGCGGCACGGTTGAACTCACGAATACCAATATCACCGTCGGCGCCGAAGACTATTCCGGCGCGGGCATCGGCGGCGGAAAAGGCGGCAACGGCGGAAACGTTCATATTTTTGGAAGCTGGGTTACGGTATATGGCAGCAAGGCCATCGGCAGGGGCCAGGGAGGGAATAACGACGGCGGGGTTGCCATCACCGAGCCTGTGACCATCAGGGATCGGAGCGGCAACAAGATAAACAATGAGAGTTCCGAGATTTTTGGACAGAATTATCTCCGCATCGAGCCCGCCTGCAGCGTAACCTATGACGCGAACGGCGCAATCGGCAACGAACCGAGAGATTCCGGCGTATATCTGGTATCACAGTACTTTACCGTGTTATCGGCGAGTAATCTGGACAAGCCCGGGCACACGTTCAAGAGCTGGAACTCCAAAGCGGACGGCTCTGGCCAAAGCTATATTCCGGGACAGAGCTACCCCATCCCGGGAAATCTCACGCTTTACGCGATATGGGAATTGCTCCCCGTACCCTATCTGGACTGGAACGGCTCCGAGCTGGTCGAGAAGAGCGGAGATCAAGCCTGCGGGAATTATGAACTGGTCGACAACAACACGAGAGAACTGAAGAGCGGCAAATGGTATGTGGTGGCCTGGGATGTTGCTGTTAGCAGCCGCATGGATGTAGAAGGCACCGTGCATCTGATCATTCAGGACGGCAAGGAACTAAAGGTCTCAGGGGGCATTATCGTAAGTCCGGGCGAACATCTGATCCTGTACGGCCAGTCCGGCATGAGCGGAAAGGTGACCACGGTGGGCGGGAGCGATAACGCGGGTATCGGCGGTGCGCGTTTCCATAGCGGAGATGTTACCGTGAACGGCTGCAATATCACCGCCACCGGTGGAGAAGACGCCGCCGGCATCGGCGGAGGTTATGAGGGCAACGCAGGCTCGCTTACCGTCAACGGCGGTACGGTCACGGCGAATGGCGGCAAACGCGCCGCCGGCATCGGCGGAGGCCAGGACGGCAAAGGCGGCACGGTCACCGTCAACGGCGGTATGGTCACTGCGACCGGCGGCGATCAGGGCGCGGGCATCGGCGGGGGTTATGACGACTATGGTGGGACGGTCACCGTCAACGGCGGCACGGTCCGGGCGACCGGCGGAACCGGCGCGACGGGGATCGGTGCCGGCAAAATGAATATTGCGGCGCCAAACCACGGAGATATCTTCGCTGCCACGACCCATGTTGCTTACAGCAGCGAAAATGCAATCACAGATTTAAACAAGCAAAGCCAGAATCCTGTAAAGGGGAAAGGCACCGTACAAACCATTACAATCCCCAGGTACCGGTACATGCTGGTGGAGCCGGAATCCCCAGAGAATACTCACAGTTTTACATATAGCGCGAATGGTGATTATGAAAAGACAATAACCGCGCGCTGTTCGAATTATAACTGCACGCTGCCCCACAAGCGCGTCACGCTGACGCTTGTTGCGCCTCCGACGACAGCGTATGACCCGAATCAAGCTGCCCCGACGGTGGAACTGGATGGGCTGGCGGCCTTTAATGCGGCTACCGGGAAGAATATTACTGAGGGTGACATCAAATACTGGGAAGGAAGTAGCCAACTCCCGGGAGCGCCGAAGAAGGCCGGCTCCTATCACGCGGAGCTTAAGCTGGAAAACGTAAAGAAAGATGATGGCACCAACGGATACGTTATGGCCACGGCTTATTACGGCATATTAAAGGCGGTTCCAACCGCGACTTTGCCGGTCGGCACAGCCACCTATGGTCAGAAACTCGGAGAGATCCCGCTGACCAATCCGACGGGCAATACTCCCGGCAGATGGGTCTGGGAGGATTCACCGGATACAAGCGTCGGGAATGTGGGCTTTAACAGCTTCAAGGCCACCTTCATTCCGAATGACGCGGAAAACTATAAGGCGCTGAGCGGGATGGATGTTCCGGTTTATGTCTTACCTGGAGAAAACCCCGCTACAGTTATAGACACAGCGTACGTCATGGTCGGGGGGAATACCGTCGATCTACGGGAGAATGTTCATCTAAACGGGATACAGGCCGCGGTAACCTTCGGCTTCCCCTACGGCAGCGATCCATTAGGCTGCACATTGGACGAAAGCGGCGTTTTGACCTCAGGCAACCAAACAGGCGAAGTGCAGGTGAGCGTCTCCATCGCGGGAGACCCCGGTCATAACCCGACGCCTACTACCACGATTACGGTACATATCACCCCCAAAGACCAGCAGTTCATCATCGCGGATGACGTGACCACCACCTTCGGTGCAACCGACGCAAGGGTCAGCGCCGTATCCACCGGCGGTGGCACAATCAGCTACGCCGTCAAGGATGGCAGCGGGGATCGGATTGACATCGACGCCTCTACCGGCGCGCTGACAATCAAAAAGGCCGGCACAGCCTATGTCGTCGTTACGGCAGCGGAAACCCAGACCTACCAGATGGCCACAAAGGATGTTAAGGTAACCATCGGCAAGGCGCAGAATCCTGCGAAGGTTTCAGATGCGGCGTACGTCAAACAGAGTTCCCCTGGATATCCATCCACGTATGATCTATCCAGAAATGTCATCCTGAACAGGCGCCAGGGAGATACAACGGGCTACACGATTATATATGAGTTCTTCGGAGACGAGCATGGCTGCTCATTAGTCGGCAGCACTCTGACGGCCGGCACTGATTCGGCTCAGGTGACCGTGAATGTCAGCATTGATGAGCCTGATGACTCGAATTATTTCGATCTTCCCCCAACGCCCATCCTGGTTACGATCAACGCCAATCCTATTCATACCATTATCACACAGGACGTGACGACGACCTATGGCGCGACCGGCGTAAGCGTCCACGCAGAAACATACCAGGTGACCGCAATCACCTATGCCGTCGATCCCGGGAGCGAGGAGCTTATCGATATTGACAGCAGCTCCGGCGCTCTGACGATCAAAAAAGCCGGCACGGCCTTCGTCGTCGTCAGGGCCGCGGCCTCAGCTGACTACGCGGAAGCATACAAATACGTGACCGTAACCATCAACAAAGCGAGGCCCAATGTATCCGCGCCTGCCGGACTGACGGCGACCTACGGCCAGACGCTCGCCGACGTGCTGCTTCCTGACCCCGGAGCGGGGGAGACCGCGGGCAGATGGGACTGGGCGGACCGCACCACCAGCGTCGGACCTGCCGGGACACGCTTTTTCCGGGCCCGGTTCACGCCGGAGGATACGACGAATTACCAGACCCTGGAGAACGTGAATGTACCGGTAACGGTTGTAAAAGAGAAGAATCCCGCAAACGTCTTTCCTCTTGCGGGCGTCCTTCAGGGCGGAAACACCATCGACCTGATGGAAAACGTGATGCTCAACGGCGCGGCCGGCGCAGTTTCCTTCAGGATCGAGGGCGACGCCCTGGGCTGCAGCCTGACCTCTGAGGGGAAGTTTACCTCCGGAAGCGAAATGGGCATAGTTACGGTTCGGGTCAGGATCGAGGAGGACGAACATTATGAGGCACTGGACGATTGGCTCATCGTTCTGGTCGTGGGCTACGAGAGACAGACGATTGAAGCGAAGGACGTGACGGTCGTCTATGGCCATACGAAGGACCCGAGGATTATCGCCCGGGTGACCGAGCCGGAGACCGGCGGCGGGGCGATCAGCTTCTCCGTGCTTCCGGGCTACGAGAAGTATCTTGACGTGGCCGCGGACGGCCGGCTGACGATCAAGGCGATTCCCCCGACGGACGGAAAAGCCTATGTCTACGTAAAGGCGGAAGCCGTTCCCTATTATTCGGAGGGCTCCGCGGTCGTGGTGGTAACCGTTGTCGAAAAGGCGGAATACAGGATCGCGAGCGTCCTCGGCGGTACCCACATGATCGGCAGCGGGGAAAACGCGGTCATCACCGTGACCCGCGAGCCCCGAAACGAGCTGGCCTTCGAGAAGTTCCTCGGCGTCAGCGTGGACGGGAAGGAGCTGGAGCGGGAGAAGGACTACACGGCCCGGTCGGGCAGCGTGGTGCTTGAACTCAAGTCGGACTGGCTCGACACCCTTTCCGAGGGCAACCATCCGGTTCACATCTCCTTCATCGACGGGGAGGCTGATCTGATCATTCAGACGTTGAGGGCGGTTCCGAAAACCGGCGACTCCGCCCATCCGGGGCTGTGGATTGGCCTGGTCCTGCTGGGGCTGATCGGCATCCTGGCATCATCGGCCAGGAAGGGTATCCGGAAGCACGAAAAGTAAAAGATATAAAGAACTCCCCCGGCGGTCGCGCCGGGGGGTTTTGTATGAACGCTTAGGAGAAACCAGGGAAGGGCTTATCCGCCCCATTGGCGCAGCGGTATCTGACAGAACGCCTGCAGGAAACCCGGGAAGGGACTCATCTGACCCTTTCGCGAGGGGCTTCTGACAGAACGCCTGTGGGAAACCCGGAGGGTTTATTTGATCTTTTTGCGGATCAGGAGAGAAATCGCGTAAATCAGGGCTGCAACCAGGACGATCGAAGCGCCGGCGCTGGTATCCTGGCGGTAGGCGATCAGCAGCCCGGCGATGCCGGAGAACAGCGCGATGAGGACGGAAAAGAGCGCGTGCTGCCGGCTGTTTCTGGCCAGATTCCGGCCGGCCGCGGCGGGCAGGATCAGCAGGGCGTTGATCAGCATGACGCCCACCCACCGGATGGCGAGCATGACGGCCACGGCCACAAGCACCACGAAGGCCACCTCCACCAGCCGGGTCCGGATACCGCGGGAGCGGGCGAGGGAAGGGCTGACGCTGGTCAGCAGCAGCGGGTTATAGATCAGCGCCCAGAAGAGCACGCCCAGGGGAAGGGCGATGGCCAGGGCCAGCAGGTCGGAGGGCGATACCGCGAGGATGTCCCCGATGAGCAGGGAGGAATATTTGGCGAATTTCCCGCCCCGGGCCAGGATCAGCAGGCCGGCGGCGATGCTGGTTGAGGAAAAAACCGAGATGATCGTATCCGCCGAGGCGGAGCCGCTTTGCCGGATCAGGCAGATGAGCACCGCCCAGACGATGCCGAAGATCAGCATGGCCAGCAGATCGTTTTTCATCCCCAGGACGATGCCCAGGCCGATGCCGGTAATGGCGGAATGCCCCAGGGCGTCGGAGAAGAAGGCCATCTGGTGATTTACGGCCATGGTTCCCAGCAGCCCCAGCAGGGGCGTCAGCAGCAGCACCGCCAGGAAGGCGTTTTTCATAAAGGAAAAGCGCAGGGCCTCGATCGGAAGCACCGCGTCCATCAGACGATAAATCACATCCATGCCGCTTCCGCCTCCTCCTCCTGGCCGCCGGCGCCGAAAACCGATTCAAATTCCGGAGAGGAAAAGACGGTTTCGGCCGTTCCCTGGGCCAGGACGTTTTTTTCCAGGAGCACCACGTGGTCCGCGTAATCCCGCACCAGGCGCAGATCATGGCTGACCAGCAGAATGGCCATATGGTGGGTCTTTTTCAGCTGGGATACCGTATCAAGGAAGAGCCGCAGACCGTTCCGGTCCACGCCGGAGACGGGCTCGTCCAGCACCAGCAGATCCGGCGCGGGATGGGTGGCCAGGGCCAGGAGCACCCGCTGCAGCTCCCCGCCGGAGCATCTTCCCAGGGGGCGCTTTTCCAGCTCCTCCGCCCGCACGTCCGCCAGGGCTTCCCGAACCTTTTCCCGGACCGCCCGGCCGACCCCGGTCCAGACCGGCCTCCGGGTCATGGAGGCGGCGAGAAAATCCTGAACCGTCAGGGGCATTTCGGGATCGAAGGACAGATGCTGGGGGACGTATCCCGTCGTCAGATGGGGCAGATCCCGGCCCGCGGCGTCCACATGGCGGATGGAGCCGCCATGGGGGATTTCTCCCAGCAGGGCGCGGATCAGGGTGGTTTTGCCGGCGCCGTGCTGGCGGATGAGGACGGTCAGCTGCCCGCAGTGGATATGCATGGACACATCCTGCAGCAGCGTCTGTCCTCCCCGGCGGACGGAAACCCGGTCCAGATCAATATGGCAGAGGGCACAGCTGTGAACGCGCATGGAAACACTCCTTGAAAATCATCGGATCATGATGTATTATACCAGATGTTGATTTTTGTGTAAATCATCGGGAGGGACCATTGGGACCATGGCAAAGATCATAGCGATCACGAATCAGAAAGGCGGCGTCGGCAAAACGACCACCGCCGTTAACCTCTCCGCAGGCCTGGCGGATCGGGGAAAGAAAACCCTGATGGTGGATCTGGATCCCCAGGGGAATACCACCAGCGGCCTGGGATGCCGGGTGAGAGAAAACAACTCCGTTTACGACGCGATGATGGGCCGGGCCAACGCGCTGAACTGCATCCAGAAAACCGGGATCAAGAAGCTGCGGCTGCTGGGGTCCGACATCCGGCTGGCCGGCGCCGAGGTCGAGCTGGTCGGGGTCGAAAAGCGGGAATACTACGTAAAACAGCTGCTGGAGCCCCTGCGGGGAGAATTTGAATACATCCTCATCGACTGCCCCCCGAGTCTGAGCCTGCTGACGCTCAACGCGCTGGCGGCGGCCGACTCCGTTCTGATCCCGATCCAGTGCGAATACTACGCGCTGGAGGGGGTGACCAGCCTGATGAACACCATCGGGCGGGTCAAGAAGACCATGAACCCCGGCCTGGAAATCGAGGGCATATTGTTGACCATGCTGGACGGGCGGACGAATCTGGGCCTGCAGGTGGTGGATCAGGTCAAAAAGCATTTTAAGAAGGACGTTTTTTCAACCACCATCCCCCGGAACGTCCGGCTCGGGGAGGCGCCCAGTCACGGGCAGCCCATCCAGGAATACGACCCGAAAAGCAGCGGGGCCAAGGCGTATCAGGCGCTGGCGAAGGAAGTTGTGGCCCGCAACAGCAAAAAGGCATAAGGAGAAGGGGCACTATGGCGAAAAAGAGCAACGCCCTGGGCCGGGGACTCGATTCCCTTTTCCAGGAAGCGGAGGAATGGGGCGGCGGTATTCAGGAAATACCCATCGGGGAACTGGATCCCAACCCCGATCAGCCCCGGCAGACGTTTTACGAGGAAAGCATCGGCCAGCTGGCCGACAGCATCCGGGAGCAGGGTGTGCTGCAGCCCCTGCTGGTGGTTTCCACCAATAACGGGCGCTATCGGATTATCGCCGGGGAGCGGCGGTACCGGGCGGGGCGGCAGGCGGGGCTGGAAACCCTGCCATGCATCGTTCGGGATCTGGACATCATGCGCCAGATGGAAATCTCCCTGATCGAAAACCTGCAGCGGGAGGATCTGAACCCGCTGGAAGCCGCCCGGGGCATCCGGGCCCTGATGCAGCAATGCGGATATACCCAGGAAAAGGTCAGCACGCGGCTGGGCAAAAGCCGGCCGGCGGTGGCGAACCTCCTGCGGCTTCTGTCCCTGCCGGACGAGGTTACCGAGATGATCCGGGACGGGCTGCTGACGGCGGGACACGCCCGGGTGATCGCGGGCATCAGCGAACGGGAGGAGCAGATCGCCCTGGCCCGCAAGGCCGTGGCGGAGGGGCTGAACGTCCGCCAGATGGAGGCCCTGGCCGCCAAAGCAAGAGCGGATCGGAAGCCTCCGAAAAAGAAAACGGATCTGGCGCCGGAGCTGGGCGAGCTGCGGGAGCGGCTGCTGGAAAAAACCGGCATGAAGACCACCCTGACGGGGACGGTCAGCCGGGGGCGGATCGTTTTGCAGTATGCCAGCCGGGAAGAGCTGGAACGCCTGGCGGAGATCCTGGAGCGAATCTGAACGCCGGGAGGGATGCCGTTTTTTCCGGAGCGCCGGGAGAGGCGGAACGGAAACCTCCGGGAGCGACAGAACGGAGGAATCCCGGAGCAGCGGAACAGAGCGCTCCGCGGGCGGAATACAAAGGCATGGAAAGGAAACCATGAGCAAGAAGGAATTACCGAAGCTGCCCTATCTGGACGGGCCCCTGTCCCATCCCTTTTACAGCAAGGTGGTCAAGCGGGGAATCGATCTGATCCTGGCGGCGCTGCTGCTGATCCCGGGGGTCATCCTGATGATTCCCCTGGCGATCTGGGTGAAACTGGACTCGCCGGGGCCTGTTCTTTACAGGGCGGTCCGGGGCGGATACCATAACCAGCCCTTCTATATTTATAAGTTCCGCAGCATGATTGTCGGCGCGGATAAAACGGGCGGAACCACCGGCCTGAACGACAGCCGGGTCACGGGCGCCGGAAGGATCATGCGGAAGCTGAAGCTGGACGAGCTGCCCCAGCTGTTCAACATCCTGAAGGGGGAGATGAGCTTCGTGGGGCCCCGGCCGGAGCTTTTGCTCTATACGAATCAGTATACCCCCGAGCAGCAGTGCATCATGTGGGTGCGGCCGGGGGTCACCGACCGCAGCAGCATTGTTTACATCGCCCAGGACGAGATCGTCGGGGAAGAGGATCCGGTCGGAAATTTTGAGCGGCTGGTGCTGCCGGAAAAGAACCGGCTGCGGGTCGAATACGCAAAGAACCAGAGCTTTTCCCTGGACTGCCGGCTTTTTTTTGAGACCATCGCCGGCGTTTTCCGAAAGGCGGAAAAGGCAGCGAAAGAGAAGACGCCCGAAGGCGCTCCGAAGGAAGGCGGAAACAAGCGGGATGGACAGCTATGAAAAAACGGTTCATCGGGTGTTCGGCGGCGCGAAGCCTGACACCACGGATCCGAAAACCCTGGCGTGGCTGATCCGGCGGAACGGGCTGGAGATGACCCATCTGAGCCGGGGGAGCCATATCGGCAGCGTATTGAGCGCCGCGGAAATCCTGGCGGTGCTTTATGCCCGGATTCTGCGGGTGGATCCGCAAAATCCCCGGGATCCGGAGCGGGACCGGCTGATTCTGAGCAAGGGACACGCGGGAAGCGGCGTCTATTCCGCGCTGGCGGAGCGGGGGTTCTTCCCGGTGGAGCAGCTGAAGGCCCATTACGCCAACGGCTCCCTGCTCAGCGGCCACGTGAGCCATAAGGGCGTGCCGGGCGTCGAATGGTCCACCGGCTCCCTGGGGCACGGGCTCGCCGTCGGCGCCGGGATGGCGCTGGGCGCGAAGATGGACGGAGCCGCCTGGCGGACCTATGTGATCCTTGGAGACGGGGAATGCGACGAAGGGGAAGTATGGGAAAGCGCCCTGCAGGCCGCCCAGTTCAAACTGGACCGGCTGATCGCGGTGGTGGATTACAACCATATGCAGTCTCTGGATTTTGTGCGGAATACCCTCGCGCTGGAGCCCTTTGAGGCCAAGTGGCGCGATTTCGGATGGAGGGCGGAAAGCGTCGACGGCCACGATACGGTCGCCCTGGAGGCGGCCCTTCGCCGGGCGGGGGAGAACGCGGGGGGCGGAAAGCCCAGCGTCATCCTGGCCCATACGGTGAAGGGAAAGGGTGTTTCCTTCATGGAAAACAACATCCTCTGGCATTACCGGACGCCGCAGGGCGAGGAGTACGAGGCGGCGCTGAAGGAACTGGAGGCGCAGAAACCATGAGAGACGCGTTTGTCAGGGCGCTGACGCGGGAGATGGCCGCGGATCCGAGGCTGGTGCTGATTACGGGGGATCTGGGCTTCGGGGTTCTGCGCCCGATCTGGGATCAGTTTCCGGAGCGGATCGTCAATGCCGGGATCGCCGAGCAGAGCATGGTGAGCCTGGCGGCGGGCCTGTCCGCCACGGGGCGGAAGGTGGTCGTCTATTCCATCGGGAATTTTCCGACTCTGCGCCCGCTCGAGCAGATCCGCAACGACTGCGCCTATCACGGCGCGGACGTCAAGATCGTCTGCGTGGGGGGCGGATTTGTCTACGGCAGCCTGGGCATGAGCCACCACGCCACCGAGGATATGGCGGCGCTCCGGGCCATTCCGGGGATCACCTGCTTTACACCCGGGGATCCGGCGGAAACCGAGGCGGTGGTGCCCGTGATGTTCCGGACGGAGGGAACCTGCTACCTGCGGCTGGGAAGAGGAAACGAGCCCCACGCCCACGACGGCCCCGTCGAAGGATGGGTGTTCCCGAAGGCCATCCGGTGCCGGGAAGGGAAGGACATCGCCCTTCTCAGCGCGGGAGGCATTCTGGCGGAGGTCCGAAAGGCCGCGGAGATGCTGGCGGCGCGGGGAATGGAGGCCGAGGTGCTGAGCTTTCCCTGCATAAAGCCCATCGACCGGGAAGCGATCCTCGCCGCCGCCTCCGGGCACCGGCACATGATCACGGTCGAGGAGCATACGGTGCTGGGCGGATTCGGCGGCGCGGTCTGCGAGGTGGTGGCGGAGGCCGGCATCCCCTGCCGGGTGCACCGGATGGGGCTTCAGGACACCTTTGCCTCCGTGGTGGGAGACCAGGCATACCTTCGCCGGATTTACGGCATCAACGGGGAGGCTGTCGCTGAAAAGGCGGCGGCGCTGATCAATGAAGAAAGAACTGACGCTGGAAGAGATTCATGAGGAGCTGCTGGAGCAGCTGCGGGATATTACCCGGGTCTGCGAGCGGCACGGGATCCAGTATAACCTGATGTGCGGGACGCTGCTGGGGGCGGTGCGCCATCAGGGATTTATCCCCTGGGACGATGATGTGGACCTGCTTTTGACGCGGGAGGAGTTTACCCGCTTCCGGGAGGTTTATCCCCGGGAATGCGACCGCCGGTTTGAGCTGACCTATCTGGATACCTGGACGCCGCGGGTCATGAACAGGGATCCCGAAAAGGCCGCGGCCTTTACGGATCTGTTCATCCTGGATCATCTGCCGCCGGAGGGGCTGGGGCGGAAGCTTCATTATCTGCATCTGCACCTGCTGCAGGGGATGATGAAAAAGAACGTGGATTATTCCCGCTTCGGGCTGAAAAACCGGATCCTGCTGCGGGCGACCCATGTGCTGGGGCTGCCCTTCTCCTACCGGTGGAAGGCCAGAAGATACGAAAAGGTGTCCACGAAAACCCGGACCGGGAACGATCTGCACATGAGCAACGGGGCGTTCGAGCTGATGATGCACGTATGGCATCCGGACCAGTTTGCGGAAAAGACCGAGGCCCCCTTCGAGAATCTGACCTGCCTGATTCCGAAAAGATATGACGAAGTGCTGACGATTCTCTTCGGGCCGGATTACATGACCCCGCCGCCGCCGGCGGAAAGGGTCGCGAAGCATCTGGATCTGTGAGCAAAGACGGCGCCGCAGGGCCGATGGCAGTAATTAGGAAGGAACAGGAACCAGGCACCGATGAACATGTATTTCTGCCCGCTTTTTTCGGGCTCCAGCGGCAACGCGCTCTTCCTCCAGTACGGCGATACCCGGCTGCTCATCGACGCGGGCAAGCCGGGGAGACAGATCGAGGAGGCCCTGGCCAAAATCGGCGCCGCGCCGGAAACCCTCAGCGGCCTGCTCATCACCCATGAGCACTCGGATCACATCGCGGGGGCGGGCGTGCTGGCGAGGCGGTACGGGTTGCCGGTTTACGCGACAACAGGTACCTGGATCGCCATGGAAAACAAGATCGGAAAGATCCCGCCTGCCCTGCGCAGGGATTTTCGCGCCGGGCAGGATTTTTATCTGGGGGATATCGGGGTTTCTTCCTTTTCCATTCCCCATGACGCGGCGGATCCCGTCGGCTTCCGGCTGTGGGGCGGCGATCTGAGCGTCTCCACGGCCACCGATCTGGGCACATTTTCCCGGGAGGTTTTCGACCGGATCGCGGGCAGCTCCCTGATCCTTCTGGAAAGCAACCACGACCCGGACATGCTGCGGCGGAACAGCCACTATTCCGCCGCGCTGAAGGCCCGCATTCTCGGGGATCACGGACATCTGAGCAACGAGACATGCGGAAAAGCGCTGCCCTCTCTCGTCTCCCGGGGAACGGCAGCTATCGTGCTGGGCCATCTGAGCGGGGAAAACAATACGCCCGCCCTGGCCATGGAGGTCTCGCAAAGCGTCCTGGAGCGGGAAGGCATCCGGATCGGCCGGGACGTTCTGCTGCAGGTGGCCCTGCGGGATCAGACGGGGGAGCTCTACACCATCCGGGATCCGCGGGCGGACGCCTGAGACTTTCCGGCGGGCCGCATAAATAATAGAAGAAAGCACAGGCAACGGGATGTCCCATGCCTCTGGCCGGCGGCCAGGAACGAGGGGCAAATAGACAGGAACAGGAGAGCGCCTTTCATGATCATTCTTTCCCTTCAGGGCATCCGGAAGAGCTTCGGCGCCAATGAGGTGCTGAAGGACGCTTCCCTGACCCTTCAGGAAGGGGAGCGGATGGGCCTTGTGGGCGTCAATGGCAGCGGGAAGAGTACCCTTTTCAAAATCATCGCCGGGGAGGAACAGGCGGACGCGGGAACGGTCTCCCTGCAGAAGGGGCTGAAGATCGGCTATCTGGCCCAGCAGGGGAATCTGGACGGGGAGGATACGGTACTTCGGGCGCTGGAGAGCGTTTTTGATCCTATCGCCGCCCTGGAGGCGGAAATGCGGGCGACGGAGGCGGAAATGAGCGCCCGGGCCGGGGATCCGGAAGCCCTGCGGCGGCTGGGGGGGCGCTATGACGCGCTGACCCGGGCCTTCGAGGAGGGCAACGGATACGGCTGGCGCTCCGCGGTACAGGGCGTGCTGGCGGGACTGGATCTGCGCGGCCATCAGGAGATGAAGGTCCGCCTGCTCAGCGGCGGGGAAAGAACCCGGCTGAGCCTGGGCCGGATGCTGCTGATGAATCCGGATCTGCTGCTGCTGGACGAGCCCACCAACCATCTGGATCTGAAAAGCATCGCCTGGCTGGAGGACTATCTCGAGCATTACCGGGGAGCGGTGCTGGTCATCAGCCATGACCGGTATTTCCTCGACCGGGTCTGCGGACGGATGACGGAGCTGCTGATGGGTTCGCTGGAAACCTATACGGGGAATTATACGGAGTATCTCGAAAAGCGAACCGCCGTATATGAAACCCGGATGAAGGCCTGGCAGGCCCAGCAGAAGGAGATCGCCCGGCAGGAGGCCATCATCGCCACCTTCCGCCGCTTCAACCGGGAAAAAAGCATCAAGCGCGCGGAAAGCCGGGAAAAACGGCTGGAGAAGATGGAACGGCTGGAAAAACCCCAGGAGGAAGGGGCCATCCGGTTCCGCTTCGAGACCCGGCGGAGAACCGGGGAGGACGTGCTGATCGCCGAGGAGATGTCAAAATCCTTCGGGGAGCGGATCCTGTTTCGGGATCTGAAGATGCATCTGCGCGCCGGGGACCGGGTCGCGCTGATCGGGGACAACGGGTGCGGAAAGTCCACGCTGCTCAAATGCCTGATCGGCGAGGAAAAGCCCGACCGGGGAATCATCCGGTGGGGCGCCGGGGTGGATATCGGCTATTATGACCAGCACCAGGCGGGACTGCGCGAAAACAAAACCGTCCTGGAGGAGGTCTGGGAGCGGTTTCCCCGGATGGACCAGGCGGAGATCCGGGGCGCTCTGGGCCGCTTTCTGTTCACGGGCGACGACGTGCTCATGCCCGTCTCCACCCTCAGCGGCGGGGAAAAGGGCCGGGTGGCGCTGACGGAGCTGATGCTGCGAAAGGACAACGTGCTGCTGCTGGACGAACCCACCAACCACCTCGACATGGACAGCCGGGAGGTGCTCGAGGACGCGCTGGCGGATTTCCCCGGGACGATTCTGGCCGTGAGCCATGACCGGTATTTTATCAACCGCTTCGCGGAGCGGGTCTGGGTCATGGAGGAGGAAGGCCTCAGGGAGTACCTGGGGAATTATGACGATTATTTCGCCCGGGTCAGCCGGGATCTGCCCCCGGACGGGGAGGAGCAGCGGATGACCCGCACCGCCCTGGAGAAGGAAAAGAAGAAAAGCCGGGAGGAGCAGCGGCGGTCGAAAGAAAGAAAGGATAAACTGAAAGCGCTGGAAAAGGAAATCGCCGAAACGGAAGCGGAGGCGGCCCGGCTGGAAAAGCGCCTGGGCGAAGCCGATCTCTGGCTGCAGCCGGAGGAGGCGGAGCGAATCACCAGGGCCTGGCGCGCGGAGAAGGAAAAGGCGGACCGGCTGTATGAAGCCTGGGCCGCGATGGAGGAGGAAGGAATAGACACACCCGGCAGCGTGTGAATAAAAAAGGCACCAACCGCCCAATGGAAAAGCGTTTCCGGGGCGGTTTTTTTCTTTTTCGGATTTTCCGGTTCGGGAAAGGGCCAGAATACGGCCAAAAGTGGACACACCAGAAGGCGTGTTCAAAAGGACGGCCAAAAAGATACGGAAAATCGGGAAAAACAGGCCGAAGAAACCTCGAAAATATCAAAAATTTTTTCAAAAAACAGGGGTTTTCCCCTTGATTTCTTCTCCGGGGATGCGTATAATATGCCTGTTGTCTGTGCAGGGATGAAGTGGTAAGTTGCCGCCAGGCCAGGCGGGTAATTACCATGGACCAGCCCGTGAATCGGGCGACGGACTCGAAATCGCCGGGCAGGATCTGCACCTGCAGTGGATCCCCCAGAGGCGGAAACGAGAACGAATCGAGGAGGTTAACAGGTCATGGCCAGCCAGAAAATCCGTATCAAGCTGAAGAGCTACGAGCACAAACTGATCGATCAGAGCGCCGCGCGGATCGTTGAAACCGCGAAGCGCACCGGTGCCCGGGTCTCCGGCCCCATCCCGCTCCCCACGGAAAGGGAGATCGTCACCATCCTTCGCGCCGTCCATAAGTACAAGGACAGCCGCGAACAGTTCGAGCGCAGGACGCACAAGCGCCTGATCGACATCACCAATTCGAACCCGAAGACGGTCGAAGCGATGACGAAACTCGATCTTCCCGCCGGTGTCGAAATCGAGATGAAGCTGTAACAGGCGAATCCCAACGCGCGCGCTACGCGGACAGAGGTTCAGCGCACCGCGCAGAAAAAAGAGGAGCAACAGATTATGAAGAAAGCGATCGTGGGCAAAAAGATCGGGATGACCCAGGTCTTCGCGGAAGACGGCCGTCTGATCCCGGTAACCGTGATTGAAGCGGGCCCCTGCACCGTGGTGCAGACCAAGAACAAGGAAAGCGACGGCTACGACGCCGTCCAGGTCGGTTTCGGCGACATGACCGAAAACCGGGCCAAGAAACTGCTGAACAAGCCGGAGCTGGGCCATTACAAGAAGGCCGGAGTCGAGGCGAAGCGGGTCCTGCGGGAACTGCGGTTCGACGACTGTTCCGGATACAAGGTCGGCGACGCGATCAAGGTGGATCAGTTCGCCCAGGGCGACAGGATCGACATTACCGGCACCAGCAAGGGCCATGGATATACCGGCGCCATCCAGCGCTGGAATCAGCACACCGGCCCCATGGCGCACGGCTCCAAATATCATCGGGGCGTCGGCTCTCTGAGCGCCAACTCCGACCCGAGCCGGGTGTTCAAGAACAAGCACATGGCCGGCCATTACGGCGTGGACCGGGTCACGGTTCAGAACCTGGAAGTCGTCCAGGTGGACGCCGAGCGGAACCTGCTGCTGGTCAAGGGCGCCGTTCCCGGCCCCAACGAAGGGCTGCTGATCATTCGCGACACCTGCAAGGCCTGATGCTGAGCGTTGAAACGCGCAAGGAGGAAAGAAACAATGCCTAAGACTGCTCTTAAGAATATGGAAGGAGCGACCATCGGCGAAATCGAGCTCAGCGATGCCATTTTCGCCGCTCCGGTGAATGAAGCCGCGATGCACCTGGTCGTCCGTTCCTGGCTGGCAGCCCAGCGCCAGGGTACCCAGAGCGCCCTGACCCGCGGAGAGGTCCGCGGGGGCGGCCGGAAGATTTACCGCCAGAAGGGAACCGGCAACGCCCGGCACCATGGCAACCGCGCTCCCCAGTTCCGGCACGGCGGCGTCGTCTTCGCCCCGAAGCCCCGGGACTATACCATCCGGGTCAACAAGAAGGTTCGCCGCCTGGCGTTCCGCAGCGCCATGACCGCCAAGTTCAATGAAGGCGGTATCGTGGTGGTGGATTCCCTGGCCCTGAAGGAAGCCAAGACCAAGCTGATGGCCGGCGTCCTGAAGAAGCTGGAAGCGGACAAAAAGGCCCTGATTGTTCTGCCCGGGAAGGATGAAAACGTGGTCCGCGCCTCGGCCAACCTGCCCGGAGCGAAGACCACCTTCGTCAACACGTTGAACGTTTACGACATCCTGAACGCGGACAAGATCGTTCTGACCCAGGCCGCCACGAAATCCGTCGAGGAGGTGTACGCGGAATGAAGAACGCCTATGATATCATCAAGCGCCCGGTTCTGACCGAGAAGGCCTACGAGGGCATTGGCGACAAGCGCTACGTCTTCGAAGTGGACATTCACGCCAACAAGGCCGAGATCAAGCAGGCCATCGAAACGGTTTTTGCCGACGACGGCGTGAAGGTGGAAAAGGTCAACACCCTGCGGACCATCGGCAAGATCAAGCGCCAGGGACGCACCCAGGGCAGAACGCCCGAAACCAAGAAGGCCTATGTAACCCTGAAGAAGGACTCCAAGCCCATCAAGTTCTTCGAAGGCATGGCCCAGTAACACCAGGGAGGAGACGAAAACATGGCTATTCGAGTTTACAAGCCGACTTCGCCCGCCCGGCGCTTTATGTCGGTTCTGACCTATGAAGAGATTACCAAGAAGACTCCCGAAAAGAGCCTCTGCGAGTATCTCAAGAAGAACGCCGGCCGCAACAACCAGGGCAAGATTACCGTCCGGCATCAGGGCGGCGGCAACAAAGTCAAGTATCGGATCATCGATTTCAAGCGGGACAAGGTGAACATTCCCGCCAAGGTCAACGCCATCGAATACGATCCCAACCGCAGTGCCTTCATCGCGCTGCTGTTCTACGCCGACGGCGAGAAGCGCTACATCCTGGCGCCTCTTGGGCTGAAGGTGGGGGACACGGTGATCAGCAGCGATACCGCCGACATTAAGCCCGGCAACGCGCTGCCCATCAGCAACATCCCCGTCGGTACCCTGATCCACAACCTGGAGATCAAGCCCGGCCGCGGCGGCCAGCTGGTCCGCAGCGCGGGTATGAGCGCCCAGCTGATGGCCAAGGAAAACGGCTACGCGCAGGTTCGCCTGCCCAGCGGCGAAATGCGGAAGCTGCCCCTGAACGCCAGGGCCACCATCGGGACCGTCGGCAACACCGATCATGAGAACGTCCGCCTGGGCAAGGCCGGCCGGGTTCGCCACATGGGCATCCGTCCCACCGTCCGCGGCGTCGTCATGAACCCCAACGATCACCCGCACGGCGGCGGCGAGGGCAAGAGCCCCGTCGGTATGCCCGCTCCTGTGACTCCGTGGGGCAAGCCCGCCCTGGGTTACAAGACCCGGAAGCACAAGAAGTATTCCAATAAGATGATCGTCAAGCGCGCCGGCAACAAGTAAGGCGCTGAAAGGACGCGGGAAACCGGATTCCGGTCCGGGGATCCCGCGGGAAGGAGGAACTTCGAAGAATGAGCCGTTCCGTTAAGAAGGGCCCTTATGCAGAGGGCGCGCTGATGAAGCGCATTGTTGATATGAATGCCTCCGGAAAGAAGACGGTCGTCAAGACCTGGAGCCGTTCGAGCACCATCTTCCCGGATTTCGTAGGACACACCATCGCCGTCCACGACGGTCGGAAGCATGTTCCGGTCTATGTGACGGAGGACATGGTTGGTCACAAGCTGGGCGAATTCGCCCCGACCCGCACCTTCCGCGGCCATGCCGGCGACAAGGGCAGCAACCGTAAATAAGGAGAGGAGTTGAAAGTCAATGGCTACCCGTTCCAAGGAAAAAACGGCGGCCCGCAGGGCGAACGCTGACAAGCGCCCCCAGGCCCATGCCAAATACGTTCGCATCTCTCCCCGGAAGGTTCAGATCGTGATCGACCTGATCCGCGGCAAGAATGTGGACGAAGCCCTGGCTATTCTGCAGTACACCCCCAAGGCTGCAAGCCCCGTGCTGATGAAGGTGCTCAACAGCGCCATCGCCAACGCGGTGAACAACCAGGAGTTGAACCGCCAGAACCTTTACATCGCGGAAGTGTACGCCAATCCCGGCCCCACACTGAAGCGCTACGTTGCCCGCAGCCGCGGCAGCGCGTCCCCCATGCTCAAGCGCACCAGCCATATCAGCGTGGTGCTTGACCAGAAGTAAGGCGAAGGAGGATTCAACATGGGACATAAAGTAAACCCCCATGGCGCGCGCGTTGGTGTCATCTATGACTGGAGCACCCGCTGGTACGCCGGGAAAAAGAATTTCGCGGATAACCTGGTGGAAGACTACAAGCTTCGCAAGATGCTGAAGGAAAAGTACTACGCCACCGGGATTTCCCACATCGATATCGAGCGCACCGCGCAGAGCATGACCGTGAACATCTTCACCGCCAAGCCCGGCATGATCATCGGAGCGAAGGGCGCGGGAATCGAAGAGCTGAAGCGCAACATCGCCGAGTTCCTGGGCCGTCCCGCCCGGATCAACGTGATGGAGGTCAAGCAGCCCGACGCGGACGCCCAGCTGGTGGCCGAGAACATCGCCCAGCAGCTGGAGAAGCGGATCAGCTTCCGCCGCGCCATGAAGCAGAGCCAGCAGCGGGCCATGAAGGTTCCCGGCGTCAAGGGAAT
>JAZQCB010000102.1:0-31142 GCA_045546035.1 Clostridia bacterium
ATCTTTTTGATTTCTTTTTCCGGGATGTTCAGCAGCGTGCTGACAAGCGCTGTACGTGCTTTTTCGTTGTTCAGAAATACAAGATGAAACATTGCGTCGTTTGTTAGTGGTTCGAAATTCCAGTCATTGTCAGGTATTACAAGCATATTGTTTCACCTTCCCCCCCAGTTGAATATTATCACAGCGCCTCACTGTTTTCAACAGGCTTTTTCAGCAAGACAGGGGGGCTACGACGTAAGAAAACGGCAAAATCCTGTATGTAGCACAGGGGGCAATGGAGGAAACTGAAGGACGACGGACGGTAGGAAGCTGGAAGGTCAAAAACATGGGAGGGGTTGAGCTTGTCTGAATTCAAAAACGACAGTCCAGACGGCTTTTTTGCCTTTGTGTTTTCCGGTGTTTTGGTCCAAAAATCATGTTACCTGTAACCGTTTTTCTATGGTTTTTATAGGTGTTCACCTTTTTATCTTTTATTATGCGCATACGCATTTTTTTTCACGCGCATACGTACCATGTAAATCTATGGTTTTTGGTAACAGTAACGCTTTCAAAAGGATGTCATGTTGTTCCCCTGTCTGCCAAGACAGTAGAACCGTCCCCCTGTCTGAGATAGCGCTACAGCTAACTCCCCCTGCCTGCAGAGGATAAAGAAATCCCCGGAGAGGGTGGGCTCTCCGGGGATAAAACGCGGGGCAGGGGAGAACGTCAGATGTGGATGCGGCGCTCGTTGGCGGCGTCGAAGAGGTAGACGTGCTCCAGGGGGATGTAGAAGGTGAAGTCGATGTCGGTTTCGGGGGTGTCGTGGCTGTCGACCTTCAGGATGGACTGCTTGTCGCCGGCGGTGATGTAGATGTTGGTGTTTTCGCCGAGCATTTCGGTCAGCTCCACGCGGCAGTTCACGGTATAGTTATCCGGGGCTTCCTCGGGGCGGAGGACGATGTGCTCCGGCCGGAAGCCGAAGACGATGTCCTTGCCCTCGTACTTCTTGATGTCGGGCATTTTGCGGCTGAGATCCAGGATGTTGTTGCCGAAGGCCAGGCAGCCGTTTTCCACCTTGCCGCGGACGAAGTTCATGGGCGGCTCCCCGATGAAGCCGGCGACGAAGACGTTTTCCGGCTCGAAGTAGAGCTGATAGGGGGTGCCGATCTGCTGGACATAGCCGTCCTTCATGACGACGATCCGGTCGGCCAGGGTCATGGCCTCGGTCTGGTCGTGGGTAACGTAGATGGTGGTGGCGCCGGTTTCCTGATGGATCTGGGCGATCTCATAGCGCATGGTCACGCGCTGCTTGGCGTCCAGGTTGGAGAGGGGCTCGTCCATGAGGAAGACGCCCACCTTCCGGATAATCGCCCGGCCGATGGCCACGCGCTGACGCTGGCCGCCGGAAAGGGCCCGGGGCAGCCGGTCCAGATAATCCGAGAGGCCCAGGATGCGGGCGACGTTCTTGACCCGCTCCTCGATGATATCCTCGTCCACGCCCTGGAGGGTGAGGCCGAAGGCGATGTTATCGAAGACTGTCATCTGGGGATAAAGGGCGTAGGACTGGAAAACCATGGCGATCTCCCGTTCCCGGGGTCCCTTCTCATTGGCACGCTGGCCGTCGATCAGGAATTCGCCGTTGGAAATATCCTCCAGGCCCGCGATCATGCGCAGGGTCGTGGACTTTCCGCAGCCGGAAGGACCGACGAAGACCACAAACTCACCCTTCTCGATTTCGAGATTGAAGTTGTGGACGGCGTGGTAGCCATTGGGGTAGATCTTGTTGATGTTTTTCAGGGCCAGATACGCCATGATGGATTCCTCCTTGTATGCACAGTTGCGAATTCAGGAGCAAAGACCGCAAACCCGCGGCGGATTATTTCGCGGCGCCGCGCCGCTTGACCTCCGTATAGCAGAGCAGGAAGGGAGCCACGCCCTTGGCGTCGTTTTCCACCACCGGCTCGGAGAGATAATAGGCGACGGTACCATCCCGGCGGCGGTTGTTTTCCGGCCCGAGACCTGCCACCAGGCAGATGCCGCCCAGGTTCAGGTTGCCGTCCGTCATGGACAGGTATTTTCGGACGATGCCCTCGAAGGTTTTCTGTCCCCGGTCGGCATAGGCCGCGTCCAGCAGGCCCAGGCGGGCGCCCTTCAGCATCGCGTAGGCGATCATGGAGCTGCCGCTGGATTCCAGATAGTTGCCCTCGACCTCGGGAAGGTTGACTAGCTGATAATACATGCCGGTTTCCGGATCCATGAAGGGAACGAGGGACGTCATCAGGCTCTGGAACACCTCCCGCAGGGGAAGGCTGTCCGCTTCGGGCAGGATTTCCAGCAGATCCGCCAGGGCGACGGAGAACCAGCCGATGGCGCGGAGCCAGAAGTTTTTCGAAAGGCCGGTTTCCGGATCGCACCAGAAAGCCTTCCGGGAGGCGTCGTAGCCATGATAGAAAAGGCCGGTTTTCGGATCCCGCATGCGATCCCGGACAATCAGCACCTGCTTCACGATATCCGAGTAATCGCCGGAGCAGAAATGCTTCTGGTACAGGGCGGAGAAGGGCTGCGCCATGTAGATGCCGTCGAGCCAGACCTGATTGGGATAAATATCCTTATGCCAGAAGCTGCCCTCGAAGGTTCGGGGCTGATCCATGAGGGCCCGATAGAGCTTCTCCGCGGCCAGGCGGTACTTTTCCTTGCCGGTGGCCCGGAAAAGATCGAAGAGGACGCGGCCCTCGTTAATATCGTCCAGGGTATGCTTGGCGGGATCATAGGTCCGGACGGTGCCGTCCTCCAGGACGAAGGAATCAATAAAGGACTCCGCGAAATCGAAGAAGGCGCGATCCCCGGTGATTTCCGAAAGGGAAAGGAGCGCGGTGATCATGCAGCCGTCGATATAGTTCCAGCTGGCAGGCTGGCCCTCCCGGATTTTCTCGATGTTCCAGATCGTTCTTTCCGGGGAGGACTCGGTAATCAGCCGACGGGCGTAGCGATCGATATCGGCATAAGGCACAGAAGTTTGCAAAGGGCAGAACTCCTTTCAGTTGAATCAGGCTTTCCGGGCGGAGGCCTTCGCGTCCCGCAGGATACGCTGGAGCAGGTGCTTCGCGCCGATGAAAAGCAGATCCCAGAGAGTGGTAAAGATGCCGAAGAGAATGGGCTCCACGCCCAGGGCCGGGGCGCCGTTCGCGCCGGGGAAGAGGCGGTTGATGGTTCCGTAGGTCATGATGACGCAGACCACCAGCAGGATGCCGTAGATCAGATCCGCCGGGAGCCACCAGAGGCTTTTGCCCGGGAACATCATCCACCGGTCATAGGCGCCTTCCTTCTTGGCGATAAAGCGGAAGATGTTGTTGGTAATCAGGTTGGTGATCATCCCCAGGGCCAGGCCCAGGATCACCAGATGATCCCACTGGTTCATGCCGTAGGAGCTGAGCCCCCAGACGAAGAAGTAACACAGGACGCCGGCGAACCAGACCTTGAGCAGCAGCGCCTTGACCCAGTCGGAAATCTGCACCTTCGGGCCCGCGTGATATTTCCGCAGCTCGGCCTTGGGCACCTTCGGGGAGTTTTCCGGCGTCGCGGTTACCAGATCGTCGATGGCCTTCAGCTTCAGATCATAGTAATTCGGCTCCTCCTTCGGCGGGGGAGGGGAGGAACCTTTCTTCCCCTTTCCGGAGGGCTCCCGGGGCGGGAGCTTGATCTTTTTCTGAAGCGCCATTTTATTCCTGAGAGATATCGATGGCGCCCATGTTCTGGTTGCCCTCGATATTCACGTTGGTGTTGATCTTCTTCAGCATGGGCTTATAGACCGGCAGCAGGGCCGTCAGCGCCACGGCCACGACGAGGATGATCCGATGCACCTTCAGCATATTCATGGCGTTGGTCACGAAGATGTTCTTGCCGGTGGGATCAATGGGATTCGTGGTGCTGGTAATGGCGGCGGTAATGCGGCCCATGTAATAGGTGTCGCAGAAGATCAGGCCAGCCACCATGCACAGCATCAGCACCAGCATGAAGACGTTGACCTTTTTCCGATGGGGGAAGGCGTTCAGGAAGCACACCAGGCTCAGGGTCGAGAAGAGCATGGTGGCGAACTCGGACAGACCCATGTGGGGGCCGTTGATGAGCGAGGTTGTGTTGGACACCTGGGTCAGATTGAAGGAATACCAGATGAACGCGAAGGCCAGCACCACCAGGGGGATCATATGGGGTTTCCGCTTCAGGCTGACCAGAAACTTCCGGAAGAACTCACGGGGACCCTTGTTGACTTTGGCGGCCATGGATTACTTCGCCTCCTTTCGGATGGCATTGGTGCTGTCGGGATCGAAGAAATGCATCCGGTTAAAATGAACCGGGACGATGCTGCCCTTCTTATAATTGGACCAGTTCCGGAACTTCGCGGTTACATGGGAGCCGCCCAGGGCGCCATGCACCAGGGTCGTCATGCCCAGGTTCTCGTTGGTGGCCACATCGATGTTCAGATCGCCTCCCTCGGCGATATCTTCCGGCCGGACGCCCAGGATGACCTTCTTGCCGCGCCAGGGGGCCAGGATGGCCTTTTGCTCATCGGTCAGGGCCGTTTCGAAACCGTTGCCCTTCAGGACGGAGCCGTCGAAGACCATGTCGCCAAACATGTTCATGGGCGGCAGGCCGATGAAGGTGGCGACGAAGGTGTTGTTCGGAGAATCGTACAGCTCCAGGGGCGTTCCGATCTGCTGCACATGGCCCATGGACATACAGACGATCCGGTCCGCCAGGGTCAGGGCCACCGTCTGGTCATGGGTTACGTAAAGGATGGTCGCGTTCAGGCGCTTATGCAGCAGGAGGATTTCCCGCCGGGTGGCGCTGCGGAGCTTGGCGTCCAGGTTGGAGAGGGGCTCGTCGAAGAGGAAGACCTTCGGATCCCGGACGATGGAGCGGCCCATGGCCACGCGCTGGCGCTGGCCGCCGGAAAGCTGGCTGGGCTTCTTGTTCAGCTGCTTCGTCAGATCCAGGATTTCGGCCGCCGCCATGACCTTCTTATGGATCACGTTGGGGTCCTCCTTCCGGAGGGTCAGGGAGAAGGCCATGTTTTCATAGATGGTCATATGTCCGTAAAGAGCGTAGTTCTGGAACACCATGGCCATATCCCGATCCTTCGCCGGGGCGGCGGTGATGTCCCGGCCGTCCAGCAGGAGATGGCCGTTGGAGATGTCTTCCAGCCCGGCCACCATCCGCAAGGTGGTGGATTTTCCGCAGCCGGAAGGGCCGACCAGCACGATAAGCTCGCCGTCTTTCACATCGAGGTTGAAGTCGTAAACTGCCTGCACCTTGTTGTCGTAGATCTTGTCCAGGTGCTGGAGCTGCAGCTGTGCCATGGTTTTACCCCCGTTTCGTTATGCGCTTGATCCGCTCCGAAGAGGCGGGAGAGCTTTATGCCTGAAGGGTCGCCAGATGCGCTTTCAGCGCGCGGCTCTTGTTCAGGTTGATGACCGCGCCGGCGAACAGACACAGCGCGGAGGCGACCAGATAGATGACCAGGCGGATAAACTGGGCGTCGCCCATGACCTGGACGCCGTCGATGACGGTCTTATGCGCGTCCATGGGCAGGATGAAGATCCGGGCGATCTGGATGACGCCCAGAACGCACATCACCCAGCTGTAGGTCGTGTCATAGCTCTTGACGCCTTCGGAGCAGAGGAAGGCCGCCAGGAGGAAAACCAGGTTATAGATAATCGAGGCACCGATGAGGATCGTGTAATAGTAGGTTCCCACATCGGATTTATAGATACTGATGAAGTAGAGCACATCGAACACGATGGCCAGCAGGGCCAGACGGGAAGAGGTCGTGTTTTTTGTGAACCGCATGCGGTCAAGCTTTACCGTTTTTTCATCATTCATGCTGATACCGCCTTTCCGGAGGCCTGGAGCAGTTCCTGCTCGCCCCGCATGAGTCTCTTCTTCCAGATGACATTCACAATCAGAAGGATAGCCACAAGAATGGCCACCGCGCAGACCAGGTAATGGATATCGAACCAGAAGGTGGAATCCGTAAAGGTTCCGCGGCTGCGAAGCCGCTTCTGGAGCTGTTCAAAGTCAACCGTCGTCAGGTAGGTATGCTTGAAGGCTTCTACCTGGATATGGGTCCAGATTGCCATGGCGCAGGTCGCCACGGCATTGAGGCCGGAGGCCACATAATTGCCGATGTAGTATTTCCGGCGAACATGCGTGTTCGTCAGGAACAGGAGACACGCCAGGAGGATCAGCCCGATGGAGCACCGGAGCAGCATCTTGTTAAACGGCTGCATATCGTAATAGATCCGGGCGCCGGCCACCTTGGCGGAATCCAGATCATCCGGGTCCGGGATCATGGTAAAGAGCATGTCAAAAAGATCCGTCATTATCCCCAGCGAGTAGACGAAGAAGAGCACGCCCGCGATCAGGGTCAGGAAGCAGACGATGCGCTGGAAGGTTACCTGCTTTTTGTACATATTGATCTCAGCCCCTTCAGAAGAAAGCTTCCCCGCCCGCCCGGAGACGGGCGGGGAAGCGGGTCGTTTAAGTGTTTGGAACAGTTACCGGTTCAGGGATTACAGGGTCTTGTAGTAGTCCGCCAGCCGCTGCCAGGCGTCGTTCATCAGGAAGAGGTAGTCCTCGCCGTGCCAGTCGTTCTTGGCGCGGTCGGCGTTCTCCTCGGCGGTGCCGGTGAGGCCGGAAACGATGATGTCAACGAAGAGGTTCTCGCTGGAAGCTTCGGTGCCGAACTTGCCGGAGCCGGACAGCTCGGTATAGTCGTTCAGTTCCTTGTATTCCACGCTGGTCAGCGGGAAGGTGGTGGGCACGGAGGTGTACCACAGGTTCTCGGTAATGGCCAGCTCGGGATGATGGATGGTGCCCAGGCCGATGGCGGCGGACAGCTTGGCGGCGCCTTCCTTGCCGACCTCGTGGGTGCACTGATACTCGAAGGCCTGGCTCTTCACAAAGCCCAGGGTGGAGCCCAGATAGTAACGGGCGAAGTTGGTGTAGTTGCCATCGGCCAGCGCCCACAGATCCTCATAGGTCTTGTCGGCGATGACGGGCATGGGCTCGCCGTTGAAAAGGAAGGTTTCGCCCTGCTTGATGAAGGCGGCGGGGCCGTAGCTCAGCAGGATCTGGCCTTCGGCGGAGTAGGCGTAGTCAAACAGCGCCAGCGCGGCGTCCAGGGCGCCGGGGTTGGATTCGACGCCGGCCTTGGAGATGGCCCAGGCGGTGGGCTTGACGGAACGCCAGGATTCGGTGAACCGCATGTATTTGCCGCCCTCGGTGCCGTCTTCCCAGCGGGCCACGGGAACCATGATGGCGACGTACTTCTCGCCTTCCTGCATCTTGGCGTTCAGGATGGTCTGGGTCTGGTTGTAGTCATAGGACATGAAGCCCAGGTCGTCGGGCAGATAGTTCTTGGTAGAGGAGGTTTCGGCCTTGTCGATGAAGTCCTTGGAGATCAGGCCTTCCTCAGCCATCTCGTGCATCTTGGCCACCGCCTGATAGGAGGCGGGTTCCTGACGGGCGTCATGCAGCTCGCCATCGGAGCCGAAGAACAGATACTCGCTGCGGGATTCGAGGCCGCGGGCGCCAAAGAGGGTGCCGGCGAAGCGGAACAGGTCCGCGCGGCGGCTGGTCTTGTTCTCCTCGCGGGAGAAGAGGCCCTGGATGGAATCGGTGCCGTTCAGGCTCTGGGGGTTGGCGACGACGCAGCGCAGCAGGGCGACCATTTCGTCCACGTCCCAGGCGGCGTCATAGCCCATGAACAGATTGGAACGGTTGGTTCCGTAGTATCCGCCGTAGGCCTTGTCGATGTAATCACGGAACATGTTGACAGCGTCCACGCCGGACATGGGGCCCTTGGCGTTCATCAGATCGATGATGTTGCCGCCGGCGGCGTCATAGTCCTTGGTGAGGGTCTGGGTGGCGGTGCCGTCCGCGTTCAGGGATTCGATCTCCAGCTTGCCGCTGGTGGGCATATAGGGGGTGTAGACGGGAGCGGCGGTCTGGTTGCAGGCTTCCGCGGTGAAGGGGCCTTCGCCGTCGAGCAGCTTCTGCAGATAGTCCACGCGCATCAGGGGCATCTTCTCGATGTCGTTGACACCGTCGAAATAGGGGGCGAAGTAGATGGCGCCGGTCTTGACGTTACCGGTAATGGACAGGCGAACGATGGGGTTCGCGTTCAGATACGCCATGAAGTTGGGCAGCTTGTCGGCATAGTCGGCCAGGTTGACCAGGCTGCCGGTTTCACCCTGCTCGGAGAGGACGATGGAGCCGCCGGTAATGATATCGACTTCGTTCAGACGATCCTTCCAGTACTCGAACTCGTCGGAGACGCCGCCGTTGCCGGTCCATTTGTCTTCGAAGATCACGGGAGTGCCCAGCTTATCGCTGAGGATCTTTTCCATTTCGACCCAGGTGGGCTTCAGGTCGCCGGTGTGATAGGTCACGCCGTCGCCCAGGGTGATGCCTTCGCCCGCGGTTTCCGCGTCAAAGGTGATGGCGGTTTTGGCCTTGCTGTAGCCGGCGGCCATCCGCAGGGTGGTGTCAGCGCTGGCCGCGCCAACCGCCAGGAGCATCACACAAGCCAGGACAAGAGACAGGATGCGTTTCATGTTTGGGTTTCCTCCTTCAAAATTTATTGCTTCAACCGCCGGGAAGGCGGGAAGTAATCGGGTTATTCCTTGACGCCGCCGGCGTTGGTGCCCTTGGCGAAATACTTCTGGATAAAGGGATAGATGATCAGGATCGGGATGATGGAGCAGACGATCAGGGCGAAGATGACGGAATCCGGCGCATAGGACCGGGACCAGCCGCCGATCTGCTCCAGATCGGAATAGGTTTCCAGCTGATTTCGGATGAAAACCTGGAGTGGCTGCTCGTTGGTGTTGGAGATCATCTGGCGGGCCCAGAAGTAACCGTTCCACCGGGAGATGGCGAAGAAGAGCGCCACGGTCGCGATGGTGGATTTCGACATGGGGATGAAGACCTTGGAGAGCACCTGCATTTCCGTCGCCCCGTCGACGATGGCGGCTTCCTCGATTTCGGAGGGGACGCCCTCGAAGGCGTTGCGCAGGAGGATGATGTTCATGGCGGCCATACCCATGGCGATCACCACCAGCCATTTGTCATCCATGATGCCGATGGAGTTGAAGATGTTCTTGGTCTGGATATAGTTCAGATACTGGGGAACGATACCCGCACTGAACCACATGGTGAAGACCAGGAAGAAGTTGAAGAACTTCCGGAAAAGCAGGCGCTTTTTGCTCAGGGCATAGCCGCCGAGGATGGCCACGAAGAGAGACCACACCGTACCGAAAATCGTCAGGAACAGGGTATTGGAATACGAGTTCCAGAACAGGTTGTTGTTGAACATGGCGCGGAAGGCCTCGAACTGCACATCCTTGGGGAAGAGGATCAGTTCCTGATACTCCACCGCGTGGCGCCCGGAGATCGAGGCGGACACGGCATAGAGGAAGGGATAGAGGCACAGCAGGGCGAAGACCGTCAGAAGGGTGTAGGCGAGGATCTTAAAGATCAGCTCGGAAATCTCCAGTTTGCGTTTCATGGATGCTTCCCCTCCCTTCTTAATACAGGCTCACGTTGGAGGCCTTGCGGGCGATGGTGTTCGCGCCGATGACCAGCAGCATGCCCACGACGTTGTTCAGCATTTCCGCCGCGGAGGCCAGGCCGCTCTGGCCGCTCTTGATGCGCCAGGCGAAGGTGGAAATGACTTCCGCCGTCTGGTAGGCGGTGGTGCGGCCTTCGGCCAGCAGCAGGACCTTTTCGTAGCCTATGCTCAGCATGGAGCCGATCCGGGTGATCAGCATGATGACGATGGTCGACAGGATGCTGGGGAGCACGACGTATCTCATCTGGGCCCACTTGCCGGCGCCGTCGATCTGGGCGGCTTCATAGCTGGTGGGGGAGATGGCGATGATGGCGGCGAAGAAGACGATGCTGTCGTATCCGGCGGTTTCCCAGATGCCGCTGATCTGGTAAATCGCCCGGAAGTAGGCCGGATCGTTCAGCAGGCCGGACTGGGCCGCCTGGGGCGAAATCATTCCGAGGGATACAAGGGCCTGGGAGACAATGCCGGCGGGAGCCCCCGAGGCCGCGCTGCCCTGCTTGATCAGCATGACCACCAGAGACGTCATAACGACGGTGGACATGAACTTGGGCAGATAGGTCATGACCTGGTAGGCGCTGCGCAGGAGGTCGGACTTGATCTCGTTGAAGAACAGCGCCAGGATGATGGGCATCGGGAAACCGAAGAGCAGGCCGTAGAAGCTCAGCAGGAAGGTGTTCCGCATCGCCCGCCAGAAATCGGTGGACAGCGAAGCGTACGTCCCGGAGCCCACCAGCAGGCCCTTAAAGTTGGAAAAGCCCTTGAAATACTGGTCCGCCACGGGCTTCACCACGTCATCCACCTTGAAGGAGCCGAGCAGCTCGTACATCGGCAGATAGCGCCAGAAAAGGAAAACCAGGATCGTCGGCACCAGCATCAGATACAGCCGCCAATCCTTCAGAATCGTCCGCCCGACGTGGAGCCAGTAATGCTTCTCCACATCGTCCCGGACGACCTGTTCCGGATCCTCCCGCCACTTACCCGTGGCTTCGTCGAGGATCAGATAATCCCCTGCCGCTTGCTTCATGCACATTCCTCCGTTTCGTTCCGCCCGGGGAGGGCCAATTGGAATGGGGTCAACCGCCGGCGCGCGCTTCCTCCCGCACGCGGCGCAGGTAATGCCGCTGATCCTCCAGCATCCCGTCCAGCCGGCGGACGATCCACAGGACGACCAGCGTAAAGAGATCCGTAATGACCTCGGTGGTAAAGAACCGGGGAAGCGACGCCACATCCGCCCCCAGCAGCAGGGACAGCAGCGCCCGGCCCGCCTGCATCAGCAGGAGCACCCCCGCGCCGAATGAAAGCGCTTTCACTCCGCTGTGCCAAATTCCCTCCTCCTTCCGCCATCTTTGCAGCAGCGGGAGGAGGAGGAGGGAGAAACAGTTTCCGACACAGTAAATCACGAACTGGGAAGGAAGCGCCCGGGACCAGAAGCAGAGCACCGCCCCGCCGAGAAGAGCGTGAATCCCGGCCCAGGGGCCCCAGCGCACCAGCACCATGGCCACCACCAGCGGCGTCAGCGACACCGTGTAGGGCTGCCCGGGGAACCAGCGAAGGGCCGCCAGGACGGCGATGCTTTCAAAAACAGCCAGCATCACCGCGAACAGAACCAGATCCACCGCCCGATATCCTGCGAGAGTACGGTTTTTTTCCAATGCGTTTCCTCCGGAAGGATGGCCTTTCCGTCCTTCTTTGTACCAGAATGATACACGAATTTGGACGGATTGTACAGCACAAATTTATTGTCCCGGAATCAGGGCTGCTTGCCGATATAGGCCAGGATGCCGCCGTCCACATAGAGGATGTGGCCGTTGACGAA
Organism: Clostridia bacterium; assembly: GCA_045546035.1. Classification (GTDB taxonomy): domain Bacteria; phylum Bacillota; class Clostridia; order Christensenellales; family Aristaeellaceae; genus Aristaeella. The sequence continues at coordinate 11,427 of JAZQCB010000102.1, forward strand.
GTTGCTGGCGTCGGAGGCCAGGAAGACGGCCGGGCCCTGGAGATCCTCGGCGTTGCCCCAGCGGGCCGCGGGGGTCTTGGCGATGATGAACTGGTCAAAGGGATGGCGGCTGCCGTCGGCCTGGCGCTCCCGCAGGGGCGCGGTCTGGGGCGTGGCGATATAGCCGGGGCCGATGCCGTTGCACTGGATGTTGGCGGAGCCGTATTCGGAGCAGATGTTCCGGGTCAGCATCTTCAGGCCGCCCTTGGCCGCCGCGTAGGCGGAAACGGTTTCCCGGCCCAGCTCGCTCATCATGGAGCAGATGTTGATGATCTTGCCATGGCCCTTTTCGATCATCGCGGGGATGACGGCCTTGGCGCAGATGAAGGGGGCGTTCAGGTCCACATCGATGACTTTGCGGAAATCCGCGGCGCTCATCTCGATCATGGGGATGCGGCGGATAATGCCGGCGTTGTTGACCAGGGTGTCGATGGTTCCGACCTCGGCGGTGATCTTCTTCACCAGATCCTGCACCGCCTCCTCATTGGTCACGTCGCAGACGTAGCCGTGGGCGGGGATGCCCTTTTCGGCATAGGCCTTCAGGCCCTTGTCCACCAGATCCTGATTGATGTCGTTAAAGACGATGGTCGCCCCGGCAGCGGCGAAGGCTTCCGCGATGGCAAAGCCGATGCCGTAGGAAGCGCCGGTAATCCAGGCGATCTTGTTCTCGAGGCTGAAATCTTTCATGTTCATGAGGCATACACTCCTTTATTCTGGTTTTATCTTTCATCGCTCCTCCGGGGAGGGGCGAGCAGAACCCGCCGGATGAAGTTACCGCAGCTCCGTCGTGGGAATTTCGTCCATATCGTCGAAGGCCTGGTTTTCACCGCCCATGGCCCAGATGAAGGTATAATTGCTGGTTCCGGCGCCGGAATGGATGGACCAGGAGGGAGAGATGACCGCCTGTTCATTCTGCATGACGATATGGCGGGTTTCCTGCCCTTCGCCCATCATGTGGAAGACCACGTTGTTTTCCGGCACCTCGAAGTAGAAATAAACCTCCATGCGGCGCTCATGGGTATGGGAGGGCATGGTGTTCCAGACGGAGCCGGGGGCCAGCACCGTCATCCCCATGCTGAGCTGGCAGGTCTGGAGGACGGAGGGGTGGATGAACTGGTTAATGGTCCGCTGGTTGCTGGTTTCCAGGGCGCCCACGGGGCGCTTGGCCGCGTCGGCGATGCGGATGAGGCGGGTTTCATAGCTGCAGTGGGCGGGGGCGGAGACGAGATAGAACTTCGCCGGGGCGGCGGGATCGCAGCTTTCGAAGAAAACTTCCTTCGCGCCGCGGGTCAGATACAGGCAGTCCTGATAGCCCAGGGCGTAGACCTGCCCGTCGGCGATGACTCTTCCGGCGCCGCCCACATTGAACATGCCGCATTCCCGGCGCTCGAGGAAGTAGTCCGTCCCGAAATTCTTCCAGATGTCGATGCCCTTGTCGATGGAGAGCTTTTCCTTCACGGGCATGATGCCCAGGACGACCATCCGGTCAACATGGCTGTAGGTGGCGGAAACCTCATCCGGCCGGAACAGGTTTTCGATCAGGAATTCCCGGCGGGTTTCCTCGGTCGTATAGCGCTTGAAGTCGCGCTGATTACAGGAGTAACGGATGTCCATAAAGCAAATTCCTCCTTCGGAATAATGGGATACGTTTTCATCAGAGGGCCTGCTCCACCTGGTCGCCTTCGATGCCTTCCATGACGACGCCCTCCACCGTCAGCCTGTCCACCCAGGCGGCCATGAGCCCCCGGTTATGCACCTCCGGCACGCCCTCGGCCATGGCGGGCACCATGGGATCGGCGCCCGGGAGGAAGGAGAAGCGGCAGTCCCGCAGGGTCAGGCTTTGGACGGGGCGCTCCGGCAGGCCCAGAACGTAGCCGACGCAGGCCCGGCAGGCGGAGGCGTTCACCCGCTCGAAGACGATTTCCCCCAGGGTGGGGGTGGTGTCGTCCACGGGCCATTTTTCCCGGCTGCGGACCCATTCGGAATGGCCGTCGGGATCGCAGAAATACATGCTGTTGACCACCAGGGGAACCTTGACCCCTTCCATGCGCACGTCCTCGAAGCGGATCTTGTCGACGACGGCGTTTTTTCCGCGGCCCCTTCGGGTTTTGATCCGCAGGCCCCGGTCGTTTCCCCGCATCCAGCAGTGGTGCACCCGGACGCCAAGGACGCCGCCGGCCATTTCGCTGCCGATGGTCACGCCGCCGTGGCCGTCGAGCATGGCGCACCAGGCGATTTCCACATCCCGGCAGGGCACGTGGTATTTCGCTCCCTGCCAGATTTTTCCGGATTTGATGGCGACGCAGTCGTCCCCCACGGAGAAGCGGGCGCCCAGCAGCCGGACGTTTTCGCAGCTCTGGGGATCGAAGCCGTCGGTATTGGGGCTTACGGCGGGGGCCTCCACGGAGATATTGATAAAGGAAAGGTTTTTGCTGAAGGCCGGATGCAGATTCCAGCAGGGGCTGTTGCGGAAGGCGATCCCCTGAACGGTGATATCCTCGCAGTCCTTGAGATAGAGCAGGTGCCCCCGCCAGGCGAGGCGCTTCTTCTTCAGATCGATCCACCAGTCGCCCTCGGAGGCGCGGCCGTCCACCACGCCCTCGCCGACGATCCGCACGTCCTTCACGCCCACCCCCGTCAGGGCGGAGCCGAAGGTATCCAGCGGATTGCCCTCCCAGGAGCCCAAAAGAAAATCCGCGTCCCCGCCGGCGGCATAGGTCTGCCCCGGGAGAATGGGGAAGCGGTTTCGATCGGTCAGAAGCGACAGGGTAGCGCCCTTTTGAAGCTCCAGGGTGATATGACTTTTCAGAAAGAGGGGGCCCGTCAGATAATTCCCGGCGGGAACGAGCACGCGGCCGCCTTCCGGGCAGCAAAGAATGGCAGCCTGGAGGGACGGGGTATCGTCCCGCGCCCCGTCGCCCAGGGCGCCGAAGCGGCGCACATTCAGGGAGACGGATTCCGCCCCTGTCCGGAAGGACAGGGTTTCCTCTCTTTCGGGGGAGGAGAGAGAAAGGACGTAATCCGTTTCCGGCAGCAGATCAAAAAGGGAAACGACGCTGCGCCTTTCCTCGCCCAGGGGCGCCCCGTTCAGAGACAGGGAAACAGGGACGGAGAGGAAATAATCCCCTTCGCCCTCCAGAAGGACGGAAGCGCTGCGGGCGGAAACGAAAAGCAGTTTCATGGCGGTTTCTTCCTTTTAGATTCCGTTTGTTTGATTCCGTTTGTTTGATTCCGTTTGTTTCGGGAAGGGGCGGGCCGGAGGCTCACCGCCGGAGAAGAGGGGCAGGACGCCGGGAACCGGAGAGATCATCAGACGCCCAAATGCGGCCGGGAGCGATGAGAACCGAACCGATCCGGCGGCAGGAGCCCCAGGGCCAGGCCCTTTTCGACCAGGCGGCTCCCGAGCGGGCTTTTTTCCGCCGAGGCCGGGCCGGCCTTCAGCATCCTTTCCCGGAAAAGATCCCCCATGGCGCGGAAATGCTCGTAGAGCTGCTCATCCAGCGTCGCGCGGCAGTCGGCCACCGCCTCCAGCCACAGGGCCGCTTCGCCGGAGAAGGGATCAGCCCCCTCGGCCGGAGCGGCTTCCCGGAAAAAGGCGACAAGGGGCCCCAGATTCGCGGGATAAGCCCCGCCATTGAGCAGGGAGGCGCCGCCATGGGCCGCAAGATACGCGGAAACGGAAGGGGGAACGGGCTGATTCAAGACCGGACACCTCCAAAGGGCGGAAGAGATAAAATCGAACCCAAACAGGGGATGTAAGTACTTACTCACAGTATATCAGGGAAAGGAAGGAAAAGCAACGGGGAATTTCAGCTCTTTTCCGGAGCACCGGGGGAGGGTTTTTCCCCGGATCCGTCCGCCTCCTCCGGAAGCGGAGCGGCCTGGCCCGTCAGGAGTTTTTCCTTTTCCCGCTGGACCAGCTTTTCCGCCACCACCTTATAGACGAAGGCCGTCAGGGGGACGCCGATGAGGATGCCCATGATGCCCGCCATGCCGGAGCCGATGGTCACCGCCGCCAGGCTCCAGATCGGTGGAAGCCCCAGGGACTGGCCCACCAGCCGGGGGAAGACCAGGGTGCCGATGGCGTTCTGGAGCACGACGATAAAGATCAGGAAGAAGAGGGCCATATGGGGCGCGTCCGCCAGGATCATCAGGGTTCCCAAAATGGCGCCGATGTAGCCGCCGACAATGGGCAGCAGGGCGCAAAAGCCGTTCAGGGTGCCGATCATGCTGGCGTAGGGGAAGCGGAAAAGGTGCATCAGCACCGTTGCGGACACGCCAATGATGAGCGCCTGGGAGGCCTGGCAGACGATAAAATCATGGAAGCATTTATTGAGAAGGGAGGCGTAATGGAAAAAGCCTTGCTGGCGGGCTTCCGGCAGGAAGGCGCGGACCAGCCGCCGGAAATTCCGGCGGATCCGGTCCCGCCCGGCCAGGATATATGTCATGAACATGACCCCGAACAGAAAGGTCGACAGGACGGAAAGGGCGGAGCCGGCGGTGGTGGTCATGCTGTTGAAAAGATCATCGCTGTTGACCAGGGACACCAGCCGATTGATCCAGTCGGTCCAGTCGATCTGGCGAAGGGTCTCCATGGTATCCGGAGGCACCAGGCGGGCCAGGAAGGGCTGGTTGATCAGAAAACGGATGCCGGAGGGCACCTTGTCCAGCAGGGCGATGACGCAGGCGGTCAGCTGGGGGCCGAGAAAAAAGAAGATGAAGACGAGGACGGCCAGCAGCAGAATGACCGCCAGCAGGGCGCAAAGCCCCTGATGCAGGCGCTTGCTTTTGATGATTTTCGCGTTATAGAGAAAATCGTTCCGCTCGAAAAAGCGGAGCATGATGTTCATCAGATAGGCCATTATGACGCCAACGATCAGAGGGCCGCAGGCCGCCCGGAACTGGTCGGAGACAAAGAGATAGAAATAGATCGCCAGAAAAAGCAGAAATCCGCCCACCATCCAGCGGAATATACGCTTCCGTTCAGACGCCATGGCTCTTTCCTCCCAACCGCCGGAGATACCGGCGCTTTTTTCATATCCTCATTTTACGGCCCGGGATCGTTTTCCGCGGGGCTTCCGTTTCGCCTTTCCCGGAAGCCGCGCGTCCTTTGCCAGGCTCTTCTGCAGAGAAATTATAGCGCGGAGGGGACGGGGTTGCAAGGGAAAACTGTTTGACAGCGGGTAGGAAAACTGATAGGATTTTCCCGGAAACGGCAGGCGGAGGAGAGACGCTCCGGGAAAAGCGGATCCACTCCGGGGATGGGCTTCCGAACGGGCCGCGGGCCTGTCCGCCGAGGGCAGGCTTTTCGGCCGGCCCGGGTCGCCGCTGAAGGCGCCTTCCGAAAAGAAAGAAAAGAGGTCCTTTGTGTTGACGGAAAAATGGAATGCCCGGGATCTGGCGCTGATGGCGGTGTTCGCCGCCCTGTGCGCGGTATGCTCCTGGATTTCGGTTCCGATTCTGGCGGTGCCCTTTACGCTGCAGACCTTCGCGGTCGAAATGACGCTGTTTTGCCTGGGCGGGAAGCGGGGCTTCCTTGCCATCGGGGTGTATCTTTTGCTGGGCCTGGCGGGAGCACCCGTGTTTGCCGGCTTTAACGGCGGGGCGGGATACCTTCTGGGCCCCACGGGCGGATACATTCTGGGCTTCCTGATTTCCGCGCTGATCTGGATGGGAATGGAAAACCGGGTTTCCGGCATGGGCGGCCGGCTGGCGGGCATGGCCCTGGCCATCGCCGGATGCTACGCGGCGGGAACGCTATGGTTCTGGTTCTTCCGGGGCCGGGGAAACGCCATGAGCCTGATGGACGTGATGAAAATCTGCGTGTTCCCCTTCCTGATTCCGGACGCGGCGAAGCTGCTGCTGGCGGAGCGGGTCTCCGACCGGGTGGCCCGGGCCGTCCGGCTGAGCAACTGAGGAGGATAAAACAATGCCGGACTGCGCGGCACACTATCTTTTCGGCCAGGAGGTTCGGGAGCGCCTTTCGCCGGAAATCCGGGACAGGCTCCTGGACACGCCCTATACCTTTGCCCTTTACGGGCCGGACATCTGGTTCATGTATCAGATCTGGAAACGCCGGCAGGGGCGGGGCCGCCGGATGCATACGACGAAAACCGGCGCGTTTCTGCTGGCCCTGGCGGATCGGGCGAAGGAGGGACAGGCCCGGGAGGAGGCTTTTTCCTACCTGGCGGGCTTCCTCTGCCATTACGCCCTGGACGGGACGGCCCATCCCTACATCGTCTGGGAAACCACCCGGACCTGGCCCACGAAAAGGGCGCACCGGGATTTTGAGCACGCGCTGGATATTAGCCTCCTGACCAAAAAAGGCGTCTGGGGGGAGAAACATCCCCTGACGGATCACTATTTTCCCTCCCTGCGGCTGCCGGAAAGCCTGGGGCCGGAGCTGGAGGCCGCCTACGGGCAGGTGTACGGATGGAAAAACGTCCGGGACGCGCTGAACCGGTGCTACCGGATGTATCGGATGCTGTATCGGGAGATGGAAAAGCCCGTGTCCTTCCTGACCGGGCTGGTGCGGATCATGCCGACGGACGGGATGAAATCCATCCCCTACATTCGCTCCGCGTTTCTGGAAAGGGACGTCGAAAACGAGAAGCACCGAACCTGGCAGGCGCCCTATTCGGGCGGGTTTACCTCCACGGAAAGCTTCGCGGACCTTTGGGGCAAAGCCCGGGAAGAGGCGGTTCGCATGATCGGCGCCTGCCGGGCCTACGCCTTCGGGGGGACGATGAACCGGGAGGAGCTGGCGAAGGTCATCGGAAACCGCTCCTATCTCAGCGGGCTGGACGTGGAGGATCCGCGGAATCTGGAGCTGTACAGCCTCCGGCCGCCGAAGGACTGAAAAGTCGCCCGGGGAATGAAAAAAAGCATGCCGCCCTACCAAAACGGGGCGGTTTTTTTCCGCCCTTCGCGGGGCTTTCAGGAGCCTTTGCCCGCCCCGCGTCCCCCCTGTCACGGGACGAACGGGGCGAAAAGGAGGCATGATTTCAAGAAAATGAATTTCTTCAAGGTTTCTTTAAGCTTGCCGAGTATGATCATACCTGTCCGAAGGGGAAAGGCCCCAGAGGATGGGCGGAGAGAATCCGCCGGGGAGTTTTTGAGAATGAAAGGGGAATGAAACCATGAAGATGAAGAAATGGATCGCGGGAATGCTGGCGGCCTGCCTGATTGTTCCGGCCGCTGCGGTTTACGCGGAAGATGAAGCAACAGAAGAGGCCACAACGGCCCAGACCCAGGAGATGCCCGGCAATCCTCCGGACGGCATGCCCGGCAATCCTCCCGACGGCATGCCGGGCGGAGGCCCGGGCGGGATGCCCGGCGGGGCTTCCCAGGCGAACCTGACCTACGCGGCGGCCGTGGAGATTACCGCCGCCGACGCCCAGGAGGATCAGACCTATACGGCCACCGAATCGGATCAGAACGCGCTGCTGATCAACACCGGGGACGCGGTTTCCGTCACCAACCCCACCGTTACCAAGACCGGGGATTCCGACGGGGGCGACAGCTGCAACTTCTACGGCCTGAACGCAGGTATCCTGGTCATGGGCGGGGCCAACGCCACCATTACCGGAGGCACGATTGAAACCTCCGCCAGCGGCGCCAACGGTGTTTTCTCCTACGGCGGAAACGGCGGAAAGAACGGGGCGGAGGGCGACGGCACCACCGTGACCATTACCGATACCACCATCACCACCACCGGCAACGGCTCCGGCGGCATTATGACCACCGGCGGCGGCATTACCTATGCCACGAACCTGACCGTGACCACCAGCGGCGGGTCCTCCGCCCCCATCCGGACGGACCGGGGCGGCGGCACGGTTTATGTCAGCGGCGGCACCTATACCTCCAATGGCCTGGGCTCCCCGGCGATTTATTCCACCGCGGAAATCCATGTGGAAAACGCGGCGCTGGTGTCCAACCTGTCCGAGGGGGTTTGCATCGAGGGCAAGAACTCCATCGAGCTGACCAACTGCGACCTGACGGCCAATAACACCCGGATGAACGGCAAAGCCACCTTCCTGGACACGATCATGATCTATCAGTCCATGTCCGGCGACGCGGACAGCGGAACAAGCACGTTCACCATGACTAAAGGCACGCTGACCTCAAAGAACGGACATGTGTTCCATGTCACCAACACGAACGCGGTCATCACGCTCAGCGGCGTAACGATCATAAACGAGGATGACGAGGGCATTCTGCTGTCCGTCTGCGCGGACGGCTGGAGCGGCGGCAGCAACATCGCGGCGATGAACGCCTTAAGCCAGGCGCTTAATGGAACGATCCTCGTCGGAAGCGATTCGGAACTTACCCTCAGCCTGACGGATGGATCGAGCTTTACCGGTATGATTTCGGGGGAGATCACCAACGCGAAGGGAACAGCGGTCTCTGCGTCTGTGGGAACGGTAAATGTTACGCTTGACAGCACATCCACCTGGACGCTGACAGGAGACACCTATATCACGTCCTTTACGGGAAGCGCAGAAAATATCATCTCCAACGGCTACACGCTTTATGTAAACGGCGTCGCGCTTACGGGAACAAAGTAACAGAAACCGGAGGAAACACCATGAAAGTCTCTTGTCCTTATTGCGACAGCTATGTGGAACCGGACGAAACAGCAGTCTGCCCGCTGTGTGGCGCGCCGCTTGGAGAAGCGGTGAAGGCTGCGGAGGAAAAAGAAAAAGCGGAGCAGGCGGAAGCAGAAGCAAAGGCTGAAGCGGCCACCGAGACGCAGGCGAAGGAACAGACCAAACAGACGCTGATTTCGGCTGCCGCGGGGCTGCTTGGATCAGCGGCGGGCTCCCTGTTCGGAAGGAAAACCGATAACGGGCGGCCGCTTCCGCCACCGGATGGAGAAAGAGGTCCGCGCGGTCCGGAAAGAGACGGGCGCGGAGGATTCCGGGGCCCCGGAGGCGGGAGACCCGAACGGCATTGACCGGGGACGCGCCGCATTGCGCGTTTTCCGTAAGGCAAGAGGGAAGCTGCAGTTTGGCGCGGAATAATCGATACGGCGGTATCGGAACGGATCGTTCCGGTACTGTCTTTTTTGGGAGCGGATATTTGCGAAGAACTGTGGTAAGGAAAGCACGCGTGTGGTATGCTTAGAGAGCATCAGACGGCAAGGAGGGCAGCGCATGGAACGATATGACGCGATCGTGGAAGATCTTCTGAAAAAACCATACTGGGTCGTGGACATCCTGCCGGACCAGGTACCGGCTGACTCCAAGGGAGGGTATTCTGCCGTGGAGGCATATTACCGGCAAAAAGAGAATCTTGCCGCGCTGCATACCCGCTTTCTGGATCTTCTTCTGAAGCTCAACTGCTATGAAGTGTTCCTGGTTTGGAACGCGAAAAACGACGTCTGGACAAGCAACCCAGACCCTTCCATACTGCGGGAACTTTTGCTGGGGGAGGAGGCGTACTACATCGTTATCCTGATGGAAGAACCGGAAACAATGCTGACAGTCGACGGCGGAGATCTGTATATGACCCTTTACAATCCGCAGGCAGAAATGCTTGGGAGGATCCGGGCGCTTGCCGCGTGTGAAGGACTGTTTGTAAGAAAAGGAACCGATTCCTAATCCTGACAAAAAGGAGCACGGAAATGCGGAATCTCCGGCATTCTGTGCTCTTTCTTTTCGTTTGACGTGAAGGGGTTTTTCTTTAGCTTTCGGTTCCCGGATATTGGATCTCAAGGTTTCCGAAATTCACCTCGCCGCGGACGTATACGGTCTGGGAGGCGTCGGGATCCGGATCGCCCGTGATCCGCAACGCGCCGAATGACGTCTCCGCGTTCCGGCGGACAACGCGGGCGCAGCGGGGAAGAAGGAGAATGACGTTTCCGAAGTTGACTTCGATATCCAGGACAGCGTCCTGAAAGTTTCTGACACCGCTCAGGTCCATGACATAGGTGCCGAAGTTGGTTTCCATACGCATTCCTTTCAGCGTGTCACGCGGATAGACGACTTTATTGCCGGAAAACGACAGTTCCGTACGGATGAAGTCGTTTTCGTCGCTGTATTCCTGGACCTGGTTCTGAGACCGGAATTCCGAACGCGGACGCTTCGGAAGAATGCCGAGTTTTTTGAGAAGAATCCGGATCAGGACCGCGACGGAGAAGATCAGGACGATGACATACCATTTGATCTCAAAAGGAACGCCCCAGCCAAACCAAATGAATTCATAGATGCCGAAAAGCAGCGCCGCGATGCCGAACACCGCATTGTACCGGATATACGCAAGGCCAAGCCCGGCCACCAGAAGCGGCCAGATATAATTCCATGTCGCGACATCCGGACGGTTGAAAAGCGGGGTCTGCGCCCGCAGGATCAGTGTGACACAGATCAGGATCGCCGTCACGCAGAAACAGACCGACTGCCAGATGTTCCGGTCCCGGCGCACATGGAACGTAAACTCCCCTTTTGCTTCTTCCGGATCCTTATCCAGAATGACGACATGCGGCTCGACCTGCTTGACGCCAAGCAGTTCATCGGTCGTAACGCCGAACAGGTTTGCCAGCAGCGGCAGCGTGGTAATATCCGGACAAGCCAGATCGTTTTCCCATTTGCTGACGGCCTGCGCGGAGACGCCGACCTTTTCTCCCAGCTGTTCCTGTGTCCAGCCCTGATTTTTCCGAAGCGCGGCAATCCGCTTGCCCAGCGTTTCCTGTTGTTCCATTCTCGTTGCCTCCTGTGTTTGATGGGTCAAGCGTAGCATACAGCGCCGCAGCATGCTACAACCTGATGGTTGAATCGCTCTCTCGCATCGGTTGAATCCGCGTTTTCCGCTCTCACCCTGCGGTTGAGTTGCTTATTTTCGGGGAATTGCAAGTATTATCATACCATTTGCGCAAAAAAACCACAATCCCGAAGCGGGACGCGGCTCTGCGTAAAATCTGAATATACAGGCATTGACATACGGTGCATGCGATGCTACAATGCGGAGACTCTTACAGAGAAAGAAGATTTGGGCGGAAAGCCCATACGATAAACAGGAAGCAATATGAGCTATTTAGAAGCCGCAAACGAGTTCAAACTCGCGCATAAAGCGGCAGTCAGAAAATATCAGGAAGACCAGAAACGGGGCCTCGATCCGTATCCTAAAATCCTGGATGAGATCCTGCAGGACAAGGAGACCGCGGGGCGTGTGGAACTCGGCATTTTTGATCTTCCGATCAGCCGGATCAAGGGCATGGTCAGCGCGGGACGCAAAACTGCTTTTTCCACGGATTTCGGCCCGCTTCTTGAGGAAAACAGCGAGTTCGGGACCAAGTGGATCGCGCTATGCGAGGCACACCTGGATGACGGCGGAATCCGGGATCCGATCCGCTGCTTTGAGTACCTCGGAGACTTTTATATTTTAGAGGGAAACAAGCGCGTCAGCGTCCTGTCACACTTCGGGTCACCAACGGTAACGGCATCCGTTCTTCGGATCATACCGGTCTGGGAGGACACCAAAGAGATTCGGATCTATTATGAATTTCTGGCGTTCTTTTCAAAAAGCCGGTTCTATACCATACAGTTTCAGGAAGAAGGACAGTACGAGCGTCTGCAGGCAGCGCTCGGGTTTTCTCCGGACCATGTCTGGACAAAGGAACAGCAGCAGAACGTGCAGAGCCTGTATGCCCGGTTTCAATCCGTGTTCAGCGGGATATCCGTACAGAATACCATCAGCATGGATGACGCGTTTCTGCAATTTCTGGAGATCTACTCCGTGAACGCGGCGCGGGAGATGACAAACGACGCGATGCGCGCCGCGATCGTATGCGCCGCGAAGGAAGTGTGCGCCAGCGTATCCGTTACGGGAGAAATTCCGGAACAGGAAAAAAGCGTTTTCTCAAGGATCGTGGATGCGGTCCTGCTGCCGGACTCGATCAAGGCCGCTTGGATCGAGGCGCTGCCGCCGGAAACATCCGACTGGACCGCCGCGCATGAGCAGGGCAGGATCGACGCGGAGAACGCACTGGGGGAGAGGGTAAAAACCGCTTCTTATGTGGTTACCGAAGAGAAGGACGCGGACAGATGCTTTCAGGAGGCCGTTGCGGATGGTGCGCAGGTGATTTTTGCCACGACGCCATCTCTGATCACGGCATGCCGGAGAGCCGCAGCGCTGTATCCGCAGGTAAAGATTTTGAACTGCTCGGTCATCATGCCGTATCCCGGCGTAAGAACCTATTACAGCCGGATCTATGAGGCGAAATTCCTTTCCGGCGTGATCGCGGGAGCGCTCACAAGGTCAGATATCATCGGGTATATCGCCTCTTCGCCGATCTTCGGCGTAACAGCGGGGATCAACGCGTTTGCACTGGGCGTCAAAATGACCAATCCGCGCGCGAAGATCCTTCTGCACTGGTCCTGTTCGGAAGAAGGACCTGTTTCCGCGCTGCTGCAGGAAGGGGCGGATATCATATCCAACCGCGATCTGCCGATGCCGGCCAGGGAGCAGGAACTTTGGGGGCTGAACCTTGTGAAGGAAGACGGAACATTTCAGCCGCTCGCCGCGCCGTATTGGAACTGGGGCGAGTTCTATCGGCGCATCCTGCAGGCGATCCTGGACGGACACTGGGATGACGGTATCTCGCACGACAGCACCAGCGCGATCAATTACTGGTGGGGCATGCAGAGCAAAGTCGTGGACATCGTACTGCGGGAAGAACTGCCGGAGGGCGTGGATACTCTTGTCAGAATGCTGAAAAGGGAACTGATGGGCGAGAGCCAGCTGCCGTTCATCCGAAAGATCACCTCGCAGGACGGCGTAACGCGTTCGGACGGAACGCGCGCGTTCACCGCGGAAGAGCTTTTGAAAATGGACTGGCTCTGTGATAATGTGTCGGGATCGATTCCTTCTTACGAGAAGATCCTGCCTTTTGCCCGTCCGCTGGTGCGGCTCGAGGGCATCTACCGGGAAACGCTGCCGGAGGAGGAGTCCAAATGAAGATCCTTGTTCTTTCGGACCGGGAAGATCCCTATCTATGGGATTATTATCAGGCGGGACGTCTCGATGCATATGATCTGATCCTTTCCGCGGGCGATCTGAAAGCGGAGTATCTCAGTTTTCTGGTGACGATGGGGCGGGTTCCGGTACTGTATATTCATGGAAACCACGATGCCTCTTACGCGGTTCATCCGCCGGAAGGATGCGACTGCATCGAGGATACGGTTTATACGTACCGCGGCGTCCGGATCCTGGGCCTTGGCGGCTGTCAGTGGTACCGGGAGGCTCCGCATCATTATACCGAAAAACAGATGGAGCGCAGAATCCGGCGCGTAACGAGAAAGATCAGAAGAGCCGGGGGCGTTGATATCGTATTAAGCCATGCCGCGCCGAAGGGGTGCGGCGATCTGGAAGACCGCGCGCACAGGGGTTTTGCCTGTTTCCGCAACCTGATGGATAACTGGCATCCGGCGTACTGGGTCCATGGACATGTGCATCTGAACTATGGAGCAGAACGGCTGCATGGGTATGGAAGCACCAAGGTCGTCAATGCCTGGCAGCGGTACGTGATCGAAATCGAGCCGAAGCCCGCAGAGAAAGAAGCACGGCCGTTTCTTTCCCGGCTGAGAAAAATCCTGAAAAAAGGAAAATGATATTTGAGAAGCGCTGATCGAGACCAGAGGAGATCCGAAAATCCTGGAAAACATTTCCGGGCTTTTCTTTTTTTCGCTTCGGATCTGTCTGAGAGAAGGGATTCTTTTCGTGACTTTTCGAAGGATGCATGCTACAATTTTGCCGAAACGAAGCGATAGAGAACATTTTCGGAGGGCATATGGAAATTGGTAAAATGAAATGGGAAAGGGAACCATTGCATTATTCTGTCCGGGAAGACAGGATCGAAATCGAGACGATCCCGCACACGGATCTCTGGCAAAGAACGTACTATCATTTTCGGAATGACAACGCGCCGGTATTGCAGATGGAAACGGAAGAAAAGTATTTTTCGTTTGTTGTGAAGACGGACTTTACGGAAAGCCATCACCGTTTTGATCAATGCGGTATCGTCATGTACCTGGATTCCGAAAACTGGCTGAAGGGCTCGGTGGAATATGAAAACGAATCCTTTCAGCATCTCGGGTCGGTCGTCACCAATCACGGGTATTCAGACTGGGCGACAACGGCTATTCCGGCGGATGTTAAAGTTATGTGGTACCGTTTCAGCCGCAGGGAAGATGATTATTGCATAGAATGCTCGCGGGACGGCATAGAATTCACGCAGATGAGAGTCTGCCATATGTGGGAAGGCGCCGGAAAGATCCGCTTTGGCGTCTATGCCTGCAGCCCGGAAGAATCCAGCTTTAAAGCGGTATTTACGGAGATGCGTATTACAGAATGCGCATGGAGAGCGCATGATGGCCAACAGCCTGACTGAAATATTTTAGAAGAGCGGGTACTATATGATCTGCCCTGTTGACGGATTGCTTAAGACCTCCTTTGCTTGTGCAGAGGAGGTCCTTATTAACCTGTTTTCAGAAGAAAGAGGGTGCAGTCATCCGGTATGGCATTACGAATGCGGCCTGGGATGGGACGATATGGGGGTTGGCACAAAGGCAGCCCTCACTATATAGCGCAATTAATAATAATCAGTATCGCTGAGATGACCGTCGGGACAGTGATCGTATCATATTCACTGGGGGAGAAAAGTTCCGTAAATGATCCCAGAAGAGCACCGGAAAAGGCAGAAAGAAACACATACCCAAAGCCGGCATTATGAGTAAGCAGAAGCATCGGGAATCCGCTTAAAAAGGAAACGACAAACATCGCCAGACTTCCTTCCCAGGATTTTTTACCGTCTGTCCATCGTGTCTTGATTTTATGCCTCCCAAACGGGATGCCAACCAGGGCTGCCGCGGCGTCTCCCGTTCCCCACATGAGGACCGCCGAAGCACATAAGACCGGCTCGCCGAAGATACCCCAGCATACAGCGATCAGCACAGCGATCATCAGAAAGAGCATGAGAAGACTTCGCCGGATTTCGCCTTTTGTTTTCTCCACAAACAGCTTGGGATACCAGTTTTCCTTTTCCACAAGAGATAACAGAGGATAGAGGACGGCTGCAAAAATGACGCACGTCAGTGAAGCGGCCTGCCAGCTTCTTGATATCAATATGGTGATCGCTACACAGATAAAGGCGACGATATGCAGGAGTTTCCGAAAGATAAAAGAGGGAATCTTCGTCAGAAAACGGACCGGCAGCAGGATCATCAGGCACGGAACGATAAATGCGGCCAGTACGCCGATACAGTGGAAGATATCCATGATCAGATCGAATCGCGACAGAAACTCCCAATAGTGCAGGATCAGCATAGCCCCGCCGAGCAAAGTCAGTACCGCTCCTGTTACCAGACCCACGGTACGGTTTTTTACTCTGTTTGCGAAACGGGCGGAAAGAAGACTTGCAACCGTCGCTGTAATGATACAGACCAGCATGACGTCCCATTTTTCCAGAACGATCACCGGATGGATCAGGATATGGCTCACGGAAGCGATCAGCGCCGTGAAGGTCATGATAAAGGTACTGGTCCCGACAGCGGTTTTCAGTTCCATTCCAAGGAATGCCGTGAAGACAACCAACATCATCATACCTCCGCCCGTGCCGACAAAGCCCGTTCCAAATCCGATCGTCAGTCCAAAGAAGAGCGAGATGATGATCCCTTTTAAATCAAGCTTTTCTCCTTTCCCGACCTGATCCCTGCGGCTTGTGTCCGGCTTTACCAGAAAACGTATGCCAATGAAGAACGTGAGAAACAGCGTAAACCCGCCCAGCACGACATTTCCAACGATAAAAGCAACATAACTCCCGACTGTGCACATGGAAAGAATGCATACAAGCATGATCCAGCCGCGTTTGAGATCGATATTTTTATGCTTCGCGTAGGTATAAGTGGTCACTGCGGAACCGAGGATGTCCGATGCAAGAGCGATTGCGGTCGCCTGATACGCGCCGGTCTCTCCGCGGAAAGAAGGGCATAGAACAATCAGGATCGGAACCATTACGGTTGCCGCAGACAGACCGGCAAGTCCGGTTCCGACGCCAGCGCCTATGGCAGCGAGGATATACCAGAAATACTCCATACAGAAGGATCCTTTTCTTGACATTTGCCTTTTGTGACGCGTACAATTATATTCAACATGTGTTGGAGAAACAACCGACAGATTTTTCCTAACGGAATGATTCTCAACATGCCATGCGATTATGTCGCTGAATGTACAAAAAGAGGGAGGCTGTTTATGGAAAAGAAGGAAGACCGCAGGACGGCGATGACGAAGCGTATGCTGAAAGATACGCTGACCGAAATGCTGAAAGAAAAGGATATCTACCATATCTCTATCCGGGAGCTTTGCGAAAGGGCTGATGTCAACCGGACAACATTTTACAAGTATTATGGCAGCCAGTTCGACCTTCTGACTGATATGGAGAACGACCTGCTTTCCCTGCTTGCTGCACTGGTCAAAGATCCGGAGACAAATACGATCAAAGCGATTGAGGCTGCGTGCACATACTTGCAGGAGCATCTGGAATTCGCAAGGCAAATTTTTAATAATAACATCGATCCGGCATTTCCGCAGAAAGTTTTCTCTATGGAAGGGGTAAAAAAAGCCGTGTTTAGAAAATGCGATGACCGGCGTGAAGATGCTGAGTTGGAATATCTGTACAACTACATGACCTATGGCGCCTATCGTGTCATATACGTGTGGTTGAATAAGGAGAAACGAGAGTCTCCTCATGAGATTGCGGGTATTTTAGCAAAAACTCTTCTATAGCGGAAAGACGTGCGCCTCCATTTGCGAAGAGATAAGATAATGAAGTCTGGTAATAAAAAATTCGAAAGATACGAGAAACTAGCTTATCAAGGATCAAATCTTTAAGTAAATTGATAGCAAATATCATTTTAAATGTCTATTTAGAGAAATATTCTCTAAATAGACATTTTTCTATTGAATTCGTCGTGGATCCATACTATAATAAAGGCGCAGCATGGAAAGGAGGAGCTATCATGCTTATCAAAATCTCAGTTGAGAACTTTAAGTCCTTCGATCAGAAGGAAGAATTATCTATGTTATCATCTAGCAAGATGCAAGGCAATAAATGCCATCGGATGAAGATAAAACAGACTCAACTGCTGAAAAATGCAGTAGTATATGGCGCAAACGCATCCGGTAAATCTAACCTAGTAGCAGCATTTGCGTTTATTAAAACTGCTCTGATTGAAGGCCTTCCGGTTGGGGCAGTAAGCGATTTCTGCAGAAATCGAGCAGAGAACAAGGAACGTGAGAGCATTTTTGAATTGCAGTTTACTGTAGGAGATACTTTCTACGCCTATGGTTTCTCTGCTGTACTCAGCCAAAGGAGGATTACTGAAGAGTGGCTGTATGAGTTAATGCAGGACGGCGGAGCACATCAACTATTTATCAGAGAAGGAAGCAAAGCTCCCGTTTTGGGGGAAGATGTGAAGCTGTCTGCATCCGAGAAGAGCCGGTTTAATGTTTATTCTGAGGATTTTGCAGGCCAAGACGTACAGCTCTTCCTCACAGAAATGAACCGGGGAAAGAAATATGAAAAGGGCTCCAAACTAAGGTTTTTCCCCGAAGCATTTGGCTGGATAATGAACAATATCATTGTAATCAATCCCAATATGGGGTTGTCGAATACGGAAGCATACTACAATGATGAATCTTTGGATAATATCAGCAAGCTAATCCAGACATTTGATACTGGAGTAACTGACATTAAAACAAGACAGATTTCCATAGATGAAATGAGCAAGATGATTTCTGCTGAGGTAGTACAAGGTATATTTGCGCATCTGAAAGCACAGATGCAGATGACAAGTTTGCCGAGCATTCAGATGACCTGGAGAGTAGAAGGTGGTTTCTTTAATATTCGCATCAGAGAGAATTCTGAACCAGAGATAACAACTCTTGTATTAAAACATGGAAAATCTGCTTTTGATTTTAGTTTTTCTGAGGAGTCAGATGGAACCAAGAGGCTATTTGACCTAATAGATATGCTTCTTACAGACCGTCCAGATACTGTCTTTGTTGTGGATGAGTTGGAGCGGAGCCTGCATCCGAAACTTACTGAGCATTTCCTTAAACTGTTTATGGAAGCTCATGATGGAATTAGGATGCAATTGGTGTTCACTACACATGAAGATACTATTATGGATCAAAGTCTGTTCCGGAGGGACGAAATCTGGTTTGTTGAAAGAGATGTAGAAAACGCCAGTAGAATATTCTCTCTTGATCGCTTTAAAGAAAGATATGACAAAAAACTAAGTAAGGCATACCTTGAAGGAAGGTATGGAGCTATTCCTGTTTTCCGGCAGTTTTCTTTCCAAAAAGGAGAATAACGATGCCGGTACACACTTATACAAATTGGAACAGTCGACCTTCTGACAGGGAAGATCAAATAGAACCATATAGAAAGTACTTCTTTATTTGCGAGGGAGCAAATACAGAGACATTCTATTTTAGAAAGCTGATTGATCTGAGAAAAACGCTGGGGATTCATCATCTGATCGATATTCGGCTTTGGGAAAAGACAGATGAGGATAGAAATTTGTCTTTCCCCAAAAATTTGGCGCTATTTGCAGAAAAGCAAAAAAGCCTTCCAGAGAATGGTTTTGATCCTGAGCGAGATAAGATGGTAATTGTTTTTGACGGTGACATATTCGAAGAAAAAGTATCCGGGTATGAGGAGTTGATAGCTTTCATCGAGGAAAAAGGTATAGCAGCGGTAACGAATCCAGGCTTTGAGCTATTTCTAATTCTGCATATTAATGGGAGCTATGAGCAATACATAAAAAACCAAGAAGCTGATTATCTCAGAATGGATGATGCAGGGAAATATTCACATGCAACAACGGTTTTTCATAATCTGACGGGAATGAATGCAAAGCGGAATCCAGCTGTCGGTGATCTGGCTGAGAAAATACATGTGGCGATTGCTCAAGAAAGGTTGATAAACCAAGATATTCACAGTATTAGAGGACTTGTTAGTAGTAATATTGGAAAAATCATCGAAGGGATTATAAACGAAAAACCAGAAGTATGAAGTCTAAGCTGAAAGATGAGGTGTCGCTCTTTGAAGAAAAATGAGATGTTCAAGCATATTGTTGCAATACGAACGGAAAAAAACAATAGCGTAATTGGTGGAACGGGTTTTTTTGTAAAAACAGAGGATGACAAAATGTTTTTAGTTACCGCTACGCACGTAGCGAGGGATACTACTATAAACACCGATATTTGGGTTAGAAACCTTGCAACAGGTCTTCCATTCGCATTTAAGATTAACCAATTAAACAAGATGGTAATATGGCTGTATCATCCCATCGCTGATATTGCAGTTTTGGAGGTTGAACCAAACAAAAGGCTCGACTTATCATTATATGTTTTACCGATCTCGTTCTTTGAGAAGAGCTTTACGAGTATTCCAGAACGAGAATCGATTGTTACAATGTATGGCATGCCGGACGTTTATGCAAGTCGGAGGCCAAGCGGTCTTAGGAAGACAAATCCCCACTACAACTCCTTGGCTCACAGAACGACATGGCTACGATCCGACTTCATTATATGTTTTACCGATCTCGTTCTTTGAGAAGAGCTTTACGAGTATTCCAGAACGAGAATCGATTGTTACAATGTATGGCATGCCGGACG
>JAZQCB010000103.1:0-27730 GCA_045546035.1 Clostridia bacterium
AACCGAAATCTTCATCCTCCGTCTCATGTCCCCGCTCGACTTGCATGTGTTAGGCACGCCGCCAGCGTTCGTCCTGAGCCAGGATCAAACTCTTCCGTTTAATCCTTCACTGTCTCGCTTCGGCTCCCTCTCGGTCGCCTCGCTCCTCAGCTAAACTCTTTGGAATCTTCGCTGTCTTTCTTCTTGCGCGTTTCTCTTCTGTATCGTTTTCAAGGTTCGGCTGCTCTCCCGCCGGGCCCCTTTCGGCGCCCCCTCGCGAGCGAGCTTGTATAGAATACCAAATTTCTCCCCCCTTGTCAACACCTTTTTTCAACTTTTTTTGAAAAAATTTCAGGTTTTTCAACGCTCCCGGACATTTGTCATCGTGTTTTCTTTCATCGTTCGCTTTTTTCTCTATCCCTTGCGTTTCTCTCTGCTAATCTCCCACAAGCCCGTTTTCCGCGCCTTCCTTTATACCCTTCCCGTTCTCCTCTCCTTACCACTTTTCTTCCCTCCGTTTTTCTGCCTTCTTCTGTTTTCTGTTCCCTCTGCCGTCCTTTTTCAGATCCATCTTCATCTTTTTTCGTCCTTCGGGCCGGGTCGAGTCAGCCTTCGCTTCGAACTCCTGACGAAAATATGCCTCCTCGTTTTTTCTTCCTTTAGGGCGGGAAAATTCCGCGTTCCCTGCTTTGATCCTTCAGGACACACCCGAAGGGCGGCAGGAGAGGATCGACGGCAAAAACAGGTTCCGAGTCAGGTTTGCAATTTCGCTGAGCCCTGGCCCGCGTCCAGCACCCGTGTGACGATACCGCCGCCCAGGCAGCAGTCCCCGTCATAAAGCACGGCGCTCTGCCCGGGGGTGACCGCCCGCTGGGGCACCAGGGAGCGGATCCGCAGCTGATTTCCTTCCCACGTCGCCTCCACCGGCTGATCCCCCTGGCGGTAGCGGTATTTTGCCGTACAGCGGAAGGTTTTCCCCTCGCCCGCCGGCGGGTCCCCAACCCAGGTCACATCCTCCGCCAGGCACAGGGTGGAATACAGCATGGGATGATCCTCCCCCTGGGCCACCAGCAGAACGTTTCTTTCCAGATCCTTCCCGATGACAAACCAGGAGCGGCCGTCCCCCCTTCCGCCGATGCCCAGCCCCCTGCGCTGGCCCAGCGTATAATACATCAGGCCCTCATGCCGGCCCACCACCGTTCCGTCCGGGGCGACCATATCACCGGGCCGGGCGGGCAGGTATTCCGAAAGGAACTTCCGGAAATTGCGCTCCCCGATAAAGCAGACGCCGGTGGAATCCTTCTTGTCATAGACCGGCAGGCCCCGCTCCTCCGCAAGATGCCGCACCTCCCGCTTGGTCATGCCGCCCACGGGGAAGAGTGCCTTTTTCAGCTGGCCGCTATGTACCATATAAAGGAAGTAGCTCTGATCCTTGTTCGGATCCGCCCCCCGCAGCAGGGCACCTTCCCCGTCCGTGCGCACGAAGTGGCCCGTCGCCATTTTGGCCGCCCCCAGCTTCATGGCAAAATCCAGGAAGGCCCGGAACTTGATTTCCCGGTTGCACAGCACGTCGGGATTGGGCGTCCGCCCCGCCTGATACTCCTTCAGAAAATAGGAAAACACCCGATCCCAGTATTCCTTTGCGAAGTTGACGCTGTAATAGGGGATGCCGATCCGGTCGCAGACCCGCTGGACGTCCCGCCAGTCGTCCTCGGCGGTACAGACGCCGTTCCCGTCCTCCTCCTCCCAGTTTTTCATAAAAACCCCGACAACATCATAGCCCTGCTCCTTCAGGAGCAGGGCCGCCACGGAGGAATCCACCCCGCCGCTCATGCCGACCACAACGCGCTCGCTCAATCCTCGGCCTCCATCAGTCTTTTCAGTACCGCTCCGGCAATCTCCTCCGCCATGCGGTCGCGATCCTGCCGGGCGTCCACCGTCACGTATCTTTCCGGGTTTCGGCGGATCCGCTCATGATAGGCCTCCTCCACCCGGGCATGGAAGGCTTCCTTTTCCATTTCCATCCGATCCAGCCGGCTGGCGGCGCTGCGCCGGGCCAGGGCCGTCCGGTGATCCAGATCCAGAAAAACCGTCAGCATCGGCTCCGTCCCTTCCACGGCGGGAGCGTTGATGGCGATAACCTCGTCCACCCCCAGATTTCTCCCGCCGCCCTGATAGGCCACGGAGGAATCGAGGAACCGATCGCTGAGCAGCACCTTGCCCGCGGCCACCGCCGGGCGAATCACCTCGCGGACATGCTGGGCCCGGCCCGCCGCGTACAGCAGAGCCTCGGTTTCCGCCGTCATTTCGACGTTTTCCGGATCCAGCAGAATATCGCGGATTTTTTCCCCGATGCGGCTGCCGCCGGGCTCCCGGCTGTGCACCACTTCGAAGCCGTATCGATCCAGCGCGTCGGTCAGCCGGTCGATCTGGGTGCTCTTGCCGCTGCCGTCCAGCCCCTCCATGGACAGAAAGGCCCCCTCTGGCGCCGGCGCGCCGGGACAGAGGATTTCCGCGATCTCCCGGGGGGTGGCGGCGATTTTTTCCGCGCCGGCGGTTTCCAGCTCTTCCCGGCTGCCGTATCCGTAGGTCACCCCGAGGGTATGCACGCCTGCCTCCCGGCCCCCTTCGATATCGAAGCGGCGATCCCCGATCATCCAGACGGTTTCACCCGCCATGGGCATGACCGCCCGGATCAGCTCCGCCTTTTCTGCGTGGCCGTCGGTGGCGCAGGAAACGGCCTCAAAATACTTCATCAGGCCGAAATGCTCCAGGATGGAGCGGGAGGCGCCCTCCGGCTTGCCGGAGACGATGCCCATCCGGGCCCCTTCCCGCCGCAGCGTCCGCAAAAGAAAGCGCACCCCCGGATACACCCGGTTTTCAAACTTCCCCAGGGTGTTATACCGCTCCCGGTACACCTGCTGGGCCTGCCACGCCTGTTCCTCGGTCATGCCCATCAGCTCCCGGAAGGACCAGATCAGCGGCGGCCCGATAAATTTCCGAAGGATCTTCTCCTCCGGCCGGGGAAAGCCCATCCGGTCCGCCGCGTAGCGGACGCAGTTCCAGATGCCCTCCTCGGACTGAGTCAGCGTCCCGTCCAGATCGAAGAAAACCCAGGTTTTTTCCAGCATGCCCATGCGCTTATCCTTCCGATTGTTCCGATTATCCTTCGACGCGAATCATGTTTTCCACCTGGCATTTGTCGGAATTCAGCGCCTGAACCACCCGCCGCATCGCCTTCTCCGGCGCGGAATGGGTAATGATGATCAGGGTCGCCCGGCCGCCGGGCTGCGCGTCCTTCTGCATCATGGAGGAGACGGAAACGCCTTCCCCCGCCAGCAGCCCCGTAACCCACGCCAGCACGCCGGGCTCGTCCACCGCCTTCATGCGAAGGAAGTACTTGCTTTCCCAGTCCTCCGTCACCGGCAGGGAATCCGGCCGGAAATAGGGCATGGGGTGCGCAGCGTTCTGCGCCGCCTGCAGAATATCCCCGACGACAGCGCTGGCCGTGGGCCAGTCTCCCGCGCCCCGGCCCTGCAGGGTCAGATCCTTGAAGGCGTGGCCCAGCATAAAGACCGCGTTCAGCGATCCGTCCACCCGGGCCAGGGGATGGTTTTTCGGCAGGAAGGTCGGATGCACCCGGGCCTCGATTTTGCCGCCGCTTTCCTTGCCGACGGCCAGCAGCTTCAGCACATAGCCCATCTCCCGGCCGTAGGCGATGTCCTCCGGGGTAATCCGGGTAATGCCCTCCCGGTAAATATCCTTTACATAGACCCGGCTGTGGAAGGCGAGGCTGGCGAGGATGCTCAGCTTGTAGACCGCGTCGAAACCCTCCACGTCCGCCGTGGGGTCCGGCTCCGCCAGGCCGAGACGCTGGGCGTCGGCCAGCACGGCCTCGTAGCTTTCCCCCTCCGCCGTCATGCGGGAGAGAATGTAGTTGGTCGTCCCGTTGATGATGCCCATCATCTGTTCCACATGATTGGCAATCAAGGGCGTCTGGATGGCGTTGATAATCGGAATCGTTCCGCAGACGCTGGCCTCGTAATAGAGCCCGGCGCCGGTTTTCGCCGCCGCGGCGCGCAGCTCGTCCCAATGGAGGGAGAGGGCCATCTTATTGGCCGTCACGACGCTCTTTCCGCCCTCCAGCGCCCGCAGCATCCATCCCGCCGCCGGCTGTTCCCCGCCCAGGAATTCGCAGACGATCTGGATCTCCGGATCGGCGAGGATGTCCTCCACGTCCGTGGTCAGCACCTCATCGGGCACCTCGTGGCCTCCGTGGACCTTCTTGTCCAGCACCAGCGCCTTTTTGACCCGCAGGGTGCATCCCGTCCGCGCCTCCAGCTCCCCGCCGAAGGTCCGGATCAGATCCCAAACGCCGCCGCCGATATTGCCCAGCCCCAGAAGTCCCAGCACAACCTGTTTCATCCTTTTTCTCCTTCCGCGCGGTTCCGCTCATAGATCAGCCGCAGCCCCTTGAGGGTCAGCAGCCCGTCCAGTCTGTCGATGGCTTTGCTTTCCTCGGCGATCATCACGGCCAGCCCCCCTGTCGCCACCACCAGGGCTTCCCGGCCCAGCTCCTGCCGGATTTTCCGGACGATGTTCTTGACCAGGCCCACATAGCCGTAATACATGCCGCTTTGCAGATTGGTCAGGGTCGACCGCCCGATAACGGTTTCCGGCCGGGTCAGCTCAAACCTTGGCAGCTTCGCCGTCCCGGTCACCAGGGCCTCGCTGCTCAGCTTGATCCCGGGGCAGATCAGCCCGCCCAGGAAGGCGCCGTTTTCATCCACGACGCCGAAGGTGGTCGCCGTTCCGAAATCGATAAAAATGCAGGGCCCGCCGTATTCCTCGTAGGCGGCTACCGCGTTGGCGATCCGGTCGCTGCCCAGCTCCCGGGGATTGTCGTAACGGATATTGATTCCCGTCCGGACCCCGGGCGCCACCACCAGGGGCGCCCGGCCGAAGTAATTCTGGAGCATGTGCTCGATGGTAAAATTGATGGTGGGAACCACGCTGGACAGGACGATTCCCTCCACATCCGCCGGGGAGACGCCCTCGTGGGCGAACATGGAGGACAGGCGGATGCCGTATTCATCGGAGGTGGATTTGATATCCGTGGACATCCGCCAGTATTTGACCATGTCCTTTCCTTCAAAGAGCGCCGTCTTGATGTTGGTGTTTCCCACGTCCATGCAAAGGATCATCCGTTTGCTCCTCCTTCATCCCGGTTTCCGCCCCCGCCGTGAAAACGCGAAAGCCGCCGGCCGCCGCGTCCCGGAAGCTCCGCCGCCCGGCCGGAAGCCCGGGAAGCCGCCCTCCGCGGGGCGCGCGGGCAGAGCCGGCCTGTCATTCGATCATCCGGGCCTTTTTCAGCGCGACGCCCGCCGCGCCGGTCACCAGCGCCGCCACCGCCATTTCCACCACCGCGTTTATCCCCACGGAGGCGACGATATAGGCGATTACGCCCCGGCCGGCCATGGCGCCCTGCATATAGTCGGTCTGGCGGAAAAACAGCACCAGCAGGCCCATAAAGAACAGCGTATTCAGAAAGGCGGAACAAAAGCCCGTGACCGCGCCCCGCGCGTACAGGGGCGCCCGGGTTTTTTTCATTCCCCGATACACCAGCGCCGTCAGCACGCCCACCAGCACCCGGGACAGAAAGCGCTGGGCAAACATCAGGCAGGCGAAGCCGAAGCCCGGGTTCGCCGTTACCAGCGCCACGCCCATGCCGCTGACGCCCAGGATGCCGTAGCACTGCAGAAAGCTGATCAGCCCGAAGGCCCCGCCCACGATCATCCCGCCGGGAATCCCCATGGCCATGGCGGCGATCGCCACCGGGATCATGTTAAAGGTAATGGAAAGGCCGGCGGGCATGGGGATGTTGACCAGCGCCAGCACCACCAGCACCGCGATCAGCATGGCCACCAGCGTCATCTGGGATACCCTGGAATTCCGAATGTTCATCCTGTTCATATTTCCCTCCGTTCGGGCTCTTTCAGATGCCCGTCGATGGGGCCAGGGAAACGATTATCTCCGGAGCGCCCCGCGCTCCCGGGAGCAGGTTTTTCCCGGCCCCGGTTTTTTATTTCCGCTTTGGCTCCGCCCGCCCGCGTCCGGGGCCGAGGCTCCCGGCGCGTTCTTTCCGACGGAACGCTGCGGATGGGCTTTATTATACATGGTTTTGTCGGATTGTAAAGGGAAACGGGCGGGCGGATCTCCCGGACGTCTGCAAAATACGGCGGCTGCGCTCCCCGGCGCGAATGTCCGGAAAACGGGCGCCCCATTGGAGAAGCGGTCTTTGCTTCCCGGCGCGCGTATGAGGGAAACGGACGGCACAAAAAAACGGCCCCGAAGGGCCGCTTTCCGAACGATTTTTTCCGAACGCGATCTGATCATCCCGGGGACCGGACGCATCCAGACCCGCGAAGCGCGTCTGAGGCAAAAGCCTCCGTCCTTTTCCTTACTGGGCCGGCTTTTCTTCCTTTACTTCGCCGCCCTCGAACATCCATATATTGCTGATGAAATCGACGATGGTCTTCGCCTGCGCGTCCGTCACGGGGAGGGTGTCGTCGTCCTCGTTGGCGTAGAAGGCAATGGCGCTGATCACATAGCCCTTCCACAGGGAGGTAATGACCAGGGACTCGGAATTATCGTCGCGGATCCGGTCAACGATCATCTTGGTTCCGAAATTGGTGAGGACGATGTCGAAGGTCACATCCTCATAGCCCGCGGCATCCAGCTCCGCCTGATGGTTTTTCCGGATCTCCTCGTCGGAAAAATCGTTGATGCTCGCGCCGTTGGACGTGTCGTCATAGCTGATGCCGACGATCATGTTCAGGCCGGTCCGCAGGGGGGTCTTGTCCTCCGCGGAGGCTTTGGGATACATCGTCGCCCAGAAAATGGACTTGTCGTCGCTGAATTCGGATTCCACCACATATTCCTCGGGCACCTGATAGGTCACCCGGAAGCTGCCGTTCACCTCGATCACCTGGGGTTCGCCTTCCGCCACGGCGGAAGCGCAGCCCAGCAGAAGCACGGCGGCCATCAGTATCGCAAACAGCTTTTTCATCTGTATGTTCTCCTTTCTTCCCCCGTCTTATTTCGCGATGGTGGTATACTTGTTGGCGATAAAGCCATAGACCTTGGCCGCCTCATCATAGATGAATCTCCAGTTTCTGCCCTCGGCGATGACCGTCAGGAGCGTCCCATCCCGAACGTATTCCACCAGCTTGGAATACTTGGAGGGGGCCCAGCGGATCCTGGCCGTTCCGGATTTCACATCGGCAATGACCGCCACCTTGTAGGGCGTCACATAGTTCATCCCCGAAAACTGGGAATTCAGGCCTTCCACCGTCTGGGAGCCCAGGGCGCTGTCCGTCAGCACCTTGCCCTGGGAATCCGTCGGCTTATCCTGATCCCTGGGCTGGCCGGCGGGCTTGGTGTCGACCAGATACCGGGCCTGCACCCAGGCATCCTGGCTTCCCCAGACGATCTGCGCCCACTCGCCTTCCACATGATCCACGCCGACGGCCTCGCCGTATTTCAGTTCGCCGATCTTATTGTTGGCCGGCGCATGGGGCGAGGAGCGGACATTCAGCACCCCCCGGTTCCCGGTTTTGACGTATTTGGTCACCACCTCGCCGGCCGCCGTCGTCATCCCCGCGGCCAGACCCAGCATGAGTGCCAGCACCAGCGCCGCCGCAACGATTCTTTTCATGGAACAGAACTCCTTCCTTTTTTTGCCGGTTTTCTCCCGGCCCTTTGCGTCATTATACCATTCCCGCAAACCGATCGCAAGCAGATATGCGGCGAGAGCGCTCCAACGGCCCGGCAATTTTCGGTTCTTCCCCCGGCCGGCCTCAGACCAGCATCAGCAGCCCCTGCGCCGCGGCCACCGCGCAGCAGGCGGCGATGGCCACCGTCAGCAGGCTCTTCCCCCGCCAGGCCAGGATCACCGCCACCACCACGCCCACCGCCGCCGTCCGCAGATCCCCGGTGGAATACAGCACGTCCGGAAAGGTCATCGCGCCCAGCACGGCGTAGGGAATAAAGCCGAGAAAGGACTGGACAAAGCGGCTGCGGATGGGCCGGCGGAAAACCGTCAGGGGCAGCATGCGGATCAGGTAGGTC
Organism: Clostridia bacterium; assembly: GCA_045546035.1. GTDB lineage: Bacteria > Bacillota > Clostridia > Christensenellales > Aristaeellaceae > Aristaeella. The sequence goes on from JAZQCB010000103.1 coordinate 8,110, forward strand.
ACCACCGCCATAACCGCCAGATAAGGCAGAAATATTCTCCAGCTCACGGCTTTTCCTCCCCCACGGGGAACAGCAGCGCGCCGGCCCCCGCCGCGATCACCGCGCAAATGATGATGACAAAGCCGCTGGAAACCCGGTTCAGCCCCGGCACATACCGGAAGCAGAGGCTCAGGGCCACCGCCAGCCCCACCACGAAGCGGATGGGCTTGTGTTTCCGGGCGGGGGGCAGGATAATCGCCAGGAACATGCCGTAGATGGCGATCCCCAGCGCCGAGCGCACGAAGGCCGGCAGCAGCGTTCCCGCCACGGCCCCCAGCAGCGTCCCCAGCGTCCATCCGATCCAGGGCGGAACGATCAGGCCGTACAGGTAGTTTTTCCCCACCTTTCCCCGCTGGGAGGAGGCAACGGCGAAGATCTCATCCGTATTGGCGAAGGAGAAGATCATCCGCTGCAGCGTGCCCATGGACGCGTCCAGCTTTCGCCCCAGGCTCAGGCTCATCAGCGCGTAGCGCAAATTGATGGTCAGCTGGGTCAGGGCCATTTCCCCCAGGGAGGCACCGCCAGCGATGAGCGGCAGCGCCGCCAGCTGGCCCGCGCTGGTCAGGTTCGTGGCGGAAATGAGCACCGCCTGCGGCCAGCTGAGCCCCGCGGCCACGGCCTGCATGCCGAAGGCGAAGGAAACGCTCAGATAGCCCAGGGCGATCGGAATGCCGTGTCGGAAGCCCTTCCAGAACGCCCCGTTCATTGCTTCCGCTCCATGGGATGGATCCCCTTTTCGTCCACCCAGGCCAGAATCGGGGCCACCGGCTCCGCCGGCTCCTCCGAAATCGTGATAGCCGCCCGGATCGCCGCCTCGGCCCGGTCCGCGTCCTCCTCCCGGCGGGCGTGCAGCAGGCACAGGGGCGTATCCTCTTCCACCTGATCCCCCAGCCGGACGCAAAGCACAAAGCCCACCGCGGGGTCAATGGGATCCTCCTTGCGCAGGCGGCCGGCGCCCATGCTCTGGGCCGCCATGCCCAGGGCCGCGGTTTCCATTTTGCTGACCCAGCCGGCCTTTCCGCAGGCGATTTCCCGGATAACCGGCGCCTGCGGCAGAAGCGATACGTCGTCGCATACGCGGGGATCGCCGCCCTGGGCCCGGATCATCTCCCGCAGCTTTTCCAGGCCAAGGCCGGAGGAAATGGCCTCCCGCATCATCTGCCGCCCCTCCTCCAGCTCCTTCGCCTTTCCGGCCAGCATCAGCATAAAGCTGCCCAGGGTCAGGGATACGTCCAGCAGATCCCCGCCGGCGCGGCCGGCCAGCAGATCGATGGCCTCCCTGACCTCCAGGGCGTTGCCCACGTGGGTCCCCAGGGGCTGATCCATGCCGCTGACCAGGGCAATCGCGGGCTTGCCCGCCAGAGCGCAGACCCGCACCATGGTTTCCGCCAGCTCAAAGCTTTCCTCCCGGGTGTGCATCAGGGCGCCGGAGCCGGTTTTGACATCCAGCACGATGCCGTCCACCCCCGAGGCCAGCTTCTTGCTCAGGATGGAGGAGACGATCAGCGGCAGGGAATCCACCGTGGATGTCACGTCCCGCAGGGCGTAGAGGGTTTTGTCCGCCGGGGCCAGATCCGCCGTCTGGCCCACAACGGCCACGCCGATCTCCCGAACCTGGCGGATAAAGTCCTCCACCGTCCGGTCCACCTCCAGGCCGGGGATGGATTCCAGCTTGTCCAGGGTTCCGCCCGTATGCCCCAGGCCCCGGCCGCTCATCTTCGCCACCGGCACGCCGCAGGCCGCCACCAGCCGCGCCAGCACCAGCGTCGTCGTATCCCCGACGCCCCCGGTGGAATGCTTGTCGACCTTGATGCCGGGAATGGAGGAAAGATCCGCCACCTCGCCGGAATCCCGCATGGCCAGCGTCAGATCCACGGTTTCCCGGGGCGTCATGCCGTTGAGCCGGATGGCCATCAGCATGGCCGCCAGCTGATAATCCGGCGCTCCGTTTTTCGCGGCGCACTCCACAAAATAGCGGATTTCCTCCGTCGTCAGTTCCTTTTTCAGCTTCTTCTTTTCGATCAGCTCCAGCATGGTCATGGGATTCGCTTCTCCTTCTTCGTTGCTCATTTTTCTCTTCGGGTTTTTTCGCCCCGGCCGCCCTTTCCGAGGGAGAGGGGCCTCTCCCGCCCCGGGGGAAACCCCCGTCCGCCCTCCTCCCGGACTAAACAGAACGCCGGCGCCCTGTGACCGGGCACCGGCAAATTCCCCGATCAGGGAATCAGTCTTCCTCGTCGTCCTCCTCGGGAAGCTCGGCGTTGTGCCACACGTTCTGCACATCGTCGCTCTCCTCCAGCAGATCCAGCATTTTCCGGATCTTTTCCACGTTTTCCGGATCCGGAACCGCCACCGTGTTCTGGGGGATTTTCTGTACCTCGGCGCTCAGGAACGTGAGCTCCTGCTTCTCCAGCGCCTCCCGCACCTTACTGAACTCGTTGGGATCCGTCAGAATCTCCACCACGTCCTCATCCGGGCGGACATCCTCGGCCCCGGCGTCCAACGCCATCATCATCAGCTCGTCCTCATCCAGGCCCGCCGTCCGCTCCACCACCAGCACGCCCCGGGTATCGAACATGAAGCCGACAGAGCCGGTGGTTCCCATGTTTCCGCCATATTTGGCGAAGCAGTGGCGGATGTCGCTGGCCGTCCGGTTCCGGTTGTCGGAAATCGTATCCACGATCACGGCGACGCCGCCGGGGGCGTATCCCTCGTAGATGATCTCCTCGTAGACCACGTTGCTCAGCTCGCCGCTGGCCTTCTTGATGGAGCGCTGGATATTGTCGTTGGGCATATTGTTGGCTTTCGCCTTGGCGATCACGTCCCGCAGCTTGCCGTTGGATTCGGGATTGGCCCCGCCTTCCCGGACGGCGATGGCGATTTCGCGCCCGATCTTCGTAAACACCGCGCCGCGCTGGGCGTCGGCCTTGCCCTTTTTGGCCTGAATATTATGCCATTTGGAATGTCCGGACATTGTTCTCCCTCCACAAAAGACAGATGTTCTGAAACACGGGGATTATACCATTCCCCGCAAAGACGCGTCAAGCGTTTCTCCTGAAATCAAACCGGTGAAAAGCCTTACCGCCGCAGGAAATCCGCCATTCCGGGATCGACATCCAGGGTGGCGAAATAATCCTTCGGGGTTTCCGCCCGGCGGATCAGCCGGAAATCCCCCTCCGCCGTCCGGAGTACCTCCGCCGACCGCAGGCGTCCGTTGTAATTGTAGCCCATGGCATAGCCGTGGGCGCCGGTATCGTGGATCACCAGCAGATCCCCGGGAACAATTTCCGGCAGTGCCCGCTCCACGGCGAACTTATCGTTGTTTTCGCACAGGCATCCGGTCACGTCGTATACATGATCCGCCGGCCGGTTCCGCTTGCCGCAGACGGTAATATGATGATAGGCGCCGTACATGGCCGGCCGCATCAGATTGGCGGCGCAGGCGTCCACGCCGATATAGTCCCGGTGAATCTTCTTCTCGTGCACCGCGCGGGTCACCAGCCATCCGCAGGGCCCGGTCATCCACCGGCCCAGCTCGGATTTGAGCGCCACCCCGCCCTCCGGACACACCTGCTCATAGACCTTCCGCACGTTTTCGCCTACCTGGAGAATATCCACCTCCGGCTCCTCCGGGCGATAGGGAATCCCGATGCCGCCGGAGAGGTTGACGAAGTCGAAGCGGAGGCCCGTCTCCCCGGACAGCTTTTTTCCAAGCCGCAGCAGGATCCCCGCCAGCTCCGGATAATAGGAGGGCGCCATGGTGTTGGAGGACAGGAAGGCGTGAAGACCGAAGGCGGAAACGCCCATTTGCTTCAGCCGTCTCAGCCCCTGAAGGATCTGATCCTCCGGCATGCCGTATTTGGCCTCTCCGGGGCTGCCCATGATGGTATTGCCGAGCCTGAAATCCCCGCCGGGATTGTAGCGCAGGCAGACCCGGGAGGGAATGCCGCCGTGGGCCGCCAGCAGATCAATATCCGACAGATCGTCCAGGTTGATGATCGCCTCCAGGGCCCGGGCCTGCTCGAATTCCGCCGGGGGCATGGCGTTGGCGGAAAACATGATCTGATCCCCCGAAAAGCCGCAGATCTCCGCCAGGGTCAATTCCGTGGCCGAGGAGCAGTCCAGCCCGCAGCCCTCCTCCCCCATGATCCGGAGGACCGCCGGGGACGGCAGGGCCTTGACCGCGAAATACTCCCGGAAGTCGGAACACCAGGCAAAGGCTTTCTTCAGCAGACGGGCCCGCTCCCGGACGCTCCCTTCGTCATATAAGTGGAAGGGCGTGGGGAATCGGGCGGCGGCGGATTCAAAGATCTCGTCCGGCAGGCTGAAATTCGGCATATCGTTTCCTCCTCGTTCCGACGGTTTTCAGTCCGTCCGGTTATTCCTCCACGTTGAAGGTAAAGCTGTCGGCCAGCTCTCCTCCCACAAAAAAGCTCATCGTGTATTCCCCCAGGGGGAAGCCCTTCCGCTCCAGCTCCTGCTGGAAGCCCGCGTCCTTCAGGGACACCGCCCAGACGTCCGAGGCCATGTATTCCGGCGCGTAGGTCCATCCGGAAGCGTAGCGGTAGCAGTTGTTGTCCGGGGCGATCAGGACGACCAGCAGGCTTTCATCCTCCGTCTCCTGAATGTCATAGGTGGAGGCGGAATAGAAGGCGGCCCGGCCGGAGCGCAGGTCCGCCGAGGTCACCCTGTCCAGCGGCGTCGGCAGATCGCCCTCCGCCGCGTTTTCCGCGTACAGCGCCAGGCAGGTTTTTTCCGCCCGGAAGCCGTGCGCCGTCAGACGTTCCGCCTCCGGCAGGGAAATCACCGCCACCTGATCCGGCAGGAAATCCGGCGCCTTCTCCGCCTGAACCACGCCGGCCACATAGGTCCTTCCCGGCGTCAGGAGGAAGCTCGCGGTCGGCTCTCCGCCCTCTTCGGCAGCGATCTTCGCGTAGGTCAGATAGTCGTTCGACGTATCCGCGATGACCAGATACCAGTCCTTCCCTTCCTCTTTGGAAAGGGTCATGCCGCCCCAGTCCAGGGTCACCCGGTTTTTCTCCGCCGAGGCCGAGAAGCCCTCCGGCGGATTGGAAAGATTGGTCACCAGGGCGGACGGATCGGACAGAAGCGCCCGGATGCCCATCGCCGAAATGGCCACGTAACGGTTCCGGCCCTCCGCGTATTCCGCCAGGATCATGCCGGCCAGCTCGCCGTCGTCCGTCAGCACCGCGGCTCCGGGCGCCGCCTCCCCGGAAAGATCCAGGGTCATACAGTCCATTTCCTGCCAGGACAGGGGCGTCGCCGCCAGCGCCGTCCGATGAAGCACGTCCCCGTTCCCGTTGATATAGACCACCCGCAGGGAGGAAGCGGCGGGAATGCCGTAAAAGGACTGGAGCGGCAGGGGCTCCGCCGCGGGCGCGCTTTTTTCCGCGTCAAAAAACACCAGCCCCAGCAGTCCCTTCTGAATCGGAAGGGCGCTTTCCACCTCCCACCGGCCGCTTCTGTCCGTGACCGTCAGCGCGCTCCCCGCCTCGGGCAGCGAGGCGCCGGAAACCAGCAGCGTTCCCGGGGAAAGCACGGGAATGCCCATGCCCAGCCAGGGGGGGCTCTCCGCGTTCTCCGCGTACAGATCAAAGAAGCGGTCGGCCGGCTCCGCCGCCGAGGCGAAGCCCGGCATCAGGCTCAGCGCCAGGGCCAGAACCAGCAGCGTCCATCCCATTCTCCGTTTCATGCTTATTCCTCCTCCCATAGCGGGTTCCGCCATCGGATATTTTGTTTCCCCCGCTTCGCGGGAAAACCGTCTGTGCTTCTCCCATAGCGGGTTCATTCCTGATAATCCTGCAGGGACACCGAGACGAGCTTGCTGACCCCCTGCTCCTCCATGGCCACGCCGTACATCGCGTCGGCCCGTTCCATGGTTCCCTTCCGGTGGGTAATGACGATAAATTGGGTGTTTTTGGAATATTCCGCCAGATAGTCGGCGTAATAGCCGATATTGGCGTCGTCCAGCGCCGCCTCGATCTCATCGAGCAGGCAGAAGGGCGTGGGCTTCAGCTTCAGCGTCGCGAAAAGGATGGCGATGGCCGTCAGCGTCCTTTCCCCGCCGGAAAGCAGGGACAGCAGCTGCAGCTTTTTCCCCGGGGGCTGGGCGTTGATCTCGATGGCGCAGTTGAGCGGATCCTCCGGATCGGTGAGGATCAGCTGGGCCTGCCCCCCGCCGAACAGCCGGCGGAAGGTTTCGGAAAAATACCCCTGCAGGAGCTTGAAGTTTTCCACAAAGGTCGCCCGCATCTGCTCCACCAGCCGGCCGATCAGATCGCGCAGATCCTTTTCCGCCTGCTCCAGATCCTCCCGCTGGGCGGAAAGCTCGTCGAACCGGGCCTTTGTTTCGGCGTATTCCTCCACCGCCCGGACGTTGACCACCCCCAGGGCGCGGATTTCCGCCTGCAGCCGGGCGGTCTCCCGGTCCGCCTCGGCCAGGTTGACGCCCTCCGGCCGGCGGAAAGCTTCCGCCCCGGCGTAGGTCAGCTCATAGGTGTTCCAGATCCGGTCCTGCAGGGCCTTCAGGTCGCCCTCCGTCCGTGTCCGCGCCAGCTCCAGCCGGTGCGCCTTGTCCGCGTCGCGGCTTCGGCTCTGGTGCAGGCCTTCCATTTCCGACAGAATATCCCGCAGGGCCGCCTGCTTTTCGCCCCGCTCTTTCTCCAGGGCCGCGGAAGCCTTCTCCCGCCGCTCCTGTTCCAGCCGGGCCTTTTCCGCCGCGGCGGTCAGGGTCTCGGCCTCCCGCAGATCCTTTTCCTCTTCCTCGGCCATCCGGCCCAGGCTCTCGGCCCGGCGCCGCTCCTCCCGGCCCATCCTTTCCTTCTCGGAAAGATAGCGGTCCCGGTCTCTTTCCAGGGTTTCCCTTTCATGCCGCAGATCGGAAACCTCCAGCGTCAGCCGCAGGGTTTCCGCCCCGCAGGCCTCCGCCTTCTGCCGCGCCTCCGCCAGCAGCGCCTGGAGCCGGGCGGTTTCCTTTTCCATCTCGTCCCGGGACAGCTGGCTTTTTTCCGTCTTGCCCGCCGCCATGGACAGCTGTTCCTCCAACTGGATCATGGATTCCATCAGCTGCTCCCGCGCCGCCTCGGTTTCGGAAAGCCGCATGGCGTGCCCGCTCCGGTCGGCCTCGGCGTTCTGGACATGCTCGGTTTCCCGGGCCACGGCGATCTCCTGCTGATGCAGATTCTCCAGCGCCGCGGCGACCGCCGCCTTCAGCCGGTTTTTTTCCGTCTGGCCCCTTTGCAGGGCGGAAAGCAGTCCCTCCAGCTCCTTCTGCCCCGCGGCGACCCCCTCCGTCAGCTCCTGCAGCTCCCGTTCCCGGGAGAACAGGTTCACGCTGCGGGAGGAAACGCTGCCGCCGGTCATGGATCCGCCGGAATGCATGACGTCCCCCTGCAGGGTCACCAGCCGGAAGGCGTGCCGCCCCCGGCGCATGATGGCGATGCCCCGGTCCAGATCCTCGGCGACGATGGTCCGCCCCAGCAGGTTTTCCACCACGCCCCGGTATTTTTCATCGCATTCGACCAGCTCCGACGCGACGCCCAGGCACCCTGGCATGGAAAGCACTTCCCTCTCCCGGGCGTCGAGCAGCCGTGATCGCACCGAGCTGACGGGCAGGAAGGTCGCCCGGCCCAGCCGGTTCCGCCGCAGGTATTCGATGAGCCGCTTCGCGGTTTCCTCATCCTCGGTCACGATATGCTGCTGGGCCGCGCCCAGCACCATGTCCATCGCCGTCTCGTAGGCCTTCGGCACGCGGATCAGCTGGCCCAGGACGCCGTAAACGCCCTGCATCCGGGTGTCCCGCGCTTCCTTCACGGCAGCCCGGACGGCGTGGGCATAGCCCTCCATCTCCCGGGACATCTCCGCCAGGAGCTTGCGGCGGGTTTCCTTTTCCTTCGTTTCCGCCATCCGCCGGTCGTATCCTTCCCGGGCCTGGATCACAGCTCCGTCCGCCCGGTTCAGCTCCTCCGTCAGCGCCTGCCACTCGGCGGTCTTTTCCGCCTGCAGCTTTTCCTCCGCCGCCAGCATGCGCCGGGCCTCCAGAACGGCGTCTTCCTTTTCCCGGGCCTCCTCCCGCATGCTTTCGCAGGAGACGGTCACCTCGCCCAGCCGGCTTTCCATGGTGGAAAGCATCGTTTTCAGCCGCGTCTGGTCATTCTGAACCGCCGCGTGGCGGTTCATCGCGTCCAGCACGGCGGCCTTCTGGCTTTCCAGGGCTTCCTCCCGTTCCGCTTCCTCCGCCCGCGCCGCTTCCTCGGCCCCGACGGCCCGCGCCAGAGCGTTTTCCTTCTCCTCCAGCAGGCGGGTTTGCTCCTGGCTGCCGGAATCGTTTTCGGCATACAGCTTTTCCAGCTCCCGCAGCCGGTCCCCGGCCTCCGCCGCCTCAGCCTCGATCCGCTGCCGGTTTTCCTCCCGGCGGGCGCGCCGCTCCTCCACCTCGCGGACGCTGTCCCGGGCCTGATGCAGCGCCTCCAGCCCGGCCATGACCGCCTCCCGGGCAGCGCTTTCTCTGGCCTCCAGGGCGGCGATTTCCTCCTGCAGGGCGTCCCGCCGGGCGGTCTTTTCTCCCAGGGCGGCCTCCGCCTGATCCAGCACGGCCTGCATCTCTTCCAGCCCCGCCTCCACTTCCCGCAGGCGGGTCTCCAGCTTTTCGCTGCGAACCAGAAACAGGTTCAGATCCAGTTCCTTGAGCGCCGCGGATTTTTCCAGATAGATCCGGGCGTTTTTCGCGTCCTCCTCCAGGGGCGCCAGCCGGCCGCGCATCTCCGCCAGCAGGTCGTCCACCCGGGTCTGGTTTTCCATGGTCCGGGCCAGCTTTTTTTCCGCCTCGTCCTTGCGGGCGCGGAACTTGACGATCCCGGCCGCCTCCTCAAAAACAAGCCGCCGATCCTCCCCCCGGCGGGAAAGAATCTCGTCGATCCGGCCCTGGCCGATGATGGAATAGCCTTCCTTGCCGATACCCGTATCTCGGAAAAGATCAACCACCTCTTTCAGGCGGCAGGCGGTCCGGTTCAGAAAATACTCGCTCTCGCCGCTGCGGTAGACCCGGCGGGTCACCATGACCTCGGCATAGTCCACCGGCAGCGCCCGGTCCTCGTTGTCAAAAACCAGGGACACCTCGCAATAGCTCAGGGGCTTGCGCTTCTGCGTCCCGTTAAAAATCACGTCCTGCATGCTGGCGCCCCGCAGCAGGCGGGCATTCTGCTCCCCCAGCACCCAGCGGACGGCGTCTCCGATATTGCTCTTTCCGGATCCGTTGGGCCCGACGATCGCGGTAATCCCCTCCTTCAGAACGATCTCCGTCCTTTGCGCGAAGGATTTGAATCCGTAAAGCTCCAGTTTCTTCAGCCGCATAATTCCTCTAACTCTTTCCGAAATCCCTTCCCCCGCCTGGCTGGGGGATATGCCATGATACCACAATTTTCAGGGAATGAAAACCACGGGAACCGTGGAAATGCAGCCCCGTTTTCGATCCGCATTCTTCCCGGCGCACGAAAAACGCCGCCCGTATGGGACGGCGAGAGGCGGGATAGCCGGCGAGCCAAAAAGGCCGTCCCTTTCGGGGCGGCCTGTGGAATCAGATATACAGTGGAAGGGACATTCCGCGTTACCCGCGGATCACGAACTCTCCCTTCTCGTCCAGATCCACCGTCAGGGTGGAGCCGGGCTCCACGTCGCCGGCGATGATCCGGCGGGCAATCAGGGTTTCCACCCGGCTCTGGAGATACCGCTTCAGGGGCCTTGCGCCGTAGACGGGGTCGAAGCCCCGGTCGATGACCGCCTCCATGGCGGTATCGGTGAGTTCCACCTTCAGCTGCTTCTCCGCCATCCGGGCGTTCAGGTTCTTCACCATCAGCGCCACGATGGAGGCGATTTCCTTCCGGGTCAGGGGCTTGTAATACACGATCTCGTCGATCCGGTTCAGGAACTCCGGCCGGAAGTGGGTTTTCAGCATCCGGTCCACCTGGCTCCGGGCCTCCTCGGAGATTTCCCCGTCCCGGATGCCGTCCAGGATAAATTCACTGCCCAGGTTGCTGGTCATGATCAGGATGGTATTCTTGAAATCCACCGTCCGGCCCTGGCTGTCGGTAATCCGCCCGTCGTCGAGCACCTGCAGCAGTACGTTGAACACGTCCGGATGGGCCTTTTCCACCTCGTCGAAGAGGATCACGCAGTAGGGATGCCGGCGCACGGCCTCCGTCAGCTGGCCGCCCTCGTCGTATCCCACGTATCCGGGCGGCGCTCCGATCAGCCGGGAGACGCTGAACTTCTCCATGTATTCGCTCATGTCGATCCGGACCATGTTCTTCTCATCGTCGAACAGGGCCTGGGCCAGCGCCTTGGCCAGCTCGGTTTTGCCCACGCCCGTGGGGCCCAGGAACAGGAAGGAGCCCAGGGGCCGGTTCGGGTCCTGAATGCCCGCGCGGCTGCGCAGGATGGCTTCGGACACCTTCCGCACCGCCTCGTCCTGGCCGATGACCCGCTCATGGAGCACGTCCTCCAGCCGAAGCAGCTTCTCCCGCTCGCCCTCCATCAGCCGGGACACCGGAATGCCGGTCCAGCGGCCGATGATCCGGGCGATTTCCTCCTCGGTCACCCGATCCCGCAGCAGGCTGTTCTCGCCCTTGCTTTCCTCGGCGATGGCCTCTTCCTTTTCCAGTTCCTTCTTCAGCCGGGGCAGCTCTCCGTATTTCAGCTCCGCTGCCCGGTTCAGATCGTAATTCCGCTCCGCCTGCTCGATCTGGGCGTTGATCTTCTCGATCTCCTCCCGCAGGCTGCTGACCTTGGCGATGGCTTCCTTCTCGGCCTCCCAGCGAGCCTTCATGCTGTTGAAGGTATCCCGCTGCTCGGCCAGCTCCTTCTGTACCTCCGCCAGATGAGCCTGGGACAGCTTGTCGTCATCCTTCTTCAGGGCGGCTTCCTCGATTTCCAGCTGCATGATCTTCCGCCGGATGTCGTCCAGCTCCGTAGGCAGGGAATCGATCTCCGTCCGGATCATGGCGCAGGCCTCGTCCACCAGGTCGATGGCCTTGTCCGGCAGGAACCGGTCGGTAATATAGCGGTTGGACAGGGTGGCCGCGGCAATCAGGGCGTTGTCCTGAATCTTTACGCCGTGGAACACCTCATAGCGCTCCTTCAGCCCCCGCAGGATGGCGATCGTATCCTCCACCGTCGGCTCCTCGACCATCACAGGCTGGAACCGCCGCTCCAGGGCCACGTCCTTCTCGATATACTGGCGGTATTCGTTCAGGGTCGTGGCGCCGATGCAGTGCAGCTCGCCCCGGGCCAGCATGGGCTTGAGCAGATTGCCCGCGTCCATGGCGCCCTCGGCCTTGCCGGCCCCGACGATGGTGTGCAGCTCGTCAATAAAGAGGATGATTTTGCCCTCGCTCTTTTTGATTTCCGCCAGCACCGCCTTCAGCCGTTCCTCAAATTCGCCCCGGAACTTCGCGCCGGCGATCAGACTGCCCATGTCCAGGGAGAAGATTGTCCGGTCCTTCAGACTGTCGGGCACGTCCCCCCGGACGATCCGCTGCGCCAGCCCCTCGGCGATGGCGGTTTTGCCGACGCCGGGCTCGCCGATGAGCACCGGGTTGTTCTTCGTCTTCCGGCTCAGAATCCGGATCACGTTCCGGATCTCGCCGTCCCGCCCGATGACGGGATCCAGCTTCTGCTTCCGGGCCAGATCCACCAGGTCGGAGCCGTATTTTTTCAGCGCGTCATAGGTTTCCTCCGGGTTGTCGGAGGTGACCCTCGTCGCGCCCCGGACCTCGCTCAGCACCTTCAGGAAGGCGTCCGCCCGGTAATTCATCTTCTGCAGGATTTTCTGTACCGACGGGGAGGGCTTGGCGCAGATGCCCATCCACAGATGCTCCACGGAGAGATACTCGTCCTTCATCTGGCCGGCGATCTTCTCCGCTTCCACCAGGGCCTTCTCCGTTTCTGAGGCGATGTAGACCTTGTCCGCCTCCCGGCCGGAGCCGGAAACCCGGGGAATCCGGCCAATGGCCTCCTCCAGCGAAGCCCGCAGAGAGGAAACGCTGATGCCGCATTTGGTCAGCAGCTGAGGGATCAGCTCTCCGTCGCCCTCCGTCAGGGCCGTCATCAGGTGCTCCTGCTCCACCTGCATATGCTGATATTCAATGGCCAGGGACTGCGCCCGCTGCAGGGCCGCGACGCTCTTCTGAGTAAACTGATTCATGTTCATGGCCGTTACCTCCTTCGAAGGTTTGACTTTCTTTGACCTTCGCGTTTATTATATCTCCTTTTCCCGGAAAGTCAATCCCTTTACGAAAATATTTTCGGCCCTTTGTGAAAGTATTTTCGGCCGGCGATCCATTGATGAAAAACATTTCGGCCAAGGCGACGGATAAAGGATTTCCTGCCCCCTTTGCAGAAAAAGATCTATAACCTGATCCTGAAAAAAGAAAAAGAGACGGAACTATTTTCCCGCTCCCGCGTCTGACAGAATGAAAGCGGCTGAAACACGGCCGCGGAACGAACCCGGCCGGAGGACGAACACCGCCGGACACGGCCGGAGAAGGAAAGCGGCCGGAAACACGGCCGGAGGACACAATCGGTCGGACACGGCCGGAAAAAGGAGGAAGAAAGCATGAAGCGCATGATGATGAACCGGGCCCTGGCGGCCCTGCTGGCCCTGATGATGGTATTCGGCCTGATCCCCGCCCTGGCGGAGGAGGGCTATCTGCAGCGGGGCTCCACGGGAGAAAAGGTCAAAGAGCTTCAGGCCCGCCTGAAGGAGCTGAACTATCTGGACGAGGATCCCACCGGCGTCTTTGACGAGGACACGGAAAACGCCCTGATCCGCTTCCAGAAGCGCAACGGCCTGCTGGCCACGGGCTTTGCGGACGAACGGACCCTGGCCCTGCTCTTCTCCGACCGGGCCGCGCCCGTTCCGACCGCCGCGCCCCGCGTCTCCTACGACTATTATGAGGACTACGCCGTCGAGGAGGAAATCGCCGCCTACGCGCCCATGCCCAGCGGCATGGCCATGTCCGCCGCGCGGGGCAAGGCGGCCTGGAACACCAACGAATACACCCTGATCCGGGAAAACGGGTTCCAGTCCGTCGCCTCCGCCCCCCTGTCCACCTTCGCGGCGGACGTGGATACCGCCTCCTACGCCCAATTCCGCTCCCTGGTACTCCGGGGAGAGCCGGTGCCCGCCGACGCGGTCCGGGTGGAGGAAATGTTGAATTACTTCCATTATGATTACGCAGCTCCGGAGGCCGGCCATCCCCTGGGGGTCACGATGGAGCTGGCCCGCTGCCCCTGGAACAGCGAAACCCTCCTGCTGCAGGTCGGTCTGCAGGCGGAAGAGATTCCGAAGGAGAACCGCCCGGCCCACAACCTGGTATTCCTGATCGACGTCTCCGGCTCCATGTTCGGCCCCACCCGGCTGGATCTGGTCAAGCGGGCCTTCCTGCTGATGCTCGATGAGCTCGCCCCCACCGACACCGTCTCCGTCGTCACCTACGCCTCCCGGGACCAGGTGCTGCTCGACGGCGTTCCCGCGGCGGACAAGCCCCGGATCATGGAGGCCATCTCCGGCCTGGAGGCCGGCGGTTCCACCAACAGCGCCTCGGGCATCACAACCGCCTATCTTCTGGCGGAGAAGCACATGATTCCCGGCGGCGTCAACCGGATTCTCATGGCCACGGACGGGGATTTCAACGTCGGCGTGACCAGCGAGGGCGATCTGGCCCGGCTGGTGATGGAAAAGAAGCAGGGCGGCGTGACCCTGACGATGCTGGGCGTGGGCTACGGCAACTATAAGGACAACAAGCTCGAAGCCCTGGCCGACTTCGGCAACGGCAACTACTACTACCTGGATTCCATCTTCGAGGCCCGGCGGGCGCTGGTGGCCGAGGCCGGCGGCACCATGGTGGAGGTCGCCCGGGACGTCAAGCTCCAGCTGGACTTCAACCCTGCTCTGGTCAGCGGATACCGCCTCATCGGCTATGAGGATCGGGTCATGGACGCCGCCGACTTTGCCGACGATACGAAGGACGGGGGCGAAATCGGCTCCGGCCATCGGGTCACGGCCCTGTATGAGCTGATTCCCGCCGGCAGCGATTTCGGCAAAAACCTGCCCCGCAGCGTCTATCAGACGGAAAACGCGGGTGACCAGGGCAGCGAATGGTGCACCCTGAACCTGCGCTACAAGCTGCCCGGCCAGACGGAAAGCACCCTGGAAACCTTCCCCTTCGCAGGGGAAATTACCGAAAACCCCAGCGAAAACCTCCGCTTCGCCGCGGCGGTGGCGGAATGCGCCATGGTGACCCGCGGCAGCGAGTTCAAGGGCACCGCGACCTATACCGATGCCCTGACCCTGGCCCGCAGCTGCGCCTCCGTGACAGGGGATCCCTATAAGGAAGAGTTCGTTTACCTGCTGACGCTGCTGGAAAGAAAAGGACAGTAATCTTCCGGAAAAAGCATCCCGGTCCGCGCCCGGTCTCTCCGCGGCGCACCCGCCTGACGGAAAAGGATTCCCTCCCGCCGCCTAAGCGGAACGGGCCGAAAGTCTCAAAAAGGATCTCCGGATGCTTCCGGGGATCCTCTTCTTTTCCGTTTTTTTCCGTTACCGAGCTCCGTTTTCAGGCCTCTTATGCCCCGGCCTTCCGGGCCTCCAGCACCCAGAAGCCGCCGCTGCGGTCCCTTTTCTCCACGGAGGCGAACTTCGTTTTCAGATACTTGATGCAGCTCTCCGCCCCCTGCTGTTTCCGGATCACCAGGAACAGGCGGCCGCCGGGCTTCAGATGCTCCTCCGCCTCCGAAAGCATCCGGTAAACCACAGCCTTGCCCGCCCGAATCGGCGGATTGGTCACGATCAGATCAAACATCCGGCCGCCCAGGGCGGAAAAGCCGTCGCTCTCGACGCATTCCACCTCCGCCCCGTTCCGCGCCGCGTTCCTGCGGCTCCATTCCAGCGCCCGCAAATTCACGTCCGCCAGGGTCACCCGCGCCGCGGGATACACCGACTTCAGGCTGACGCCGATCGGCCCCCATCCGCATCCCAGATCCAGCACCTCGCCCTCCGGCGCCTCCGGCAGAGCGTCCATGAGCAGCCGCGTCCCCGCGTCCAGCTCTCCCCGGGAAAACACCCCCGCGTCCGTTGTGAACCGCAGGCTTTTTCCCCGCCATGCGAAGGCGCATTCCACGGGCCGGGAAGCGCTTTCCGGCTCCCGGGTATAGTATTGATCATTCATGGCTCGTTTCTTCTCTCCTGCGTTCCAGCCCCGCGACGGCATACAGGGCGTCCCGCTCCGCGTCTTTCAGCTCCCGCCACTGTCCCTCCGCCAGCGTCCCGTCCATCTCCAGGGGGCCAAAGCGCTCTCTCCGTAGCGCCAGCACCTCGTGCCCCGTGGCCGCGAACATCCGCTTCACCTGATGAAATTTTCCCTCGGAAACCGTGACCTCCCCCAGGGATTCCGCGTCCCCGGCTTCGAGAATGCGCAGTTCCGCCGGCATCGCCGTGAAATCCGACAGCGCCAGCCCCGCCGCGAAGGCCCGGACGTCCGCCTCCGTCAGCCTTCCGGAAACCCGGGCCCGATAAACCTTGTCCACATGCCGCCCCGGGGACAGCAGCCGGTGATTCAGTTCCCCGTCCGTGGTCAGGAACAGAATACCCGTCGTATCCTTATCCAGCCGCCCCGCCGGCATGCACCCAAGGCTCGCGTAGGAGGGCGGCAGCAGATCCATGACGGTTGGCTGTTTTCGGTCCCGGGCCGCCGTTAAAAGCCCTGAAGGCTTATTCATCATCACGTGGCGTTCTGTCCGCCCGTCGATCGGCCGGCCTCCCAGCGCCAGATGGGCCTCCTCCGTCTCAAAAACCGCGCCGGGATCCAGCACCGTCCGCCCGTTGACCGTCACGGCCCCCCGGCGGATCAGCACCTTTCCCTCGCTCCGGCTGGCCAGAGCCAGCGCCGTCAGCCAGCGATCCAGCCTTATTCTCATCGCGGCTCCTTCAGCCCCCGGACAAACGCCGCGGTAATCATCGAGCGGAAGGGCAGCATCGGCAAGGTCAGCACTGCGCCCACCGCCAGAATGATCAGGGTGCCCCGGGTTGAAGGCAGCTTCACGGTTCTCATCAGCAGGCCGTTCAGATTGGTAACCACCGGCAGATACCGGAACACCACGATCGCCACCGCGATGATGATCGGCAGGATCGCCACCAGGGCGCAAAGCCAGGTCAGCATGATTTTCCCATGATGACCCCGAACCAGCGACGGATCCCCCTGCGCCCGCGCGTGGCGGGCCCCGCTGTGGAAGGCGCATCCCACCGCCAGCAGCAGCAGGGTTCCCAGGATGATTCCCAGCACCACCAGGAGGCCCCGGAACTGATCCCCGCCGCCGAAATCGTTTTTAATCATCCGGAGCACGGTGAAGCTGTCGATTTCGCCGGAAAAATGGATTCGGATTTCCACCGCCATGACGATCAGCGGAATCCCCCACAGCGCCACAAAAAACACCCGCTTCAGGGCAAAGAACAGCTTTTCCCCGTATTCCCGGGTTTCTACCAGCCGGGGGCCGCAAAGCCGCCCTCCATCCAGGGCGTCCTTCATCGCCGCGGCGGCGTTCATCCGCCCCGGCAAAAGAATCAGGATCACCAACGGCAGGGTCAGCCAGGCCAAAAAGCCCAGCTTTTCGTCCGACAGAAACAGCAGGGGCGCGAAACAGATCCCCGTCAGGCACGCCTCCGCCAGCAGAAATTTCAGTCCTTCCCCGAACCGGCCGAAGCAGACCCGGCCCGCCTCCCCGAAAGCTCTTCCAATATTCATGGGTCATCCAGCTCCTTTCCCAATTGTCCTTCCGGCCCCGTCCGCCTCGTCAGCTTTTTCCGGGCCACCACGAGATAGCACGCCATGTGAATCGCAAAGGTCAGCCCCCAGGAAATCGGATAGGACATATACAATATGTTGATATCCGTCGGATTGGCCGCGAAAACGGTCATGATCCAGACGATCCGAAGCAGGCACGAGCCCGTCAGGGAAACGATCATCGGCATGACGGAATATCCGATGCCCCGCAGCTGCCCCACCATCACGTCCATCATCCCGCAGAGGAAATACGTCGGCAGGATGATCGCCATCCGCTTCATCCCGGCGGCGATGACGTCCGGATTGCTGTTATACAACCCCAGCAGCGGCCTCCCCAGGGCGTAAACCAGCATTCCCATGCCCAGCCCGATGACCACCACAATGCCCAGGCAGCACCACAGGGTTTTCCGAACCCGGTCATATTTCCCCGCGCCGTAATTCTGGCTGGCAAAGGTCATGGCGGACTGATGCTGCGCGTTCATGGCCGTATAGACGAAGCCCTCGATATTGCTGGCCACGCCGTTTCCCGCCACAACGATGCTGTTGAAGGAGTTGACCGCCGACTGGATCAGCACGTTGGAGATGGAAAACAGGCTGCCCTGCAAGCCGGCCGGCAGACCCACCCGGATGATGTCCGTCAGGCTCCGCCGGTCGATCCGGCATTCCCGGATGACCAGCTTCATGACCCCGTGGGACCGCAGCAGGCACAGCAGCACCAGCACCATGCTGACCACCTGGCTGATCACCGTAGCGATGGCGACGCCGGCCACGTCCATCCCGAACCCGATCACCATCACCAGGTTCAGGATCACGTTGACAATCCCGGAGATGGACAGATAATACAGCGGCCTCCGCGTGTCCCCCAGGGCCCGCAGGGTCGCCGCGCCGAAGTTATACAGCATGTTGGCCGGCATGCCGATAAAATAGATCCGGACATACAGCGTGGCGCCGTCGATGACATCCTTCGGGGAATCCATCCATTCCAGCATCGGCCGGGCCAGCAGAAAGCCCATCACCCCGACGCCGACGCCCATGAACAGCGCCAGGGTCATCGCGGTATGCTCCGCCTTCCGCATGCGGATCATGTCCCCGGCGCCGTAGCTCTGGGCGATGACCACGCTGGCGCCAACGCTCAGCCCCATAAACACGTTGACCAGCAGGTTGATCAGCGCCCCGGTCGAGGAAACCGCCGCCAGGGCCTCGTGCCCCGCGTAGTTTCCGACGACGATGACATCCGCCGCGTTGTACAGCAGCTGCAGGATCCCCGTCAGCATCAGCGGCAGGGAAAACTGAAGGATTTTGGGGATCAGCGGCCCGTTCAGCATATCGATCTCGTACTTGCCGCCTTTTCGTGTTCTTCTTCCCAGCTTCATCAGGTTACCTTTCTCTCAGGATTGTTTTCCCTTTCATCGACTGCCCTTTCTTGTCAGCGTAATCAGCGTCAGCATCGGCGGATTGAACAGACGCCCCGGCTGATGCTCATAATGGGGATCCGAGCCCAGGCCCGGACTGATGTACTGCGGAATTCCGTTCAGATAGCTGAGACCCCGCACCAGCTGATCCTCGGGAAACCATCCCAGCTCCGGCACGTGGATCGCCCTTCCCATCGGCAGCCGCCATTGGCCGCCGTTATAGTGCCCCGCCAGAATCAGCCCGGCATAGCGCATGGAGAAAACATCCTCCTTCGCGCCCCAGGACATCATGTCATAGACATATTCCTCCCGCAGGGGCGTATGAGTCAGCGCGATCTGGATATCCGTCGGCTGAAATTGCTCCCTGGCCGCCCGGATGGCGTCGATCCGCTCCATCTCATATTCCAGCATCCGCCGCCTGGCGGCGCCGTCCGCGTCCAGCGAGGTCGCCCTGCGCTGCATTTCCCGCAGCTGCCCCTGATAAACCGAGGTCATCTGGTCCAGATCCAGCGTATACAGCTCCTCCGGCACAAACCAGATCGTTCCCTTTCCCCGGGTTTCCGAAACCGGCCGGTCCAGAATCGTGACCCCCGCGGCGGTCAGCCGCTCCGCCCAGTCGGTATATACCGAAAGGGATCCGTGAGCCTCGCTGGAAAGGGCGGGGCCGTCCGTATCCCCGGGAATATAGTATTTGGGCGTCGCCTCCGGCATCAGGGCCAGCAGCTCCATCAGGGGTTCGACATCGTGATCCTTTCCCAGCATGTCCCCCGTCATGATGACGCAGGAATACCTCGTCGTCCCCAGCGCCGCGGCGATGGCCTTCTGGTTTTCTCCCAGGCGGGCGCCGTGCAGGTCGCTGATATGCAGGATGGAATACTGCTCCAGATCCTCCGGCAGGTTCAGAATCGTCAGACTGATCTTTTCCAGACGGACCCCGTTGCTCTGGATAAAATTGACCGCGATCAGGATGGCCAGCAGGATCGGCAGAAAAACCAGAATCGTATTGCGCAGGCCGTGGCCGCGTTCCCGGATCTTTCCCTCCGGCGCGAAAACGTAC
Organism: Clostridia bacterium; assembly: GCA_045546035.1. GTDB lineage: Bacteria > Bacillota > Clostridia > Christensenellales > Aristaeellaceae > Aristaeella. Next base: position 27,471 of record JAZQCB010000103.1, read on the forward strand.
TTGTTCTGCTCCCTCCGCCGCACCGGCCTCACGCTCCCTTCCGCCTTATTATATGGATACGTCCGGCTTTGCGCAAGCCGCGGCAATGAAAAAGCTCATCCGAGCGGATGAGCTTATTGGAATCCGGCAGCGACCTACTCTCCCGGGCCGTCTCCAGCCAAGTACCATCGGCACTGAAGGGCTTAACTTCTGTGTTCGGTATGGGAACAGGTGGAACCCCTTCGTTATCACCACCGGAAAGGGTGATCTTGCTTCTCCCA
>JAZQCB010000104.1:0-4100 GCA_045546035.1 Clostridia bacterium
TTGGCTCACAGAACGACATGGCTACGATCCGACTTCCTCCTCGCCCTTCAGCCAGTATGCGGCCGGCGCGTCGCCGTGTTCCCGGATTGTGTCAAAGAGTGCAGCAAACGTTTTGTCATCCGCGATCCGCGCGGTGACAGCCAGGGTATCCTTATTGCTCATGGGTCTCTCCTTTCGGATTTCGGGTTGAGCGTTTTTGCGGAAAGACCGGAGCATTAATAATGGCGTATATAAAAAACAATCATGCGCTCCGATGCGAATCCGCATCATCTCATTATATCATGTTTTTGACGTTGTGCATACAATTTCAATGGAAAGGGCGGAAAAAAGACAGTAACCAAATGAAAACAGTTCCATTTTCCGGAGAACCGCGGTACAATAGCAATGAACGAATGAAACGGAGGCGAGGCAGAATGAACCGGCGGTCCGGATGGGTTTCCATTACCGCACTGATCCTGGCGGTTCTTTTCCTGCTGCCCGCACCGAAAGCAGCCGCGGCCGGAACGGATGAAACGGAACTTGAGATTGAGGAAATCATCCTGGAAGACGGGGCGGATGAAAACTGGTTTTCTGAGCTTTTCAGCGACGAAGAAGAACCCGCGGAAACGGAGGCACAGGCTGAAGCGGAAGCGGAAAACCCTGCCCGGACCGCGTTTATCGACGATATTATCGAGCGGGGGAAAAAGGAATTCGAAAAGACCCGGGGAAAGCTGCAGCGTGCCCAATATAAGGAAGATATCTATATCTGCAAAAACTTTACGGTATACCTGTTCCGTTCCACACGGGACGGATACCGTATGGCGGAATACCCCGATGTGAAACTGAAAATACCGGATAACCTGCCGTCCGCCCAGTGCCGGCCGTACGCGTACGGATACGCGTGGAAGGAAGTACCGGCTTCTGAGGGAAATCCCTTTGAGATTGCCGCACAGTTCCTTTACGATAAAAGCCTGACGAAGGAAGAAAATATGGAAAAAGCCCTGGAATTCATGCGCCAGGTCCGGCGGGGAGATTTCTTCCAGATGACGGCGGAGTATTCCCACGGAAACGGAGCGCACAGCGCCATCATGATCGCCGATTACGATCCGGATACCGATACTGTCCGCTGGATGGACAGCAATATGGTGGGCAGGAAGATCAACGGCGAGCGGTATGGCAAGGTGCAGTTTGACGAATCAGAGTCCATCGAATGGTGGGCAGACGCATTCTGCAGGAAGAAACGCGGCGCAACGATTTACCGCCTGCGGGATGACATTATCTTTGCCGGGAAATGAATAAGCCGGAAATGCTTACAGGAACAGGCCGGGAGCAGCACAGCTGCCCCGGCTTTTCCGGTTTTCGGCGGTTACATGGAATGCAAAAAACGAAAAAAGTTTCACGATTTTCAAAAAAACCGTTGACATAATGAAAAAAATGAGATAAACTGCAAACGAAATCGATTGCGTTCGTTACGTTCTGTTTTCAACTTCATAACGACCGGAAAGGGGTTTTGACTGATGGTTCGATTAAAGGACATCGCGGAGGTTTGCGGGGTCTCCGTTGCAACAGTTTCCCGTGCACTGAACGGCCTTACCAATGAAAACCGGGAACGGACCGCTTATATTCTCCGGACCGCCAAGGAAATGGGATACTATCCCAATGTCGCGGCCAGGACACTGAAAACCAGCCGCAGCAACACGATCGGCGTCCTGTATGAAAACGTAATGACGCATGAATACTTCAGCTCCGTGCTAGAGGCACTGCGCCGGCAGGCCGATATGCGGGGTTATGACCTGATGATGATCGGCGACTGGCGGGGCGACAAGAGCGGCAATTACTTTGAGCACGTCCGCCGCCGGAACCTGGACGGTGTCGCGGTGATCTCCGCGGATTTCGATTCCTCCAACGTGATCCGCCTGGTAACCAGCGCGATTCCTTCCGTAATTATCGACCACTTCTATGAAGGCTGCGACTGTGTATCCAGTGACAACCGGGCAAGCATGGAACGGATTGTCCGTTACGCCTGGGGCCAGGGACACCGCCGGATCGCCATGATCCACGGCGAAATCGGATCCGTGAGCCGGGAACGGCTGGCAGGCTTCTACAAGGTATGCGCGGAGCTCGGTATCCGGGTGAAGGAAGGATTTGTCCGGGAAGGACTTTTCGCCAATCCGGAGAACTGCGTGGAGATCATCCACAAGATGATGCAGATGGAAGACCGCCCGACGTGTATTCTCTGCCCGGACGACTACAGCTGCCTGGGCGCTGTGCTGGCGCTGGAAAGCGAAGGGATCCACGTTCCGGACGATATCAGCCTGATTGGCTATGACGGCATCAATATCGGCCAGCTGATCCAGCCGAAGCTGGCGACTTACCGCCAGAATGTGCAGAAGATTGCGGAAGAAGCCATCAATATGCTGATGGACGCGATTGAAAACCCGGATGAACACCAGTTCCACCAGATTACTGTGGAAGGAACAATGATCGAAGGGGAAACGGTAGCACCGATCTGACGCTTCCGGAATTTCAGAAAATCCTCCTTTCCCGCCGCGGAAAGGGGGATTTTCTGCTGTACGGAAAAGACCGGACAGGAATTTCAGCCAAAAACCGGAAAACCCTTGATTTTGGTCGGGTTCTATGCTAAAATCCATCCGATTACGCACCTTTTCCCTGCGGTTGCTTGTGCCGCGATGACGCGGTGGCCGGCCGTAACGGGGAAAAGGGTGGAAAATAACAAGGAGGGAACCCCTAATGGCAGTCATTTCCATGAAACAGCTCCTGGAAGCCGGCGTGCACTTTGGTCACCAGACCCGCCGGTGGAACCCGAAGATGGCGCAGTACATCTTCACCGAACGCAACGGCATCTACATCATCGACCTGCAGAAGACCGTCCGCAAGGTTGACGAAGCTTACGCGTTCGTCCGCGACATCGCGATGGAAGGCAAGACCATCCTGTTCGTCGGCACCAAGAAGCAGGCGCAGGAATCCATCGAGAGCGAAGCAAAGCGCTGCAACATGTTCTATGTCAACAACCGCTGGCTGGGCGGCATGCTGACCAACTTTAAGACCATCCGCACCCGCATCGAACGGCTGAACCAGATCGACAAGATGGAACAGAACGGCCAGTTCGACGTCCTGCCCAAGAAGGAAGTTATCAAGCTGATCCACGAGCGGCAAAAGCTGGAAACCAACCTGGGCGGCATCCGTGAGATGAAGAAGCTGCCCGGCGCCCTGTTCGTTGTGGACCCCCGCAAGGAGCACATCGCCGTGACCGAAGCCCGCATCCTGGGCATCCCGATCGTGGGTATCGTTGATACCAACTGCGATCCCGATGAAATCGACTACGTGATCCCCGGCAACGATGACGCCATCCGCGCCGTGAAGCTGATTGCCGGCAAGATGGCGGACGCCGTCCTCGAAGGCAAGCAGGGTGAGCAGAACGAAGCCGAAGAAGCTGAAGCTCCCGCCGAGGAAGCCAAGGCCGAAGAAGCCACCGAGGCTTAATGCAGACCTGTCCCAATCTTTGATTCGGGTAACAGACCGCATGGCAGAAACCGCTCATGTGCATATACGTTAAGAACGAAAGGATGATTTAAAATGGCAGCAATTACTTCCGCCATGGTTAAGGAACTGCGCGAGCGCACCAGCGCCGGCATGATGGACTGCAAAAAAGCGCTGGTCGAGAGCGACGGCGATATGGAAAAGGCCATCGAGTGGCTGCGTGAAAAGGGACTGAGCCAGGCCGCCAAGAAGGCCAGCCGCATTGCCGCTGAAGGCGTGGTTGCCCAGTATGTGAACGAAAACGGCACCATCGGCGCGATCGTCGAGGTGAACTGTGAAACTGACTTCGTGGCCAAGACCGATAACTTCATCGGCTTCGCCAACAACGTCGCGAAGCATGTCGCGCTGGCGAACCCCGCCGACGTGGACGCCCTGCTGGCGCAGGCCTTCGTGGATGACAACAGCAAGACCATCTCCGACCTGATCAGCGACGCGACTGTCGCGATCGGCGAGAAGATCAGCGTCCGCCGTTTCAGCCGGTACGAGACCGCCGGTGTGGTTTCCACCTAAGTCGGAGGCCAAGCGGTCTTAGGAAGACAAATCCCCACTACAACTCCTTG
>JAZQCB010000105.1:0-18117 GCA_045546035.1 Clostridia bacterium
GTCACCGTGGGAGAGGGAGATTCCGTGACCTCCGGCGTCGGGCTGTCCGTGACCTCCGGCGTCGGAGAATCCGTCACCGCGGGCGTCGGGCTGTCCGTCACCTCCGGAGTCGGAGAATCCGTCACCGCGGGCGTCGGGCTGTCCGTCACCTCCGGCGTCGGAGAGTTGGTGGGGCTGGGCGAAGGCGTATTTGTCGGCTCCAAAGTGGGGGTCGCGGATACAGTCGGAGAGGGAGTCGGCGAATCTGTGGGAGTCGGACTCGGAGAATCCGTAATTTCTTCCGTCTCTGTGGGAGACGGGCTGGGTGTATCCGTTTCCGTTTCGGTGGGTGTCGGATTCTCTTCCTTCTTTCCGTCGAGATCTTCCTCGGAAAGGAAGGGCACCGGCGTATTCTTCTTCCCGGAGTAGTTTTTCGCCATATACCTGTCGCTGTCGTCCTGGCTCATCACCTTCAGATAGACCGATGAGACAAAGCCTTCCCTGCCGCCGTAATAGACCCGGGTCCAGCTTTCGCCGCTGTCATTGAGCTCTTCCCGGATCATATACACCACCGTCCCGTTGCTCAGGTTTTTGATCACCCGGCTGTTGTCCTTATCGGGGGCCGTCCGGAAGCGGACGGATCCGGTGGTTTTACCAAAGCGGTTGATCATCTCCCCCTGGGGGATCGGCGTTTCCACAGTCTTCGGCGCGGGAGTATCCGTGGGAACCGGAGTCGGCGTCGGCGCAAGCCGCTCCTCCAGCTCCTCCACGCTCATGGGCGGAATCGGCGTATGTCTGGGATCCGCCATCACCTCATCGCTGTCCTCCTGGGACAGGATTTCCACATATTCCGAGGAGATATATCCGATCCGGTTATTATAGATCGCCGTCAGCCACCGTACGCCGTCGATCTCCTGCTCCCGCAGGCCATAGACGAAGGTGTTGGCCTTCAGCGTCGCGATGATATTGCCGTCGTCCTCAAGATCCATGGCCGAGCGGAAGCGCACCCTCGCGGTGGTTTTCGCGTAGCGGTTGATCATCTCACCCATGGGAATCGGCGTCTCCATCACAGGCGTGGGAGAAGGCGTCGGGCTGTCCGTCACTTCGGGTGTGGGGCTGTCCGTCACCTCCGGCGTGGGGCTGTCCGTCACCTCCGGCGTGGGGCTGTCCGTCACCTCCGGCGTGGGGCTGTCCGTCACCTCCGGCGTCGGGCTGTCCGTCACTTCGGGTGTGGGGCTGTCTGTCACCTCCGGCGTCGGGCTGTCCGTCGCCTGATCATCATTTTGGGGGGCGTCAAGCAGGAGCCCTCCCTGCGCCGCGGGGGTCGGAGAATCCGTGACTTCCGGCGTGGGACTGTCCGTCACTTCCGGCGTCGGGGTATCCGTGGGCTCCGGCGTATCCGTGGGTTCGGGCGTCGGGGTATCCGTGGGCTCCGGCGTATCCGTGGGTTCCGGCGTCGGGGTATCCGTGGGCTCCGGCGTATCCGTGGGTTCCGGCGTCGGCGTGTCCGTGGGCTCCGGCGTATCCGTGGGTTCCGGCGTCGGGGTATCCGTGGGCTCCGGCGTGTCCGTGGGCTCCGGGGTCGGGGTATCCGTGGGCTCCGGGGTGTCCGTGGGTTCCGGGGTCGGGGTATCCGTGGGCTCCGGGGTGTCCGTGGGTTCCGGTGTCGGGGTATCCGTGGGCTCCGGCGTGTCCGTGGGTTCCGGCGTCGGCGTGTCTGTGGGCTCCGGCATCGCCGCGGTCACGGATACATACAGCTGCAGCGTATCCACCGGGGCGCCGTTTTCCGACACCTGAATCCAGACGCAGCTGACGCCGTCCATCTGGTTCCCGGCGGGACTCAGGCCGGCCAGGGTCTCCCCGCTTCCGGGGGAATAGATATAGTCGCTGTGGCCGGGATGGCTGATTTCCAGGCGCACGCCGCCCAGCGCAGCCTCCGAAACCAGGGCCCAGAAGACCCCTTCCGACCCTTCGACGGGCATGGCGGAAGCCTGGTTTTCCGCGCCGTCCGCCTCCGTCCAATACAGGGTAATCACCGTTCCCTGCCAGTCGGCGGAAACCGCCATCGCCGCCGGCCAGAGGGCCAGCAGCATCATCCCGGCTGTCAGCCAGGCCATCATTCTTTTCCAGATGCCGGAGTTTGTTTTCATAAGCCTTACCTCCCTGAAATGCAATTCCTCCACGGCAGGCTTCTATTGTACCTTTCCTGCCCCGCATTGTCAAATCCGGCAGGATTTTTCCCCGCGCCCGTCGAACAAGCGGATACGGTTTTTCCGAAAGGCGGTCTTCTTTGAATGAATAAGCTTCCCTTTCCTTCCCTCTCCTGGCAGGGTCTTCGGCCGGCGGATTCTTTTCCCTCCGCCCTGTTCCGTCATCCCCCGACGCTGGAAACACCCCGCCTGGTTTTGCGAAAGGCCCGGGTCAGCGACGCCGGGGATGTTTTCTCCTGGTCATCCGATCCGGAGGTTGCCCGATACGTGCTCTGGTCGCCCCATCAGAGCCTGTCCGAAACCCGGGGGCAGCTCCGGGCCCTCCGGAGCCTGTATCGCCGCGGCCTGCCTTCTTCCCTGATCATTCAGGCCAGGAGCAGCGGCCGCGCGGTCGGAACCATCGGCATCATGGCCTATTCCCCGGAAAACCGCAGCGCGGAGGTCGGCTATTCCCTGTCCCGGGACTGCTGGAACCAGGGCATCATGACGGAAGCCCTCGCCCGGGTCATCCGATGGATGTTCGAGGAACTGAACGTAAACCGGATCGAGGGCCAGTTTGATCTTCGCAATCCCGCCAGCGGGCGGGTCATGGAAAAATGCGGCATGCGGCGGGAAGGCATTCTGCGCCAGCGGCTGTTCAATAAAGGGGAAGCCGTGGATGTGGGCCTGTGCGCCATCCTGAAGCAGGATTACCTTTCCCCGGGAAACCATTCCTGAACCGATTCGCCCTCCGCCTCCGGAGAGGCTTTTTTATTCCATTGAAAACTTCATTCTTGAAGTTCATCGGCTTTTCGTGTAGAATATTTTTGTGTGCGCCCAAGGCGAGGAGCTGACGAAAGCCCATGCCCGCCGCGCTCATGATGGTCTGAATGATGAATGAAAGGAGGCGCCCGCGTTGAATGAATATCGGGGAAGGCATACCTCTTCCCGTCCCTGGGCTGTCTCCTCCACCGCCTCCTCCCGCTACAACGCCCGGCACACGGCCCGGAACCGCCGGCGCCGCGCCTGGAAAATCGCGGGGCTGATTCTGGCGGTCCTCCTGCTGGCGATGCCGTTTATTGACGCGCTGATCGTGCGGATTGACCGGGTCAGCCTGGCCAGCGAGGATCTGCCGGCGGATATTGGCCGCCTTCGCGTCGTTTACGTGTCGGACATTCATTATGGGTTCTTTTTCGGCGGCGGCCGGCTCGGTTCCCTGGTGAACCAGATCAACAGCCTGAAGCCGGATCTGGTCCTCTTCGGCGGCGGCTACGCGACGGACAATGATTCCGCCGTCGCCTTCTTCCGGCATTTTCCCTCCATCCATTGCCGCTATGCCATGCTGGGCGTCGTCGGGGATTCCGACCGGGGCGACAATGATCTGTCCCTCACGATCCTGACCGATGCCATGCGGGACGCGGGGGTGACGCCGGTGGTGAACAGCTGCGTTCCCGTCCGGATCGGCAACAGCCTCATCTATGTGGCCGGCCTGGACGATGTGCTGACCGGCAAGCCCGATATCAAAAGCGTGGCGGCCCAGGCCTCCGCCGGGGATTTCGTCATTTTTCTGAGCCATAATCCCTCCGTCATCCCCGAAGCCCAGCGCGCCACGGATCGGAACGGCCGGATCGGCTGGTTTGACCTGGCGCTCTTCGGCCATACCCACGGGGGGCAGCTGGCCGTTCTGGGGCCTCTGCTGAACATTGGCGGGGACGTGGAAAACCGCTACATGTCCGGCTGGATGAATGAAAACCGGGCAAATCTGCTGGTTTCCAACGGCGTCGGAACATCCAGGATTCCCGCCCGCCTCTTCCGGCCCGCCCAGATTCACTGTATTGATATTTCCCTTCCCTGAAGATTCCCTGGAGGTAATGTAACGCATGGACCATGCTGTCCGCATCCGTCTGGATGACGTCTCCTTTACCTATGAGGAGGCGCCCTCTCCTGCCCTGTCCCATGCCCGCGCGGAAATCCGCGGGGGCGAATTTGTGGCCGTGCTGGGGCATAACGGCTCCGGGAAGTCCACCCTGGCCAAGCTGCTCAACGCCCTGTATCTGCCCTCGGAAGGCAATGTGATCGTCTGCGGGTATGACACCCGGAAGGAAGAGCTGGTCTGGGAAATCCGCCGCCGGGCCGGCATGATCTTTCAGAATCCCGATAACCAGATCGTCGCCACCGTTGTCCGGGAGGATGTGGCCTTCGGACTGGAAAACCTGGGCGTTCCCTCGGAGGAAATGCCCGCCCGGGTGGAATCGGCCCTGGCCGCGGTTCAGATGAGCCGTTTCGCGGATTCCGCGCCCCATCTGCTCTCCGGCGGGCAGAAGCAGCGCGTCGCCGTGGCCGGGATTCTGGCCATGGAGCCCAGCGTGCTGATCGCCGACGAGGCCACCGCCATGCTGGACCCCTCCGGCCGGAAGGAGGTTTTCGAAACCATCCGTTCCCTGAACCGCAATAAAGGCATTACCGTCGTCTGGATCACCCATTTTATGGAGGAGGCCGCCCTGGCGGACAGGATCCTGGTCGTTTCCGACGGCCGGGTGGTGGAGGACGGCGTGCCCCGGGATGTTTTCGCGAAGGTGGAGCGCATGCGGGAGCTTCATCTGGACGTGCCCCGGATGACGGCCCTGGCCGCGGAGCTTCGGGCCGCCGGCATGCCAATCGGGGAAGGCATTCTGACCGTGGAAGATCTGGCAAAGGAGGTGGAGAGGCTGCTATGTCCATCGAAGTCCGCCACCTGACCCATACCTACGCCGAGGGCAGCGCCCTGAGCACCGTCGCCCTGTCCGACGTCTCCTTTTCCATCGGGGAAGGGGAATTTGTCGGCATCGTCGGGCATACCGGCTCCGGCAAGTCCACGCTCGTCCAGCATCTCAACGGCCTCCTGAAGCCCACTTCCGGCCAGGTGCTCGTCGACGGGGAGGATCTGAACGGTCCCCATGTGGACCGCCGGGCGCTGCGCCAGCGGATCGGCCTGGTATTTCAGTATCCGGAGTATCAGCTTTTTGAGGAAACCGTCGCCAAAGACATTGCCTTCGGCCCGAAGAACCAGAAGCTGCCCCCGGAGGAAATCGACGCCCGGGTTCGCCGGGCGATGGAAAACGTCCATCTGGATTATGACAAATATGCCGAAAAGAGCCCCTTCGAGCTTCCCGGCGGCCAGATGCGCCGGGTGGCTATTGCGGGCGTCCTGGCCATGGAGCCCAGGGTGCTGATTCTCGTCGAGCCCACCGCCGGGCTGGATCCCCGCGGGCGGGATCGGATCCTTTCCATGCTGGAGGATCTGCGGGACCGGGAGCATACGACGATTCTGATGGTATCCCATTCCATGGAGGATATGGCGCGCCTGGCGACGCGCCTGCTGGTCTTTGCCGACGGGAAGCTGGCCGAGGATGGAACCCCCGGGGATCTGTTCCGCCAGCCCGAGAAAATGAAGGCCGTGGGGCTGGATGTTCCCGAGGCCGCCCAGCTCTGCGCCCTGCTGCGGGAAAAAGGCCTGGACCTGCCCGAAGGGCTGTTCCGGATGAAGGATGTCCGGGATCATCTGCTTCGCCTTTGGAAGGAGGGGGCCGGATGCTGAAAAATATCACCATGGGCCAGTATTACCCCGTGGACAGCCCGGTGCACCGGCTGGATCCCCGGGTGAAGCTGATTCTGACCCTCGTCTTTATTATTGTTGTCTTTCTGGTCAAAACCCTGGCGGGCTACGCGCTGCTGCTGGTCTTTCTCTACGGGGTGGCCCGGTGTGCCCGGGTGCCCTTCAAAATGCTGCTGAAGGGGCTGCGGCCGCTTCGGATGATTCTGGTGCTGACTTTTTTGCTGAACCTGTTCTTTACCCCTGGGGAAAACGTTCTCCTGTCCTTCTGGGTCATCCGGATCACCTCCGAGGCCCTGCAGCAGGCGGTCTTCTATTCCCTTCGCCTCGTTTTCCTGGTGATGGGGACCTCTCTTCTGACCCTGACCACCTCTCCCGTGGCCCTTTCCGACGCCCTGGAGATGCTGCTCAGCCCCCTGAAGAGGATTCATTTTCCCGTTCATGAGCTGTCCATGATGATGACCATCGCCCTGCGGTTTATCCCGACCCTGCTGGATGAGACCGACAAAATCATGAAGGCCCAGATGGCCAGGGGGGCGGATTTTGAAAGCGGGAATCTGTTCTCCCGCGCGAAATCCATGGTGCCCCTGCTGGTGCCGCTTTTCGTCAGCGCCTTCCGCCGGGCGGGGGATCTGGCCATGGCCATGGAAAGCCGCTGCTATCACGGGGGCGAGGGGCGGACCCGTTTCCGGGTGCTGAAGCTGACGAAAAATGACGGCATCGCCTGCGCCATCATGGCCGGGGTGGTGCTGCTGGTGGTTCTGGAAAGGATCTTCCTGTGAAAAGAGTTCTCCTGTCCGTCGAGTATGACGGAACCGCCTATGCCGGCTGGCAGCGGCAGCTGAACGGTCTGGCCGTCCAGCAGGTGCTGGAGGAAAAGCTTTCCGAAGCCTGCGGCCATCCCGTGCGGGCCACCGGCTCCTCCCGGACGGATGCCGGGGTGCACGCCCTGGCCCAGCAGGTTCATTTTGATACCTCCTGCGCCATCCCGCCGGAGAAGTTCCCCTTCGTGCTCAACACGCTCCTGCCCGGGGATATCCGGGTGCACAGCGGGCGGGAGGTGCCTCCGGGGTTCCACTCCCGCTTCCTTTCCTGCGGCAAAACCTATACCTATCGCATCCTGAACGCCCGCCACGGCAGCGCGCTGCGGCGGCATTTTACGGCGCATGTGCCGGTGCCCCTGGATCTGGGGCCCATGGAAGCCTCCCTGCCTCCGCTGCTGGGCACCCATGATTTCGCCGCTTTCCAGGCGGCGGGCGGAACCGCGAAAACCACGATCCGGACCATGGAATCCGCCTCCCTCTCCCGGCAGGGGGATGAGATCACCTTTGTGGTTTCCGGAAACGCCTTTCTCTATAATATGGTTCGGATCATGGCGGGAACCCTGATCGAAATCGGCCTGGGCCGCCTTTCTCCCGAGGCCTTCGCTGCGGCGCTTCGCTCCGGAAACCGGCTGGATCTGGGCATGACCGCCCCCGCCAGGGGGCTGGAGCTGACGGAGGTCCGATATCCCCCCGCCGCCTTTTTCGATCCCGATTCTCTCCGATGGCATGAGGAGTAAGCCGATGCTGCGTTTATCGAATGTTCCGGTCCCTCTGGACTATACGGAGGACAGTCTCCGCCGCCTGCTGCTGAAAAAGCTCGGCCTGCGGGAGGAGGATCTGCTGTCCTTCTCCGTCTCCCGCCGCAGCGTGGACGCCCGGGAAAAGGACAGGCTGCATTTCGTCCTTTCGCTGGATCTGTGTCTGAAAAACGAAGCGGCCGTCCTGAAAAAAAAGAAGGGTCTGACCCCCGTTCCCGTTCTTTCCGTCTCCTCCCTCCCCTCCGCCCGCTTTTCCGCGCCGCCGCTGGTCGTGGGAGCCGGGCCCGCGGGGCTGTTCTGTGCCCTGACCCTGGCCCGGGCCGGCGCCGCCCCGGTGCTGATCGAAAGGGGAAAACCCGTGGAGGAGCGGGGGAAGGACGTCCGCCGCATGGAGGAGGAGGGGCGGCTGGATCCGGAATCCAACGTGCAGTTTGGGGAAGGGGGCGCCGGCGCCTTTTCCGACGGAAAGCTGACCTGCGGGGTTAAAAGTCCCTGGCTGCGGGAGGTGCTGGAAACCTTCGTGGCTCATGGGGCGCCGGAGGAAATCCTGCTGGATCCCAAGCCCCATATCGGAACCGACCGTCTCCGGGGCGTGGTGGCCTCCCTCCGGCGGGAAATCCTGTCCCTGGGCGGCTCCGTGCTGTTCGAAACCCGGCTGGAGCGCCTGCTTTTGGAGAAGGGCCGGGCGGTGGGCGCGGTGGTTGCTTCCCGGGGCGAGACGAGGGAAATCAGGGCCGGAGCGATCCTGCTCTGCGTGGGCCATTCCGCCCGGGACACCATGGAGCATCTGTATCATCAGGGAATCCGGATGGCGCGGAAGCCCTTCGCCATGGGCGTGCGCATCGAGCACCCCCGGGCGCTGATCGACCGGGCCCAGTACGGCGCCTTCGCCGGCCACCCCCGTCTGGGGGCCGCCTCCTATAAGCTGACCTGCCACACGCCTGACGGGCGGGGCGTCTATACCTTCTGCATGTGTCCCGGCGGCCAGGTCATCGCCGCGGCTTCCGAGCCCGGCGGCGTGGTGACCAACGGCATGAGCCTGTTCGCCCGGGATCGGGAAAACAGCAACGCGGCGCTGCTGGTGGGCGTCCGGCCGGAGGATTTCGGCGGCGATACGCCCCTGGCGGGCTTTGAAATGCAGCGCGAAATCGAGCGGGCCGCCTTTCGGGCGGGCGGCGGCGGATTCCGGGCCCCGGCCCAGCGGGTGGAGGATTTTCTCGCGGATCGGGCCTCCGTCCGTTTCGGCGATGTCCGCCCCTCCTACCGCCCCGGCGTCGTCCCGGCGGATCTGCGGGCGGTGCTTCCCGGCTTTATCGCTGAAAACCTGAAATCCGGCATCCGCGCCATGGATCGGCAGCTTCGCGGCTTCGCCCTGCCGGACGCGGTGCTGACCGGGCCGGAAACCCGTTCCTCCTCCCCCGTCCGCCTCCTCCGCGGGGAAAACGGCATGGCGGAAGGGCTGAAGGGCTTCTATCCTGTCGGCGAGGGGGCGGGATACGCCGGCGGCATCGTTTCCGCCGCCATCGACGGCATTTCTGCCGCCCGGAAGGCGCTGGACGGGGTTCGCCCCTGACAGGGGTTTGCCCGATCCATGTGTCGTTTTCCCGGTGTTTTCCCCGCCTGCCTGAAAAAAACGGTCTCTCACCCGGAGAGGCCGTTTTCCTTTGCCCATTCGCACCATTCCCTGACGGGGCATTCGCCGCACAGGGGTTTCTGCGCCTTGCAGACCCGCCGGCCGTGCCAGATCAGCCAGTGGTGGGCCTTCCCCCATTTTTCCTCCGGCAGCAGCTTTGTAACTTCCCTTTCCGTTTCCTCCGGCGTCTTTGTATGGCAAAGGCCCATCCGGTTGGAAACCCGGAACACATGGGTATCCACGGCGAAGGCCGGGACACCGAAGGCGTTTGACAGCACCACGTTGGCCGTCTTTCGGCCGACACCCGGAAGCCCGGTCAGCTTCTCCCGATCCTGGGGCACCTGCCCTCCGTATTGCTCCTGAATCATCCGGCAGGCCGCGATGATGTTCCCCGCCTTGGTTTTGAAGCCGCAGCTTTTTACCATGGGATAGAGTTCCTCTTCCGTGGCCCTGGCCATGGCGGCCACATCCGGATATTTCGCGAAAACCGCCGGGGTGACCCGGTTCACCTGCCGATCCGTGCACTGGGCGGACAGGATCGTCGCCACCAGGGTCTCGTAAGGATTGGTAAAATGCAGCTCCGGCCCCGCCTCGGGATAGGCCTTCTCCAGGGCTTCCAGAATGTTCTCCTTCCGATGATCCATGTTTGCTCTCCTTCCCGCCGGCACGGCCCCGAAACCGCCGGACGGCGGCATGGAACATGCCGCCGCCGAACTCCGGGTTTTATTTGCCCTGAATGTATCCCTTGCGAACCAGCAGCTCCGCCGTCAGGATGCCGCCCCCCGCGGCGCCGCGGATCGTGTTATGGCTCAGGCAGACAAAGCGCCAGTCAAAAATCCGGTCTTCCCGCAGCCGCCCGATGCTGACGCCGAAGCCCTTCTGGAAATCCCGGTCCAGCCGGGTCTGCGGCCGGCTGGGATCCTCGAAATACTGCAGGAAGGGCTTCGGGGCGCTGGGCAGCTCCAGCCGCTGTGCCTCTGTTTCATAATGGGCCCAGCGGTCCAGGATCTGCTCCCGGGTTACTTTCTCGCCGAAGCTGACGGAAACCGCCGCCATATGCCCGTCGCTGCAGGCGACCCGCAGGCACTGGGCGCTGATCACCGGCTTTTCGGCGGGAACGATCACAGGGCCCCGCCCCAGATCTTCCAGATGTCCCCACAGCTTCAGGGGCTCCTGCTCGCTCTTCTCGTCCTCCCCGCCGATATAGGGGATCACGTTGTCCACCATTTCCGGCCAGGTCCGGAAGGTTTTGCCGGCGCCGCTGATGGCCTGATAGGTGCATACGCTGACCTTCTCCGGCCGGAAATCCAGCAGGGGCGTGAGGGCCGGCACATAGGTCTGGATGGAGCAGTTGGGCTTCACGGCGATGAATCCCCGCCTGCATCCCAGCCGTTTCCGCTGCGTCGGGATCACATCCAGGTGGGCGGCGTTGATTTCCGGAACCACCATCGGCACATCCTCGATCCCCCGGCAGGCGCTGTTGTTGCTGACCACGGGAATCTCGTGCTTCGCGTAGGCCTCCTCCAGGGCGCGGATCTCGTCCTTCTTCATATCCACGGCGCAGAAGACGAAATCCACCTGCTCCGCAACCCGGTCGATATCCGCGGCGTCCACCACAGGCATCTCCGCCACGTTCCCGGGAATGGGCCAGTCGAAAGCCCACCGGGAGCCCACGGCCTCCCTGTAGGTTTTGCCGGCGCTGCGGGCCGAGGCCGCGACGCAGGTCACCTCAAACCAGGGATGATTTTCCAGCAGGGAAACAAACCGCTGTCCCACCATGCCGGTGGCGCCGATCACGCCCGCGCGAATCTTTTCCATTTTCCTGTTCCTCCGATCCATTTATCCGGCCGTCCGCCGGTTCCTGATTGATGCTGTCTTTCGCGTCCCGGGCCGGCGGTCCTCCGCTTTCTTCCTTATGGCCGAAAGGGAGCTCTTCCCTCCCCGCCCGGCGGCCATCGCTTCCCCGCTTCAGGCCTGTTCCTCCCAGAACAGAAGGTCGAAGCTGGGGTAGGTTTCCTTATCCTCCTCGGACTGCACCTCGTAAACCCCCGTCAGCGTACCGTACATGGTCTGCTCGCTGCCGACGACGAAGTCGGGCTTCTCCCCGGTCACAATGACGATGGTATCCTTCAGCGTGCCCTTCTTGGTCCTGGTCAGAGCGGCGAAAACGATCCATTCCTCCCCGCTTTGCTGGATATCGGTAATATAGACCTTATATCCCATGACCCGGCCCTTGTATCCGTCGATCTTCCGGGTCAGGGTGCTGTATCCCGGTTTGACCGCCTGGGCCTTATACTGGTTCCGGGTGTCCCGCTCCGTCAGCGTCCGGTTGGCGGTCCAGGTAAAGCGGCGGGTTTCGTAATTCTTTTTCTGCAGCACCAGCGTTACCGTGTATTCCGACTGGCTGGAGGTGGGGAATTCGAAAGAGAAGGTCTTCTTTCCGTTGGTTCTCACGGTTTTGTCATAGGTCTTCTCGCCCCCGGTCACGATGCACTGGACATAGACGGCCTTGGAGGTGGTTCCGCTCAGGACGAAGGTGTCGTTTTCAAACTGCTCCGGCACCTCCGTATCCAGGTTCATGGGCAGCATCGTGGACTGATAGGTGGTAGTTCCGAAGACCTCCTCGGCGATGACGCTGCCGTTCGCCTCCACCGTCAGGGTCATCAGCCAGATGCCCTCCGTGGGGAGCTTGACGTTCATCTTGAATTTCCCGTTTTTCCCGGCGTCGGCCTCGATGCGGGTCGGGGTCGGATTGGCGTATTTCATGATAACGCCGATCAGATGGGCCCCGGGCGTGCAGGTTCCCTCCACGGTAAAGGAGCCGGTATTGGTTTCCCTCGGCGGTTCGGAGGTAAACTTCAGAAGCCCCGTGGTCGTGGCGGGAATGGGCAGATTCTCGGTAAAGACCACGGTTTTGTATACCTTCTCCAGGCTGGTCAGATCCTTTTGACGAACCTGGCGGTTGTATACCTGATAATCCAGGATCAGGGTCCACCCGTTGCGGATGGTTTTGGCGCAATATCCCCGGGTAATCAGACCGTTGTCATTTCGCTTGTATTTGAACCGCAGGAAACGGACGCCGTTCCCGGTTCGCTTCCATTCCGCCGTGGTAATGGTATATCCCTGGGAGGTATAGGTGGTTCCCTTCAGATGGGACGCCCGATAGGCCGCCCGGGCCTGGGTCGTCTGGGCGTCCAGGTTGAAATAGGCAGCCGCGTCCCCGTCCTGAACCAGCCGAACCTCGAGGCACGCGTCCATACCCGGCACCCAGGCCTGCAGCACCACGCCGCGCTCCGCCCAGTCCTGCCGGAGGGCTTCTTCCGTTTTATTCTGGGAAATGAGCATTTCCTTATGCTGGGCCAGATTCGCCGGGGTCAGCACGATATAGCTGTCCGCCAGCGCCAGCTTGCCGTACATGCTGTCCAGCGCGTATTCCGTTGTGCTGGTCGCCGCCAGTGCCGGCACGCACAGCAGCAGGATCGCCAGCGTCAGGCCCCAGAAAAAACCTTTGCGCACGAAGGTCACCAATCCTTCCCGTATTCTCGGCCGAGGCGCCGGCCGGAAAAGATGTTCAACAGAGGAATGATAGCATAATCAGGCGAAAAAGGCAAATATCGGACAAAAAGAAGGAAATCCCCCTCTCCATTTCCGGAAAGGGGGCATAAGGCAGGGAAAATTACTCTTCGTCGTCGTCCTCGATCTTCGCGTTGGCGATGATCTTCTGGGCCTCGTTGGCGGGCACTTCCTCATACCGCTCGAACTTCATCGAGAAGGAGCCCCTCGCCTGGGTCATGGAGCGAAGATCCGTCGCGTATTTGAACATCTCCGCCAGGGGCGCCTCCGCCTCCAGCAGCTGCATGCTGCCCTTCTGGTTCATGCCCATGATGCGGCCGCGGCGCTTGTTCATGTCGCCCATGATATCGCCCATGTATTCGTTGGGCACCAGCACTTCCACGTGCATGATGGGCTCCAGCAGCACGGGGCTGGCGTCGCCGCAGCCCTTCTTATAGGCGATGCGGGCCGCGGTCTTGAAGGCCATTTCGGAGGAATCCACCGGGTGATAGGAGCCGTCATACAGCTTCGCCCGCAGATGCACCATCGGGTATCCGGCCAGCACGCCGTGAACCAGGTTTTCCCTCAGGCCCTTTTCCACGCTGGGGATGAAGTTCCGCGGAACAACGCCGCCGACCACCGCGTCGACGAACTCGAAATCCGTGTCGCTGTCGGTAATGGGGCTGAATTCGATCCAGACGTCGCCAAACTGGCCGTGGCCGCCGGTCTGCTTCTTGTGCCGCCCCTGAACCTTGACGGTCTTCCGGATGGTTTCGCGATAGGGGATCTTGGGATCCTGCAGAACGGCGTTGGCGCCGAACTTGGAGGCCAGCTTGTTCCGGATCACGTCCAGATGCATCTCGCCCTGGCCGCTGAGCTCCGTTTCCGTGGTCTCGGCGTTCTTCTCGATCCGGATGGAGGGATCCTCCTCCGCCAGGCGGTTCAGGCCGGAGAAGACCTTGTCCTCCTCGCCCTGCTTGGCGGCGAAGACGGCCTTGCTGATGCAGGGAGCCGGGAAGACGATTTCCGGATAGACGATGGGGGAAGTGGGATCGCAGAGGGTATCGCCCGTGGAGGTGAACTGCAGCTTCGCCAGGGCGCCGATGTCGCCCGCGTGGAGCTTGTCCACGTTGGTCTGCTTATTGCCCCGGAGTGAATACATGCCGCCGGCCTTCTCGTTCTTTTCCTTGTTGGCGTTGTACAGCGTGGTGGATCCGGTCAGGATGCCGCTGAAAATACGAACCAGGCTCAGCTTGCCGACGAAGGGGTCGGCGATGGTCTTGAACACCAGGGCGGAGAATGGCTCGTTGTCCTTGCAGACGCGGGTGATCTCCTCGCCGGTCTTGGGGTTCTTGCCGGTCTGGTGCAGCCCCTCGTGGGCGGGAGAGGGCAGATACTTGGCCATCAGATCCATGGTCCGGGCGATGCCCACGCCGGTCAGCGCGGAGCACGCCACCACGGGAACGATGATCCCGTCCTTCATGCCCTTGCGGAAGCCTTCCATGATTTCGTCATGGGTCAGCTCGCCCTCGTCGAGATATTTCATCATCAGCTCGTCGTCCGCGGAGGCGGCCTGCTCGGTCAGATACTCGTAGGCCTCGTTGATTTCGTCTTCCATCCCCGCCGGAATCGGAACTTCCTTGCTCTTCTTGTAGGCGCCCTCGTAGGCCTTCTTTTCCAGCACGTTGACCACGCCGCGGAAGGAAGCGCCCTCGCCCAGGGGCAGCAGGATCGGTACCACGCTGGCGCCGTATTTTTCCCGCAGCTGGGCGGTAATCTTCTCGAAGTTCGCGTGCTCCCGGTCCATCTGGTTAACGATGAACATCCTGCCCAGATGATGCTCCCCGGCGTAATCCCAGGCCTTCTCCGCGCCGACGCTCAGGCCGTTGACGCCGCCGATGACGATGACCGCGGTTTCCACCACCCGCAGGGGACCCATCATCTCGCCGACGAAATCAAAATATCCGGGAACATCGATGGTGTTGATCACCTTGTCGTTCCACTTAATGGGGGCGTAGGCGGCGCCGATGGAAAAACCGCGTTTTTTCTCCTCCGCGTCGAAGTCGGAAACGGTGGTTCCGTCCTCCACCTTGCCCTGACGATCGATCATTCCGGCAGCAAAGAGCATCGCCTCGGTCAGCGTGGTTTTGCCCTCGCTGCCATGCCCCATGAGGGCAATATTCCGGATGTTGCTGGTCATAACTTCAGCCATGGTCGTCTTCCTCCCGTTTTTTCAATTTATCATTCCGGCCTCCCGCGAAGCCGCCTGGAAATCCGGAAATCAATCACGCATCAAAGGAGATGATAACATAATTCCAGCCAAAAGAAAAGGATAAATTTGCGTTTTCCGGTTTGCTATTGGCCTGAAAAGGAAGGTTTCGCCGGAAAAGCGGCGTATCCCAGGGTTTTTTGGGCCCTCTCCAGTAGCCGTTCCATGACGGGGAGCGTGGTGGCCGGATCCCCGCTGGTTTTGAGCACGGTTTCTCCCTTTCCCCGCTCCCGCAGCAGGCCCCTTTCCCGCAGCACCCTTTCCAGCTGCCGGGCTGTCCCCTCGTTTCCGTCGGTAATCACGATATGCTCCGGCAGCATCCGGCGGATCATGGGCCGCAGAAAGACGTAATGCGTACATCCCAGCACCACCGCGTCCACCTCCTCCGGATCCCATCGGGAAAACAGCCGCTTCAGATAGGCTTCCGATCCGGCTTCGTCCTCTTCCTCCACCAGCTCCATCAGCCCTTCGCAGGCCACCGGCTCCGCGTTTTCCCCATACAGCTCCATCAGATGCAGGAATTTATCCTGCCTCAGCGTCAGCGGGGTGGCCATAACCAGCACCTTCCCGCCCCTGGCGGCCTCGTGCGCGGGCTTGAGCGCCGGCTCCATCGCGATGACCGGCAGGGCCAGCTCCGCCCGGAGCGTCGCGGCCGCCGCCCCCGTGGCGGTATTGCAGGCGATGACCAGGGCCTTGATCCGGTCCTTTTCCAGCTCCGCCACCACTTGCCGCGCGCAGGCGGTCACCTCCTCCGTGGTTTTGGTTCCGTAGGGGGCGTTCCGGGTATCCCCAAAGTAGAGAAAACGCTCCTTTGGCAGCCTCGCTACCATCGCGGCGAGGGTGCTGATGCCGCCGACGCCGCTGTCGAAAACCCCGATCGGTCTCTCTCTTTCTTCCATTTTCGGCGGTTTCCGCTCCTTCCTCCGTGCCGTCAAACGGCCGCGCTTTTTGGATAGATCATATCACTTTCCCGCTTTTCTTTCAATTGTTTGCCTTTTGGGCCCCGGCGTATTATACTGAATCGGTTCCGTTCCCGGCCCGGCCGCCGGGCGCGAAGCAAGGCAAAATCGCTGGTAAAGGAGGCTGAATTCCGTGGTGGAGGAAATCCGTCTGGGTGATCTGATTACGACCCGGAAAAACCATCCCTGCGGCGGAAATACCTGGACCGTGACCCGGACCGGCGCGGATATCAAGATGCGCTGCGAAACCTGCGGCCGCGTCGTGATGCTGGACCGGGAAACCTTTCTGCGCCGCCGGAAAGCCGTTGTGAAGCGGGGGGAAACCCCGGAATTATCCTGAAGGAGAGGCTGCTATGAACCGAACCATGATTCGTCCCGCCGTCAAAAGGATTCTGTGCGCGGCACTGCTGCTCCTTGCCCTGGTCGTTTCCTTCCGAACCGCCTGGATCGTCTCGTCGACGCTGCTGGATTCCGACGCCTCCTCCGAGCTGATCCTTGGGGAAAAGCTGGCCCGGGAGGGCGGCATCCTGTCCTCGACCTGGTTTTACTCCACGGAGCTGCGGGTGCTCTATAACCAGATCGTCTATTCCCTGCTGTTCCGGCTCTTTTCCGACTGGTCCCTGGTGCGGTTTCTCGGCGCGGTCATCATGATGCTTCTGATGCTGGGCGCCTTTTACTTCCTTTCCCGCCAGGTGAAAATCCCCTTCGAGCGCTTCTGCGTCGGCGGGGCCGCCATGCTGCTTCCCTTCAGCGTGGCCTACGGTCGGATCGTCCTGTATCATAATTATTACATACCCCACATCATCGTCGTCCTGACGACGGTGGGGCTGTATCTGAGCCTGGCGAAGGAAAACCGTTCGGAGCGGAAATGGGCCTTTCCCCTGAAGGCCGCGCTCCTTTGCCTGCTGGCCTTTGGCGGCGGGCTGGGGGGCGTGCGCCAGCTGATGATCTGTACCGGGCCCCTGCTGGTTTCCGTCTTTCTCAGCGCCCTGTTTTCCGAAAACGGGGCGGGCGAGGATCGGCTGAACCGGCTGAAGGAAAAGGCGCCCGCCCTGGCCTGGGCGCTGGCCGCCGTTGCCGCCTCCGCCCTGGGCTATCTGGTGAATCTGAAGGTGCTCTCCGCCCGCTATTCCTTCATGGATTACAGCTCCCAGAACCTGGCTCTGGGAACCGTCAATGATCTGGAGGCGCTTTTCCGGACGATCCTGAAGGATCTGGGCTATATCGGCCGGGGCGGGCTTTTCAGCGCCAACGGCATCGTCAGCCTCCTCGCCGTTTTCGTCTGGCTTCTCTCCCTGATCGTCGCCTTCCATACCCTACGCCATACCCATGACCGCTTCGCCCGGTTCCTTTCGATCTTTATGCTGATGACCCAGCTGGTCATGACCTGCGTGCCCCTTTTCCTTTCCGAAGGCGGCTTCTATATGGAGCTGTACTATCTTCCCGTCCTCTTCTGGATCATCCCCGCCATGGCGAAGGCGGATCTTCGGAAAAACAGCGGTATGGTTCCCTCCGCGGAAGGGGAAAAGAAAAGCCGGCCCGCCTCCCTGCTTTCCGGCGTCGCGCCCCTTTCGCTCCATGGCCTGGCGGGGCTCATGGTGCTGGTCATGATGATCGGCTGCGGCTTCTACTTTACCGGGTTTTTCCGGGATCCCAACAATTTTTCCAATGACGTGGATTACAGCGGGCTGACCTATCAGGATACCGCCACGGTGGAAACCCTCCTTCCCGCGGCGGAAATGATTACGGAAAAGGGATATGATCTTTGCTATGCTACCTATTGGTACGGCCCGGTCATTACCGAGCTGACCGACGGAAAGGTTAAATCCGTCTCCGTCCAGCTGGGCCGCCGCCGGCATCCCATCGTCTATTACGACTGGCTGTCGGATATGAACCTGCGCCCGGCCGCGTTCGCCGAAGGCCGCAAGGCCTGCATCCTGGCGGATATGGAGCTGGCCAGCGCCGTGGAGGATAATTCCGTTCTGGAGGGGCGCTGCGTGGAAGTGGGCCGGGTGAACGGACTGGTGCTCTATGAGCTGACCGATCCCGCCGTGCTCGCCCGGGATCTGGAATAAGCCGGAGAGAGGCGGCCCGATGAGATTGCGTCGTCTCGCGGCCCTCCCCCGGGACGGAACGCGCGGGCACGCGTTCCTGTCATCCAGGCGGCCAGGACTCGCGTGAATCTCTCCGATCCAGGCCGTCCCAGGCCTCTGCCGAATAAAATCGAGTAGGAGGGGGTGATTAACCCCCGTCCTCTCACCGCACTTATTCCGACTTTCTAATTATTCCGACTGAACCTTGACAATTGAATATTTTCAATGATTTGCTGTAGGAAAATTCGGGATAATTTGCTACTGTCACC
>JAZQCB010000106.1:0-2579 GCA_045546035.1 Clostridia bacterium
GGGATGTCCGGGGGATGAACCGTCTCCTGAACGATATCATGCTGACCTCCATGAGCTCCTTTGATGGAGGGAAAAATCCTTCCATCAAGCTGCCGGAGAACTTCTATCACGGACTGGTGCTGGGACTGCTGGCGGAAAACAGCAGGGATTATGTGATTGTCTCCAACCGGGAAAGCGGATACGGGCGATATGACGTCGTCATGGAGCCAATGGGCGCCGGAAAACCCGCCGTCATCATGGAATTCAAGGTCTTTGACACGTTCGACAATGAAAGCAGCCTGGAGGATACGGCCGAAAATGCCCTCCGGCAGATCGAGGAAAAGCGCTATGACGCGTCCCTGCTGGCCCGGGGCATTCCCGCGGAAAACATCCGGAAATACGGCTTCGCCTTCCAGGGAAAGGAATGTCTGATCCGGAAGGGCTAGGGATTCCGGCCGGCCTTACCTTGATAAAGCCGTACAGAGGATATGGTTCGGGCCGCGGCAGACCCGGATTTCCGCCAGAAGCTATACCGAGAATTCAAACTTGCCCGATGACCCAGATGCCGCCGTCGCAATTCCATCATCATCTTCCGGCCTTCCGGTCAATATAGTTATAGATGGCCATCAGCACCTCCACGGCGAGCGGATGGTTGTTCCAGTGCGCGCTTACGGCGGCCATCTCCCCCGCGGTCCGTTTCCACCATTCGCAGGCTTTTTCGTCGCTGTTTTTCGGAGGGCAGCAGTGATCTCTCAGAAAGACATAGGCGCTTCGCATAATCTCCAGCTCTTCGGGCGTTATTTTCTGTTCCATTCCGCGCCTCCTTAAAACGGGAAATCCGGATCCCCGGACATGTCCACCTGAATGAAGCCCTCGCTCCATCCGAACCGGCGCGGGCCGCCTTTTACGTCGCTCATGGTCTTGCAGGTTTTGTCGAAATACAGCAGCACCATCTCGTCGGCCACCCCCAGATCGCGGTTTTTCATGATCTCCACCGCGTTTCCGACACCGTCCGGGATCGTGAGCTTCGGATAAACCTCCTTCACGCGGGTCAGGAAATCGCTGTTGACCCGGTGAACCATGAAGACGTTGTCGGCGGTGTTGGTCAGGTCGGCGGTACCGCTGATATCGTTTTTCCTGAGAAAGCTTTCTGTTTTGCGCGGGTGGCAGATAAAATGGACGTGCGCGTTCAGCTGTTTGGCCGCCGTGGAAAGGGTCTGAACGATTCTGCTCTGGATTTCATACTTATCGCGGACGCCGGAGGGCAGGTTCAGCGCCATCAGATTGTCGATAATCACCACGTCCGACCCCTTCTGTTTCACCCAGTCGAAAATCACATTCGAAACCATTTCCCAGTCATTTCCGAAATCGTTATTGTAAACAGCGAAGGAACCGCTCAGCTTCTGGGTCAGCTTTTCCTTTACGCCTTCCTTCAGCTTGCAGTGTCTGGGAGAAAGCGGATCCGGCTCCACCATATCCGGGCCGGCCGCCTGCAGATAAAGCCAGTATTTGACCAGCTTTGGGGGCATTTCCCCCGAAAACAGGGCCACCTTGTATCCCTGATGAACCGCCTCCAGGCCCAGCTGGCTGACCAGCGTGGACTTGCCGGAGGAGTTCGACCCGGACCATACCGAAAGCTCGCCCTTGTTGAACCCGCCGATGAGCTCATCCAGCTTGCCGAGCCTGGATCGAATCGTGATGATTTTGCTGCGGTCATAGTCCTCCACGTCCGCGATATCCAGCATGGCCGGCCCCCGGTTTTCGGCAGGCGCCGGCCCCGAAGGCGGCGGTATCGGAACAGCTGCATTCAACACGCGAGGCTGAAAAACGCTGCCCCTGTAGGCCTGCGGATCGACCTTCGCCCGGAACTCATGCCAGCCGTATTCGGAGCAGCTGTTATGAAAACAGTGAAAGCCGAGCCTGCCGTCCCTTCCGACAAAGACCGCGGCGTCCGGAGCCTTATGTTCGCAGTTGAAGGGGCACTCCTTCAGCACATACTTCGTTCCGCTCGGAATGGCCGTCTTCTTCGCGACCTCGATCTGACGGTTTGACAGAAACGCGTCTACGTCGAACACCTCTCCGGTTTTGCGGGCGGAGCTTCCCGAAGGGGAAATCCTCTTTTCCGCATTGGCCGCGACTTCCCGAACCACCGCCATGGGCGTCGTCCCGATTTCCTCCGGAACATGGAGAATCCCGCTCATCCGGTAGGGGCGGTCCCCGGTGTTCGCGCCTTTCCGGGCGATCGTGCCATAGAGCTTGGTGATTCTCGCGGGATTGAAAACCGCCGTATCGATCAGCACCTCGTCGGTCGAAAACCACATGTCCAGAACCTTCAGGAAATCGGATATGGTGTCCCTGCTGTCAAGCTCCGCCTGGACCCTGTAGAGCAGGTGATATCCGTTTCCGCTGTCGGCGACGATCGGATCGCGGAAGCCGAGCTTCCGCAGGTGGGTGAAGACCCTAAATTTCCTGTAGTGCTGCTCTAAAAAGTGAAATATTTCCTCAGAAAAAGGCCGAAAGGCCTTGTTTTTATTGGGTTTTTCCGGTATAATTGGTTTTAGAGCAATAGAGCTCTAAAGATTTCTCTAAAGGAGAAACGC